>JAUYAK010000027.1 GCA_030693515.1 Opitutaceae bacterium
GTGGCTGATGAGGATGGCGGGGAACGGGCCGTCCCCATCCGGCTTGATGAGAATGCCCTTCATGGACAACGAGCCGTCCTCGAAAGTCCACTTGGTGCCTTCGAGCTTGAAGCCGGGCAACGGCTCCGCCGCCGCGCTGACTGCCGCGATTGCCAGCAGGAGAGCCAGCGCGATCATTGATTGGAAACGGTGTCGATTGGACATGATGCACCTCGCTGCGTGGAGTTGGTTGGTTTTACTTTGGGAGATTCGCGGCCTTGAATGCCTTCACGTAGAAGGGCCAGTTTCGGTCCCCCAGCCCATCGTAGAGCGGGTTCGGTGAATGCGGCGCGTCGGGGATGGCGTGAAATTCGTTTGTCAGCCCGAGGCGGTCGAGGAGTTCGTGGAACTTCGTGTTGGCGCCACCCAGCCCGGTGGTGCGCGTCACGATGCGGATCGTCGTGCGACCTTTCACCTTGTCCGCATTCTTCTCCGCCAGCTTCCACGGGTCGCTCGCCGCGAAACGTTCCTTGTCCCCACCGTAGATCGTCTTGAACGATTCCGCCATCTTCCCGCTGGTCGTGTCGTCGGAAGAATGGAGCGCGCCG
Source organism: Opitutaceae bacterium (assembly GCA_030693515.1). GTDB lineage: Bacteria > Verrucomicrobiota > Verrucomicrobiia > Opitutales > Opitutaceae > ER46. The sequence continues at coordinate 588 of JAUYAK010000027.1, forward strand.
TCGATGATCGAGATCGAGCCGAACAGATCGGTGTGCTTGAGGCCCCATTTGGCCGCGCCGCTGCCGCCCATGGAGAAACCTTCGATCATGCGCCCCTCGCGCGTCGCAATCGTCCGATAGGACGAGTCCACGTGCGGGATGAGTTCTTTGATCGTGACAGTCTCGACCGGCATCCTTCCATCGGCTGAATCCACGTAGCTGCTGCGGATCATGCCGTTGACATAGACCACGATCATCGCCGGAGCCTTGCCCTCAGTGATGGCCTTGGTGAGGCGTTCGGCCATCGCTGGCACGCCCGTCTGGGCGCCGCCGATACCGTGCAGCCAAAACACGACCGGATAGCGCCGATCCTTCGCCGTCTCGTAATCGGACGGCAGATACAACATGTAACTCACCTTCTGCCCGGCGGCCTTGCTGTCGAAAGTCTTGTAATGAAGATTCGGCCCCGACACGGGCGGCATGAGCCACGAGGGCGTCTGGTCGCGCGGACGCTGACCTTCAGGGGCGGTGCCGCCCTTCTTGGATTTGGGTTCGACTTGGGCACTGGCCGGGGTCGAGGCGGCGAGCAACAGTGCGAGCAGGGTGAGGAGGGTTTTCATGGAGATTGGATCGGATTGGGATGGTTGCGCGGCGCGCGTCAGAATCTGACTGTCGTCGTGACGAACCACTGGCGCGGGGCCGGGATGCTGAAGGTGCGGGGGGTGCCGTCGGCGAACGTCCGCGTGATGATGAGGTCGTTGTCGTTCAGCGCATTGTTGACGTTCAACTGGACGGTGAGATCCCATTTCTGGCCGAGGAGCCCGACCTTGCGGCGATAGGAGGCGTTGAAGTCCACGCCGACGGTCGCGTCGCCGCGAATTGCCCGCCTACTGGCCGGGTTGGTCGAGGTGTAGCCGATCACCCGCTCGCCGCGCCAGCGCGCGCCGCCGCCCACCGACACGCCCCGGAGGACGCCCTCGCGAAACGCATAGGTCGTGCGCACGTTGCCCTGATCGACCGGCTGGCCGAGTTGCCGCACGCCATCAGGGCTGATGAACTGATCCTGAAAATCGGCCCGCACTTCCTGCAGCCGCTCGGCAATGGTGGTCACGGCATCGGTCGCATCGACGGCGTTGGCCGCCAACTGGCCCGGCGTGCCGCCGATAATCAGGCGGCTGCGGGTGCCCGCAGTGAAGAGCGACGTGAACTGGTCATAGTAGTCGATGATCTCCTTCGCATGATTGCTCTGGATGGTTTTGTTCGCCGAGTAATTGAGGATCAGCCGCCAATTGGAAGTGAGGTTCGCCGTCACCTCGAATTCCCAGCCGGTCGAGATGCGGTCGAACGTCCGACCGTTGGCGAAGACCGAGGTGCCGGCGGCCTCGGGCACGCCGGCGGCGTCCAAGGTGTTCCAGATGAGGTTGGCGTTCGTGATGAAACTCTGCACGCCGGTGTTCCCGGTCTGGTCATTGGCGGAAGTCTCATAACGCGTGACAGTGGCGAAGACCTTGCCGTTGAGGAGGGAGAACTTCGCGCCGTAGTCCTCGGTCAGGCCGCGGCTGGAAGGCGGCGGGACGTTGTTGAAGATGATCACGGTCTGCGCCGGCACGTCAAAGGAGCTGGAGCGATTATAGAACAACGACGCCCAGGAAAGCGGCTTCGCCACCAGGCCTTGGGTGCGCGTGATGCCGCCGCCCGATGTCACCTGATTGCTACGTCCGGGGATCAGGACGCCCTGCGTGAACGGCGGGAAGGGGGCGGCCCGCAGCGTCGTATCCGGCAGGATGGTTCGGACGCGATCGTCGCGGTAGCCGACGGTGGCGACCAGCCGGTCGAACAACAAATTGCCCTGCCAGACATACAGACTGCTGTTCGTCCGGCGGAAAGTGTCGCGCGTCTGGCCGAAGGGGACGAAGGTGGTGCTGATGGGCAGCGTCGTGGTCGGGGTGCCGCTCGATGTCACGGCATTCAGGCCGTTGACGGGGAACGCGCGATAGTCGTGCAAGCCGATCTGGCCGCTCGGGCCGTTCAGGCTCGTGCCGAGGTAGGTGCGGCGGCGCAGGCGGTTGAGGTTGCCGTTGCCCTCGTCGGGCGAGGTGGTCGCAAACGGGTTTTGGATGAGCACCTCCTCCTGCTGGTTTTCGATCGAGCCCGCCTGCCGGGACTGGAACATGCCGGCGACGCGCTGGCGGCCGATCCAGCGCTCCGCCCAGCGCCACCGCCGGGCCGGCTCGAGATCGTAGGAGGCGCTGAGCCGGTAGTCGTCGCTCTTCGTCTCGCGATGGCGGAGGACGACCTGCCCCTCGGTGTAGAATTCGCCGGCGTGGGGATTCGGCGCGCCGCTCGGCAAAAAGGCATTGGGATCGACCAGAATGATGTTGCCGGCTCCTTCGGTCGTGTTGCGCGCGAGGTTGTCCACGACTTCGCGGTTGAAGGCGGCTTCGATGAAGAGATCGCGGATCAGCTCGTGCGACAGCGCCGCGTAGTAACGGTCGTAGTCGTTGCTCGTGCCGTAACCCGGTCCGCCGGTGAAAATCTCGCGGGGCGCGAGGTTGAAATCAAAGATATGCTTGGCGTTGTCGCCCGTCCCCACCGGCGCCGACACGCTTTGGTTCCGCGCATTGTAGATGACTCCGGTGGTCGTGTCGTAAACGAGGCTGTTTTGATTCGTCAACACCTGCATCCCCCCGGCAGCGAGCGCGGCGGCGGCCGCCGTGCCCGCCGCGCCCGTCGGCTGCCCGACGACGGTGTCGCGCTGCCGGCCCGCCGCGATCCAGGGCGTGATCTGGTCGACGAGGCCGGTCTGCGGGGCGACGGCATATTCGCGGCGGCCGAGTTCGTATTCGACGTCCACCCGGGTGTTCTTCGCCGGCTGCCAGCGCACGTTGAACTGGTGGCGCTGCTCCTGATTGTAGGTGAACGGGCGCCAGCCGTTGGCGTCCGTGCTGGCCGTGTTGATACGGATGGCCAGTTTTTTCGCGACGAGCGGTTGGTTGATGTCGAGCGTGGCCCGGGTTTCCTCCCACGAACCGAAACGGAACGACGCGGTGACGGTCTGCCGGCTGACATCGGCTTTTTTGGTGCCGACGTTAAAACCGCCGCCGGGCTGGCCCACGCCGGCGAGCACGGAATTCGGCCCGCGGGTCAGCTCCGCCCGCTCGAGATTGAAGGTGTCCTGGGACACGGAGGACTGGAAGGCGTTGCTGAAGCGCGAGGCGCCGGCGATGCCGCGGACGCTGAGGATCGCATCGTTGTTGGTCAGCGCGCCGCCCTGGCCTTGCGGAGAGTCTGAGTTCAGATTGGCTCCCTCCAGAAAATTGCTCCGGCTGTTGATGGAATATTCGACGAGATCCTCGATCTTGGTCGCACCGAGGTCCTCGATGAATTCCTTGGTGAAAACGGAAATGGCGGCGGGCGTGTCGGCGAGACTCGTGTTGAGGCGCGAGCCGGAGGTGGTGTTTTGCGCGGAGTAGCCGGTGTCCTTTTCCGTGCGGACCTCGAAAGGGGAGAGCTCGATCGGTTTTTCTTCGGTCGGGACGGGCGGGGATGCCGTGGGTGCTTGTTGGGCGCGGACAAATTGCAGGCCGGCGGCGGCAACTAACGTTGCCAGCAGGCGAAGACGGGGTAGCGGTAGGGTTTTCATCAGGTGGCTTGATCTTTCCCGGAAAAAAGACCGGGTTGGGTGAATTATGGCGAACGGCTGGATGCGTCTTGGGCGGCGAACGCCCGGGAGTAGAATTTCCAATTCCGGTCGCCGAGTTTCTCGTAGATCGCGGCGAGATTGTGGCCGACGCCATCGAACTTGTCGTAGTCGTGCTCGATGCCGAGGCGCGACAGCTCGGCGTGGAGCGTCTCGTTTGGCGCAGCGAGCGCGCCGACGCTTTGGCGGACGAGGGTGCGTCCCTTGATCTGCGCGGCATTCCGTTCCGCGAGCGCGAGGGGATGGGCGGCGGTGAAATTTCCTTCCCGGCCGCCGAAGACGCGTTGAAAAATTTTGGCGTGACGGCCTTTGATGACGCCCAGACTCAGGAGCGCGCCGTCGATGATCGAGACGGAGCCGAACAGCTCAGGATATTTGAAGCCAAGGTGGCCCGCCCCGAAACCGCCCATCGAGAAGCCCTCGATCATGCGGCCAGCGCGCGTGGCGAGAGTGTGATAGGTCGCGTCGACATGCGGAATCAGTTCCTTGACGATGACGGTTTCAACCGGCCGTTTGATGGCGAGCGCATCGCAATAGAAACTGTCCACCATGCCGTTGACGAAAACGAAGATCGCGGGCGGCGCTTTTTGCGCCGTGATCGCCTCGGAGATTCGCGCGCAGAGCGCCGGGATGCCCTGCTGGGAGCCGCCGATGCCGTGCAGCCAGAACACCACGGGGTAACGCCGGTCCTTGGACGTCTCGTAGTCGGGCGGCAGGTAAAGCAGGTAGCTGACTTTCGTGCCGGCGGCTTTGCTGTCGAACGTCCGGTAGTGAAGGTTTGCGCCCTTGACCTCCGGCATCAGCCACGAGGGGGTTTGATCGCGGGGACGCTGGCCTTCGCCGGCGGCTCCCCCGCCCTGTTTGGATTTCTTTTCGGTTTGCGCATTGGCCGACGGCGCGACCGCGACGAGGAGCAGGGCCATCAATGGGAACAGGGCTGATTTCATGGGCGGATTCCTTTGATTCGTTCGGGATTGGAATGGCAATTCACGGAGCGGCTTTTCTCCAGCCGGCGGCGAGCCGCGCTTGCAGCTCCGCGAGCTGCTTCCGGTGGGAAGGGGAATCGAAGAGGTTGTGGTTTTCCTGCGGGTCGCGCTCGAGGTCGAAGAGCCAGCCGCCTTTTTCCGGCAGCGTGATGAGTTTCCATTGCTCGGTGCGGATCATTTTTTCTCCGAGCAAATCGACGCTGAACACCGCCTGCTTCCACGGCCGCCCCGGTTCCTTGAGCAGCGGCACGAAGCTCGTGCCTTCCAGTCCGACCGGGGCTTTTAACCCGCACAACTCCGCCAGCGTCGGGTAGAGATCGACGAACTCGACCAAGCGCGCGCACGGTCGGCCGGGTGTCGTCACGCCGGGCGCGGACACGATCAGCGGCGCACGCACCGACTGTTCGTAGAGCGAGCTCTTGGCGTAGGCGCCGTGCTCACCCAGCAGAAATCCGTGATCCGACACGAAGACGACGATCGTCCGCCGCTCCAGCCCGGCCGCTTTCAACGCCGCCAGCACGACGCCCACCTGCGCATCCGCGAAGCTCACGCACGCCGAGTAGGCCTGGATCATCCGCCGGCGGGTCTCGTTTTCCATCACAAGCCGCAACATCCCGCGCTCCCGCTCCATCCGCCGCACCGCGTGGGGCAACCCCAGGTCCACGTTCTCCGCCCCAGCCGAATCTTCCGCCGCCGCCGCCGGGATGATGATTTTTTCCAGCGGATGCAGATCGAAATATTTTTTCGGCGCGGTGAAGGGCAGATGCGGCCGGAAAATGCCGACCGCGAGAAAGAACGGCCGGGCGTGGCCCTCCTGGAGAAATTTGGCGGCGGCGCGGGCCGACTGCCCGTCGGGCAAGGCCG
>JAUYAK010000029.1 GCA_030693515.1 Opitutaceae bacterium
AGCGCCGCCCGTGTCGGCGGCGGACGCGGCGCGGGTGGCCGCGGAGGCGGTCGTGGGGGCGTTTGTCGGCGTATTTGCCCGGCTCGATCTGCCGATCGATGTCGCGATCGACGGCGTGGACCTCGCGGGCGAGGTGATCCTGCCCGAGGCGCGCGGTCGCGTGAAAGTGACGATCCAAGGCGGCGGCCTCGCGGCCGGGCGCGAGGCGAAATTCAAAGTGACGGCCGTCGCGATGCAGGCCGGCGGGGAGGTGCAGGCGGTCGAGCTGCGCGGCGAACTGACCGCGCGGATGGACACGCCGCGGACCTTTGCGGCGCTGGGCGTGAGCTCTGAGGCGACGGCGGTCGGGCCGGATTTCCCCGGTGGCGTGCGGCTGCACCTGGAAGCTCGCGCCACGCGGACCGCCGCGGGCGAACGCTACGCGGCGAGCGCGACGAGCGAAGGACGCGAACTCGTGGCGGTGAGCGCCGAGTATCAGGCCGGGGCGCCGCGCATCGATGGACGGTGGAGCCTCAAGGTGCGCGACGCCGACTTGGCGCCCTTTACGCTCGGCCAGGTGCTCCCGGTTTTTGCGGTGGCGGGTGAGGGGCGCTTCGACACCGATGCCGGGTTTATCGCGGCTCATCTGGCCGGCAGCCTCGACGCCACGGTCGATCGCCTGGGAAGGCTGAGACCCGAACTGGCCGCCCTCGGCCCGGTGTCGCTCCGGACGACCTTCGATCTCGCGCACAGTGGCGGCACGATCGCGGTGCGGCAATTCGAGGGCCACTTCGGCGCGGAGGTGCCGGTGGCGACCGTGCGGCTCTTGCAGGAATTCGAGATCAATCCCGGCACCGGCGAACTGCGCACCGCGGAGGTCGCCAAGGACCTCGTCGCGATTGCGCTGCATGGCGCGCCGCTCGCGTGGGCGCGCCCGTGGCTGGGCGATCTCGATCCGGGGGCGGGTCGGTTGCGCGGTGAACTTGTCGCCCTCCCACGCAACGGCGGTGTGACGCTACGGTCGTCCGCACCGCTGGCGGTGGCGGATTTCACGCTGGCGCAATCCGGTCAACCGCTGATCGAGCGAGTAGGGCTGATCGTGAGTGTCGCGGCCGACTACACGCCGCAGGGCTGGCAGATCGAGATTCCCGGACTTGTCCTGCGCACGGGCGACGAGGTGATGCTGAGCCTCGACGCGCGGGCGGGCCGCCTCGCGGGGCGGGATCAGCCCGTGAAAGCCACGGGCCGCCTCACCGCGGATCTGCCGCGGCTGCTGGCGCAGCCCGGTGCAGTGGGGCGACTCGCCCTCGCGACCGGCGAGGCCGAGGTGAATTTCGCCGCCACGCTGGCGACACGGCGTGAAGTGCACGCCAATCTCGCGGTGAAGAACCTCGCCGCGCCGACCACGGGCGCGCCCCAGCCGATGCCCGCGCTCACGATCGATCTGAGGGTCGATGCCGGCCCGGATGGCGCGACGATCTTCAGCGCCCCGATTCTGATCGAGCACGGCGGGCGCAAGTCGGACCTCGCGATCACCGGCACGCTGACACCGGTGGTCGGGGCGCCGCCACTCATCGAGGCGCTCGTCACTGGCACGCAGCTTTTCCTGGAGGATGCGAAACTGTTGGCGGCCGCCGCGCCGCTGGCTGAGGCCAAGCCCGTCGGCACCGCGGCGCCGGGGCCCGCGCCGCCGCCGTGGTCGGGGCTGAACGGCTCCGTCACCCTGCGGCTCAAAGAGGTCGTCTGGTCGCCGGGCTTGAGCGCCGGCAACGTCACCGGTCGCATTCGCATTGATGCCGGACAGGTCAAACTCGAGGGTCTCCAGGCCAGCATGGGCGAAGCGGGGCGGGCGAGTGCCGAAGGCGCCGTGACGTTCGCCACCGGCTCGGCCCAGCCCTACGCGCTGGCCGCCGAGGTGCGGCTCAAGGATCTCGACTCGGACCCGATCTGGCGCGCGCTCCACGGCGATCGCGCGGCCCCGATCGAGGGCCGGTTCGACGTGGCGAGCGGGTTTGCCGCGCAGGCTGGCTCGCTCGGGACGCTGGTCGAGGCGGCGACGGGAGAGTTTACGGTTACGAGCCGGCGCGGCGTGTTTCGCGGGTTGCCGCTCAGCGTGGCCCAGGCGGCCGAGTCGTCCGGCCGCCTTGCGAGCATCCTCGCCTCGATCGGAAATCTCACGGGGCGCAAGGCGGGGGCCGACATCGCGGGCAAGGCCGAGGCGGTCGCCGAGTTTGTGCGGGCGGTGCATCCGCTCCCCTACGACCAGCTGAATGTGCGGGTGACGCGCGACGCTGCGCTGAACACGGCCCTCGACGATTTCTCGCTCATCGCACCCGAACTCCGCCTGACCGGCACGGGCCGCGCCACGCATCGGCCGGGCACGGGGGTGCTGGAAGATGCGTTGGCCATGGAGTTTCGTCTGCGGGCGCGTGGCCGGGCGGGTGAGCTGCTGAAATACCTTGGTCTCCTGGAGGGTGAGCCCGATGCCTTGGGTTACGCGGCTTGCGCGCTCCTATTGACCGTGGGCGGCACAGTCGGGCAACCCGACACGGGCGACCTCAACCGCCGTTTTTCGCTGCTGGCGCTCGAGAAAAGCGGAGTCACCGACAAGGCCTCGGAGCTTATCAACAAGCTAATCGGTGGCGGTAAGTAGCCTGCCTGCGATTGGGCGGCCCGTTGCGGCGAGCCTTTTCCCGTTGCTTCATCGATGGCCCCTGGGACTTGGGCGGGCCAATCCACCGAGAAGTCATCACGACCATAACCGCGGGCAACCCTCGGGGCGCGCGAGAGGGGCGGGGGGCTTGACAAGAATTTGCACGGAAGGCTACGTTTACCAACTCAACAACACTCACTTTCCAAAAAGTGGGCCCTGCGGCCCGCTTTTTTTGTCCCCTCTAACATCCGACCAATGAGCAGCGAAATTCTATCCGTCCTGGAATACATGGAGAAGGAGAAGGGCATTCCGCGTGCCGACATGATCGCGACCATTGCGAATGCGCTCAAGACCGCCGCGCAGAAAGGCGTCAATTCCGGCCAGGAACTCAGGATCGATATCAACCCCAAGAATGGCCAGCTCCATGCCTGGGCCGTGATGAAGGTGGTCGATTCCGTTAGCAACCCGAAGACCGAGCTGCATGTCGAGAAGGCCCAGGCCGTCAAACCCGGCATCACCATCGGTGAGATGGTGGAGAAGGAAATCGATCCGTCGACGCTCGGCCGCATCGCGGCCCAGACGGCCCGGCAGGCGGTCATGCAGCGACTGCGACAGTTCGAGAAGGACCGCATCTACGACGATTTCAAGGACCAGGTGGGCAACATCGTGACCGGCACAGTGCGCCGCCGCGAGCGCAACGACCTCTTCGTCGATCTCGGCAAAGCCGAGGCCATCATGCCCAGCAAGGAGCAGGTGCCCGGCGAGGAATACCAGCCGGGCGAGCGCATCCGCTGCCTGCTGATGGAAATCGAGAGCACGCCCCGCGGCCCCGAGATTATCCTCAGCCGGGCGAGCCCCAAGTTTGTCCGCCGGCTCTTCGAGCTTGAAGTCACCGAGGTCGCCGACGGCACCGTCAAGATCGAGGCTTTCGCGCGCGAGCCCGGCTACCGCACCAAGATCGCCGTCACGAGCGCCGATCCCAAGGTCGATCCGGTCGGCGCATGCGTCGGCGCCCGTGGGGCGCGAGTGAAGACGATCGTGCGCGAGCTCGGCGGCGAGAAAATCGACATCATCAAGTATTTCCCGGGTCCGCGTGAAATGATCATCGAGGCCCTCAAGCCGGCCGTGCCGCGCGAGATCATCCTCGACGAGAAATCGCACCGCATTCTCCTGCGGGTCGCGACCGAGGACCTTGCCATCGCGATTGGCCGCAAGGGCCAAAACGCCCGCCTTACCTCGCGGCTCATCGGCTGGCGGCTCGACATCGAGGAGTTCCGCGCCGTGGGCGCCGATCCCGAGGGCGACGCCAAGCGCAAGCTCGTCGCCGCGCTCGGCATCGCCGAAGACCTCGCCCTGCGCCTCGTCAAGGCGGGCTTCGTCTCGCTTGAGCTCTTCGACGGCGTTGAGACGGGTGACCTCGAAGGTGCCGGCTTTACGGCCGAGGAAGCGACCGATGTCATCCAACGCGTCGCCACGCGCACCCAGTAAACCGCCTTTTTTTTCGCCACGATTACCGCTGCATGAGCATCCGCATCCACGAACTCGCCAAGGAACTCAATTTTGAGAACAAAGAGTTCATCGCTCTCCTCAAGGAGCGGAAGATCATTGCTGCGGATGTAAAGTCGCCCTCGAGCACTGTGGACAACATCAGTGCTTCGGCGCTGCGTGAGGAATTTGCCGCTAAGATCGCCGCCGCCGCTCCGGCTGAACCCGTGCCGGAGCCGGTGGCCGAACCGTCCGAGCCCAAAATCTCGTTGCCCGCCGGGGTGTTCGTGAAGTCCAAGGAGGACATCGTGCGCGAGAGGGAAGTCGCCGCCGCCGCCAAGGCCGCCGCGCTCAAGCCCGCCGCGACCGCGGCTCCGGCTCCGGCTCCTGTGCCGCCCGCGCCGGCCCGGCCGGCCAACGTGCCGCCTGCGCCTGTTTCGGCTCCGCGGCCCGTCGTTGTCCCGACCGCGGTCTCGCGCCCGCCGATGACGCCGCCGGCCCCGCGTCCGGCCTACTCGAATGTCGCCGCACCCGCTCCGGCGTCCATCAAGCCAGCTTCGGCGCCGACCGCATCGCCCTTTCCCGGGTTGCGCCCGGCCGCGTCCGCTCCGGCGGTTGCGTCCGCCACGCCTCCGCCTGTGCCCGTGGCCAAGGCTCCGGTGCCGCCGCTCGCGGTGCCGTCTCGCGTCGCCGCGCCGGCTCCGGCGCCCGTGATGGCGCCCAAGCCGCCGCCTCTCCCCGGCACCACGCCGCCCATGATCCCGGCGATGCCGGCCCCCGCCGCCGCCGTGCAGATTACCATGCAGGGCGACGTGAAGGTGCTGCACCTGAAGCCGCCGATCGTCGTGCGCGACTTTGCCATCGCGCTTGGGCTCAAGCCCTTCAAGCTCATCTCCGAGCTGAACCAGCTCGTCGGCTTCGCCGCGATGAACTCCACCATCGACGAGACGGTGGCGCAGAAAGTCGCCGATAAATACGGTTTCCTGCTAGAGATTAAGCACCGCGGCGACGCCGCCACACAGCAGGCCATCGCCAAGGAAAAGAAGGAAAAGAAACCCGCCGAGGATGAGGCCAAGAACCTCGTCACCCGCCCGCCGGTCGTCTGCATTCTCGGCCACGTCGATCACGGCAAGACCTCGCTGCTCGACGCGATTCGCAAGGCCAACGTCGCCGCTGGCGAGGCCGGCGGCATCACGCAGCACATCGGCGCCTACCAGATCGAGTTCAACGGCCGCAAAATCACCTTCCTCGATACGCCAGGTCACGCTGCCTTCACCAAGATGTGCGCCCGCGGCGCGAGCGTGACGGACGTCGCGATCCTCGTCGTCGCCGCCGATGACGGTTTCATGCCCCAGACCGATGAGGCGCTCAAGATCGCCCTCGCGGAAAAGGAAAATCATCCCGAACGCTTCGCCCTCATCGTCGCCGTCAACAAGATGGACGTGAAGGGCGCCAACCTCGATCAGGTCAAGAACCAGATGCAGCAGCGCAACATCGCGCCCGAGGACTGGGGTGGCGATACGATCACCGTGCCTGTGGCCGCAATCAAGGGCCAGGGCATCACCGAGCTGCTGGAGATGATTCTGCTCCAGACCGACGTGCTTGAGCTCAAAGCCAACCCCAAGGCCGAGGCCAGCGGCGTCGTCATCGAATCCGAGATCGATTTTGGCCGCGGGCCGCTCGCGACCGTCATCGTGCAGCGCGGCACGCTCCGGGTGGGCGACGCGATCGTCAGCGGCCCCAACTACGCCAAGGTCCGCGCCATGTTCGACGACCAGGGCAACAACCTGAAGGAAGCCCCGCCCGCCGCGCCCGTGCGCATCATCGGCTGGACCGGCACACCCGACAGCGGCGCGACCTTCACGGTCGTGAAGAACGTCCGCGAAGCCGAGAAGCTCGCGGAGGAGGAGCAGCTCCGTCTCAAGAAACTCGCCACTACCGCGGCCGCCGTGCCGAAGGAGGTCTCGGTCGAGCAGCTCTTCGCCAACATCGCCGCCACGCAGGCCAAGGTCCTCAAGGTCATCATCAAGACCGACGTGTTCGGCTCCTCTGAGGCGGTGCGCACCATCCTCGAAGGCATCAAGAGCACCAAGGTCAGCCTCGAAATCGTTTCGATCGAAGTCGGCCTCGTGACCAAGAACGACATCGCCATGGCCGCCTCCACAGGTGCCATGGTCATCGGCTTCCACACCAAGCTCGAGACCGGCGTCACCCCGCTCGCCAAGCACCACGGCGTGCGGCTCGAGACCTACGAGATTATCTACGAGATGGGCGACAAGGTCCGCGAGATGATGGCCGACCTCCTCGATCCCGACACCAAGGAACTCAAGACCGGCGCCGCCGAGGTCCGCCAGGTCTTCCCGCTCGCCAAGGGCTTCGTCGCCGGCTGCCTCGTCACCGAGGGCAAGATCAACCGCAACGCCACCGCCCGACTCCGTCGCGGCCGCGAGGTCGTGCATCAGGGCAAGGTCGGCACGCTCAAGCGCTTCAAGGACGACGCCAACGAAGTTCGCGCCGGCCTCGAGTGCGGCATCAAGCTCGACGACTTCAACGGCTACCAGGCCGGCGACGTCATCGAGTGCTTCGAGATCCAAAAGGTCCGCGCAACACTCTGATTTTCGTTTTTGATTTTCGATTTTCGATGGGCGGAAACGCCGCGGGGAAATCGAAAATCGCGAATCGAAGATCGAAAATCCCATGTCCAACCGTCCTGTCCGCGTCAACGAGCTGCTCCAGCGCGAGCTTAGCGATATCCTGCGCCAGCGCTACCAGACCGAGGCGGTCGCGATCACCCTCACCGAAGTCCGCGTCACGCCTGATCTGCGCGACGCACGGGTCTTTGTCGCCGTGATTGGGAATGACGAAGCGGTGCAAAAGGGCCTGCGCTGGCTGCGGTCCAAGGCCGGTCCGATCAGTTACGAACTCGGGCGGCGCATCGTGCTGAAATACATGCCCCGCTTTGAATTCGTCCTCGACGAATCCGCCGCCCGCGGCAACCACCTGCTCAAGATGATCGACGATCTCGTGCCGCCGCCTCCGCCGGAGGCGAAGGCCTGACGCCGCCATGGGAAAATATTATCCGCAACTCTCGGCCGAATTCGCCCGGCTCCTGGCCGGGCTCGACGGCCGCCGCGTCGCCGTCATCGGTCACGCGCGGCCCGACGGCGATTGCATCGGATCGCAGGTCGCCCTCGCGCGCGTGCTCACCGCCCGCGGTCTCGATGTCATCTGCGTCAATGCGGACCCGGTGCCGCGCCGTCTCGTGTTTCTCACCGCCGGCATGCGCTTCCACCGCACCGATGATCTGATCGGCGCCGATGGCGACTGCGCCGCGATCTTCGTCGATTGCGCGGATCATGCGCGCGCCGGTGAGCGGCTGAAGGCGCGCTTCCCCGCGCCGGTCGCCGCCATCGATCACCACATCTCCAACGCCGGCTACGCCGCCGCCAACCTGATCGACAGCGACTCCTCCGCGACCTGCGAGATGCTCGCCGGCATGTTCCTCGACAACGGCCTCGCGATCGATGCGCAGGCCGCGCAGGCGCTCTTCACCGGGATCATGACTGACACGGGCCAGTTTCGCTTCGGCTCCGCCACGGCGCGCTGCTTCGCCCTCGCGGGCGAACTCGTCGCGCGCGGCGCCCGGCCGCAGCGGGCGGGGCAGGAGCTCTTCGAGCGCGAGTCTTTCGGCAAACTCCGGTTGCTGCAGCACTACCTCTCCACGCTCACGCTCGAGTGCGGCGGCCGCGCCTGCATCGGCACCCTGGCGCCAGGGCTCTTTGAGCAGATCGGCGCGACGGCCGAGGACACCGAGGGCCTGGTTGACTACGCGCGCTGCATCGACGGCGTGCAAATCGGCGCGCTCATCGAAGAGCGGGCCGACGGCTCCGTGAAGGCCAGTCTCCGCGGGCAGGACCCCGCGCTGCGGGTGGATCTCGTCGCGGCCAAGTTCAACGGCGGCGGACACGCCTGCGCCGCCGGCCTCAGTCTCAAGCAGGGTGGCGCGGATTTTCGCGCCCGGCTCATCGCCGCCTTTGCCGAACGATTCGCGGCCTTTGATGCCGCGAAGAAACCCTGACACCATGCTGCTGCAGCCGAAGGAAATCGAGGGCATCCTCCTCGTCGACAAGCCGGCCGACCACACGTCGCACGACGTCGTCGCGCGACTCCGCGGCAAGCTGAAGATGAAGCGCATCGGCCACGCCGGCACCCTCGATCCCATGGCGACCGGCCTGCTCATCATCCTCGTCGGCAAGGCCACGCGCGTCTCCCAATACCTGATCAGCCTCGACAAGGAATACGAGGGCACCATCGAGCTCGGCAAAGTGACCGACACGCAGGACGCCGAGGGCGAGACGATGGAGACCCGGCCGGTGCCGGCCTTCACCGAGGCGGAAATCACCGCGGCCATCCGTGGGTTCCACGGCGATCAATACCAGATGCCGCCCATGTATTCGGCGATCAAGATTGACGGGGTGCCGCTCTACAAGAGCGCCCGCAAGGGCGAGGAGATCGCGCGCGAGCCGCGCTTCATCCGCGTGATGAGCTGGGAAATCACCCGTTTCGGCGTGCCGCGTTTCGATTTCCGGATGCGGGTCACCAAGGGCACCTACGTGCGCACGCTCGCGCACGACCTCGGCCAGAAGCTTGGCTGCGGCGGGCACCTCGCCGCGCTGCGCCGCACCGCGACCGACAAATTCAACGTCTCCCAGGCGCTGACTCTCGATCAGATCAACGCCCTCACGATTCCGGAGATTGGGCGGCGGCTCATCGCGCCGCGCGATGCGGTGCCGAGCGTGGCGTTGTGAACCTGCCTGTGCAGTTTGCCTCGCTTGAGGAAGCGGCGGCGCTCCCGCCGCGGCCCCTGCACCTCGCGATCGGGATGTTCGACGGCCTGCATCTCGGCCATCGCGCCGTGATCGATCCGGCGGTGCGGTCGGCCCGGGCGAGTGGCGGACTCAGCGGCGTGCTCACGTTCTGGCCGCACCCGAGCGCACTTTTCCGGCCGGAACGCCCGACGAAACTGATGCAGCCGGCGGCGACCAAGGCGCGCATGCTGAACCGGCTCGGCGTCGATGCGGTGATCACGCTGCCGTTCACTTCGGAGCTGGCCGGCATCGCGGCGGACGCCTTTCTGCCGTGGTTGAAGCAAAAGCTGCCGCACCTCGCCGCGATTCATGTGGGCGAGAATTTTCGCTTCGGTCGCGGCCGGCAGGGTGACGCGACGTCGCTCGTGGCCAGCGGCCGCCAGCACGGCGTGAGCGTCTTCAGCACCCCGCGCGTCAGCCTCGGGAGCGAGCCCGTCAGCAGCACCCGCATTCGGGCGCTGCTTGAGGCCGGCGACATCGAGGCGGCCAACGCCTTGCTCGGCTACGCCTATTTCGCGCACGGCCTTGTGGTCCCGGGCAAACGGCTGGGACGCACCATCGGATTTCCGACGCTCAATGTCCCGTGGGTGCCGGAGCTGCGCCCGAGGTTCGGCGTTTACGCCGTGCGGATTTTTGATCCAGGTGGCGCGGGTTCGGCGCCGTTGCCGGCCGTGGCCAACTACGGGCTGCGACCGACGGTGGAGCACGCGACGGAGCCTCGGCTCGAGATCCATGTGCTCGGGGGCTGTCCCTTCGTCGAGGGCGATCACGTGAAAACCGAGTGGCTGCGCTTCTTGCGCCCGGAAATGAAGTTCGGCGGCGTCGCCGAACTCACCGCCCAGATCGCCCGTGATCGGGCGGCGGCGGAGGAGTTTTTCCGGTCGTGACGGCGCAAGATTTTTCCTTGCGCGCGGAGGGCCGGGACGCGTTACTCGCCGACCTCAGATTTGGGGACCTTTAGCTCAGTTGGTTAGAGCGTTTCGTTGACATCGAAAAGGTCACTGGTTCGAGTCCAGTAAGGTCCACCATCTGAAAATCCCCTCTGGAAACGGAGGGGGTTTTTGTTTTCCGAGGCCGAGGATTGCATCGGGGCGCGCGGCCGGGTGCGCTAGCGGCATGGTCCCGCCGCCGACAACGGTTCAGCGCAAATGCCTAGGGCTGCTTTCGCGGCGCGAACGCTGGGGACTGTCGGCGCGCGGCTGGCTGGCGATGGCCGGCCTGGGTGGCGCCATGGCGGCGGTGGCGCTTTTCGGGGCTTACCCGTTTCTCGCGGTCACGCAGCGGGTTGAAACCAAAATCCTCGTGGTCGAGGGCTGGGTCGATGCGCATGCGATCAAGGCGGCCGTGGAGGAGTTTCATCGCGGCGGCTACGAGCGGGTTTTCACGACGGGCGGGCCGGTGCGCGGGCTCGCCGGCTACCTCACGGACCAGAGCACCACGGCGGGGGTGGGGGCTTCGCGGCTGCGCCAGGCGGGGCTGCCGGCGGAGCGCGTGCAGATGGCGCCCGCCCGCGAGCTCGCGCGCGATCGCACCTTTGGCTCGGCGGTGGCCTTGCGCGAGTGGTGCGCAACAAACGGGGTGAAGCTCGCGCGCCTCAACGTCCTCACGCAGGACGTGCATGCGCGGCGCACGCGGCTGCTTTTCGAGCAGGGGCTCGGCCCTGGTGTCGGAGTGGGCATCATTGCGGTGCCCCATCTCGATTACGATGCCGGCAAGTGGTGGCGCTACAGCGAGGGCGTGCGCTCGGTGATCGGCGAGATTATCGCCTATGTTTACGCGCGGTGCTTCTTTTTCCCAGAGGCGCCGCGATCCGCCGCTTGATTGTCGGCGGGGTTTCGTGCCTGCATGGCGGGCATGCTGCAATCGCTTCGCGTCCGCAACCTGGCCCTGCTCGAGGAAGTCGCGCTCGACTTCGAGGCCGGCTTCACCGCGGTCACCGGCGAGACCGGCGCGGGCAAGAGCATCTTGCTCGGCGCGCTGAGCCTGCTCGCCGGCGAGCGCGCCGACAAATCGATCATCCGGCAGGGAGCGCCGGCGTGCGAGGTTGAGGCGGGCTTGTTCTTTGCCGACCCGCGCAAGATCGACGCCTTGCTCGCCGAACTCGAACTGCCGGCGTGCGAGGAGGGCGCGCTCATTCTCAAGCGCAGCGTGCCGCGCGACAAGGCGCCGAAGATCACGGTCAACGGCAGCCTCGCCACCTTGGCCGCGCTCCAGCGGCTCGGCGAGCGCTGGATTGATTTCCACGGGCCGAGCGAGCCGCGCCGGCTGCTCAAGGAGAGCTGCCAGCTCGATTTGCTCGATCTGTTCGGCCGGCTGGGTGCGGCGCGCGAGACCTACGCGGCGGCCTATCGCGCGTGGCGCGAGCTGGTGGGCGAGCGCACGCGCCTTGCGAGCGAGACGAAACTCGCGCCCGACCAGATTGATTTCCTGCGGAACCAACTCGCGCGGCTCGACGCCCTCACGCTCACCGACGAGGCGATCGAGGCGCTGGAGCGGGATTTCCAGCGCATGAGCCGCGCGCAGGAGTTGATCGAGCTGAGCGCCGCGCTCGCGGCGGGGCTCACGGGCGAGGAAGGCGTGCAGGGCCGCGTGGCGGAGCTGCTGCGCCAGGCACGGCAGCTCGAGGGCATCGACGCCGCGAGCCGGCCATTGGCGGAGCGGCTCGCTTCGACCGCGGTGGAACTCAACGACCTGGGCGCGGAATTCTCGGCGCTGAGCCAGCAACTGCAGTTCGATCCGGAGCAGGCGGAGGAACTCGGCGTGAAGATGAACGCGTGGCTCGAACTCAAGCGCCGGCACGGTGGCGACGTGAGGGCCGTCGCGGCCGCGCGCGAGGAACTGCGCCGCCGCCTGGAAGTGCAGGGGGACCTCGAAGGCACGCTCCTGCGGCTGGAGAAACAAATCGCCGACGCGGAGAAGCACGCGCGCAAGCACGCGCAGGCGCTGCGGACCGGGCGTGAGAAGGCCGCGAAGGAACTCGCCAAGCTCGCCGCCAAGGGCATCGCGCAGCTCGGGTTCAAGCGCGCGGATTTCCAAGTGCGCGTCGTGCCGCTCGCGGACCTCGGTCCGGCGGGAGACTGCGGCGCGGAGTTTTTGTTTTCCCCCAACGTGGGCGAAGCACCGCTGCCCCTCAGCCGCATCGCCTCCAGCGGCGAACTCGCGCGCGTGATGCTCGCGCTCAAGACCGTGCTGGCCGATCTCGACGAGGTGCCGCTGCTGGTGTTCGATGAAGTCGATGCCAACGTGGGCGGCGAGATTGGCCGCGTCGTGGGCGAGAAGATGGCGGGCATCGCGCGCGAGCACCAGGTGCTCTGCGTGACGCATCTGCCGCAGGTCGCCGCGCAGGCGGCCAGCCACCTCGTGGTGACCAAGGATCAGTCGAAGGAGCGCGCGGTCGTGACGATCGCGCCGATCCAGGGGAGCCGGAAAGCGCGCGTGAGCGAGCTGGCCCGTATGCTCGGTGACCGCACCGCGAAGAGCGCGCTGGCGCACGCGGAGGAGCTGCTGGGCCGGTAGGGCGCGGACTCCGTTCCGCGCCGCAAACAATCAAGGCGCAGCCTTGGCCGAACCGGCGGCGAGCGGAGTCGCTGCCCTGCCTGAACCGCCTCGGAAGCTCCGCCACTTGTCGAGCGGGATGAGCCCGAGCCCGATGATCGCGAGCTGGCTGGCCACGAATCCGGCGAGCGATACGAAGGCGGCATCGGTGAAGCCGTAGCTGTGCAGGCCGACGCCGAGCATGTTCGTGCCGAACCAGCTCCAGGCCGTAATGATGTTGCCGCCGATGGCGAGCACCATGATGCCGCGCTGCTTCACCAAGCCGCCCCAGCGGGCGTGGAGGATGATGGCGTTCCAAATGACAATCATCAGCGCGCCATTTTCCTTCGGGTCCCAGCCCCAGAAACGGCCCCAGGAGTAGTCGGCCCACAATCCGCCCAAGGCGGTGCCGACAAAGCTGAAGAGCGTCGCGAAGCAAACGATGCCGTAAACCATGCGGCCGAGCGCATCGGCGGTGCCTTTGTCGAGGGAGGTGCTGAACAGGCCGCGGAGGATGTAGATGATGGCGAGGAACCCGGCGAGAAACGTGGCCGAGTAGCCGATCGTCACGATGACGACGTGGGTCGCCAGCCAGAAGTTGGTGTCGAGCACGGCGCGCATCATCTCCAGCGTGTCGCCGCTCAGCGAGAGGTTGTGCGCGATGATCAGGGTGGCACCGCCGATGGTGCCGCCCGCGACGCTCGCGATGCCGTTTTTGAAGGTGCGCTCAAGGATGAGGCACAGGAGCACCGTGCCCCAGCCGACGAAGAGTGCGGACGAATAGAGGTTGGTGACGGGCGGGCGGCCTTCGAGCCACATGCGCATAAGGATGCCGGCGGTCGAGATGATCCAGGCGAGGCTCATCAGCCAGTAGGCTGCGCGCTGCAGCGAATCGGGCCACACCAGCCACGAGATTAAGCCGAGCAGCAAGACCACGGCGTAAACGATCGAGGCGGTGTAGAAGGGTTGCGCGGCGTTGAAGCGCGTCTCGGCATCGACTTTTTCCTGGCGGTCGGGAAAGCGCTTCACGATGTCGGCGCGGTAGAGCTCAAGGAGCTTGTTGAAGCGGTCGGCTTTTTCCGTGCGCCAGGCGTGGGCGAAGCCGGCGTAGGCGAGGGCGGTGGGATCGACGCGGCCGGTGCGGAACGTGTCGAGCAGCGCGGCGCCGGCGGGCTTCCAGGCGTTGGGGTCGGGGTTGTCGGGCGCGGGCGGGACGACGAGGAAGGGGCCGGCGATGTTGGCCATGTCCACGAAGCGCTCGCCGATCTCGGTCATGGCGGAGGCGGCGGCCTCGTCGTGCGGCTGACCGGCCTGCTTGGCGCGGACCGCGGCGACGCCGGCGGCGACCTTGGACTCGAAGG
Organism: Opitutaceae bacterium; assembly: GCA_030693515.1. GTDB lineage: Bacteria > Verrucomicrobiota > Verrucomicrobiia > Opitutales > Opitutaceae > ER46. The sequence continues at coordinate 13,881 of JAUYAK010000029.1, forward strand.
CTAGCAGGTCGCCGAGGAAATCGTCGCGGCCCGGCGCGACGAGGGCGTGCCGCAGGCGCTGGTAGTGGACGAGATTGTGGTAGAGCTGCACCACGGCGCGCTGGAAGACGGAGCGCACGGCGCTGTCCACCTGCTGCGCGAGCTTGGTTTGGCGGTCGAGTTCGCCGAATTTGCCGGAGAGCTGCTGGTAGGCGAAGCGCTTCTTGCCGTCGCCATCCTCAGGCTTGAGGTTGAACAGGGCGAGCAGCTCCGGGTGCGTGATCTCGAAGGTGCGGTAGGTGTCGGCGCGCTCGGGGCGGAAAGCGACGTCGAGCAGCCACTCGGTAGGGAGGAGTTTGCGGCCATCGGGCGTGCTGACGGATTGACGGCCTTGGAGCTGGAGGAGCGCGCTGCGCGCGACCGTGTCGAGCGGCTTCATGCGCCCATTGAGCAGCACGGGCAATTTGCCGAAGCCGGTGACGTCGAATTCCGCGGGGTTCTTCGGCGCCCGCAGCGTCGAGAACACGTAGAGCGCCATGAGGACGACGACCGAGAGGGAGATGAACTTTTTCATGATGCGGCCTCCTGTTTGGCGGCGCGTTTCTCGAAGAAACCGACGAGGTGGATGCTGAACTGCCAGATGAGACCGATGGTCATCAGCAGGCACGCGACATAGGGCATCTGCCAGCTAGGGTTGCGCACGACCTGGAGGACGGTGGTCTGCTCGCCGTCGTAGCCGGATTGGTAGAACGTGAGGCCGGCGTAGCGCAGCGGGTTGTTCATGTAGATGAGGACCTCGCGGTCGTCGTGGCCTTCGGGCGAGGCGAGGCGGAGTTTGCTGGAGAAATTTTTCGGAATCTCTGTGCCCGCGTAGCGGTCGTGGCTGAATTTGAGGAGCGTGAGCGAAAACGGCTTGTAGTGGCGCGCGAAGCGCAGCGCGATCCGGTAGGTGCGGCCTTCGTGCGTGAAGGTCTGCGGGGCGGCGAGAAACGGCGGCGAGAACGGCGAGCTGATGCGAGGCGAGACGAGCCAGGTGCCCAGCGAGCCGGCGGCGCCGACGAGTTCGACGGAGGCGGAGGGCAGGTTGCGCTCGTCCTGCTTGTAGGTCATCGGCAGGCCGGTGGCCATGACGCCGGCGCCGACACCCGTCGTGGCCTGCGGGGGCTTGGTCGAGGCGGCGTCGCGCATGCTCAGGCCGGAATTCGGAAAATATTCCTTCACTACGACGCGGAAGGGCAGCTTCGCGTGCTGGATGGGTTCGCGAGTCGCGAGCCGGGCCTCGGGGATCGCCACGACCTCGTCGAAATCGGGGTTCGTGGTGTCGATGATCGCGAGTTCGTTGTCGTGGTGGCTTTCCGAGTAGCTCTTCGTTTCGCCCTCGGTGATGCGCATGGCGAAATCCTCCTGCCAGAGTCCGCTGAGGAGTTCGCCGACGAGCAGCAGGATCACGCCAATGTGCGTGAGCTGGATGCCAAGTTTCTTCCACGTCAGCTTGAAGCGATAGATGTGCGCGCCGATGAGGTTGACCAAGAGCAGCCCGCCAATGCTGTAGCCACCGGGGAAAACCGGAAACGACGAGGCGCCGGATTGCTGGAACACCACAAAGCTCCGGAACCATTTTTCCTGGATGCCCCAGATGCCGAGGTTCACCTGGTCGAGTGTGGCGGCGAAGACCAGAATCAGTCCGAGCGCGAGCAGGACGACCGTCAGCTTGAGCGAGACGAGGAAGTCGCGGATGGCGAGGAGGACGGGATTCATGGCGCGGCGGGCTTGACCGTGTCGAGAAACGCCATGAAGGCCGCCTTCTCCTTGGCGACGAGGGCATCGGGCCCGGTGAGTTTGAAGAACCACGTGCTGCCGGCGTGCGGCACGATGGCGGCCAAAGTGCGCATCGGGGCCGGGCCGGTCGCGCCGCCGAGATCGACGACGCCGATTTTGAGGCCGTTGCGCTCCAAACGTTGAATCGCGGTCGCGAGGTCTGCGGCGGCGATGGGGGGGAGGCTGATTTGGCCGCGCCAGCGGTTCACATTGGCGAGATCGCCGCCGACGTCGCCGGGAAACGCGGTGATCGACATGTCGGCTTCGCCACCCTCGCCCTTGATGGCGTAGCTGCCCTTGCGCATCGACGAGGCGGGCTTCGTGGCCCACGCGGCGGGCGCGCTCCACGCGAGGCCGGTGCCCGAGGCGGTGGCGACCGGGGTATTGGCCATCGCGTTCGGCGCGGCGGCCGCCGGAGCCGCCGGGGCGGGTGCACTGGGGTGTGAATGGGGCGCGGCCGCGGCCGTGGGAGCGACGGAATCCTTCGGCGCGCGGTAGGATTCGATCTGGGGCTTGCTGCACGCCGCGAGCAATGCGGTCAGCGCAACGGGCAGGGGGAGCAGGCGGCGGGGGTTCATGAGCAGCGGATTAGTCGGAGGGCGGAGGAGAAAGCGCAAATCAAACCGGCCGCGGCCGACCGGTCATTACGGCGGCAGACGCTAGCCATGAAAAATCGTTGCCGTGAGTGGGAACATGGCCGCGCGAACTAATACTAGGAAATGACGCGCGGACTCGGTCTTCCTGTCCATGCTGTTACCGTTTGGTGCGTGCTGCATCCGGCGGTTCCCCGTTGTCGTAGCCTTCTCATCCCCATGAAAACTCCCTCCCTCCGAACCTTACTTGCCGTGGGTGCCGCCGGCGCTCTCGTGTTCTCCGCCAGCGCCCAAGTGATTGAACTGCGCGCCACCATCAATGGTGCGCAGGAAAACCCCGCCGTCACCACGCCCGCCGCGGGTAATGCGGTGATGCTCTACGATGTCGGCACCAACACCTTTGACCTCATCATCTCGATCACGGGCCTGACCAATACGGTGACGGCCTCCCACATCCACGAAGCGGCGATGGGGGTAAATGGCGCGGTCGTCACGAATCTCGGGGGCGAAGCGGTTTATTTCCGTAGCGGCAACACGCTTACGGCGACTTTCCGCAACATCACGCACAGTGGCGACCGACTCCGCCTGATTCAGGGCGGGGCCTACTTCAACCTCCACACGGCGGCCAACCCCGGCGGCGAGGTCCGCGGCCAGCTCATCGCCCGGCCCGTGCGCCTCGTGGCCAACCTCGACGTGGCGCAGGAAGCCGCGGCATTTCCCGCGCTGAATTTTTCGACTGTGAACAACTTCGGCGGCGCGGTCGCTATCTACGACCCGACGGCCAACACGATTTCAGTGCGCCACTCGTTGTTCAACTACTCCAGCACCTTCACCAATTCTCATATTCATGCGGGTGCCCCCGGCGTGAGCGGCGCGGTGAACACCAGTCTCGGCACGAGCGCCACCGCTGGGGCCTACAATTCGACCAACGGCCACATCTCCGGCAGCCACGAGACAGTGGCTTACGGTGGCAACCCGATCGAGCTGCTGACCGGCCTGAACTATCTCAACTACCACAGCCAGGCGTTCGCCGGCGGTCAGCTGCGCGGGCAACTGACGGTTTCGGGCGAGACGCTGAACACCCGCCTCGGCAACCTCTCCGTCCGCGGCTTTGTCGGCACCGGCGAGCAGGTGCTCATCGGGGGCATCAGCGTCCAGGGCACGGAGCCGGTGCGCGTGCTCATCACGGCCAAGGGGCCCGCGCTCGCGGCGTTCGGCGTGACGGGTGCGATTCCCAATCCCCGTCTCGCGCTCTTCTCGGGCGCGACGCAGATCGCTGCCAACGATGATGTCGGCGCGTTGGTCGTGGGTTCAGAACTCGCGCGCATCCCGGCCGTGCCGACCAATCCGCTTGAGTCCGCGCTGGTCGTCGTGCTGCCCCCGGGCAACTACACCGCGATCGTTTCCTCTGCGGCCGGCACGGGCGTAGCGCTGCTCGAGGCCTACGACCTGCGCAACGTGCCGACGACTGTGGCCATCGCGTCGCTCGATCCGGTGTCGCCGGCCGGCGGGGCGACCCGGGCGGTTGCTGCGGCGGCTCGGCCCGCGCCGGAGCTTTGCGTGGTCACTCCGCTGCCGACGACGGTCGCCACGCGCTGAGCGTCCTTTTCTTCACGAAAGCCCGGTGCCCGATGGCGCCGGGCTTTTTGTTTGTGCGGGCGGCCCGCGTCAGGTTGAGAAATATCGCATGAGAGTCGAACTGCTCGGCGATGCAGCGGTGGTCCTGCACCTCGACGGCGCGGTCGATGCCGCGCTGGCCGCCCGGGTGCGCGCGATTGCGGCGGCGATTGGGCGCGGGGGGCTTGCGGGTGCGACGGACATCGTGCCGGCGTTTGCGAGCGTGGCGGTGTTCTTCGAACGGGCGCCGACGGCGGCTTTCGCGGTCATCGAGGCCGAGTTGCGCGCCCTCGTGGCAGGCGCAGGGACGGAAGCGAACCCTCCTCCGGGCCGCGTGCTCGAAGTGCCGGTGGTGTATGGCGGCGAGCACGGTCCCGATCTCGGGCTGGTGGCCGCGCACACCGGCCTGACGGAGGCCGAAGTGGTCGCGCGGCATGCGGCGGGCGAATACCTCGTGCATGCGATCGGGTTTGCGCCGGGGTTCCCCTATCTTGGCGGGCTCGACCCGCGCCTCGCCACGCCGCGGCGGGCGACGCCGCGCGCCCTGGTGGCGGCGGGCAGCGTGGGCATCGGTGGCGCGCAGACGGGCGTCTATCCACTCGCTTCGCCCGGGGGCTGGAACCTCATCGGCCGCACGCCGCTCGCCCTCTTTGATCCGCGGCGCGAGCCGGCGGCGTTGCTCAGCGCGGGTGACCGGGTGCGGTTTCGCGCGGTGGCCGGGGCCGAGGCGGAGTTTGCGGAGCGGGCATCGGCTGCATCCCCGAGCGGATGCGCCGCAGACATCGAGGTGTTGCGCGCCGGCATGTTCACGACGGTGCAGGATGCCGGCCGCCGCGGTCACCGCGCCGCCGGTGTGCCCCTGAGCGGCGCTGCCGACCCGCTGGCGCTGCGGCTCGCCAACCTGATCGCGGGCAACGACGAGACGGCGGCGGGACTCGAATGCACGCTCGTCGGGCCGACTTTGCGCTTTCACCGCGACACCGTGATTGCGTGGGGCGGGGCGAGCACTGCGGCGTTGCCCAGCGGTCGGCCGGTCGTCGTGCGCGCGGGCGAGACGCTGACCATCGGGGCCTTGCCGCGCGGGTGTCGGGGCTACCTCGCGATGGGGGGCGGTGTGACGGTGCCGGCGGTGCTGGGCAGTCGCAGCACGCTGGTGCGGGCCGGGCTCGGCGGCGTCGATGGCCGGGAACTGCGCGACGGCGATGGGCTGCAGATCGGCGAGGGGCGGCAGCTCACGGGCGGCCGGTGGCGAATCGATGAGCGCATCCTGCCGCACTACTCTGCGGCTCCGACGGTGCGCGTGGTCGCGGGCGCGCACGCGAGGGACTTCCAAGGCTGGGAGGGGCAGGAATTTTCTGTCTCCACGCAGTCGGACCGCATGGGCGTGAGGCTCGGCGGTGCCGTGGCGCGGCGCGGTCCGGCCCGCGAGCTGATTTCCACTCCGGTCGCGCCCGGCACGATCCAGGTGCCGCCGGACGGAGCGCCGATTGTGCTGCTGAGCGATGCGCAGACGATTGGCGGATACCCGCAGCTGGCGCACGTGATCACGGCGGACCTGCCACTCGTGGCGCAGCTGAGGCCGGGGGACGCGGTGAGATTCGTGGACGTATCGCTCGAAGAAGCGAGGCGGGCAGCCGGGGCCGTGGAGCGTGCGCTGGGCTTGCTGCGCGAGGGCCTCGCGCGGAAATTCCTCTGAAGTGCAAAGAGCGATCGATCTCAACTGCGATTTGGGCGAAGGCGCCGGCCAGGATGCGGAGCTGATGCCGCTGATCACCTCGGCCAACATCGCCTGCGGCGCGCACGCGGGCGACGCGGCGACGATGCGCGCGACCATCGCGCTCGCGCAGAAGCACGGGGTCGCGATCGGCGCGCATCCGGGGTTCGCGGACAAGGTGAACTTTGGCCGGAAGGAATTGAACCTGCCTGCCGCTGAGATGGCGGCTGCCGTGGTCGAACAGATTCAAGCCCTCCAGCAAATCGCCGCAGAAGCGAGTGCCCGGGTGCGGCACGTAAAGTTGCACGGTGCGCTCTACAACCTGGCCGCGCGCGATGCGAGGCTGGCCCAGGCGATCGTCGATGCCATCCGCGTTACGGAGAAAAATCTGATTCTATATGTGCTAGCCGGGAGCGAACTGGAGCGCGTGGCGAGAGCGAAGGGCCATGGCATGGTCGTCGCGGAAGTTTTTTCCGATCGCACCTACCAGGCCGATGGGTCCCTGACGCCGCGCGCTTGGCCGGATGCGTTGATCCACGACGAAGCGCAGGCGGTGGCGCAGGTGCTCCGCATGGTGCGCGAGGGCGTGGTGCGGGCGACCGACGGCACGGAGGTTCCGATCCGGGCCGACACCGTGTGCGTGCATGGCGACGGGCCGCAGGCGGTGGCGGTGGCCCGTCGCCTGCGCGCCTCGCTGGAGGAAGCGGGCGTGGTGCTGCGGGCGCCCTGAAAGATCAGGGAGCGCGCTCGACGACGAGCGCGCAGAGATCATCTTCGAAATGGGCGCGGCCGGTGAAGGCGGCGATCTCGGCGAGCAGCGGGGCGAGCAGTTGATCGGCGCCGAGTTTGGCGTGGGTGGTGAAGAACGCCCGGAGCCGCGCCTCGCCGTATTGCTCGCCCGAAGGCGCGGCCGCCTCGAGCAGGCCATCGGTGCTCGTGAACAGCAGGTCGCCGGGCCCGAAGGCGCAGGTGATCGTGTGGTAGGTGAAATCCGCGATGAGGCCGGCGGCGGGCTCGGGATCGGCGGCGGCGAGCTGCAGGGTGGCGGTGGCCCCGGCGGGGCGCACCAGCGGTGGCGGGTGGCCGGCGTTGGCATAGGCGAGGGTGCGCGCGCTGAGGTCGATGACGCCGTAGAACACGGTGGCAAACACTGGCTGCCCCGTCTGCTCCACGATGGGCGCGAGGCTGCGGTTGATCTCGCCGAGGACATGGCCGGGATCGCCGGCCCGCGATCCCATTTCCTCGACGACGCCGCGGATGAGTGTGGTGAGGAGACCCGCGCGGACGCCGTGGCCCATCACGTCGCACATGAGGACGCCGCAGCGGGTGTCGGAAAGCTGCAGCAGATCGTAGAAGTCACCGCCGAGGGTGGTGGCGGGCACGTAGCGATGCGCAAAGCGAAGCGCGGACTCGGCGGCGGTCGCGTGGCTCGGGAAGTGCGGGTAGGCCCGGTTGAGGAACGCCTCCTGCACCTGCCGCGCCATGAGCAGATCGGTTTCCATCTCGTCGTTGCGCCGTTGCAGCTCCTCCTCGGCCAGTTTGCGCGCGGTGATGTCGTGGCTGATGCCGACGAGGCCGGCGAGCTGGCCGCTCACGTCGTGCAGGGGGACCTTGGTGACGAGCGACCAGTGGACTGTGTCTTCGGCGCCGAAGTCGGACTTTTCCTGGCCGATGATCGGATCGCCGCCGTAAAGCACCTGGCGGTCGTCGGCGAGGGCCTGGAGGCCGCGTTCGCCGGGAAAGAAATCCGCGGTGGTCTTGCCGATGGCCTCGGCCTGGGAGCCGACGCCAAGCATCGCGAGGTGGGCTTGGTTGTTGAGGACGTAGCGCGAGGCGGTGTCCTTGACGTAGAGCCGGCTCGGCAAGTGATCGATGATGGTGCGGAGCAGGTTTCTTTCCTCGGTGAGCTTTTCCTCGGCTTCCTTGGTGGCGGTGATATCGCGCGAGAGACCGAAGGTGCCGATGATGGCGCCGCTGGCGTCGCGCCACGGCATTTTGGTGCTGGAGGCCCAGCGGCGGGAACCGTCGCGCATGACGAGGCGCTCCTCTTTGCCAATGACGGGGCGGCCCGTGCGGATGATATTTTCCTCGTCGTCGCGGGCGTGCTGCGCGTGCTCGGCGGAGAAGAAGTCGAAATCGGATTTGCCCACGCAGGCCGCGGGTGAAGCAGCGCCGAGGGAGCGGGCGTGTGCGGCGTTGTTGCGGACGAAGCGCGAGTGGAGGTCTTTGAAATAAATCCGATCCGGGATCGTGTCCATGAGGACACGCAGGAGGGAAGAGTCCAGTGACTCACCCCCGAGGCTGGAAAGCAGGGGCGGAAGGGTGGGCGCGTCGCTCATGCAGGCGAGGACGTTGAGCCGGGCCGGCAGGGCGTGCAACGCCGGTGTTTGGCTGGAGCCGCGGCGTTTGGACGGAAACACGGCGAGGGTGCCGCGTCCCCAGCGAGCCCGCGCCCGGCACGATCAACAGCCCCACTACTCCTTCACAATCGTGAACCAGTCGCGCTTCTCGCCCTTGTCGTTGACGAAGGTGGCGTCGAGCCGGAGGCCGTCGATGTCGAGGACGGAGGAGCCGGCTTCGTTGAGCGAGATGAAGAAGGCGGGGTGGTTGAGCGGCACGGGCTTGGCGCTGGCGTGGCCGGCGGAGCCGGTGACGTTGTTGATGTGGCCGAAATTCGGCGTGCGGGCGCGGGGTTTGCGATAGACGCCGTCGCCGTCGGCGCGGCCGGAGACTTTTTGTTTGATGTGCAGAGCGGCGTCGAAGGTCGGGCTCTTGCCGTAGTGGCCGTCGAGCAGCCACGAGCGTTCGTAAACGTGCGAGTGGCCGGTGAGGACGAGATCGACGCCGCCGGCTTCGAGCACGGGGAGGAAGACCTGGCGCATGTCGTTCATGCGGCCGGCGCTGTCGCTGTCCTTGTCGGAGTCGTGCGTGCCCTTGGTGTAGGGCGGATGGTGGAAGAACACGATGATCCAGTCGCGCTGCGTGGCGGCGAGGTCGGCCTTGAGCCATTGCATCATCGCGCCGCCGGCGGTGCGATCGGAGTCGTGGGAGTCGAGGCAGATGAAGTGGGCGTTGGCGTGGTCGAAGGAGTAGTAGGCCTCGGTGCCGGAGGGCACGCCGCCGGCCTGCGCGCGCGTGGGCAGGGTGAAGATGTCGTAGTAAACGCCGGACTGCGTGATGGAGTTGGCGCTCTTGCCATCGTGGTTGCCGAGGGCGGGCCAAAGCGGTGAGGTCGCGAGCGTCTTGGGATACACGTCGAAGACTGCCTTTTGGTAGTCGGTGTCCGTGCCGTCCGGATAGGCGTTGTCGCCGAGCATGAGCCAAAGGTCGGTGGCCCGGCTGGCCGTGAACTTGTAGTAGGCGTCGCGGACGGCGGCCTGCGTGGCGTTCTTCGTGCCGGGATCGCCGAGCACCCAGACCCGCGTAGGCTTGGCGGGGCCGATCGGGGGCGGGGTGGTGAAGGCGTGGATGGCGGCTTTGCCCGGAGCGTCTTCGATGACGGCCTTGGTGTCGGTTTTGGCCCCGGCTTTGGCGGCTTCGACTTTCACCGCGACGGGACCGACGGAATAAAAATATTTCGTGTTGGGCTCGAGGCCGGAGAGCTGGACCACGTGCTCGGTGAGGATGCCCTCGGACTTGACGGATTTGACGAGCTGGTTGCGCTCGGTGCCGAAGGAGACGACAGAGGCCTCTGCGATATCGGTGCGCCAGCGCACGACCATGCTGGTAGGCGTGGCGGACTGGAGATACGGACCACGGACAATGGTCGTAGCCGCGCGGAGCGCGGGGATCACGAGGAGGAGGACCAGGGCGGGGAGGAGGAGGGAACGCATGGATTTGGGAAAATTCAGGGCCGCGCGGCGGCCTGATCGGTGAGTTCGGCGGTGAGTCGAGCGGTGTCGGGCGATGTGCGCAACCATGGGGGCAGCGCCGCGATGGCGGCGAGCGCCGCCGCGTAGGCGGTGCGGGCATCGGCCTTGCGCCCCGCGCGGGCGAGCAGATCGCCCCGGCGCTTGTGCCAGCCTTCGGGGCGCTCGCTCGTGGCCGCGAGGTGCAGGAAGCGTGCGGCGGCGGCATCCACCCGCCCCAGCGATTCCTCAAGTGCAACGGCTCGCAAGTGGAGGGTCACGACGGGACCCAGGCGCGCGATGCCTTCGTCCAGGCCGCGGATGGCCTCGGCGGGTGGCAGCAGGGCCGCGCGTTCGATGAAAAGCTCCGGGGGTGGCTGCGCGAGCTGCGCAATCGCGGTGTCGAGATCGGCGAGTGCGGCGGCATGGGCTTTGAGGGCGCGGTGCGCACGCGCGCGCAGGACGAGGGCGGCCGCATCGGTCGGATCGAGGGCGAGCGCGGTGTCGAGCAGCGCCACCGCATCCTGCGGGCGCCCGGCGCTGAGTTCGAGGGCGCCGCGCGCTTGCGCGAGCCGCGGCAGGCGAGGGGAGAGTTCGGCGGCGAGCAGGAAGTTGGCCTCGGCGGAGACCCAGTCCTCGTGGCGCGAGTAGAGTTCGCCGCGCTGGAGGTAGAGTTCGGCATTGGCGGGCTGGGCCGCGATGGCGGCGTTGAGCCGCGTGAGGGCCTCCTCGATCTCGGGGTGGGCGGCCAGAGTGGCGGCGCCCAAAACAAAGGCGGCCAACACGAACGGGACAGACCCGCGCCGATTGAAAGAGGGGTGCCGAGGGGAAGACAACGCCGCGACTGACGGTCGCGCGATCATTACGTTGCGCTTGGGCCCGCGTGGCCGGAGCTCAAGTGTTGAAGCGGAAGAGCGCCACGTCGCCATCGGCGAAGACGTATTCCTTGCCTTCCAACCGGTATTTGCCGGCTTCGCGCGCGGCGGCGACGCTCCCCAGGGTCGTGAGGTCCGTGTAGGAGACGACCTCGGCCTTGATGAAGCCCTTTTCGAAATCGGTGTGGATGACGCCCGCGGCCTGCGGGGCTTTCCAGCCCTTCTTGATGGTCCAGGCGCGGACTTCCTTTTCGCCGGCGGTGAAATAGGTCTGCAGCCCGAGCAGCGTGTAGGTGCCCTTGATGAGCGAGGACACGCCGGAGTCATCGACGCCGAGATCCTTGAGAAAGGCCTTCGCTTCGTCCGGAGAAAGGTCGATCAGCTCGCTCTCGATTTTGGCGGAGATGGGGACGTAGGCGGCATCGTGATGGGTGCGCACGTATTCGGCGACTTTTTGCACGAAGGGATTCTGCTGCGCGGTCGCGAGATCGCCTTCGGCGACGTTGCAGGCGAAGAGCACGGGTTTGGCGGTGAGGAGCTGAAAGAGCTTCATCGCGGCCTTCTCATCGTCGGTGGCGACGAGGGTGTTGGCGGTCTTGCCGGAGTTGAGATGAGGCTCGAGTTTTTGCAGCAGGGCCATCTCGGCGATGGCCTCCTTGTCGCCGGCCTTGGCGCTTTTCTGGGACTTGATCATGCGCTTGCCCACGGCGTCGAGGTCCGCGAGGACCAGCTCGGTGGTGATGACCTCGATGTCGCGCACGGGATCGATGCCGCCCATGGTGTGGATGATGTCGGTATCCTCGAAGCAGCGGACGACCTGCACGATGGCATCGACCTCGCGGATGGTGGCGAGGAATTGGTTGCCGAGACCCTCGCCCTTGCTGGCGCCGGCGACGAGGCCCGCGATATCGACAAACTCAATGGCGGCGGGGACCACGACATTGGTCTTGGCAATCTTTTGCAGCACATAGGCCCGGGCATCCGGCACGATCACCACGCCCACGTTGGGATCGATGGTGCAAAACGGATAATTGGCCGCCTCGGCTTTGCGCGAGCGGGTGAGGGCGTTGAAGAGAGTGGACTTGCCCACGTTGGGCAAGCCGACGATACCAGCTTTCAGCATAACGTGCGAAAGTCACGGGGCCTGCGAATCCGGTCAACGGAAAAGCCGGAGAACGCTAGCCAACGGGGCAAACTTGCTGCAACTTCCCCGGCCTCGCTCCCTCCCTATGAATACCCTGGCGCTGGCGATCATGGAAGACGCAGAACCCAAGAACGATGCCGAACGCGACGCTCTCGAACGCAATTGGTTCGATGAGAAGCGCGGCATGTGGCGCGACGGCGATGCGCTGTTGCGCTTCGTCCGCCGCCATCGGGCTGACATCCTGCGCGAGGCCGGCACCTGCTCGACCGACGAGGAGCTCATCCGCACGGTAAAAATCGCCATCCTGCGCGTCCGCTCCCTCAGCATGAGCGCGGAATTGAAAGCCCAGATGCGCGAAATCGAGAAAGAACTGTGGATTCAAGGGGCCCACACGCCGGAGGACGTGATGCGCATCAAATTCGAATGGACCCGTGATCACGCCGAGAACTGGCGCAAGTGGCGCGTGAAGGAATACATCTACCTCGTCGACCGGTTCAGTTCACGCGTGCTGCACGCCCTGCGCGATACCGCCCAATAAGTGCGGGTCCCCGGGCCTCGGCCTGCACGACGAGACGGAAAAATGCCGTTGACGGCGGGTGCGCCGCCCGGCCTAGTGGTCGGCTTTTCATCACACCCTCAGCCGTCTCACGTCCGACCTCATGTCCATCGAAATCAAGATCCGCAAGAACGAGCCCATCGACCGTGCGCTCCGCCGCATGAAGAAGAAGCTCGATCGCGAGAACATCATCAAGGGCACGCGCGCGAAGCGCTACTTCGAGAAGCCCTGCGAGAAGCGCCGCCGCAAGGAGAAGGTCATGGCCTTCACCCAGATGCTGCGCAACCGCTACGCGGAGTAAGCATCCCGCGGGTTTCGCCAATATTTCCGCCGCGCCGCCACGCAAGTGGGGGCGCGGCTTTTTGCTGCGCGGTTTTTTCGCCGTGCAATCCGCCGCGCCGCCCGCCGGTATCTCCGCGCCGTCCGCGTGAAACCGATCCTCGCCCTCTCCACCTGTTGGAATTCGCACCGTCACCGTGATGGTCATGCGATGCTGGCGGAGATTGCGGCGCTGGGCTTCAGCCACGCCGAGCTGAGCCACGGCATCCGGGTCACCCTCGTCCCCGGGATCCTGCGCGCCGTCGAGGAAGGCCTCGTGCAGATCAGCTCCACCCATAATTTTTGCCCGCTCCCCGCGGGTCTCACGCAGGCTGCGCCCAATCTCTACGAGCCTTCGTCGCCCGACCGGGGCGAGCGCGAACAGTGGGTCCGGCAGACGCTGCGCTCGATCGAGTTTGCCGCGAGGGTCCGCGCCCGCGCACTGGTGTGCCACCTCGGGAGCGTCCGGTTCTTTTGGTTTAATCCCACGCCCAAGGTCCGACGTTTTCTCCGCGACCATCCCGAGGCCGGGCGCACGCCGGACGACGGCGCCTACCGCGCGATCGTGGGCCCGGCCCTCGACAAGCTCCGCCGCCGCCAGCCGCAGTTCTTGGAGCGGGTGCAGGCGAGCCTCGCGGAGGTGATTCCTTTTGCGGCAGAGAAAGGGGTGCGACTCGGCCTTGAGAATCGTGAAGGGTTCGACGAGCTGCCGCTCGACGCCGGCTGGGCCGAGTTGCTCGCGGGTTTCGCGGGCGATGCGCCGGTCGGCTACTGGCACGACACCGGCCACGCTGATCTCAAGGAAAGCATGGGCCTGCTCCGCCACCGCGAGCACCTCGCCGCGCTGGCGCCGCGTCTCCTCGGCTGGCATCTGCACGACGTCAGCGCGGGCAAGGACCACCAGCCCGTCGGCGCGGGCCGGATCGATTTCAAGATGATCAGCGAATTCTGGCGGCCCGAGCACCTGCTCACGCTGGAACTGAATCCACGCGTGAGCGTGGACGAGGTGCGCGCGTCGAAAGCGCGCATCGAGGCGCTCAACGCGTAGCACGCGCCGCGAGAATCTCGCCCACCCAGCGACGGTGCGGCCCTGAGAGCGTGAGCCCGGCGAGATTCTCGAACGGCACCCAGGCGAGTCCGGCGCGCAGCCGCCCGCGGGGCGGCGGCACCGCGTGAATCGACTCGGTAATCTGAAAACGCGTGATGCCGCGGCGTTTTTTCGCGAGGAGTTCTCCCTGGGTCACCGTCGCCGGATAGAGGCCGGCCTGCTCGGGCGTGGGTAGTTCGTGGATATCGGCCAGGCGCCGCGCGCCACTGTCGGCCCGATGTAGCAGCAGCGCACCTCCGCGCTCGCACCACGCGCGGATCACCGCGCGCTGCTCCATTTTCTTGGCGGCGAGGCGCGGGAAATCCTCCGCGTTGCCGGCGCGTCCCGCGGCGCAGCAGGCGCGGACAGGGCACGTGAGGCAAAGCGGCTTTTGGCGGAAGCACACCGTCGCCCCCAGCTCCATCATCGCCTGGTTGTGATCGCCGGGGCGATCCGCGGGCAGCAACGCTGAGGCGAGTGGCGTGAAGGCCTTTGCTGCGCTCGCGCTGTCCCGAAACTCGGTCGCATCGGACGTAAGCCGCGCGAGGATGCGGACGACGTTGCCATCGACACAGGCCGCCGGCGCGCCAAACGAGATGCTCGTGATCGCCGCGGCCGTGTAGGGGCCCACGCCGGGCAGCTCGCGCCAGGCCTCGGGCGTGCGCCGCAGTTCCGGCCACGCGGCGACCTGCTGCGCGAGGCGGTGGAGATTGCGGGCGCGCGAGTAGTAGCCGAGGCCTTCCCACAGCTTGAGCACGCGCGCCTCGGGCGCGGCGGCGAGCGCGGCGAAGTCCGGCAGCTCCGCCAGCCAGCGCGCGAGGTAGGGCAGCACCGTCTTCACCTGCGTCTGCTGGAGCATGAACTCGCTCACGACGGTCTTGTAGAGCGATGGCGCCTCGCGCCACGGCAGCGCCCGCGCCTGCGCGCGATACCACGCGAGCAGCGCCCGCTGAAATTCCGCCCGTCGTGCAATCAGGTGTCCGGCCACGCGGGGCAGTGAAGGCGCAAAAACGCGTCGCGGGCCAGAATCGTTTTGTGCTTTCCGCGCCTTTGCTGGCCAATCTCCCCGATGCCGAAAAATACCCGCGACGACGCCGACGCGCCCAAGAAGCTCGCCTCCTACACGGTGAAGCTCGACGACGCCCAGATGGAGAAACTCCGCGGGATCGGGGAAGGCCGCGGCTGGGAGCGCTTCGAGGTGCCCTACACCCGGTTCGCGTTCAAGGCCGAGCAGCTCAAGATCAACGTGAGCGCTTACACGAGTGGCAAGGTCGTGATTGCCGGGAAGGGCACGGAGGATTTCGTGCGCGACACCCTCGAGCCCGAGGTGCTGGGCGCGGCGACACTGGGCTACGACGAGGTGCTGCATCCGGATTGGTTCGAGCCGCACGCGGGCCTCGACGAGAGCGGCAAGGGCGATTTCTTTGGTCCGGTCGTCGCTGCGACCGTCATCGCTGACAAGTCAGCGATCGAGGCTTGGCGGGAGGCGGGCGTGCAGGACTCCAAGAAAATCGCCGAGCCGCAGATCATGAAACTCGACCAGATCATCCGGAGCACCCGCGGTGCAGTAGTCGAGGTCTGCTACTGCCGGACGATGGAACGCTACAACGAGCTGATGGGCCGCCCCGGCGCCAATCTCAACCGGCTCCTTGCCTGGCAGCATGCGACGGCTCTGTCCGATGCGCTCGCGAAAAAACGCGTGCCGTGGGGACTCCTCGACCAATTTTCCGAGCAACCGCTCGTGCAGCGCGAACTGGCGAAGAAAGGGGTAGCTGATTTCGAGTTGAAGATGCGCACCAAGGCCGAATCTGATCCGGTCGTGGCCGCGGCGTCCGTGGTGGCGCGCGCGGAGTTTGTGCGGGCGATGCACGAGCTCTCCAAACGGTTCGGGGCCAAACTGCAGAAAGGCGCCGGGCCGCTCGTGAAGACGCAGGCCGCCCAGATCATGGAAAAATTCGGCACGCGGGCCCTCGGCGATTACGCGAAACTCCACTTCCGCACCGCCTACGAGGTCGTGTCGGCCGCGGGCAAGCTGGATGAGCTTCCGCTGAAAGAGCCGGGCCCGAAGATGGCGTGGTAGGCCCAGGTGCATGCCACGGCCTGATCTCCGTCCACCCACTTTCCGATGCCCCCCGAGAATTCCGATCAAGGCCGCTGGTTTGCGGAGCACCTTCGGCCCCACGAGCCGATGCTGCGCGCCTGGCTGCGGGGGCAGTTTCCCCGGGCGGGGGAGGTGGACGATATTGTGCAGGAGGCGTTCATGCGGGTGTTGCAGGCCCGCGAGAGCCGGGTGATCGAGTCGCCGAAGGCCTTCCTGTTTGCGACCGCGCGCAATCTCGCGCTCGCCCGGGTGCGCCATCTTCAGGTGGAGGTTGATTTTGCCTTAACGGAAAGCGCTCTCATGGGCGTCTGCGATGAGAGCGCCGATGTGGCCGATGAGGTCGCCCGCGCGCAGGAACTCGAACTCTTGACCCGCGCCATCCAGTCCCTTCCCGCCCGCTGCCGGCAGGTCATCACCCTGCGGCGGATCTACGGCCTTTCGCAGAGGGAGGTCGCCGCGCAGCTCGGCATCGCGGAACACACCGTCGAGGCCCAGGGCACCATCGGTCTGCGCAAACTGGCCGACTACTTTGAACGGCTCGAACGCCGCCCGCCCCGCCGTGCCTAAACCAGCCCCCGACGATTTCTCCAACGACCGAGCCGCTGATGAGGCGGCCGCCTGGGTGCTGCGTTGCGATCGGGGGCTGACCCCGGGGGAACAGGACGACTTTTCGCAATGGCTCGCGCGCGACTCCCGGCATCGCGAGCAGTGGGCGCGGCATCGCCGGCATTGGGCCCGGCTGGCGCCATTGGCGCAGTGGCGCCCCGAGCACAGTGCGCGGCCCAACCCCGATTTGCTGGCACCGGCGGCGCGTCCCATGTCTCGATGGTGGCTGGCCCCGTTGGCCGCGGCGGCGGCGGTCGTGCTGCTTTTGGCCCTGCGGTCGGGTGCCCCGCCGGAGGCCGGAAGCCCGGCGCCAGTCGCCTCGACCGTCGTCCGCGAGCCGGCGTCCACGCGCCGCATCCTCGAGGACGGCTCCTTGGTTGAGCTCAACCGCGGGGCGGTGCTGCACCAGGCGTTCACCGCGACGGCGCGGCAGGTGCGCCTGGAGCGCGGCGAGGCTCATTTCACCGTGATCAAGGATCAGGCGCGGCCATTCATCGTCACGGCGGGAGGCGTGGATGTCTGGGCGGTGGGGACGGCCTTCAATGTCCGCTTCGACGCCGCCTCACTCGAGGTGCTGGTGACGGAGGGAAGGGTGCGGCTCAGCGAAGTGCGCCCGACTCCGCCTGCCCCGCACGAGCCTGCGGCCAGTCTCCCGGCACCACTGGTGCCGGCGCTCAATGCCGGGCAACGGGCGGTGGTATCGTTCACTGGCGAGGCCCACCCACCGCGCATCGCGACCCTCACTGCGGGGGAAATCGAGCGGGTGCTGGCGTGGCAGCACCGGATGCTGGACTTTACCTCTGCCCCGCTGGCAGAGATCGTGGTGGAATTCAACCGCCGCAACCGCGTTCAGCTGGCCGTGCCCGATCCCGAATTGGCGGCGGTGCGGATCAGTGCATCGTTTCGTTCGGACAATGTGGAGGGGTTCGTGCGGCTCGTGGAACTCGGTTTCGGGGTGCAGGCCGAGCGCCGCGGCGAGACGGAGATTCTCCTGCGCAAGGCCCCGTGAGCGCCCGGTGGTCGCTGTCAGGGCGCAGGCTGAAAGTTCTTTTAGCGGAAATTCCGCGGCGGCGCATCTTGGTTGGCATATCAAGCCGACGAGAACCCGATGAACCCCTCACCCCATGGCCCTGAAAGACGTGCTCCGTCCTTCGCTGCGAACCGCCCGCTTTTGGCCGCTCCTTGTCGCCCTGCTGTTCGGCGCGGGGTCGCTTGCCGGGGCGGCGGATGGCGTCCCGATGGCGTTCGATCTGCCGGTGGGCGAGGCGGCCGTGACGCTCAAGCAGTTCGGCGCCCAGGCGAACCGGGAAATCATGTTTCCCGCCGCGGCGGTTGCGGGCGTGCGGACCCATGCAGTCCAGGGCGAATTCACACCGCGCGCGGCGCTCGAACTCCTGATCGCCCGGACGGGCCTCACCGCCGCGGAGGACGATTTGTCCGGCGCGTTGATGATTTTCCGCGCCGCTCCGGCGCCAGCCGTCTCCAACGATTCCAAGCCCGATTCACAACCCAAGCCACCTGACCCGCCCATGACCCGCAAGACCCCGCTCGCCCTCCTCGGCGCCCTGTTCGCCTTCGTTACCGCGCCCGCGCAAAACGCCCCTGTGTCCGCCGCGCCGGCCGATCCGGCGAAGACGGAGGCCATCGTGCTTTCCGAATTCCGCGTCGATACCTCCAAGGATCGCGGCTATCTCGCCACCAACGCCACGACCGGCACCCGCCTCAACATGGCGATCAAGGACATCCCGCTCCCGGTCGAGGTCATCACGCGCGAATTCATCGAGGACATCGGCGCCTTCGATATCAAGGAGGCCCTCGATTACTCCGCCGGCATCGTCCAGGAGACGGTGACCACCTCGAACAACTTTACCTTTAGCCCATCGGGCTCCGGCAACGCGGGTTCGGTCACGCGCGACAGCCCCGGCTTCACCGTGCGCGGCCTCAACACCCGCTCGTTTCTGCGCAGTGGCTTTCGGCAGGACACCGTCACCGACAATATCAACGTGGACCGCATGGAGGTCGCCCGCGGCCCGCAGGCGCTGCTCTACGGCGTCGCCTCGCTCGGTGGCGTCGTGAACATCTCGCCGCGTTATCCGCGCGCCACGCCCAAGCAGGATGTCCGACTGGGCTACGGTAGCTTCGGCTTTGCCCGCGCCGAACTTTACGCGACCGGCAATCTGCTCCGGAAAAACGACGGCAAACGCACGCTCAACTACGGCGTCGGGCTCGTCGCGCAGGCGCAGAGCCGGCCCGAGGAACTCAACGATCGGACGCGCGTGCTGGTGACCCCGGCACTGGACTTTCGGGTGTTTGAGAACACCAACATCTTCGTCGATGTGGAATACGGCCGCTTCCGCACCGAGGGCAACGGCTTCCAGGACATCGGCGATGCCAACGCCGGCAACGTCCGCAACCAGTTTGGCCTGCGCGTCGCGGAGAACGTGAACATCTACAACCAAGCTGTCGGGGTCGCGCGCGACCGCTTTGGCAAGGGCCGCTTCTTCCGCTGGAGCGGCAAGGACCACTACCAGCAGGACGATTACTTCTCCGGCACCGTCGAAATCACCCAGCGGCTGCCCTACAACCTGACTGTGGTCGCGGGAGGAAACTATGCCGACACGCACACCACCCGGCGCACTAACGGCGGCCAGGGCGTCTCGACCCAAAACACCGCGAGCCCCGCCATCACGCCCACCGCCATCGGCCGCTGGGTCAATGTCGGCCAGAATCCCGTCACGCCCGCGCAGACCTACTGGAAATCGGTAAACTACAACTGGTCCGCTTCGCCGACCAACAAGCGCATCAAGCAAACCCGCCTCGACCTCAGCTACGAATTTACGATCTTCGGCAACAAGCAGGGCCTGCTCCTCGGGCGCACCGACCAGTCCACCTTCCAAGTCACGCGTAACACCACGCAGGCGAGTTCCAATCTGGCCGGCGGCACCAACCAATCCTACGTCGCTTATGGCGACCTCGGCCACATCGCCTATGCCGGCGAGACCATCCGGCCGGTAAACGATGCCTCGTTCCAAGAGTGGAACACCGGCCACTACGCTGTGCTGCAAAGCCGCTGGTGGCATAATCGGGTTACCCTCCTCGGCGGGTTCCGCAATGACCGCTACATGGTCCGCGATCTCCAGTATGATTTTGCGAAGGCGAATCCAACACTGCCCGACAGCGACCTTTCAAACTGGGTGCGCAGCAAAACCTTCAACGCCACGGCCGCCAACAGCGCGCCCGGCGCGGTGCCGAAGGTCAACGGCTACCGCTTCGGCGGCGGTGTCCAGCATGAGGACGGTCCCACGCTGGGTCTGAGCCTCAAGATTTCCGAGGCGCTCAGCATTTACGGCGCGGCTGCCACCGGCGTCTTTCCCAACACCGGCCAGCGTGACGGCAACGGGAATCCCTTCAATGCCGAGCGGAGCGAAAGCCGCGAGATCGGTTTGAAATTCGATCTCTTCAAGGGTGCCAGCGGCCGTTCGCGCGTCTCGGGCACGGTCTCCGTCTTCAAGGTCGATCGCGAGAATGCGATCTATAATCTGTTCTGGGCTCCACAGGGCCGCAGCAATGACCGTCGGCGCTCGCGCGGCTTCGCGACTGCTTCGGTCTCCGGCACCGGTGCCGGCGCCTACTCGGTCACCAATTCCGGCTTCCTCGATTTCGAGACCTCGCAACCCGTCACCTACCTCCTCCCCATCGGCTACGTGGCTCCGTCCGACCTCGGCAGCCCCCGGATCACGGGTGCGCCGCAGCAATCTGGCTTCATCCTCGTCGATTACGCCTCGCTCGGCAGCGCCGCCACCGATCCGCTGCGTCGGGCGCTTGATGCGGCCGCCAGCGACGGCAGCAGCCTCACCGCGCTCCAGACGGCCTCGGTCGGCACCGGCGCGACGGGCCTCTACGCCAACAACGGCTACGCGCTGAACCGCAACTCCGACACCGCCTACAACGACCGATCGAAGGGCGTCGAGGCGCAGATCTACCTGAATCTCACGGACAATCTTTCCACCGTCCTCACCTACACCCACCTCGTGCAGGGCATCACCGGAGGCTTCAAGGTCGCCGATCAGGCCAAGAGCACGGAATACGATTCGTGGTGGAACTACATGGGCGTGCCGCTCGCCGCCCGTCGGGCCAACCTCGACGAAGCCAGTTACGATTTCTCGGGCCAGATCAAGGGCGCGCGCACCTCGGACAACCCGCGCAACTCGGCCTCGGTTTGGAACAACTACAAGGTGCAGGCCGATGGCTGGCTGCGCGGCTTCGAGATCGGCACCGGCGTCACGTGGGTGAGCCAGCGTCAGAGCGAGGTCAGCATCAACAACGGTGCGCGCGATCTGAAGCTCGCGGAGAACGTGCGCTTCAAGCCGGCCTATCCGCAGCACATCGCCGTCAACGCCGCGCTTGGCTGGCGGGGCACGGCCCTGGGCCGCAAGTGGAACGTCCGGCTCAACGTGAACAATCTGCTGAACGACCAGAAGGACGCCGCGTTCGGTTCGAGCACGCTCCACATCGATCCGGCGACCGGCGCCACCGTGCCCTCGGCCACGCCCGGCGCGCAGAGAATCTCCGTGCCCGAGCGCGTCGTGCGCTACTTCGATCCGATTTCATTCCGCTTCACCGCGAGCACGAGTTTCTGACGGCGCGTCGGAAACCCGTTCCACCGGGATGCCCGCACGGCACAGCGGGCATTCGTCGGGCCGCCACATACCAAACGACATTCGGGTAGTGGATCAGTTTGATTGTGGGAGGGGCTTTACGCCCCGACGTGTCGCGGGGTAAACCCGCTCCCATAGGTTCGATCAGAAGCAAACTGACCCACTGCCGGCATTCACGCCATCGCCGCGAGCGCAAGGCCGTGTTCCGTCGCGAAACGCTCGGCTGGCTCGCCAAAGATAAACAGCGCGCCCATCGCCACCGGCCGCGCGCCGCACGCCCTCAAGTCGGCGTGCGTCCCGCGCACGGCCGAGCCCGCGCTGATCGCGTCATCCACGATGGCGACGCGTTTGCCCCGCGCTTGCCCGCGCAGCGGGGCCGGCAGGGTGTAGCGCACAGGGAAGAGTCCCGTCGCCTCGGCGGGTTCGAAACGCTCGGTGAACCAATACTCCGCGCCCAACTGCGCCGCGATTTGCCCGGCGAGCAGCGCACCGCCGGTCATCGGCCCGCACACCGCCTCGATCCGATGCGGCGCGAGCCGTTGCGCCAGCTCCGCGACAAACGGCCGGAGTTGTTCGCCCTGCGCCAGCAAGCGGTCGAGTTCGAACCACCGCTCACTGTGGTAGCCCGACTCCATCCGAAAATGCCCGCTGCGCCCGGCGAGGAGGGCGATGAGGGGCTCGTTGCTCATGAGCGTCGCCTCATCAATTGCTCGTCTCGGGATACCTGCGATCGTCGCTCGTCTCCATCACTTTTTGCGCAGCTTGGCTACGGTGGCACGGGCATTATGTCTGACCGTCTCTTTAGCAGCGTCAGAGATTGGCGTGTCAGTCTTCTCCGTCCGTGCAACTCCTCGATGTGTCGCAACGTGAATTGAAGCGAGAAGCGCACTGGCGGTAGCAGTGAATTTCGCTCTCGGTCTAGCATCTTTCTCGTTCCAGTCGTGGACCAAATTTGAGCAGAGGTTTTGCACGGATACCTGATCAAAAGTCATCGGCTCGGAATTGTGAGCGAATTGGTTTCTGACCTTTCGAATGATATCCAAGTCGTGGCGTTCCGATTTGGAAAGCATCCCCAGATAGTAAGCTATTTTGATTCTTGCTGAGAAACTACCTAGAGGCGCTTGTGACCCAAACAAATCGTCTTCGATCTTTGCGCTATTCACCAGCGAAGCAGACAGCATCTCTGAAAGAGATTTATCGAGATACGCAGCAGCGAAAAGAGCACACCCTCTATCAGATTCGAGTGTGAGCGCTTTTCGGAAAGCGCGAAACTGATCGGCTTTGATAGCAAGGAACTTGGCGTCAGCGGGTGCCATTGTTGTCGGCTATTGTGGCACCACCACGTCCCGCACCGCCCGCTCCTCACTCGGCCGCGCCGCCAGCGCCTTCAGCTCCACCGCATCGGGCAAATCCCGGCCCGCTTTCACGGTGTAGGTGCCGGGGCGATAGACGCGGGGGCGGAAGCGTTCACCCTGCACCCGGACGGTGTAGAGGATTTCGCCGGTGGCTTCCTCGATCACTTGCACGACGGGATTCGGCGCACCCTTGAAGTTCAGCTCGGGCAAATGGCCCGCGATCGCACGGCCGTCGTTGGCATCCATGGCGACGGTGATCGGCCAGCCGGGGAATTGTGCGTGCTTGCCATCGGCGCCGGGAAAACGCGGCCAGCATTCGAAGGTGATCTGGCGCGATTGTTTGTTGAAACGCACGAGGCCGTAGCCGTCGGCACGCTGGCGCTCGTCGGCGATGTCGGGCGGATTGGCGTAGGCGAGCATCGTGATCTTGTTGCCGAGGCCGTCGAGGTAGTCGCCGGTCCAGGGGAGCGGGCTGCCGGGCACGGGGCGCGCGCCGGCCTTCTCGTCGAGCGGGTGCCACCAGCGGCCGTAGATGGTGTTCACGATCGCGGGATTGGTGAAGGAGAACGGGCCGTCACGATAGGCCCCGATGCCGTGCTGCACGACGACCGCGAGGTGCTGGTCGCCGCAGAGATGCACGGCCCAGGCGCGGCGGATCTCCTCGAGCGCGCGGTTGCGGCCGGTCTGGGGCCAGCCGTTGCAATCGAGATCGGCGAGCAGACGGTTGGTGCGCTGGCCGTGGAGGTGGACCGCGCCGGCAAACGCGGTCTGCGAGAGCACGGCCTTCATCTCGGCGCCGGTCCAATCCTGCGTCCACGCACGGAGGAAGCGCATTTGCCGTTCGCCGAGGAGTTCGAGGCCGGGGAGGTCGATGCTCTCGGGATTGAAGTCGGGTTGGTTGTAGTGATCGGGGCGCGGGCCGGCCTGCGGGATTTTGCCCTGCGGGCCGGTCTTGAACTTGCGATCCTCGAGGATCGCAAAGTCCATGCCGCCGACGCGCAGGCGGGTGAAGTAAACCGTGATGCCGCGCTCGACCGGCGCGGGATCGACGGGGTCGGGGAGGTGCCAGGATTGCTGGCGCTGGACCATGTTCACGTAGTCCACGGGGTAAATGTAGCCGCCGTCGGAAGCGTCGCCGCGGTTGGATTTTTTCCCGTTCTCGCCCCAGACGTTGCCGTGGCCCACGTCGTGATCGTCGGGGATCGAGATGGTCGGCCGGTCGCGCATGACATCGCGAAACTGGAGGCCGAACTCGATCCACCCGGAGGTGTGCTCGGTGTGGCGGTAAGTCTGATCGCCGGCGAAAAACAGCAGGTCCGGATTCTGCGCCCGCAAGTGATCGATGATCTCGGGGCGCGCGCCGGTGGTGCGCGATGAGTTGCAGGAGAGGCTGGCGACGACGATTTCGTTTCTGTCGCGCGGATCGCGGCGGACGAGGCCTTCGAAGACGGCGGCCGCGCCGTGGCGGACGCGATAAGGGGCGTCCACCGAACCGTCCCAGCGCTCGACGCGGAAATGGGCGCTCCACCCGGGATACACGACCGGCGTGCGGGCGATTTCCTGCCAGCGGCCGCCGCGCTGGATCTCAAGGCGGGCTTCGCGCGGCTCGCCGGGTTTGAGGGGGTAGAGCTGGGCCGTGAGCTTGAGCACGCCCCGGTCCTGCGTGTAGAGCGCAAAGGCCACGACTTGATCGCGCGGCACGTCCATCGGAGGGAGCGCGGGCTGGCCACCCTGTTTCTTTTTGGATTCGGCCTTCGCGTTGGCGGCGGCGGTGGGCTTGGCCCACCACTCGCCGGTGGCACGACCGTCGAGGGTCGGGTAGTCGGGACCGAAAGGCTGCGGGTTCTCTGCGGCGGCGAGGCGGGCGGCGGCGAGCAGGAGGAGGACCGGAAGGGCGAGGCGGGGCTTCATGGGTGGGCGACGTTCGGGGAATCGCCGGCCGCGGGCAAGCCGAGTGATCGGGGTAGGGCGAGTCTGCGACCCGCCCCCGGTGCGAACACTCAGCGGGCAAAAAGGCGGGGCCCTGACCCGCCCGCTGGCAAGCCGCGCGATGGACAACCCGCGGATTGCGGTTACTCCTGCGGGACTCCTCCCTCTTCCCATGCGTGCGATAACTTTGGCAGTGCGGCTTTCATTTGTATTGGGCGTCGGCCTCGTGGCCATTCGTGCGGCCGACGATGATCGCCCGCCCGAGGCGCGCTACGACACGAGCGGCAAGGCGACCCGCGACGGCATCGGGAAAAGATATTTCGGCCGCGAGATCGCGCACTTCATGGGGCACCAAGGCGCGGGCTGGCTGGAGCGGCCCGAGCGCGAGCAGGAGGAGCGCACAGACTTGCTGCTCAAGGAACTCGCGCTCCGGCCCGGCGAGCACGTGGCCGACATCGGCGCGGGCAGCGGTTATTTTTCGTGGCGCATGGCGAAAATCGTGGGCGAGACGGGCCGCGTCTATGCGACCGACATCCAGCAGGAGATGCTCGACATCCTGATGCGCCAGATGCGCAAGCACGGCGCGGATAAAATCGTGCAGCCCATCCTCGGCACGGTGCAGGACAGCGGCCTGCCGGCGGCGTCGGTGGACACGATCATTCTCGTCGATGTCTACCACGAGCTGGATTTCCCCTATGAGATGACGCGCTCGATGATCGCCGCGCTGAAGCCGGGCGGGCGGCTCGTGCTGGTCGAATATCGCGGCGAGGATCCCGCGGTGCCGATCAAACCGCTGCACAAGATGACCGCCGCGCAGGTGAAAAAGGAGCTGGCCGTGCAGCCCGTGACTTTCGAACGCAACATCGCGACCCTGCCGCGGCAGCACATCTTGATCTTCCGGAAAAACGCGCCGTGAGCGCGCCGGCGCCGAACATCCTCTGGATTGTCACTACGCAGTGGCGGGCCCAGGCGACCGGCTATGCCGGCGATCCCAAGGCGCGCACGCCGGTGCTCGACGCACTCGCTGCGGAGAGCGTGAACTACACGCAGGCGGTGACGCCGCATCCGTTCGGCCCATTTGCCCGCGCGGCGCTGCTGACGGGCGTGCCCTCGCCCGAGAACGGTGTGCGCGACTACTTCGACATGTTGCCACGGGGTTCGCGCACCATCGCCCACGAGATGCGCGCGCGCGGCTACGCGACAGCATTCTTCGGCAAGTGGGGCGTGGGCCGCCGCGACCCGCGCGTGCCGCTTGTGGGCGAGGAGGCGGCGAAAGTGATCGTGCCGGAGGGCGAGCGTGGCGGGTTTGAGTTTTTCGCGGGCTTCGAGGGAGGTTTTCAATTTAACGATCCATGGCTGCACGGGACGCGCCTGCCCACGCCGGCGAAATTTACCGGCTATCAAGCCGACGTTCTGGCGCAGCAGGCCGAGGGCTGGTGGCTCGGCGGCGGCGGCGATCCGCGGCCTTGGTTTTGCGTGGTCAGCATCGAGTCACCGCACCCGCCGTATGCGGCTCCGGCTGGTCCACTTGAACCCGGCAATCCCGATGGGATCATTCTGCCTGCAAACGTCCCTAGCGGCGGAGTCATCGAGGCGAGGACGAGACAAGAACTTGCCGGCTACTATTCGCACATTGAGGCAACGGATTGGAGTGTGGGCTTGCTGCTTAGTAATCTGCGCTGCGAGCGGGATCGCGATAACACCATCGTCGTCTTCACGAGCGTTCACGGCGACATGCACGGGGCCCACGGGTTGTTTCGCAAAGGCTGGCCGCACGAGGAGAGCGTCCGTGTGCCCCTCCTCATCCGCTCGCCCGGCGAGCCGCCGCGGCGCGCCGATGCGCCCGTGTCGCTCCTCGATTTGCCCGAGCTCACGCTCGCCCGCATCGAAAATCGAAAATCAAAAATCGAAAATGCGAGCGCCGCCCGCATCTCCATGCCCGCGGTCGTTGCGCTGCCCGATCAATGCGACCGCGTGTGGCGCGGGGTGCGCACGCCGACGCGCAAACTCGTGCTCAACGCCGACGGCTCGCCGTGGCTGTTCTTCGATCTCGCAAATGATCCGGGCGAGCGGGTGAACCTCGCGGCCGATCCGGCGCGCGCCGCGGAGATCGCGGCACTGCGGACGCGGGTGTGACTATTTCCGTTCGACGCCAGCGGCAACGCGTTCGCTGGTCGCCCGACGTGCGAGATGCGCCACGGTGAGTTCGCGGGGAAACAGCAGCGTGAGCAGCCAAGGAGCCGTGAAGGCGGCCGCGGCGGCGAGGCCCGCCAGGTCGAGCTCGGCACCCGTTACGACGAGACCCACACCCACGGTGGTCGCGCCCAGCACCGGGAAAAACAGGGCCGGAGCCCGCACGCCGAGCGCAAACACGATGGCGAGCAGCACGGAGAAGAACCCCGTCTCGACCGGCAGGAATCCCAGCGCGCTGCCGGCCGTATAGGCAAACGGCGCGCAGGCCGCGTGGCGTTCCTTGCACACAAAAGTCTGCAGCAGCGCGCCGAATCCGAGGACAGCGCCCTGCACGAGCGTCGGGCTGTGCGCCGCGAAACCCGTCGCCTCTGGTCCGCTGGCGATGCCCGCCGCGAGATACCACGCGCCGAGCGTGGCGCGCAAAAAGTCGATGGCGTGAAAACCGTGGCCCAATGTGCGCGGCCAATAGCCGGACCAGTCGCTGCCGAGCGCGCGGTGGCGGGTGCGCGCCCCGTGGAAAAGCCCGAGGGGCGTGAGCAGAAGGGCGAGCGCGGCGGCGAAAAGCGGCCAGTCGATCAGCATGGGCGGCGCGGCGGCGGTGGGCTCACGCCTCCGGACGGCGGGCGGGCGTCGTCGTCGCGTGCGGCCCAAACAGCCGCCGGATCGAATCGGTGATTTCCTGGATCTTCACGGGCTTGGAAATGTAGTCGTCCATCCCCGCGGCCAGACACATCTCGCGGTCGCCCTGCATGGCGTTGGCGGTGAGCGCGACGATGCGGGGCTGGCGGTTGGCGGGGAGCCGCGCACGGATCTGGCGGGTGGCCTCGATGCCGTCCATCTCGGGCATCTGCAGATCCATCAGCACGAGATCGTAGAACCGGTGTTCGAGTGTGTGCACCGCCTCGAGACCGTTGGAGACAGAGTTGGCGCGGTAGCCCATGCGCTCCAGGAACCGCAGCGCGACCCGCTGGTTCACCGAGTTGTCCTCGGCCAGGAGAATTTCGAGCGGGATTTCGATCCCGAGCGGCTGTTCCTCCCCGGCGGTCAGTTCCGTTGCGATGGTCGCGGCCGGGCGGAAGAGCCGGGCGACGCACTGGGCAAACGCCGCGTGGCGGATCGGTTTGGTCGTCGCGGCAAAGGCCTGTCCGTTGCGCGGCGCGGAGGGAGCCGGGGTGCCCAACGCGTGCAGCGCGATGCATGGGCACGGGATGGACCCGGCCGCGGCGAGCACGGCGGCGCCGTCTTCGCCCGCCGCGTCGGTGACGATCAGCAGCGGCGGATGCGCAAGCCTGGACGTGGCCGCGACGGCGGTCGCGGCGTCGGCCACGACCATGCAGGCCACGCCCCACTTCTCAAAGGTCGCGTGCAGACGCGCGGCGGTCACCGGGTTGTCCTCGATGCAGAGTGCGATGCGTCCGCGATGGGCGGCCGGCACCGGCGGCGGTTCGAGGGTTTCGGCTTCGGGGGCGGCGCGTGTGCCGATGGTGAAGATGAACGACGAGCCGTGTCCCACGCGGCTTTCGACGCGGATGCGGCCGCCCATCAGCTCGCAAAGGCGGTGCGAGATGGCGAGGCCGAGGCCGGTGCCGCCGTATTTGCGCGTGGTCGAGGAGTCGACCTGGCTGAAGGCGCGGAACAGCCGGTCGATGCGGTCGGCGGGGATGCCGATGCCGGTGTCGCGCACGGTGAACTCGATCACCGTGTCGGCCGGGAAGGGCGTGGCACTGCGCGCGAAGCCCGGGGTCTCGGCCCCCGGCGCGGCGCGGCGCACTTCCACGGAAATGCTGCCGTGCGGCGTGAACTTCACGGCGTTGTTGACGAGGTTCACGATCACCTGGCGCACCCGCGTGACGTCGCCCACGATCCACGGCGGCACCTCGGGGGCGATGAGGTAGCCGAGCTCGATTTTTTTCGCCGCCGCCTGCAAGGCGAAGAGGTCGAGCGCTTCCTCGATGCAGACGGCGAGTTCAAAAGGTGTGCGCTCGAGATCCATCTTGCCCGACTCGATTTTAGAGAAGTCGAGGATGTCGTTGATGATCGTGAGCAGGGCCTCGCCGGAGGTGCGCACGGTGTTCACGAAGTCGCGCTGCTCCTCGTTCAGCGGGGTCTCGAGGAGGAGGCTGGTCATGCCGATCACGCCGTTCATGGGCGTGCGGATTTCGTGGGACATCGAGGCGAGGAACTCGCTCTTGGCGCGCGAGGCCTCGTCGGCCTCGGCCTTCGCGCGGCGCAGCTGTTGCTCGGTGTCCACCCGGGCCGTGATGTCGGTGCCGACCGTGATGAAGTTCTCGATCTCGCCGGCGGCGTTGCGCACGGGCTGGATCTCGATGTGCAGATGGTAGCGGTGGCCGGAGAGGGCGTAGTGGACGGCGTCGGTGCTGATGCCCTGGCCGCGCGCGATGGCGGCGCGAATCCGGGCGACGGTCTTTGAGTCGGTCTCAGGACCGGCCATGAAATCGGTTTGGTGCTGGCCGATCACTTCTTCGAGCGGGCGCTCGACGAGGCGGCAGAAGGCCTCGTTGGCCCACTCGATGCGGCCGTCCGGCTGGCTGATGAGCACGGGGTTGTCGGTCTTGGCGGCGACGAGCGAGAGCTTGTGGGCGTCGGCTTGGCTTTCGCGCAGTGCTTCCTCGGCGGTGCGGCGCGCGGTCACATCCTGCACGGTGCCCAGGATCTGGCCGGCGGAGCGGTCGGTGGCGTGGGGGACAAACTTGGTCCGCGCGCAGAGCCAGCGCCACTGGTCGTCGCGCGTGCGCACGCGATACTCGGATTCGACGAGCGGAGTGGCGCCGGCAAGCTGCGTGTCGATCGCGCGCTGGTAGGCCGCAAGATCATCGGGGTGGATCAGTGAACGCCACGCCGCGACGGTCGCGGGTTGGCTTGCTGGCTCGTAGCCGAGCAACCGCCAGAGGCCGTCACTGTGATAGGCTGCGCCTGTGCCGAGATTCCACTCGACGATGCCAACCTGGGAAAATTCGAGGGCGAGGCGCAGACGCTCCTCCGAGTCATGGAGACCCTGGCGAGGTGTCGTCGGTCGCGGTGCGTTCATCAACGAGGAAGTGATGCGACGATGCGGGACGCGGCGCGCGGTGCAACGTGTTTCCCGTCGGGACCGTCGGGTCTAGGGCTTCAGCCCGGCGGGTGGGGGGGCGGGGAGAGGGGGTGCGGCGGGAGGCGGGTCATCCCCCGGCTGGGCCGGGCGGGAGAAATTGGCCAGCGACCACTCGGGCTTGTCGAGCGGGCCGGTGAGGCGGACTTCGAAGGCGTTGGAGAGCGGCGTGAGCACGGCGCCGACGACGCTCTTGATGACGTTGCCGCTTTCCTGGAACGGAAAGATCTTCGCGTTGAAATCGAGTTCGCCTCGGTCGAGCGCGTAGGTGCCGTGCCCGTCGATGGCCGAATTGGCGCCGCGGAGCGTGACCTTCGGGAACACGATCCGCGCCCCCTCGATCTTGAAATTACCGCGGGCCTCGTTGAAGCGCAGCGCGGTGAACGTGAAAAGCCCCGAGAGCGCGCCGAGCATGGGCACTTCGCCGAGGCTGGCGCCGCGCAGCACGCCGGTGCCTTCGCCGCGGTAGCTCAGGGCGTCGTTGTAGCCGCCCTCGGCCTTGGCGGCGAGATCGACGTGCACGCCGGCCTTGTCTTGGACGAATTTTCCCGGGGCGGCGGGCGGCACACCGCGCCGCGCGGCGAAGAAGGTGTTCACGCCCGTGACGAGGGGGCCCAGGCTCGCGTCGCTGAGCATGAGATCGAAAGCCAGGCGTCGTTGCTCTCCCGCCCCCCAGGCCCGTGCCTGCCCGGTCACCCGACCGCCGGCGAACAAGGCGCGCACATGGTCGACGTTCAATTGGTCCGCATCGACCGCCGCTTTGAAGGACACATCCTCCAGCGGAAATCCGTAAAAGCGGAACTCGCCCGCGGACTGGGCCTCGATGCGGAGCTTGGTCGCCGCGCCGCCGGCTGCCGCCGGGTGCGCGAATCGCCCCTCGACGCGTGCGGTGGGGGCCTGGGCGAGTTGAAACGGCTGAAAATACTCCGAAATCGGCGGCCCGATCAGCCGGGCGATGGCCGGAAGCTCGAAAGTGGAGTCGAACGCGATGTCCACCGTGCGCCACTCCGCGGCCGCGGTATCGGCCGTGTAGGTGAAGCGGCCGGTGGTCCGCCCCGCCCCGCGGGTCGCGAGCAGTTCCAGGCTGTCGATAAACCCCGGCCGGATGAAAAGCCGCGTGCGCACCCGGTCCAACTCGGCCCCGCGAATCATCGGCTGCGCGACATCGGCAAAGACAAACACGCGCGACTGCCAGCCTTCGAGCCAGACGCCACGCACATCGACATCGGCTTCCGGCGCCGCGTGCGCGAAGTCGAACTGCTGAAAAAAGCGCTCCCACCATCCGCTGCGAAACCAGCCGGAGATGGCGAGGGGGCGCAGCCGGCCCGTCAGCAGGAAGCGGTGCGCATGCGTCGCCAGATTATGCTCGTAGCTGCCGCGTGCGAAGTTTTCGCCGATGCGCGCAAACGCCTCAGGCGCGTAAAATCGCCCGGGCTCCAGCTCCGCGAGCACGCGTCCGTCGGTCATGGTCACGCCGTAGGCGCGCACCGTGGGGACCGAAATGCGCGCGGTGAGCCGCTCGAATTTTCCGCCGGGGCCGAAGCGGACCTCGCCCCGTTCGATGGCCATGGTGTCGAAATCGAAAAAGCGCCGCACGTCCGCGCCCAGGCGGGTCGCGATGAGGTCGAGCACGCCGGGCGAGATTTCGCCGGCGAAGCGCGCGGTGCCGCGGCGCGTCTCCGTGTCCCCCTCGGCTTGCACGGCCAGCGGGGCGCCCAAAATCCGGGCCGTGGCGCTCACCGCGACGGCGGGCAGCGGCCGGGGCAGGACGCGGGCGCTCAACGCCGTCGCGCTCGCGCCTGCGGCGGTCACGGCGTCGGCCGTGAGCAGCAGCTCGCGCAGGTCAAAGCCGGCGTCGTCGAGCCGCAGCCGGCCGAGGATCCGCGCCTGCACGCCGCGGGCGCTCACGCCGCCCGGCAGCCGCAGCTCTGAGGCGGAGGCATCGATGTGCGACGGTGGCGCATCGCCGAAAAGCACGATCCGCGTGCCAATCTCGAGATCGCGGGCCTCCACGGTGTCCGGGCCCGGCAGCCGGGCCACGCGCGCGAGCGCGCGCAGCCGGATCGCGGCGGAGCCGCCGGGCGACGGAGAAAATTCCAGATCGAGCGAGGGCGCCTCGCAACGGCCGATGGCCTCGGCGAGCGACAGCGCCTGCCGGCTCCATTGGGGAAGTTTCTTTCCGATTGTCGTCGCGAGATCGTCGCCGGGCGGCTGGGCGGCGGTGAAGCCGCCGAGGGCGAGCTTGCCGTGCGCCGTGAGGGTGAGCCCGGCGAGCCGGCCGGAAAACTGGCGCACCACGACCGCATTGCGCTCGGGCTCCAGGGTGAGATCGAAATCGCTGAGCAGCGCCTCGGCCCGGCCGGTCGGCGACAGCATCGCGGGCACGGCCACGGCTACACCGTTCAGGCGGAGTTCGAGCGGCTCGACCATGCCGATGGCAAGCAGCAGAGGATCGAGGCGCACGAAGAGGGCGTGCGCGGTGACCAGCGGCTCCGCAAAGGGCGGCAGCGAGAGAGCGACGTTTTCCGCGAACAGCCGGCCCGAAAGATCGAAGGCCGTGCGGCCGAACTTCGCGCGGAGGCCGCCGCGCGCCAGCCGATCCTCCAGGCTGCGCAGCACAAATCCCGGCACCGCCACCTCGCGGGCCGTGAGCACGTAGAGCTGCGCGGCCAGCAGCAGCACGAGGGCGAGCCATACGGTCCAGAGCGCAAAAGAGCCGAGGCAAGAACCCACGGCGCGGACGCCGAGCCAGCACAGCTGGGCGAAGCGGTTGGTGGGGCCGGTGGATTTCATCGCGGGGGGAGCGGGCGCGGGGCGATCGCTCAGCCCCGTTTCAGACCGTCCGGTTACTGCTTTGGCGCCGGCGGCGGGCCCGGATCGCGGGCGCCGTAGGCGAGGGTCCAGAGGGCGTCCACGAGCGGCTGCTCAAGGGTGAAGACGACGTCGAGTTCCTTTGATCCGGCGTATTGCAGGGCGCCGCCGAGGCGCTCGCTGAGGTGGAGCGGCCGGACGGCCAGCAGCTCCGCCCCGGCGGGCCCGGGCAGCGCGATCGTGGTTTCGAGCAGCAGGCGCCACGGGCGATCATCGCCGGCGGCGGTGATTTTCTCGGTAAAGCCGCCGGGCAGAAAATCCTTGGCCCGCAGGGCGCGCAGGGCGGTGACGACGGTGGCCAGCGCCGCGGAGGGCGGCTGGCCGGCCTCGACGGGAGACTCGAAGAGCACGCGCTTCGAGTCGATTTCGGTGATCTTCACGGCGGCGATGCGCGCGGAGGCGGGCAGCGGATCGGACACGGCGCGATCGCGCCACGCGAGCGGCGAGAGATCGAGGTCGCGCTCGATCTCGGGGCGCACCTGCACGATCGAGTTGCCGGGATCGCCGGGCGTGCCGGCGCGGGCAAAGAGCGTGGTGCGGCTGGCATCGGTGCCGAGCCGCAGGACGAGCGGCGCCGCGGCGCCCGCGAGCGTGATGGTGACTTCGCGCAGGGGGCGGTTGAAACCCCAGTCCTCGAGGTCGGCGGCCTTGGGTTCGTCGCTTTGGAATTTTTCCGCCGTGAGCAGCGAGAGCCGGTCGAGCAAACGGAGGACGGCGGCGCGCTCGGCGGGCAGGGTCTGCGGCCCCTGCGTGCCGTCGCTGCGCACGACGATCTGCCACGCTGGGGCGGCACCGGCCGTCTGCCCGGCGGGCGGCTCGAGGCGCTGCAGCGTGATCGGCGGCTGGCGCGGTTGCGCGGGCGACGAAAGGGCGACCGCGGTCACCTGCGCGGGATCGAAGTCAAGGATGCGGCGTTCGCGCAGGGTCTCGTGCGCGTTCCCGAGCGCGCGGAACAGCTCGACAGGAATCGCGACCGTGAAGACGGCGGTGCGGCTCTCGAGCTGGCCATAATATTCCGCAGTCGCGGCCGCCGGGGCGGTGCCGGCGGCGGGCACGGGGTCGCCGATGAAAAGCGTCTCGGTCACGCCGTTGCCTTCGAGCGTGACGCGCATCGTGGGCGAGGACGAGGGCAGGGTGGCGGGCGGCGTGGCGGGGAAGGATTTGGCGCGGAGCCCGTTGAGCTCCTTGATGACGACTTCCATCGCGGTCGTGCTGGCGGCGGCGATGAGCGGGGTTTCAAACCGCCAGCGGGTGCCGTCGCGGCGGATGCGCACGCGGGCGTTGGTGTTGCCCGCGGTCTGGACGGTGAGCGAGCGCGCCTCAAAGACGCGGACGGCGAGCAGCGTGTCGGCGCGCAGCTGGTCAAGCGGGGTGGTGAGCGTGTCGGCGAAGCTGCGTTTCACGACGTGCACGCGCTCGCGATCGGGGGAGAGGAGGTAGAGGCGCCTGCCGTCCTTGGTCGTGTCGCCGAGGAGGAGCACGGTGGTCGAGCGCGCGATGCTGGCGGGCGAGGCCGGATCGATGGAGGAGAAGGCGACCTTGAGCTTGGGCTTTTCGAGGTCGATGCCGTAGTCGGCGAGCGAGAGGCCGCTCTTGCCGAGGTCGGCGACGGGAAAGGCGGACTCGTGCTCGAGCAGCTGCAGATCATGCACGAGGGCGCTCGCGGCGTGGAGGTTGGCGGGCCACTCGAAAGGTTGGGTGAGGAACCAAGTGTCGCGCCGGCGCTCAAGCGCGAAGGAACCGCCCGAGACTGAACTTGTGACCTCAATCGAGCGGATATCAGAAGCCTCGGGGCCGAGCACGCGGCGTTTGGTTTCCTTCGCCTCGGCGTCCCGGCGCCAAGGCCGCTCGAACTTGAAGATGAAGATGAACAGCGCGGCGTTCAGGAAGATGAGGACGAGCGTGACTTTGGTGCGCATGACGGGAGGAGCTGAGAGCTAAGAGCCTAGAGCAGAGAGCAGGAAGCGTAGACTCTCATGGTGGCGCATTGTTCAGGCTCTGGACTCTCGGCTCCGGGCTCTCAGCTTCTCCTTGTCCAATAGACCGTGATGCCGAGAATCATCGCGAGGCCGGGGAGGCCGGCGAGGAGGAGATAGCGGAGCTTGGTGAAATCGGCGGCGCTCAGCGCGAGCTGGAAACGCTCGATCGGGCGCGGGGGGATCGAGAGCTGGTGATCGCGGTCGACGCACCAGTTCACGGCGTTGAGGGCGAGGAGCAGGCTGGCGTTGTCGAGGCGGCCGTTGGAGAGGGCGTCGCCGGTGCCGACGACGACGATTTTCCCGCCGCGCACGCTGAAGGGGAGATTGTCGCGCGCGGCGGTGCGCTCGGAGGCGACGATTACGCCGAGGCGGTTGGGCGGGTCCATGCCGGGGAGCGGCCGGGTGTCCACGCCCGGATCGTAGCGCGGGGTCTCGCCGGGGGGGAAGCCGCCGCGCTCGCCCCACGCCTGTTCGGAGGTGGCGGCGATGGTGACGGTGTTGAGTCCGCCGCCGAGGGCGCGGCCGGGGTCGGGGAAGACGGTGCGCGTGAGGCCAAAACGCAGCGCCTGGCTGCCGCTGGTCACGAGGCTCTTGGTGATCGGGTGGGTGCCGGAGAGGTGGCGGATGAGCAGCTCGAGGTTCTCGGTCATGGCGCCGGGGCCGGGATCGAGGATGACGTCCGGGTGCACGAGAATGCCCCAATCGAGGAGCAAGTCGTCGAGCCCGAGGGCGGAGGTGGTCTTGCCCGGCGAAAGAAAAAAGATCAGCCGGCCGGCGCCGGTGGCGAGGTATTGGCGGAGGTTTTCCTGCTCCTGCCGGGTGAAGGCGCTCAGCGGGGAGACGATGACGAGGAGCGAGGCATCGTCGGGGATTTTTCGGTTGGCGGAAAAGTCGAGCGGCTCCACTTCGAAATTTCGCAGCTTGAGCTGATCGCGCAGGGCGGTGAGCCCCAGCTGCGGATCGGCGTTGTCGATGCGCAGTTCGCCGTGGCCGGTGACGAAATAAATTTTTTCGCGGCGGAGCATCGTCACATCGAGGATGGCGGCGGTGAGGGCCTGCTCGCCGTGGAAGGTGTCGCGCTGCTTGTTTTTCAGCGTGTAGAGGTTGTCGATGGGCTCGATGCGGCGCCGATCCCCCGAGACGAGCAGAATCACGCCGGCCTGATCGAGGCCGAGTTCCTCGGCGCGACGGCGGTTCTGGTAAACGTCCACCGTCTCCTTGGTGATCTGGCCGGAGCTGCGGCCGGCGGTGGCGTGGACGTATTCGTCGATGAAGCCCTTGACCTCAAGGTTCTCGGTCTCGCCGCCCGTGGTCATCACGATGTGCACGGGGCGCTGGAGATTGTGGAGGTAGGCGAGCGACTCGGCGGAGAGGGAGAAGCGGCCGCCCCGCGTCAGGTCGAAACGCGAGGCATGGCTCTTGGCGACGTAGTTGAGCCCGGCGAACAGCGTGACGAACAGCACGGCCTGCAGCCCGAGGTTGAACGTGCGGAGCCAGCGGACGGCGCGGAAACTGGTGATGGCGGGCATGCGCGGCGGTTCAGCTGTGGAGCAGTTTCACCTCGACGCTCAGGATGCTGAAGAGCAGCGCGAGCACGGTGCCGCTCACGTAGAACAGCACGTGGCGCGTGTCCACGACGCCGCGCACAAAGTCGTCGCGATGCCCAAACACATGGCCGTAGTCGATCACGGCCTTGGCGGGGCGGAGCAGGCCGTGCTCGATCCAAGCGGAGTCGGTGAGGGCGTTGCCGCCGAGGATGAGGAGGCCGAGCAGCACGCCGCTGATGATCGCGGCGACGGACTGGTTGCGGGTGAGGGAGCTGGCGAAGACCCCGATCGCGATGAAGAAGAGGCCGGAGATCGCGATGAAGAGAAAGCCGCCGAGCAGCGGGCCGGAGTCGAGGACGCGCGCATCGCCGGAGAATTTGCGAAGGATGTAGAAGAACCCGCCGGTCGAGCCCCAGAGCGAGAGGTAGAGCACGTAGGCCGCGCCGAACTTGGCGACCACGACCTCGGTCGTGGTGACGGGCGTGGTGAGGAGCGTCTCGATGGTGCCGAGGCGCCGCTCCTCGGCGAGGCACTTCATCGTGAGCAGCGGCACCATCACGCAGGTCGGGAGCCAGAAGAGCTGGAAATAGACGCTCGCCGGAGAGGCCTCCTGCGGGGTGCCGGAGTAGATTTCGAGGATCTTGGTGAAGATGAGCCCCATGAAGGCGAGGAACAGCGTCGCGGCGACGTAGGTCGCCGGGCTGACGAGCAGCATCCGGATCTCGTGGCTGAGGAGGGTAGGGAAGTGTTTCACGGCGTGGCGGTCGGGGGCTGGGTCGCCGGCTGGGCGTCGCGGGCGAGCGGCGCGACCGCATCCCAGCTGCGGCGCGTGGCGGCGAGAAACACATCCTCGAACGTGGGCTGCCGGCGGCTGAGGGCGCGCACGCGGAGGTTTTTCGCCGCGAGGATACGCAGGAGTTCCTCGCCGAGATCGTCGTCGCGGCGCGTGGTGAGCGTGACGCGCCGGAAGCCCGTGGCATCGGGCGCGGTTTGCTCGGTGACTTGAAAGGTGGCATCGAGATCGGCGAGCGCGGCGGGCAGGGTCTCGGGCGCGCCGTTGATTTCGAGCTGGTAGGTGGACTGGCCAAAAATGTCGCGGCGCAGATCCGCGGGCGTGCCCGAGGCGACGACGCGGCCCTGATTGATGATGAGCACGCGATCGCAGGTCATCTCGATCTCGGGCAGGATGTGCGAGGAGATGATCACGGCCATGCGGCCGCGGAGGCTCGCGATGAGATCGCGGACGATGAGGATCTGGTGCGGGTCGAGGCCGATGGTGGGCTCGTCCATGATGATCACGGGCGGCTCGGCGAGGATGGCCTCGGCGATGCCGACGCGCTGGCGATAGCCCTTGGAGAGCTGGCCGATGATTTTGTGGCGGACGCGCTTGAGGTCGCAGACTTCGAGGACCTCGTCGATGCGCGGGCCGAGTTTCCGGCGGGGCACTTCCTTCAGGCGACCGCGGAAATAAAGATACTCGGAGACGCGCATGTCTTCGGGCAGCGGGTTGTTCTCCGGCATGTAGCCGATGCGGCGCTTGATGAGGTCAGGCTCCGCGGCCACGGATGCGCCGCAGATGTTCACGCTGCCGGCCGTGGCGGGCAGGTAGCCCGTGAGGATGCGCATCGTGGTGGACTTGCCCGCGCCGTTGGGGCCGAGGAAGCCCACGATCTCGCCCTGCGCCACGGTGAAGCTGATGTCGCTCACGGCCGTGACGCCGCCGTAGGTCTTCACCAGATGGGTGACTTCGATGGCGGGCGGTTGATCGGGCATGCGGTCGGGAATGGTGGGACCCTCTAGGGAATGCGGGCGGCGCTCAACGTTCAACTTGCCGCTTTTTCGAGCGTGACCTCGCCGGCGCGGAAACGGTGAGCCTTGCCGCGGGCGTCGCGCAGCAGCAGCGCGCCCTCGTCGTCGAGGCCGGTGACGGTGCCGGTGTGGCGGCGTCCGCCTTCGAGGAGCGAGATGGTTTTCCCCCGCAGCACATCGTGGCGGTGCCAGAGATCGGCGAACGTCTTCAGGTGCTCGCCGT
This sequence comes from Opitutaceae bacterium, assembly GCA_030693515.1. Taxonomy (GTDB): domain Bacteria; phylum Verrucomicrobiota; class Verrucomicrobiia; order Opitutales; family Opitutaceae; genus ER46. Next base: position 51,810 of record JAUYAK010000029.1, read on the forward strand.
CGGCAAACGTCTGGAACGCGAGCAGCACGCGGCCCACGAGGGCGGCGGCGAGGCGGTTGAGATCGAGCGGTGCGCCGGTGACTTCGGCGAGCGACACGGCGCGCTTCGCGAGATCGGCGGGCCAGGCGGTGGCGGGGCTGTTGACGTTGAGCCCGAGTCCGAAGACGAGGTCGCGGATGCGGTCGGCGTCGATGCGCGCCTCGGTGAGCATGCCGCCGGCCTTGCGGCCGTCGTAGAGGAGATCGTTGGGCCACTTGATGCCGGGCGCGAGGCCGGTGAATTTTTCGAGGAGCGCGCAGACGTTGACGCCCATCCAGAGGGTGAAGGTCTGCATGCGCTCCGGCTCGACGCGCGGGTGGAAGGCGAAACTCGCGTAGAGGTTGGCCGACGAGTCGCTGTGCCACGTGCGGCCAAAGCGCCCGCGGCCCCGGGTCTGCTTGCGCGCGAGCACGGCGAACGGCGTCGCGCGGCCGGCGGCGAGCTGGCGCGCGGCCTCGTCGTTGGTGCTGTCCACGCTGTCGAGGACGATCAGGGTGAAGCCCCGCGGCCGCAGGCGTTGCTCGAGCTCGATGAGCGGCCCGAAGAGCGTGGCGGGGCGCGCCGCGATCCGGTAGCCGTGGGCGCGCTGCGCCTCGAAGGTGAAGCCCGCGGCGCGGAGTTTCTCCATGTGCTGCCAGACCGCGACGCGGCTCACGCCGAGCTTGGCGGCCAGCGTGGTGCCCGAGACCCATTCGGTCCCGGCGGCGAGGAGTTCGCGCAAAATGGTGTGCTCGGCGGACGGCATGGCGGAGGGATTGAAATCAAAGGGCCGCCGCCCACAGTGGCGCAAATGTCATTTGCGAAATTCCAGGAATCGATCGCGCGCGACGCGGCCCCGGCCGCGGACACGGGTGGGGCGCGGCAAGCGCTCTGGCACGATGCGCGCGGTGACTGGGACGCGGCGCACAACGCCGCGCAGGACGACCACAGTCGCGAGGGCTCGTGGGTCCACGCCTACCTGCACCGCAAGGAAGGCGACGAGGGCAACGCCGGCTACTGGTATGCACGGGCCGGCCGTCGCGCACCGGCCAGCGGCACGACGCTCGCGGCCGAGTGGGAACAGATTGCGCGGGCGCTGAGCGGGGAGAAGTAGCGGCGGGCATCCCTGCCCGCCGTGGTTTGGCGAACACCCCTGATCCCGAGTCGGCGGGCAGGGACGCCCGCCGCTACGCGGAGCCGTGCGGCCGCGCGCGGCCCGCGTCATTTCGCGCTGCCGCTTTTGGCCCAGCCAAAATCGCTCGAGCGGAGGAAGGTCTGCTGGGCTTCCTTCAGGATGTAGGTGCCTTGGGCGGAGTCGGATTTCGCGGCGGCGGCGGCGGCTTCGTTGAGGCTGGCCATATTTTGGAGGCGTTCGTCCTCGGCATACATGGCGAGGGCGCGCGCCTCGTTGGTCATTGTGAGAAACGGGATGCGGAAACGGTTCAGCACCTGATCGGTCTCGGTGATGTAGCGCTTCATCGCGATGTCGGCGAGGCCCTTTTGGGTATGCACCGCCCGTTCGGACAGAATCGCAGGCTTCTTTTCCAGCACCAGGTATTTCGGCAGGCGCACGATGCTGTTCTTGGGTTTGTCGATATCGCGGGCGTCGGGCAGTTCTTCCTCCGGTTTCGGCTCCGGCTTGGGCGGAGGCGGGGCAAACGTGGGCGCGGCCTGGGCGAGCGCGGCGGCGACTTCGGGCGAGATGACACGCGTGCGACGAGGAGCAGAGGGCTTTTCGTCCTCCTTTTTCTGCTGGAGGAGGGGTGAAGCGGGGGGCGCGCTCTGCGCCCGGACGGCTGGCCCGGACGGCGCGGCGATCAGGGCGCAGGCAAACGTGAGCGGAAGGAGGCGGCGCATGATAGGGTGGGAGAAACGTGAAGTCGCGGCAGGTTCCGTGCAAGACCGGGAATCACCGGCGGCGTCTGCCGGGCGAGGAACGTATTTGACGCAAGGTGCGGTCTGTTCGCAACGTCCCAGCACCCCTTTTCCCCCGCATGACATTTCGCTCCCTGCTCCTGTCCGCCCTCGTCGTGGGCTGCGCTTGGCCGCTCGCCGGCCAGCCCGCCCGGTTTCAGCTGCCCGCCACCGACGAAGGCCTGCCGGGCGCCGGCCCGATCCGGCGCTACGAGTGGTTCCAGAAACTCTGGACCGAGCGCCGCACCGGCTGGGCCGCCCGCGTGCGGCAGGATCAGGGCGCGGTGGTGTTCCTGGGCGATTCGATCACGCAGGGGTGGGGCACGGTGCCCGGCGCAGCCTTCCTCGGCGTCAAGATCGCCAACCGCGGCATCAGCGGCGACACTACCCGCGGCGTGCTCATCCGGCTCCAGGAGGACGTGATCGCGCTCAATCCCAAGGGCGTCGTCCTCCTCATCGGCACCAATGATCTCGAGGAAGGCGCCGCGCCCGAGACGATCGCCGGCAATCTCCGGCTCATCATCGCCGAGCTGCGCAAGGCCAATCCCGCGATGCCGCTCGTGCTGTGCAACGTGATGCCCAGTTCCGCTACGAAGAAGCGCCCCGACGACCCGATCAAAAAAATCAACCAGCTCTACTACGCCGCGATCAAGGACGAGCCGCAGATCACGTTTCTCGACACGTGGGCGCTGTTTGCCGACGCCAAGGGCGACGCCAAACCCGAGGAGTTTCCCGACCTGCTCCACCCGAATCCCGCGGGCTATTTCAAGTGGGCCGCCGCGCTCCGGCCGGTGCTCGAGACGACAGGCCTCGTGCCCGCGTGGCCCGACGACTTCACGCCGGAGCCCGGGTTCGAGTCCCTCTTCAATGGCCGCGATCTCACGGGCTGGGGTTATGAGACCGGTCCGGCCTTCGACGGCAAAACCACGAGTCCCGATGGCCGCTACGCTGCGGCGGCGGGCCGCCTGGTCGTGACCGTGGCGAGACAGGAGCGCGCTTACACGAAGCTGTGGACGACCCGGAAGTTCCCGCGCGACTTCACGCTGAAGCTCGAATTCCGCGCGAGCCCCAACGCCGACAGCGGCGTCTTCGTCCGCGCGCCGCAGCTGCAGGTGCGCGACTATCTCATCGCCGGTCCCTACACTTCACTGAAAAACTATCGCCCGCTTGACTGGAACGAGGTGATCGTGACCGTGCGCGGTGGTGTGGCGCGAGCCACCTGCAACGGTGAAGTGCTGGTGGAGGCGTTTCCCGTGCCTGCGACCGGCTCCATCGGCCTCGAGAGCGACCGGGGCCAGCTCGAGTATCGCCGCATTCGTGTGCAAGAAGCCCGTTAACCCCTCCCCGAAAAAATTCCCATGGCCAACATCCAAGGCGCAGGCACCAAGCAAAACACCTACGACGCCATCGTCGTCGGCTCCGGCATCAGCGGCGGCTGGGCCGCGAAGGAGCTCACTGAAAAGGGCCTCAAGACCCTCGTCCTCGAGCGCGGTCGCGACGTGAAGCACGGCGATTACCCGACCGCGATGAAGGATAGCTGGGAATTCGAAGGCCGCACCAAGCCCGCGCTCGCCGATGTCGCGAAGCAGCAAAAGCAAAATCGCACCGGCTACACGACTCATCCCGCGACCGCGCACTGGTTCGTCAACGACCTCGAGAATCCCTACTCCGAGGACAAGCCCTTCGACTGGATGCGCGGCTACCACGTCGGCGGCCGTTCGCTCACCTGGGGCCGGCAGTCGTATCGTTTCAGCGATCTCGATTTCGAGGCCAACGCGAAGGACGGCGTCGCCGTCGACTGGCCCATTCGCTACGCCGACATCGCGCCCTGGTATGACTACGCGGAGCGCTTCGCCGGCATCAACGGCAACCGCGACGGCCTCGCGCAGCTCCCCGACGGGCAGTTCCTCCCGCCGATGGAGATGAACTGCCTCGAGACGCAGGTGCGCGACCGCATCAAGTCCTCCTTCGGCGGCCGCGCGATGATCATCGGCCGCTCCGCCAATCTCACGCAGCCGCACAACGGCCGCGGCAATTGCCAGTTTCGCAACCGCTGCAGCCGCGGCTGCCCCTACGGCGCCTACTTCTCCAGCAACGCCGCTACGCTCCCCGCCGCCTACGCCACCGGCAACCTCACGCTCCGCCCCTTCTCGATCGTCAACGGCCTGATCTACGACAAGGACAAGGGCCGCGCCACCGGCGTGCGCGTGATCGACGCCGAGACCAACGAGGTCATCGAGTTTCACGCCAAGGTGATCTTCCTCTGCGCCTCGGCCATCGCCTCGACGTTCATTTTGCTCAACTCGAAGTCGGACCGTTTCCCCAACGGCCTGGGCAACGACAGCGGCGAGCTCGGGCACAACCTGATGGACCACCACTTCAAGGTCGGCGCCACGGGCCTCTCGGACGAGTTTGCCGACCGCTATTATCGCGGCCACCGGCCCAACGGCATCTACATCCCGCGCTTCCGCAACATCGACAAGGCGAGCACGCGCAAGGACTACCTCCGCGGCTTCGGTTACCAAGGCAGCGCGAGCCGCGCCGACTGGACGCTCGGCATCAAGGAACTCTCCCTCTTCGGCGGCAAGCTGAAGGCCGACCTCATCGCGCCCGGCCCCTGGCGCATGGGCATCGGCTCGTGGGGCGAGTGCCTGCCCTACCACGCCAACAAGCTTTATCTGAACACCGCCGTGCGCGACAAATGGGGCCAGCCCACCGTGACCTTCGACTGCGGCTGGAAGGAAAACGAACTCGCGATGCGCAAGGACATGAAGCAATCCGCGATCGAGATGCTCGAAGCCGCGGGCCTGAAGAACGTGACCGGTTTCGACGATGTGGGTGCAAGCAATCCCGGTAACTGCATCCACGAGATGGGCACCGCGCGCATGGGCCGCGATCCCAAGACCTCGGTGCTCAACAAGTGGAACCAAGTCCACACCGCGCCCAACGTCTTCGTGACCGACGGCGCGTGCATGACCTCCAATGCGTGCGTCAACCCCTCGCTCACCTACATGGCGCTGACCGCGCGCGCCGCCGATCACGCCGTAGGCGAACTCAAGAAACAGAACCTCTGAACCTCGAACGCCGGCCATGAACTCCTCTTCTCTTCCCGATTCTCCAGCCGCTCCCACCATGAACCGTCGCGAGGCGATCCAGCGCGCCGCGCTCCTGCTCGGTGTCGCGATCACGCCTTCGATTCTCCAAGGCGTGCTCCGCGCGCAGACGCCCGCGGCCGGCGCCAAGCCGCAGTTCCTCACCGCCGCGCAATTCGCGACCGCGAGCGCCGTGGCCGAGCGCATCCTCCCGCGCACCGACACGCCCGGCGCGATCGACGTCGGCGTGCCTGCCTTCATCGATCTCATGGCGGGGAAATACATGACCGATGCCGAGCGGCGCACCTTCACCGCCGGCCTTGCCGAGGTGGAGGCGAAGAGCGCGGCGGCGCATCAGGCGGCCTTCGGGAAACTCCCGGCCGCGCAACAGGACGCCCTGCTCACGGCGATGGCCGAGGCGGCGCAGCCCAAGCGCGGCACCTTCTTCCACCAAATCAAGGAACTGACCATCCTCGGTTATTTCACCTCCGAACCCGTCGGGCGAAACGTGACGCACTACGATCCCATCCCCGGCCGCTACCAAGGCTGCATCCCGCTGGCCGAGGTCGGCAATCGGGCTTGGACGCGAAACTGAAGATACCGGCGAATGTTTCGTGGGAGGGGCTTTATGCCCCGACAGGTTTTTTCAAACGCGCTGAGTCGGGGCATAAAGCCCCTCCCACGAAAAACTGCGGCGTGCATCATCCGGGATAAAGCTCCGCCAGCTTCCGAATCGTCTTCAGATTGCGCATCGAGGATGAGGGCAGCTTGAGCGCGCGTAGCGCGGGGGAGGCCCACACCTTTGACTCGTGGGATTTAATGCCCCGGCAGAGCCAGAAATACTCGCGGCCTGTGACGTGAAACTCGTCCGTCGCGGTGCGCATCGCCGCGAGGCTCCGCGCCTGCGCCACCGGCAGCGGCGCGCCGAAGAAGCCGATGTGCACCGTGTTTTCCGGTGCTTCCATGTCGGCGCGCGCGAAGGGCCGCAGCGCGGCGAGCGCCGCGACTTCGGCGTGGGTGCGCACGAAGGTATCGACGTCATAGCCGAGCCGGGCCGCGAGGTGTTTTTCGATCTTCACCGCGAGCTTCAGCGGGTCGCGGGCGCGGTCGTCGAAGATCACGTTGCCGCTGGCAATGAAGGTCTCGACCCCGGTGCAGCCCAGTTCGACAAAAAGTTCACAAAGGCGCTCCATCTTCAGCCGGCGGCGGCCGAGGTTGATGCCGCGGAGGAATGCGAGGTAACGGGGCATGGGGAAGGTGAACGCGAGAGGGGCTGCGCTTATTTGTGGCGTCAACCCTGCGCAGTTTCCGCACGTCTCCCGCCTGCGCCCGAGCGGGTGGCGGGCCGATGGGCTTGGGACATGCGTTTTATGAAAACCCGTCTGTTCGCCGCGCTCATCGGCCCGTTGTCGTGCCTTTCGTCCGCGTCGGACCACGCTTCTGCCAAGCCGAAAGTGGCGCCGGAGGCCGCACTCGAGATTCTGCTGGCGGGCAACCAGCGGTTTATGGTCGGCCGGCCGATGTTTCCCGACCAGAGCCCGAATCGCCGCCGTGAACTGGCCGCCGGTCAGAAGCCATTTGCGATTGTGCTGACGTGCGCGGATTCGCGCGTCGCGCCGGAGCTGTATTTCGACCAGGGCCTCGGCAATCTCTTCGTCGTCCGCAACGCCGGCAACATCCTCAACGACCACACCATCGGCAGCATCGAGTATGCGGTCGAGCACCTGGGCTCGTCGCTGATTCTGGTCGTGGGCCATGGCAAATGTGGCGCGGTCGGTGCGGCGGTCGCAGGCGGTCATGCGCCCGGCCGCATCCCAAGCATCATCGAGTCGATCCTGCCGGCGGTGAAGGCCAGCGCCGGCGAGGCCGGCGATCCGGTGGACAACGCGATTCGCGCCAACGCCCGGCAGGTCGCCGCCGCGCTCGCGGTGTGCGCCCCGATTCTTGGCGACGCCGTGCAGCAGGGCCGGCTCAAGGTCATCCCCGCCCGCTACGATTTGGCGACCGGCCGCGTTGAAATCCTCTACGCCCAGCCCGCCGCTCCCGTGGCGGCCAAGGTCGCGCCCGTGCCGCACGGTGAAACCGTCGCGCACGCTGAGCCGGCCAAGCCGGCGGCGCACGAGTGAGCATCGCGCGATAGCCCGACGGCGAGGTCCAAGGTAGGGCGGGTCTGTGACCCGCTCCGAAACGTTCGGCGCGCGCGAATGGGCGCGCCACAGACCCGCCTACCCAAGGCCACCGCTTTCGGTTTCGAATCGGGTCAGCGCTATGGCGCGATTCTCATTATGCTTCAGGCCGCCGGCCGCCGGACCGCGCGCACAATCAGCGCGAGGCCTGCGATGGCGAGGAAGAGGGAGTAGAACGTCCCGCGGCTGAGCCCGAACAGCAGCGACGCATCCGGCTCGCGAAAGACCTCGGCGATCATGCGCGCGACCGCGTAGGCCAGGAAGAATTCGCCGCTCAGGCGCCCCGGCTGCGTGCGCGCGACGTCGCTCCGCCAGAAGCGCCATTGCATCAGCACCAGCATCAGCAGGCCCTCGAGCGCGGCCGCGTAGAGCTGCGAGGGATGCCGCGGCACCGCGGCCTGGCCGAGCGCGCGGTCGATTTCGTTGTGGGGAAAGATGACCGCCCACGCGACGTTCGAGGCTTTGCCGACGAGCTCGCCGTTGATGAAATTCGCCAGCCGGCCAAAGAGAAATCCCGCCGGCACCGTCGTGACGACGAGATCACCGGCACTGAGGAAAGAGGTCTTTTGTTTTCGCACCCACCACCACAGGGCGAGCCCCACGCCCACAAAACCGCCATGACTGGCCATGCCGCCCTGCCATATCACGAAAAACGAGAGCGGATCGGAGATGAGGCTGCCCGGTTCGTAGAGCAGAAAATATCCGAGCCGCCCCCCCACGAGCACCCCCACGATCAGCACCGTGATGAGGTCTGAGATCGCGGTGGGGCCGTGGGGCGAGCGACCCTTTTTCCAATAGAGCCAGAGCAGCGCCACGGCCGCTGCGAAACCGGCCAGATACGCGAGACCGTAGTAGCGGATGCCAAAATTGTCCGAGAAGCGGACGAGGAACGGACTCCAGTCGTGGACCCAATGGGCGAGCGGCATGACCAAACCGTGGCCGCGCCGTGCGCCCGCGCGCAATGCTGAACCCACCGGGGCGAAATCAGCCTTGCGGCGCGCGCCGCGCGACCCGCACCTTTCCGCGCATGAGTGAATTGAAACGCACGCCCCTCCGCGATTTCCACGCCGCGCACGGCGGCCGCCTCGTGGACTTCGCCGGCTGGGAGATGCCCGTGCAATACCGCAGCATCCTTGAGGAGCACAAGGCTGTGCGCCGCGCCGCGGGGCTCTTCGACGTGAGCCACATGGGCGAGGTCGACGTGCGTGGGCCGGACGCCGCGCGTTTCCTGAATCAGCTCGTGACCAACGATGTCGCGAAGCTCTTTGCCGGCCGCGTGCTCTACTCGCCGATGTGCTACGAGAGCGGCGGCGTGGTGGACGACCTGCTCGTCTACATGCGCGGCGCGGAGGATTATTTTCTGTGCATCAACGCCGGCAACATCGCCAAGGACCTCGTCTGGATCCGCGAACGCGCTGCTGGCTTCAACGTCACGATCACGGATCGCAGCGACGACTACGCGCTGCTCGCCGTGCAGGGGCCACGGGCGGCGGCCATCGTGCAGTCGCTCACCGGCGCGAAGCTCGGCCTCGTGAAATACTACCACTTTTCCGAAGCCACGGTCGCCGGCATCCAATGCATCGCCAGCCGCACCGGCTACACCGGCGAGGACGGCTTTGAGCTTTACCATGCCGCCGGCGACGCCCCCGCGCTGGCCGCCGCGCTGCTCGCCGCCGGGCAGCCTCACGGCCTCGAACTCGCCGGCCTCGGCGCGCGCGACAGCCTGCGCCTCGAGGCGGGCTACCCGCTCTACGGCCACGAGATTACCGCGGAGATTTCCCCGCTCACCGCCGGCCTCGGGTGGACGGTGAAGCTGGAAAAAGGCGCCGACTTCATTGGCCGCGCCGCGCTCCTTGCCGAGAAGGAGAACGGCGGGGCCAGCCAGGTGGTGTTCTTCCGCACCGGCGATCGCCGCATCGTGCGGGCCGACACGCCGGTGCTCGACGCGGCGGGCGCGATCGTGGGCCGTGTGCTCTCGGGCACGCTCTCGCCGATCCTCAACGAGGCCATTGGCTCCGCCCTGGTCGCCACGACCGCCGTGGCCCAGCCGCTCGCGGTCGATATCCGCGGCGCGAAGCTGAATTTGTCCCTCGTCAAACCTCCGTTCGTGGAACTGAAGAAAGGGTAGGTCGGGCTTTACGCCCGACATTTTCATTGTCGGGGATAAACCCCGACCTACAGATTGAATTTCCGCATGAGCCACATCCCCGCTGACCTTCGCTACGCCAAATCGCACGAATGGGTGCGCGCCGAATCCGACGGCACCGTCACCATCGGCATCACCGACTACGCGCAAAATTCCCTCGGCGACATCACCTACGTGCAGGTGCCCAAGGTCGGCGCGACGCTCAAGGCCGGCGAGACATTCGGCGTCGTCGAGTCCGTCAAGGCCGCGAGCGATCTCTATCTGCCGATCGCGGGCACCGTGGTGGCGGTGAACCCCGCGCTCGACAGCGCCCCCGAGACGGTGAACCGCGCGCCCTATGCCGAAGGCTGGATGTTGCGCGTGAAGCCCGCCGACGCCGGCAGTGTGGCCGCGCTGCTCGACGCCGCGGCCTACACCAAGCTCGTGAGCTAAGAGGCGTCGAAAAAGTCGCTGAAAGGTGGCGGGCGGCTCTCCGAGCCGCCCTGAGTGTGAGCCGCGGCTCGCCCTTGAACCCAGGCCGGCGCGGAGAGCCGGCCCCACCGTTTCCACCAGGCTTTCAGAGCAAGCCGAGTTGCGAATCGGCGGCCGGGGCGACGGAGATTGTTTTTTGGCCACGCTCGCTGCGGTGGCCTGCGGCGCTGACGGCCCGTGCATCGAGTCGCACGTCGAGCCCGCCAAGGGCATCGGCGACGATCCGAAGCAGGCGCTCACGCCGGAGGTCCTCAGGAAAACCATCACGCAGGCGCGGCAGCTCTGGGCGATTCAGCGCGACCCTCCGGAGGCTGAGGAACGTGCGCTTGACGAATGTGGCTGCATGAGGCCACATGGGCGCCATGAAGAAGAAAAAGACCTCAACCCACGTGCTCGGGATTCAGCCGACCAAGCGGGTGACCGCCGCGCAGATCCGCGAGGATGGAAAAATCTACGGCCTGCGCCGCGACGCGCTGGGTGTGCGCGAGGCCAAGAACCAGCTTTCCAGCCTCCTTCAGCGGGCCGCCGGCGGGGAGGAAATCGTGATCACGAGCGACGGGGTGCCCGCCGCCATGATCGTGCGCTACAAGCCGGTGATTCGAGGGAAACCTTTCAAGCCGCATTGGAAATTGCTCCGATCGATGCCGATGACTTCGGATTCGACCGTGCTCATTCGGAAGATGCGGGACGCGGGTTATTGAGTGAGCCGCGCAACGCGGCTGATGACATGTATCTCGATTCTTCCGTGTTGGTGAAGCTCTACGTCGCCGAACCGGATTCGGCGGCGTGCAGCGAAGGAGTAGCTGGTTCGGGCATCGCCTCGTCGGCGCTGGCCTATGGCGAGGTTTGCGCGGCGCTGCTGGCCAAGGAGCGTGCGGATGAAATCACGGCGGAGGTGCGCCATGCAGCGTGGGCCGCATTTTTGGAGGACATCGACGCGGGCGTGCTGACCCTTTTTGATCTGAATGCGATCACCGTGCGCGATGCGACGGTGGTGATGGAAGAAGTTCATCCCCACGTCTCGCTCCGCACGCTCGATGCGCTCCATTTGGCGACGTATCGCATTGCCAACACCGGGGCACTCTACACGGCGGACAAACGGATGAAGGCGGCGGCCAGATTTCTCGAGTTCGAGTTGGCTGAATAGGCTCGGCGCGGTTTACAGCAGGCTGAGCTGGGAATCATCGGCCGGCGCGACGCTGATTTTCTTCTTCGGCTTCGCCGTTGGCGCGGCGGCGGGGAGCGTGACGTCGGTGTCGTCGCGCTCTAATTTCGCGAGGATGGTCTTGGCGCGATCAATCACGCTGAGAGGCAGGCCGGCGAGGCGGGCGACTTGGATGCCGTAGCTGCGGTCGGCGGCGCCGGGGACCACGCGGCGCACGAAGACGATCTCGTCGTTCCACTCCTTCACGGCGACGGAGAAGTTGCGCAGGCGCGGAAGGTGTTTCTCGAGCTGCGTGAGCTCCTGAGTGTCGCAAAAAAGCCCGCTCCAAGGATGTGGAGCGGGTGATGTGAACGAATTGAGAATCCCTTACTTCAGGTTCTTCTCAAAGAATGCAGTGATCTGGTTGAAGGGAATCTTTTCCGAGCGGTCGTAGAGATCGACATGGTTCGCACCGGGAATGATTAGCAGTTCCTTCGGTTGCGCCGCGGCGGCGTAGGCGGTTTCGCTGAAGTAGCGTGAGTGCGCTTTTTCACCGTGAATGAAGAGAATCGGCCGCGGCGAAATTTCCGCGATGTAGGTCAGGAGCGGCATATTCATGAACGACAGCGGCGTCGTGACCGACCAAGCGTTGCCCGAATTGACCGCGCGCGGATGGAACCCGCGCGGCGTCCGGTAGTAGTCGTGGTAGTCCACCAGGAACTGGGCTTCGCCACCCTTCAGATCGTTGTAGGGCGGTTGATAGGCGGGCGCGCCCTTCTCGGCGTCCTGCCAACGCAGTTGGCTGAGCTGCTCCAGCATTTGGGTGCGCTGCTCGAGGGTCACACTGTCGTTGTAGCCCTTCGACATCACGCGGGTCATGTCATACATGGTGCTGGTCACGACGGCCTTGATGCGTTTGTCCACCGCGGTGGCATTCAGCGCCATGCCGCCCCAGCCGCAAATGCCGATGATGCCGATGCGATTCCGGTTCACCCGCGCGTTCAGCCCGAGGAAATCCACCGCGGCGCTGAAGTCCTCGGTGTTGATGTCGGGCGAGGCAATGTTGCGAGGCTCGCCGCCGCTCTCCCCGGTGTAGGACGGATCGAATGCAAGGGAAACGAAGCCGCGCGCGGCCATCGTATTCGCATAGAGTCCGGAAGACTGCTCCTTGACCGCGCCGAACGGACCGCTGATCGCCAGCGCCGGCAGCGGTTTGCCGTCGTGATTCTTCGGCATGTAGAGGTCGCCGGTGAGGCGGATGCCATAACGGTTGACGAAGGTGACCTTCTTCCGCGTGACCTGGTCGCTAAGGGCGAAGGTGTAGTGGTCGGATGCAGTGGCGGTATTCATGGCGATGGTGGTTGCGTGAGAGGTGGCGTTTTGAGCGTGGGCCGCGCCGAAAAAGAGGACCGTGCCTGCGGCGAATGACGTGATGAATTTCGGGAGTTTCATGATTGAGTCCCGACGATACCCGAAGCGCGTTCGCCGTGCGCCCGGTTGGTTGCTTCACCTTTAGTCCTGTTGCTCGAATCAGCTCGCGCTCAGCGAGCGAACCCTCGCGCGAGCGACGCCACCGCGGCGTCACGGTTGCCGTCTATACTCGCTCGGCGTCATGCCGGCTTCGCGCCGGAAAACCTGGGCGAAATGGCTCGCACTCGAAAATCCCAAATCGACTGCGATCGCGATCACGCTTTCCTTGGTCTCGCGCAACCGTCGCCGCGCCTCGTTCATGCGCGCGGTCATTTGATACTTCGCAGGCGCGACGCCGGTGGCCTGCTTGAAGAGACGGTGAAAGTGAAACTTGCTCAGACCGGCCATGACCGCGAGCCGGTCCAGGTCGAACTCCTCGTCGAGGTGCATCTCGATCCAGTCGGTCACCTGCTTGAGCTTGAAGCCCGGCAGCGACGCGCTTTCGCCCATGGGCTTTTTCGGAATCTCCGCGTAGTGCCGGGCAAGATGAGTCGCGATTAGCTGCGCGAGTCCCTGGACGCGCAGCACACTGGCCCGGCGCGCGATCAACTCTTGGCGCACTCCCTCCATCATCCAACTCAGGTCGGGGTCGGTGAAGGCGGACAAATCCCGCAATCGCACCTGCGTGGCCTTCGCGCCGAAGACTTCTTCCATGGCGCGCTTGAGCAATGGCAACTCGACGAATGTCATCATCGAGAGGAACGGCTCGGGCGTGAGCGCTTTCCATCGGCACTCGTAAGGTCCGCCGCCCGTCGTCAGGAAAAACGAGCCTTTCTTGATGCGGTGCGTGATCCACGGCCCGTTACCTTCGCGCTCCTGAAACTCGGCTTCGCCCGAGAAGGTCCACGCCAGGTAGGGCTCGCTCACGCCCGGCATTTCCAGCGCCTCCGTCTCTCGCAGCGGCTCGGTAATCCACGCCTTCAGGTCGCGCCACGCTTTGCCCCGACTCGGGCGAAGGCACTTCGACTTCGTGTAAGGCAGGTAGGCTTCTGCGGAGGTTTTGTCCGGAATCGGCATTGGGCTCTCGTGACATTAAATGATCTGTGGTCCCCTCTTAGTAGCGCCAGCAAACAGCGGCGTGAGTTCGGAGTCCAGCGCCCCGCGCTAGGTGTCCGTTTTGAGCAACCAGGTGACAGTCTGAGCAACCAGCCGCGCGCGGCAAAGGCCGCGATGGAGTAGATTCACGGCATGACAACGCAAAGCGACACCACCGGACAGATCCACCGCCGCGCTTTCCTTAAAACCGCCGCCGCCGTGGTGGCGGGCACTGCGCTTCTCCGCGCACAGCAAAGCAACCCAACGACGAAAAGTCATACCATGGAAATTCAAATCACCCGCACAGGTTCGAAGCCGTCCGTCAAAGGGCCTGCAGACTGGTTCACCGGCACCACACGCATTGATCCCCTGTTCGATCCCACTGAATCGGCGCGCGCCGGCGCGGCGCACGTTACCTTTGAACCCGGTGCTCGCACGGCCTGGCACACCCATCCACTCGGTCAAAGGCTGATCGTCACCTCCGGACTCGGATGGGTGCAGGGTGAAGGCAGCCCCGTGCAGGAAATCCGTCCGGGCGATGTCGTCTGGTTCCCGCCCGGCCTGAGACACTGGCACGGCGCCACGCCCACCACCGCGATGACGCACATCGCAATCCAAGAGCAGCTCAACGGCAAAGTCGTCGACTGGATGGAAAAGGTCACCGACGAGCAATATCGCCGATGAGAACCGCACTCTTGTGGCTCGGTTGCCTGAGCATGATCGTCGCGGCGCCAACCCGCGCAGCCGCCGATGGTAAGTCCGAATCAAGAACGATGACCTCAATCACAATTCGGATCGGAGAGAAAACGTTTACGGCGCGCCTTGAGGACAATCCTACTGCCGAGGCCTTCAAGAAGATGCTTCCGCTCACCGTCAGGATGAGAGACCTGAACGAAAACGAGAAAGTGATCGAGTTGCCGTCTAACCTCCCCGGGGAAACGCTGAATCCGAAATCCATTCAGACTGGTGACCTCATGATCTGGAGTTCGCGCAGCCTCGTGCTCTTCTATAAGACCTTTCCCACGCGCTACAGTTACTTCAGGCTTGGGCGCATCGAGAACACGCGCGGGCTGACGGAGGCCATCGGTTCGGGAAGCGTCACCGTCACATTCGAGATACCGTAAGGCACGTCGAGGTAGCGGAACAATTCCACTGCTTTGATGGCGAAACGGCGGGAGGAAACATTTTAGGTCCGCCGGAGCCAAAGGAAGGTTATGTGCGTCCGCGCGCGGCTTCGAACTGCCACCGCGGACTTCGTTGAGCACCTGGATCACTCACAGCAAACTAAGCTGCGAGTCGTCCGCTGGCGCGACCGTGATTTTCTTCCTCGGCTTCGCCTGCGGTGCGGGCAGCGAGACCGACGTGTCGTCGCTCTCCAACTTCGCGAGGATGGTCTTGGCGCGGTCGATCACGCTGAGGGGCAGGCCGGCGAGGCGGGCGACTTGGATGCCGTAGCTGCGGTCGGCGGCGCCGGGAATCACGCGGCGGACGAAGACGATCTCGTCGTTCCACTCTTTCACGGCGACGGAGAAGTTGCGGAGGCGCGGGAGGTGTTTCTCGAGCTGAGTCAGCTCCTGGTAGTGCGTCGCGAAGAGCGTGCGGGGGCCGCGCTCGGGGCCGCGGTGCAGGTGCTCGACGACGGCCCACGCGATCGAGAGGCCGTCGTAGGTCGAGGTGCCGCGGCCGATCTCGTCGAGGATGATGAGGGAGCGCTCGGTGGCGTGGTTGAGGATGTTGGCGGTCTCGTTCATCTCGACCATGAAAGTCGAGTTGCCCCGCGCAAGGTCGTCGCTGGCGCCGACGCGGGAGAAAATCCGATCGACGAGGCCGACGCGCGCGGACTTCGCGGGCACCCAGCAGCCGACCTGCGCCATGAGCGTGATGAGCGCGATCTGGCGGATGTAGGTGGATTTGCCGGCCATGTTGGGGCCGGTGAGCAAGACGAGCTGCGCGTCGTCGCAGGCGAGCAGCGTGTCGTTGGGCACGAAGGCGGCGCTGGTGCCGCGGGCGAGCGTGGCCTCGGGCGAGCGGAGGACTTGCTCGACGACGGGGTGGCGGCCCTCGGTGATTTCGAGCGTGTCGCCTTCGTCGAGCTCGGGGCGCGCGTAATTCCACTCACGGGCGAGCAGCGCCCAGCCGGCGAGCACGTCGATCTCGGCGAGGGCGTCGGCGGTGCGCGCGAGGGCGAGCGATTCGTCGAGCACGGCGGCGACGAGGGTGTTGAAGAGTTCGAGTTCGCGCGCGAGGGCGTTTTCCTCGGCGTGGAAGATTTCCTTTTCCTTCTGCTTGAGCCCCTCGGTCACGTAGCGCTCGCCGCCCACGGTCGTCTGCCGGCGGATGTAGTCGGCGGGGACGAGGTGGAGGTTGGCCTTGGTGATCTCGATGTAGTAGCCAAAATTGTTCGTGAACCTGACCTTGAGGCTGCGGATGCCGGTGCGCTCCTGCTCGGTGCGCTCGAGATCGGAGAGCCACGTGCGGTTGCCGCTGGTGAGCGCGCGGAGCTCGTCGAGGCGGGCATCGTGGCCGGTGGCGATGGCGTTGCCGTCGGCGATGTCGTTCGGGAGCTCGGCGGCGAGGGCGGAAGCCAGGAGCTGGCGCAAGCCGGGCAGCTCGTGGAGCTGGGCGCTGAGGGCGGAGAGTTGGGCGTCGGGACCGAAGGCGGCGAGGGCGGCGCGCAGGGTGGGGAGCTGGGCGAGGGTGTCGCGGATGCCGCCGAGTTCGCGGGGATTGCGGAGGCGGTTTTGGAGGCGGCCGAGGATGCGCGGGATGTCGCGCACGGTGCCGAGCAGCTCGTGGACCTCGGCGAGGCGCGGGGGTTGTGCGAGCAGTTCGCCCACGATGGTCTGGCGGCGGCGCATCGGGGCGAGGTCGAGGGTGGGGGCGGCGAGCCAGCGCTCCAGGAGGCGCGCGCCAGCGGCGGTGGTGGTGCGGTTGATCGCGTGGAGCAGCGAGCCGTCGCGCGTGCCGCGGCTGGAGGAGAAAATTTCCAGGTTCCGCAGGGTCGCGGGGTCGAGGAGCAGCGTGCGGGTGCTGCGGTATTCCTGCAGGCCGCGGAGGTTCTCGGGTTTGGCGCAGAGGTTTTCCGTCGCGTAGTGGACGAGCGCGCCGGCGGGCCCGAGGCCGGGGTGCGAGGGCGCGAGGCCGAAGCCCTCGAGGTTGAGCACGCCCAGCGTGTCCATCACGGTCTTGGCGCCGCTGGAGGAATCAAAGTGGTAGCCGGGCAGCTCGGAGACGAGCCGCTCGGCGCAGAACCCGTGCAACGCGTGCAGCGCAGTCTGATCGTGCGGCGCGGCGGCCCAGCGCTCGCGTTCGCCCTCAATGATGAGCAATTCGGCGGGATCGAGGGCGGTGAGGACGGGAAGGAGATTCGCGATGCTGGCATCGCTCGCGACGCGGAACTCGCCCGTGGAGAGATCGAGCCACGCGGCGTGCAGCCCGCGTTTGTCGATCGCGAGGGCGGCGAGGTAGTGGTTGCGGGCGGCGTCGAGCTGGTTGGCGGCCAGCGTGGTGCCGGGCGAGAGGATGCGCGTGAGCTGGCGGCGCACGAGCTTGCCGGCCTTGGCGGGCTCGGCCTGGTCGCAGATGGCGACCTTTTTGCCGGCGGCGAGGAGCTTGTTGACGTAGTTGTCGAGCGCCTGCGAGGGCAGGCCGGCCATCGGATGGTCCTGGCGCTTGGTGAGCGTGAGGCCGAGGAGCTTGGAGGCGGCGACGGCGTCCTCGAAGAACAGCTCGTAGAAGTCGCCCAGCCGAAACAGCAGGAGCGTGTCGCGCGGGAGGCCGCGCTTCACCTCGAAATACTGCTGCATCATCGGCGTGAGCTTCGCGTCGGACATGGAAGCGGCGAACTTGCCCATGGAAACTGGGGAATACACGGAAATTTTTTTTGCCGCGCGCGCCGCCGCCTGAGACGGTCCCGCCATGCTCCGCCCCCGCAAGAAATACACCGTGCGCGATCTCCAGCTGCTCAAGGGCCAGCGCTGCCTGACCCACATCCACGTGAAGTCGCCCGAGGAGGCCGCGGCGGCCGAGAGCGCGGGCATCGATTTGATGAGCTGCAGCTTCGATTCGCCGGAGTCGCAGGCGCAGCTGCCGGCGCTGGTGGCGGCCGCGCCCAACAGCTTCCTCTCCTGCGCGACGCCGCACGGCCTCGCGTCGCGCGAGGAGGCGATCCGGGTGGCGTTTCGCGCGCTCGAGATCGGGGCGAGCTCGGTCTATTGCTCGGCGAGTCCGTTCATCATCGAGGCGATGGCGCGCGAGCGCATCCCGGTCGTCGGGCACCTCGGGATGGTGCCACGGCACGTGACGTGGACCAACTACCGCGCCATCGGGAAGACCGCCGACGAGGCGGTGCAGCTCTTTCGCCAGATGAAGACGCTCGAGAGCGCTGGCGCCTACGCCGCGGAGCTGGAGTGCGTGCCGCACCCGCTCGCGACGTTTCTTTGCGCGCAGACGAAGATGCTGCTGATGTCGCTGGGATCGGGGGCGGGCTGCGACACGCAGTTCCTTTTCTCGGACGATATTCTCGGCGACTACGACGAGCGACTCCCGCGGCACGCGAAGGCCTACCGGAATTTCCTCGAGGAGCACCGCCGGCTGCAGCGCGAGCGCATCGCCGCCTTTGGCGAATATGTCGCCGATGTGCAGGCGGGCCGGTTTCCCGAGCGCAGCCATCTGATCGAGATGGACGAAGCGGTGCTGAAAAAAGTGATCGAGGCGGTGGGCGGAGCGAAGCCCTGAACCCGGCGATGAACCTCTATCATCGCGATCTCGGCGGGGCGGGGAAACCGCCGCTGATACTGCTGCACGGCATGCTCGGTTCGTCGCGCAACTGGCAGACGACGGGAGCGGACCTCGCCGCGCATTTCCATGTGTTCGCACCGGATCTCAGGAACCACGGAAGTTCGCCGCATGCGGCGACGATGAGCTACGAAGACATGATGGTCGATGTGCTCGCGTGGGCCGACGCGCAGGGAATCGCGCGCGCGACGTGGCTCGGCCACAGCATGGGGGGCAAGGTCGCGATGCTCCTCGCGTGCCGGCACCCGGCGCGCGTCGAGCGGCTCGTGGTCGTGGACATTGCGCCGCGGGATTATTTCTGGCCCGGCCACCGGCAGAGTTTTGCGGCGATGAACGAGCTGAACCTCGCCGACCTCGCCTCGCGCGCCGAGGCTGAGATGCGCATGGAAGGCCGGGTGCCGGCCTTGCCGCTGCGAAAATTCCTCGCGACCAACCTTCAGCGCGGCGCCGAGGGAGCCTGGTCGTGGCAGATCAACCTGCCCGCGCTCACGGCGGCGGTGCCGGAGTTGGAGAAGAATCCGCTCGCCGCGGCCGATGTTTTTTCGGGGCCGACTCGTTTCATCGCCGGTGGTAAATCCGCCTACCTTGAATCCACGGATCACGCGACGATTCGCGCGCATTTCCCTGCCGCGGACATCCGCACGATCGCGGAGAGCGGACACAATCCGCACATGGAGGCGCGCGCGGCGTTCGTGGCCGCAGTGTTGAACCCCGCGTGATTTATTCGGCCAAAAGCCGCGTTGCTTTTCACCCGTCGGCTCCGCGATGCTTTCACCGCTCTTCAACCCCTTTTTCCCATGCCCCAGATCACTTCGAGCCAGACGCAGCCCAGCTATGATGTCATCGTCGTCGGTTCCGGCGCCGCCGGCGGCCAGACGGCCTACACGTGCGTGATGGAGGGGGCCAAAGTCCTCATGCTGGAGGCCGGGCGCAGCTACGATCCGGTGAAGGAGACGCCGATGTTCCAGAACAACAGCCAGGCGCCGTTGCGGGCCGCCTCGACGCCGGACAAACAATTTTTCGGCTTCTACGACGCGACGGTGGACGGCGGTTGGGAAGTGCCCGGCGAACCCTACACGAACGCCTCGCCTGATCCGGAGCGCAAATTCTGGTGGTGGCGTCCGCGCATGCTCGGCGGCCGCACCAACCACTGGGGCCGCATCTCGCTCCGCAACGGGCCCTACGATTTCAAACCGCGCTCGCGCGATGGCCTCGGCCTCGACTGGCCGATGAGCTACGAGGATCTCGCGCCCTACTACGACAAGACCGAGATGCTCGTCGGCATCTTCGGCGACAATAACGGCCTCGAGAACACGCCCGACTCTCCCGACGGTTGCCTCCAGCCGCCGCCTGCGATGCGCGCGGGCGAGCAGCTCGTGAAGGCGCGGGGCAAGAAACTCGGCCTGCCGGTCATCCCGATTCATCGTGCGGTCCTCAGCCAAAAGCAGGACGCCGAGGTGCTGCCGAAAAAAATCCACCCCAACAATCCCCGCGCCCAGCGCCTGCTCGCCGACGCGATGCGCGCCCGCCAGGCCTGCTTCTGGGCCACCCCTTGCGGCCGCGGCTGCTCGATCAAGGCCAACTACCAATCGACCACCGTCCACCTCCCGCCCGCGCTCGCCAGCGGCAACCTCGACATCGTGTCCAACGCCATGGCGCGCGAGGTGACGACCGATGCCAACGGCAAGGCCACCGGCGTCATCTACATCGACAAGACCACGGGCATGGAGCACGCGGTGAAGGCCAAGGTCGTGGTGCTCGCCGCCAGCTCCGCCGAGTCCGTGCGCATCATGCTCAATTCGAAGTCGGCGCGTTTCCCCAACGGCCTCGCCAACTCGAACGGCCTCGTCGGCAAATACATCATGGACACCGTCGGCGCTTCGCTCCGCGGTCAGATCCCCCTGCTGGAGAATCTCCCGCTGCACAACGAGGACGGCGCGGGCGGCGGCCACACCTACATTCCCTGGTGGCTCTACAAGGAGCAGCTCGCCGGCAAACTCGGCTTTGCGCGAGGCTACCACATCGAGTTTCAGAGCGGACGCCACATGCCCGGCATGGGCACCACCGGCGGCATGGAAGCGCTCACTAGCGGCAGCTACGGCCGCCAGTTCAAGGAGGACGCGCGCCGCTACTATGGTTCGTTCCTGGGTTTCGCCGGCCGCGGCGAGATGATCCCCAACGACGACACCTACTGCGACCTCGATCCCGTGGTGAAGGACAAGTGGGGCATCCCGGTGCTGCGCTTTCATTGGAAATGGTCCGAGCACGAGACCCGGCAGGCGAAGCACATGCAGGAGACCTTTGCCCAGATCATCGAGGCGATGGGGGGCAAGGTTCAGTCCCGCCCCGCCGCCGACGGCGCGCAGGCCATCGAGCCCGGCGGCAAAATCATCCACGAAGTCGGCGGCACGATCATGGGCGCGGACCCGAAGAAATCCGTGACCAACCAGTGGTGCCAGACCTGGGAGGTGAAGAACCTCTTCATCACGGACGGCGGCCCGTTCTGCTCCAACGCCGACAAGAATCCCACGCTCACCATCATGGCGCTCGCGTGGCGCGCCAGCGACTACCTGCTCGCCGAAATGAAGAAGGGAAATCTCTGACATGAACGCCCCCGACTCTCCCTCCACCCCGCAACGACTCGATCGGCGCGCCGCGATCAAGTGGATGATGGCCGCGGCCGCGGCGGCTTCTGTCGCCGACCGGCTCACCTACGGCGCCTCTGCCGCCAAGCCCGCGGCCGGCTACGGTAGCGATCCCGATCTGCTCAAGATCTACAAGCCGGGTGATCTCTGGCCGCTGACCTTCACCCCCGCGCAGCGCGCCACCGCGGCCGCGCTCTGCGACACCATCATCCCGGCCGACGCCAAGGGCCCCGCTGCGTCCGCCGTGGGCGTGCCCGATTTCATCGACGAGTGGATCAGCGCGCCCTATCCCGGCCACGACGCCGATCGGAAAACCGTGATCGACGGCCTCGCGTGGATCGAGGCGGAGGCGCAGAAGCGTTTCCAAAACGGATTCGGCAACCTTGTCACCCGCCAGAAAAACGCGATCTGCGACGACATCTGCTACGCGCCGAACGCCCAGCCCGAGTTCCGGCCGGCCGCCCAGTTTTTCCGCAAGTTCCGCGACCTCACCTCCGGCGGCTACTACTCGACGCCCGAGGGCATGAAGGACATCGGCTACGTCGGGAATGTCGCGACGGAAAAATTCGAGGGTCCGCCGCCCGAGGTTTTGAAGCAGCTCGGGCTGGCGTAGGCCGGCTTTTTGAATGCGTAGGCCTCGACCTTGGTCGAGGCCTACGCGCGGACCGGGCCTGACCAAGGTCAGGCCCTCCGGCCGGCAACTACGGGCCGCAGGATTACTCGTGCCGCAGCGCGTCGATCGGGTCGAGCTGCGCGGCCTTGTAGGCGGGGAAGAAGCCGAAGAAGATGCCGATGACCGTGCTGACGCCGACGGCGAGGAGCACCGACCACATGGGCACGAGCGTCGGCAGGCCGAAGTAATAGGTGACTATCTCGGAGGCACCGTAGCCGCAGAGGATGCCGAGGCCACCGCCGAGCACGCTGAGCAGGATCGCCTCGATGAGGAACTGCAGCAGGACGTCGTTGCCGTGCGCGCCGATGGCGATGCGGATGCCGATCTCGCGGGTGCGCTCGGTCACGGAGACGAGCATGATGTTCATCACGCCGATGCCGCCGACGATGAGCGAGACGAGCGCGATGCCGCCGAGCAGGACGGTCATCGTCCGCGCGGTCGCGGTGAAGGTGGTGGAGAGTTCCTCCTGAGTGCGCACGGTGAAGTCGGGCTCGCGGCCGCGGCGGCGCTGGGTGAGCAGATCCTCGGTGGAGAGCTTGACCTCGGCGATCTTGTCAGCGTCGGACGCCTGGATGCGGATCATGCTGATGCTGGTGCGGCGCGAGACGCGGCGCATGTGGGAAGTGTAGGGGATCAGCACCACATCGTCTTCGTCGGAGCCGAAGACGCTGAAGCCCTTGGGCGTGAGGACGCCGAGGATGCGGAAGGGCAGGTTGCGGATGCGCAGGGTCTGGCCGATGGGGTCTTCGTTGGGGAAGACCTGGTCGGCGACGGTTTTGCCGATGACACAGACTTTGGCGAGGGACTTGACCTCCTGGTCCGTGAACATGGCGCCGGCGGCCATGGGCCAGTTGCGGACGTAGGGGTAGTCGGGGCCGACGCCGTTGACGTTGGTGTTCCAGTTCAGGCCGTTGGCGAGGATCTGGTTGCGGTCGCGGATCTCGGGGCTGATGCCGTCGATGTTGGGGACCTCCGCGGCGATTGCTTCGTAGTCCTCGGGGGTGAGGGTGGCGGAGGAGCCGAAGCCGCCGCGCATGCCGCCGCTGCTCGAGGAGCCGGGCATGACGGTGATGAGATTCTGGCCGAGGGAGGCGATCTGGGCCTCGACCTGCACCTTGGCGCCGGTGCCCATGGCGACGGTGGTGATGACGGCGCCGATGCCGATGATGATGCCGAGCGCCGTGAGAATCGACCGCATGGTGTTGCGGCGGAGGGCGCGGAGGGCGACGAGGAAGGTGGTGGTGAAACGCATGGCGGGTGGTGGTGCGTCAGGCGGCGGTGGCCCCGGCGAGAAGCTTGGCGGCGGTTTCGGCTTCCTTGAGCTTGGCCATCTCGTGGGCGGCGATGGAGCGGTTCTGGACGGCTTCGTCGCGGACCACCACGCCATCGCGGAGGATGAGGTTGCGCTTGCAGTAGTGGGCGATGTCGAGCTCGTGGGTGACCATCACGATGGTGATGCCCTGGTCGTTGAGCTTCTGGAAAACGCCCATGACCTCAACGGAGGTCTTGGAGTCGAGGTTGCCGGTGGGCTCGTCCGCGAGGAGGACTTGCGGTTCGTTGACGAGGCCGCGGGCGATGGCGACGCGCTGCTGCTGGCCGCCGGAAAGCTGGTTGGGCATGTGGTCGGCGCGGTTGGCGAGGCCGACGATTTCAAGGCAATACATGGCGCGCTCCCGGATCTGGGAGGCGGTGACGCGGCGGTGGCGGCCGTAGAGCATGGGGAGCTCGACGTTTTCCAGCGCGGTGGTGCGGGCGAGGAGGTTGAAGCCCTGGAAGACGAACCCGAGCTTCTGATTGCGGAGGTCGGCAAGCTCGTTGCGGTCGAGCTTGTCGATGTCGATGCCGTCGAGCAGGTAGGTGCCGCGGGTCTGGCGGTCGAGACAGCCCAGCATGTTCATCAGGGTGGACTTGCCGGAGCCGCTGGCGCCCATGAGGGCGATGAACTCGCCGCGTTGGATCTCCAAGCTCACGCCGCGCACGGCGTGCACGGGCACTTCGCCGGACTCGTAGATCTTGTGGATGTCCCGGATTTGGACGACGGGGGAAGACATGGGGGCGGGCGCGGTCGAGAGGGATCAGCGCGGGCCGCCGCGGGAACTGCCGCCGGAACTGCCCCCGAAGCTGCGGCCACCGCTGAGCGGGTTGGAGCCGCCGGGAGCCGGCGCGGCGGTGGCGACGGCACCGGGCATGATCACGCCGGTGATGATGGTGTCGCCATCCGCCAGACCTTCGAGCACCTCGGTGGAGAAGCCATCCGAGACGCCGAGCTTCACGCTCACAGGCACGATGCGCTTGTCTTTGTCGGCGGCGTTGGCGTCGGAGAATTTATAGAGGGTGCGGGTGACAATAGTATTGTTGAAACCACGGTCGCCGCCGGGGCCGCTGGGGCCGCGGCCGCCGCCGCCACCCTTGCCACGGTCGCCGCCGCCGGTTTTGCCGCGTCCGCCCGGAGCGGCGAGCCGCGCCGCGATGAGATCGGGGTCGAGGCCCTTGTCCTTGGCGAGTTTCTTGGCCTTCTCGATTTGATCGGACGTGGGGGTCGAGCCGCGCTCGAAGCCGATCTCGCGCATGATGGCCATGGTGGCATTCATGCGCTCGTCGTCGGTCATGCCGCCGGAGGCGCCGGCCTTGTCGGCGGCCTTGGCTTCGCCGGGGGCGGCGGCCAGCAGTTCCTGGGGGACGCGCACCCGCAGGGCGCCGTTGGCGATGCGCAGCACGTTGGGCCGCTGCTGGACGATGATGGAGACGTTGGCGGTCATGCCGGGCTTGAGGCGGAGGTCGTCGTTGCTGACGTCGATGATGGTGGCGTAGGAGACGACGCTCTGGCTGACGCTGGCGGCGTTGCGCACCATGCGGACGTTGCCCGTGAAGGTGCGGCTGGGAAAGGCGTCGACAGTGAACTTCACTTCCTGGCCTTCGGCGATGCTGCCGATGTCGGCTTCGGCGACGGCGGCGTTGATCTGCATCTTGGTGAGATCGTTCACGAGCGTGAAGAGCACGGGGGCGTTCATGCTGGCGTTGACGGTGCGGCCCTTGTCGGTCTTGCGGTCGAGGACCATGCCGTCGATGGGCGCGGTGATGGTGCAGCGCGAGAGATCGAGGCGGGCGTTTTCGACGGCGGCGTTGCGGGTGAGCAGGGTGGCGTTGGACTGGGCGAGCTGGGCCTCGACATTGTCGAGTTCCTGCTGCGAAACGAGGTTCTTGCCGAAGAGCTCCTTGGTGCGTTCGACGTTGAGCAGGAGGAGGCGGTTGCTGGCCCTGGTGGACTCGAGGTCCGCGTCGGCTTGCTTGAGGCGCTGGGTGAGGGTCGATTCGTCGATGCGGGCGAGCACGTCGCCGGCCTTCACCTTGGAATTGAAGTCCACGAGCACTTCCTTGATCTGGCCGGAAACTTGCGCACCGATGTCGACCGTCATGACGGGCTGAAGGTCGCCGGTGGCGGTGACGGATTGGGTGATGTCGCCGCGCGCGACCTTGGTGGTCTGGAATTCGGGCCCTTTGACGGTGCGCCCCTTTAGGTAATACCATGCGCCACCGCCTCCGCCGAGGAGAAGGAGGAGCAAGACGATAAGACCACCGTAGCTTTTAGATTTGGCCATGGCTGCTGGGAGTAGAGGGTAAGGGCGGACGGTTGGTTGAAGGGTGGGAGCGCGCAAAGTGAATCTTCGCAGACTGTGGGAACACCGGCAGCGGGCTGCCGGCGACTCAATGCGCGTTCGCATAGACGGAGCCTTTTCGGAAAGGTAACGGAATTCGCCCCCCGGTGGGGATTGAAATCTGCTGTTGCGCGTGGGCGGGCAGGAACTTTGCCTCGCGGTTCGTGCCTCCGCGGCCGACCCCATGCCAACCCGTTCCACCCCATTCCGGCCCACCCGGACCGTCATGCGCCGGGCCGCGACCATGAAGTTCTGGCCGGCAGCTAGCCTCGCGGCGTGCATCATCCTCAGTGCCCGCGCCCAAATCTCGACCACGCCCATCGAGGGCCTGCGTGACGCCACGCCCCGCGTCCATGCGATTGCAGGTGCGCGGATCGTCACGGCGCCCGGCTCGGTCATTGCGCGTGGCACGGTGGTGCTGCGCGACGGGGTGATTGTGGCGGTGGGCGCGGAATCCACCGTGGCGGTGCCGGCCGATGCGCGGGTCTGGTCCGCCGAGGGCCGGACGATCTATGCCGGGTTTATCGAGCCTCTGGCCGAGGTGCATCTGCCCGCGGCCTTGCGGACCGAGGGCACCGGGGGCGAAAGCACGGCCGGAGCCCGTGGTGGCCGGGGCAGTGCGGGAGCCGCGCCCGCCACCGAGGCACTCGCGCCGGCGGCGACGGCCCGCTCGTGGAACGCCCGCGTGACACCCGAGCGCGACGTGGCCCGCTTGCTCGCGGCCGATGATCGCGGGGTCGCGGCGCTGCGCGAGCTGGGTTTCACGGCCGCGGCGGTGGCGCCGGGGCGCGGGGTGTTTCGCGGCGAGAGTGCGCTGGTCAGCCTCAGCGGCCGCGCGCCGGGGCAGATTTTGCTGCGGCCGCGGCTGGCACAGCATGTGGCGTTTGAATTTGGCGCCGGTAGCTACCCGGCTTCGTTGATGGGCTCGATTGCGTTGGTGCGGCAGACGCTGTTGGACGCGAAATGGCTGCGCGACGCCACGGCGGCGCACGAGCGCAACCCCGCCCTCGAGCGCCCCGAGGCCAACGCCTCCCTCCACGCGCTCGCCGACCATGTGGCGGCCCAGCGCCCCGTGGTCATGGACACGCAGGATGAACTCGACCTGCTGCGCGCGCAGGCGCTCGCGGACGAATTTGGCCTCCGGCTCGTGCTGCGCGGCCGCGGCGCGGAGTATCGCGTGGCGGCTGCGCTCGCGGCGAAAAAGACTCCGGTCATCCTCCCGCTCAACTTCCCCGCGGTGCCCGAGGTCGAGACGCCGGACAAGGCCGGCGACATCCCGCTCTCGACCCTGCAACATTGGGAACTCGCCCCCGCCAACGCCGCGCGGCTCGCGGCGCAGGGCGTGCCCGTGGCGTTCACCACGGCGGGCCTGCGCACGCCCGACACCCAGTTTTGGAATGCCGTGCGCCTCGCGGTGCGCCGCGGCCTCGCGCCCGACGCGGCGCTCGCCGCCCTCACGACCGTGCCCGCGCAGGCCCTCGGCGCCGCCGATCTCGTGGGCACGATTGCGCCGGGCCGGCTCGCGCACCTCGTCGTGGCGACGGGCGATCTGTTTTCCAGCGCGGCCGGGGCGGAGATTGTCGAGGTCTGGGTGGACGGCGTGCGTTTCGAGACCGAGGCCGCGCAGAAGGTGGACGCCCGCGGCACGTGGACGATCGCCTGGCGCGGCGCGACTGCGCCCGCGGATCTGCGCATCGAGGGCCGCGGAACCGCCCGGCCGCGCGCGCGGCTCGGCGACAAGGATCTCACTTTTACGCAAACCCGCGGACAGCTCACGCTGCTCGCGCCGGCGGAATTGTTTCAGGGCCAGGATGCGAAAGGCACCGTGCGCCTCGCCGGCACCGTGACCGGCGGCGCGATCGAGGGCACCGGGCTGCTGCCCGACGGCACGGCGTTTCGCTGGAGCGCGGAGCGCACCACTGCCGCCGAGCGGCCCGCCGCGCCCGCGCCGCGCGAGGAGAAATTCCTGGCCAACGCGGACGCGTGGCCGGCCGGCGCCTACGGCCGCAAAGGCATTCCCGACCAACCCGACGCCGTCCTCGTGCGCAACGCCACCATCTGGACCAGCGGCTCCGCCGGCCGCATCGACGGCGGCGATCTGCTGGTGCGCGCCGGCAAGATCGAGGGCGTCGGCCGTTATCTCGCCGCGCCCGCCGGCGCGGTCGTGATCGACGCGGCGGGCAAGCACATCACGGCCGGCCTGATCGACTGCCATTCGCACACCGCAATCTCGCGCGGCGTGAACGAAGGCACGAGCGCCGTTTCGGTCGAGGTGCGCGTGGCCGACGTGCTTGATGCCACGGATGTCAGCCTTTACCGCCAGCTCGGCGGCGGCACGACGACCTCCAATCTCCTCCACGGCTCCTCCAACCCCATGGGCGGGCAGAACCAAGTCATCAAGCTCCGCTGGGGCGCCGGGCCCGAGGGGCTCAAGTTTGCCGGCGCCAAGCCCGGCGTGAAGTTCGCCCTTGGTGAAAACGTGAAACGCGCCAACTCGACGCCTTCCGCCACGGGCGCGCCGCTGCGCTACCCGCAGACGCGCATGGGCGTGGAGCAAATCATGGCCGACACCTTCGCCCAGGCGCGCGACTACGAGCGCGCGCTCCAGGCCCCGCCCGGCTCCGCGCTCCCGCCGCGCCGCAACCTCCGCCTCGAGGCCGCCCTCGAAATCCTCCGCGGCGAACGCGTGATCCATATCCACGCCTACCGGCAGGACGAGGTGCTGATGTTCATCCGCCTCGCGCAGCAGGAGAAGCTCACCGTCGCGACCTTCCAGCACATCCTCGAGGGCTACAAGGTCGCCCACGAAATCGCGCAGCTCGGTGCCGGCGCCTCGGCTTTCAGCGATTGGTGGGCCTACAAATACGAAGTCATCGACGCGATCCCCTACGCCGGCGCCATGATGCACCGCGCGGGCGTGCTCGTCTCCTTCAACTCGGACAACAACGAGCTCGCCCGTCGCCTCAACACCGAGGCCGCCAAGGCCGTGAAATACGGCGGCGTGCCCGAGGAGGAGGCGTTGAAATTCGTCACCCTCAACCCGGCGAAGCAGCTCCGCATCGACGATCGCGTGGGCTCGCTCGAACCCGGCAAGGATGCCGACTTCGTGATCTGGAGCGCGAGTCCGCTCTCCAGCTACGCCCGGGTCGAGCAAACCTGGATCGATGGGCGGCCTTATTTTTCCCTGGCCGACGATGCCGCGCTGCGCGCCGCCGCTGCGACTGAGCGCGAGGCCCTGGTGCAAAAAGCGCTCGCCGAGCGCGTGCGCACCCTCGGCACTGGCAGCACTCCGGCTGCCGGCGCGCGCCCCGCCGCCGATACGCCGGATATCATCCGCCTCCTCCAGGCGATCGAGGCCCGCCACGCCCACGAATACCAAGGCATCTATCACGACGGAGCCGATGCCCACAACTGCTCGACCCATGCGCTGCAATAAACTCTTCGCCCTGCTCGGGGCCGCGGCCGTGGCTGCGAGCGCTTCCGACTCCATTCCGGCCGCGCGTCCCGGCAAACCGCTGCTCCTCCGCGGCGCCACCGTCCACACCGTGACCGGCGCGGTCCTGCCCGCGACCGACGTGCTGCTGCGCGACGGTAAGATCGCCGCCCTCGGCCCGAAGCTCGCCGCGCCGGGCGACGCGGCCATCGTCGAGGTCAGTGGGAAACACGTTTATCCCGGCCTCATCTCGGCTGTCTCCGGCATGGGCCTCACCGAGCACAATTCCGTGCGCGGCTCCGTGGATCTCGCCGAGACCGGCGCGCTCAATCCCAACGCCCGCACGCAGCCCGCGCTCAACCCCGACAGCGATCACATCCCCGTCTCTCGCGCCAACGGCATCCTCACCGCGCTGAGCGTGCCGATGAGCACCGGCCTCATCGCCGGCACCTCGACCCTCATCCGCATGGACGGCTGGACGTGGGAGGACCTCACGCTCCGCGCCGCCGTGGCGCTGCACGTTTATTGGCCGAGCATGGCCGTGAACCGCGATCCCGGCGCCGCCCGCTCCGCCGCCGATCAGGAACGCACGATCACCGATAATCTCCGCCGCCTGCGCGACGCCTTTGCGGCAGCGCGCGCCTACGTCGTGGCGAAGGACAGCGCCGCTGCGCGCACCGACTTCGACTCGCGCTGGGAGGCGATGCGCCCCGTGCTGCGCGGGGCGCGCCCCGTGTTTGTCCACGCCACCGAGCGCAAGCAGATCGAAGCCGCCGTGGCCTGGGCGCGCGCCGAGAAACTCAAGATCACCCTCGTCGGCGGGATCGACGCCTGGAAAGTCGCCGATCTCCTGAAGGCCCACGACATCCCCGTGATCGTGAGCCCGGTGCTCACGCTGCCGCTCCGCCGCGAGGATCCCTACGATGCGAGCTACGCCAACCCGGGCCACCTCCACGCGGCCGGTGTGCGTTTCTGCATCGCCAACGACGGCAGCGCCGAGATGGGCACGATGGCCGATCGCAATCTCCCTTATCAGGCCGCCAAGGCCGCGGCCCACGGCCTGCCCCCGGCGGAGGCGCTGAAGGCCGTCACGATTTATCCGGCGCAGCTCCTCGGGGTCGCCGCCGAACTCGGTTCGATCGAGGTCGGCAAGCGCGCCACGCTCATCGTCACCGACGGCGATCCGCTGGAGGTCGCCACGCAGGTCGAGCAGGCCTACATCGACGGCGCGCGCATCGATCTCACCAGCCGCCACACGCGCCTGCGCGACAAATACCAGCAGCGCCAGGAGCAGCTCAAAGCGGGCGGCCGCTGAATATTTGGATTCTGTAGGGCTCGACCTTGGTCGATGCCCAGCTTCGGTTCCCGCAATCAGGCCTGAGCAAGCTCAGGCCCTGCGGTCCAGAGCTACGGGACATTGGGATCTATCAAAGTGGATTCTTCGCTCCGCTCAGAATTACAGGAATTTTTTCGCGCCCCTCGATCACGGCGCGGTCTCGCCGAAGTAGTCGAAGAACACGGTCGCGAGCGATTCGCCATAGGCGGCCCAGTGGCGGCCGAGCGGCGCGATCTTCTCGCCGGCCACGGTGATGACGTTGGTGTTGAATTCGTGCACCGCGGCGTCGATGCCGAAGCGCCCGAGCCAGCCTTCGCCGAGCGTGCCGGTGTTGCGGAAGGCCGGCCCGGTCGCGCCTTCGGTGAACCACGTGTGCCGGCGCAGCAAGCGCTCGAAGACCGCCATGCGCGCGAGGTAGCGTTCGAGCAGCGGGCCGGGCGTGCGCGTGAGATGGAGCTGCCCGTTGCCGTCGTTGTGCAGCTCGAGCGCGAGGTCGGGCTTGCGCCCTGCGGCGATCATCGCCTCCAGCCAGCGTTCGAGCGCGGCGTTCTCCGGGGCGAGCGCGGGATCGGCGGGAGCGTTCCAATCGCGGTTGAGGTCCTTGCCGAGGGCGTTGAAGCGCGTGCGGCCGGCGGCGACACCGTCCTTGTTGGCCATCGGGAGAAACCAGACGCAGGTGCGCGCGAGGAATTTTTTCGCCTCGGCGTCGCCGCGGAGGAGACGACGCGCGAGTCCCTCGATCACCCAGTTGCCGCCCGGCTCCCACGGGTGCGCGCGGGCACGGAGAAACACGCGACGCGGCGCCGCCGGATCGCCCAGGCGCACGATCTCCAGATCGCGGCCCTGCACGGTTTTTCCGATGATGGTGATCTCGGTCAGCGGGCTGGCGCGTAGTTCGGCGAGGAAGGCGGCGAGTTCGGCCAGGCCGTAGGGTTCGATGCGTGCGATGTGGAGGCGCGGACCGGTGAGCTCAACGGTCGCCCGCGCGCGGCCCGGCGCCGGATGCGTGATCGGGATGACGCGCCATGCGCGGCCGTCGTCGGACACCGAGAGCGTGCGCATGCTGGGCGCGACCGAGGCGGCGCGGCCGTTGTAAACGTTGTCGAGGTTGACGAACTCGAGCGTCAGCCGCGCGCCGGGCGTCCCGTGAATCGTGAGACGGATGTGGCCCGCGGCGCGGTTGGTCGAGGCGCGCTCGTGATCGTAGAGCAGGTGGACGAGCACGGCGCCATCGGTGGCCGGCTCATACCAGAGCGGCGAGGCGTTCTCGTAGTTCGAATCGATGAACGCGAGGCCCGGGATGAGCGCCGGCTGGGCGGGTGCCGGGATCGGCGCGGGCGGGGCCGCGGCGCTCGCGACTGCGGGCGCAAGGGCGAGGAGCAGCGCAAGGCGGGTGAGCCGCATGAGATAGGATCGGACGCCGATCACTGCACCACCTCACCCGCCTTCAGCTCGCGGAGGCGGATATTCTTCCAGCGCACCTCGAACGGGCCGGTGCCCTTGGCGATGCTGTGGACCTGCAGGCCGATGAAGCCGGTCGCGTCGAGCGCATCGCGAAAATCCGCGCAGGGCACGCCGTTGACCCACGAGCGGATGCGGTCGCCCTGCGCGACGATGCGGTAGTGGTTCCACTCGCCGTCCTTGAACGCCGTGGCGGCGCCGGGCTTCTGCGCGAGATCGTCGTGCCACTTGGTCCAGCGGCCCTCGTCCCAGAAGTTTCCGGACACGCCCTTGGCGGCGGTCGTGATCTCGCACTGGTAGCCGTAAACTTCGCCGCTTTCGCGCTGCTTCTTGGGCTGCGAGGGTTGCGGCGTCGCCTTCGCATAGGTGTGGCTGCGGATCTGGATGCCGGAGTTGAGGCGCGGATCGCACCGCACCTCGCACTCGAACTCGAAGTCGGCGTAGTCGCGCGTGGTGCAGAGGAACGTGTTCTTCGAGCCCTCGACGGTGCGCCCGACGATCGCGCCGTCCTCGACGTGGTAGGTGGAGGTGCCGCCTTTCACGGTCCAGCCGGCGAGGGTTTTGCCGTCGAAGAGCGGCTTGAGGGCGGTGGGTTTATCCGCGGCGGTGAGCGGGGTCAGGGCGAGGAGGAGGGCGAGGCGGAGGAGCGTGTTCATGGCGGAATGGATCGGGCGGGCGGGGCCGTGGGTTATTGTTTTTTCCCGGCGCGTTTCGCCCGGCCCTCGGGTTGTGGCTGCGGCACGCGCGCGAGCTGAGCGAGCAGATCGCGGACGATCTCCGGGCGCTCGGCGGCGAGGTTGCGGGTCTCGTGCGGATCGGCCGTGAGATCGAAGAGTTCAGCTCGGCCGCCGGCGCGGTCGGCGATGAGGCGCCAGCGGTCGGTGCGGACGGTGCGATCGCCGTCGCTCCAGAAGCCGTGCGCGGGCTTGGCCGCGGGCGCGCGTGGATCGGCGAGCTGCGCGCGCAGGCTGCGGCCGTCGAGCGCCGCCGGCGGCTCGATCCGGCAGAGCTCGGCGAGCGTCGGGAAAATGTCCACCGTCTCGACGATCGCAGCGCTGGTGGCGCCCGGCTGGGGCAGGCCGGGATGGCGGATGAGCAGGGGCGAGCGCAGCGCCTGCTCGTAGAGGCAATGCTTGCCCCAGATGGCGTGCTCGCCGAGCAGGAAGCCGTGGTCGCCCCACAGGACGACGATGGTGTTGGATTCGAGTCCGGTCTCGCGGAGCGCATCGAGCACGCGGCCGATCTGCGCATCCGCGTAGCTTACACAGGCCGCGTAGGCGCGGCGGAGCTCGCGGGCGTAGTCCGCATCGGTGGCGGGATCGCGGCCCGCGTGGGCGTAGTTGCCGCGCAGTTCCCCGCTGTTGTGCCAGCCGGACGGCCACGCGGGCTGGGCGGCCGCGGCGGCGGGGAGGTCGGGCCCGCTGCCGGCGAGGTGGAGGTCGTGCCACTTCTGCGGCGCGGCGAAGGGGAGGTGTGGCTTAAAAAAGCCGACGCCGAAAAACCATGGCTGCCCGGATGCGGCGAGCTCGCGCAGCGTGGCGACGGCCTCGGCGGCGACCCATGCGTCGGGAAACGCGTCGTCGGGTCCGGCGTGGATTTGGAGCGGCGGCGATTTGCCGGGTTCGCGCGCGGCGCCGCCCGCGTAGCCGTGCATGATCGCCAGCGGCGTGGGCCACGGGCCGCGCGGGATCGTGTGGCGGTCCCAGGCGCCGGGCAGCTCCTCGGGGCCCACGGCCCAGTCGCGGCCGGTGAGGCCGCCGGGGTAATGGCCGATTTTTCCGAGCGCGATCGTGCGATAGCCGGCGGCGCGGAATGTCGCGGGCAGGCTGCGCGCGCCCCAGTCGGCGTGCGTGTCGCGGATGGCGTTGTTGCCGACGTGCGCCGGCTCGGCCGGGTAGCGGCCCCGCAGCAAGGCGCAGCGCGAGGCGCCGCAGGTGGGCGTCTGCACATAGTGGTGGCTGAAAATCCGCGCGGTCCGCGCAAACTCATCCATCCGCGGTGTGCGGGCGTGCGCCGCGCCGAGCGCGCCAAGGTCGTTGCGCAGATCATCGACGGCGAGGAAAAGGACGTTGGGCCGGGCCGGCGGCGTGGCGGCGGCGCAGGGGGCCGGAGCCAGGGCGACGGCGGCGGCGAGGGAGAGGCAGGCGAGGACGGGGAGGTGCATGGGGTGGGGCGGCGTGCGCGCCCACGATCACGAAAGCGCGCCGCAGGTAAAGCGCGGGGATCGGCGCAGGAGCAATCGCGCGGAGCGGCAGTGCCACTGGAAACAATGGGGCTGGTCCCGGCGGCGGCGGATGCTGCTGCGGCTGGGCGCCGATCTGTCGACGGTGCATCTGGCGTCGCGGAGTCGGAAAGGCTGCTGGCGGATGAGCACGAACAGCATCGCGACAAGTGCGTAGCCTTGGCGGTGCAAGCCGCCTTCACGAACGAGTGGTTGGGCCAACAAGGGGTGCCGGACCTGCCGGCGCTCTGGGTCGCTTATCATTACCCGCCGCCGCCGAAGACGGAGCCGGAAGCTCCGGCGCCGGCCGCGAAGGGGTAAACACGACGGAACCGCCGGATGCGGACCCGCATGTCCGGTGGTGTGGGGGCCGGGGGCTAATTCCCCCCGGCTACCCGATTGGGCCACGGTGTCGTCATACAGCAAACTCCTTCGCATCTGGAATCATGCGCTGCTCTACCCACGCGGTAAGCGAATCGAACAGCTCAGTGTCGGGCCATCTCGGCTCTGTCTCTCGCTGAAAGGTCAAATGCACAACCGCGAAACTCGGTGCGGACTCTCCGAGGTAAAACAAAACGTCGTCACAATCTTGGCGAACGCCGATGGCTGCGACCGACCGACCAAACAGAACGTGTCCGGCGCACAACTCGCGTGGCAACTCGGCCTCTGCCTGTGACGCCTGCTCAGGTGAAGCCGGCAACCAAGGCTCGCGCCACTGAATCTGTGATGTGTCGAACTTTCTCACGGCGTGCGAAGTGGCCTAACGTCAGCGGTCAGCCACGCGCGGAGGACGGACCTTGAGCAGCACCAAAAAGCGTGAACCCGCGCGTTGTGCTGTAGTGCTCTGGTTGGGCCTCTTCTTCATATGCCGTGCTCCTCGCCGAACTTCTTGATGAGGGCGGTGACCTGCGCGGCGACCTCGGCGGAGGAGAAAATATAGAGATCGAATGCATCGATGTCGTCCATGAATAGCCGGACTCTCAGCGGCACAACTTGGCCTTTGAACTTCACGCTGAACGTGAGCTCCTTCTCTTCATCCATCTTAATCTTCTCCATCAACGCCGCGACCTTCTTCACTTCCGCGGGACCAAACCCGGACTCGAATAGATGGGTCGCTCGCTCAAGAAACGGCGCCACATGCTTCTTGTCGAAGTTCGTGGAGGCTTCGTGAGCAGCTTCTTCTTTTGGAAGTGCGGCGCTCGGTGTTAGCAGCGCGAGGAGAGTAGCAAGTAATCTCTTCATGTTTTCTTTGCCCAACGATTGAGGTCAGACACGGAGGGGCGAAGCCCCGGAGTTGTCTGTGCCGGCTGGATCGCCTCTTTTTTCGTCAGAGCTCATAGGCTTCGATCACTTCCTCGCCATCAACTGGGATGGTGCTGGCAGAGAAAACGGTGCCGCAACCCTTGCATCTGACCTCTTCGGGCATGCGGCTCAGGCTTCCTTCTTTCTTCTGAGCGTCCGCAAGCAAGCTAGCTTCGGGGAGCTTCTGATAATGCACCTTCCCTAAATCGAGACGGTAGATTGCGCCGGTAGCGGCCCCGACGAAAGTAGAGAAATCTCCGCCTGCACCACTTTCGAACATCTTGAACTCCGTCGCTAGGCCGCACTTTGGGCAAGTCGCGTGACAGAGGGAAATCGATAGACGTGAAGCTTTCATCTTTCCGGCGATCGACAAAGATGAGCCACGACCACAGCCGGCGCGCCGCGTGCTGCACCGCAGTTGATGTAGTGATTCCAACAGATCATAGCACGCGGCGTGACGGCTGTGGTCGTTGGCTCTGGCGCCTTGTTGGGCCTTTTTTTCATTCTTCGGTGAGACGCTTCGCCAAATCGATCGCTCGGACCTCGAGCCCGCAGAGATTCACGTCCCAATTGGGGCCGACCATCGATCCATCAGCGTGCATGCCCTTCAGCCACGCGCCGATAAACTCATCGAGGGCAATCGCGGTAGGAACATACTCGCTCCAATCTTCTTTTTGGTGCCGCGCCGCATACGCACGATCCGACCAAAACACCAAAACCGAGACGCCTTCATTTTCATGGGAAGGACAAACCGCCCAGCCGCCATCCGGCGACCGCAAGCCGTAGGCCTGGCCACTGTGGCGAACGCGGTCAACAAATCGGTCGTAGCTTTCCTGGGATGTGGCGCGATTTTGGAGCATCTTGTTTTGCCCAACGTCAAAGATGAGCC
>JAUYAK010000082.1 GCA_030693515.1 Opitutaceae bacterium
GGCCTTTCTGGCGGTGGCCGGCTACGATGCGCTTGCCGTGGACTTAACCGGCTATGGCCGTTCGACGCGGCCGTCGCCGATGAACGATCCCGCCAATCTTCCGGCTGAGCAGCGCAAGGCGCTCGGGGTGCCGGAGGCCAAGGCGCGGACCTATTCCGTCGCGATGACCACGCTCGAGTCCGATTGGGACGATATCAGTGCGGTCGTCGCCTACATCCGCAAACTGCGCGGGGTAGAGCGCGTCGCGTTGATCGCCTGGTCGCTGGGAGGTCGGCGGGCGGGCGGCTGGGCCGTTCAACATCCCGGAGAAGTCTCGAAACTGGTGATGCTGGCGACCGCCTATGATCGGACCGCGCCGGTTGAGGCTGCCTCACCACCGGTGCCCGGAACGGTCTTCAATACGACGAGCCGCGCGGAGTTTTTCGACCGCTGGAACCAGCAGGCACCGAGCCGCGACCAATATGATCCACAGGCGGCGCAAGTGGTCTGGAGCGAGCTGCTGGCGGCCGATTCCATGGGCGCGACATGGGGCCTCGGAGTGAGCCGCGCGCCGCAAGTGGCCAGATGGTGGGGGCCCGCGATGGCAAAAAAGCTGACGACGCCCGCGCTGGTGGTGTCGCCCGAGCATGACGGCATGATAAGTCCCGAACTTGTGCGTGCGCTGCACGCGGATATTGGCAGCAGCCAGAAAGTCCTCGTCGATCTCGCCCGCTCCTCGCACAACGCGCTATGGGAGCGAAACCACTTGCTGCTCTTCCGCGCCTCGCTCGAGTGGCTGGAGCACGGCACCGTCAACGGCCAAGCGAACGGCACGGTGCGGTTGGGCTATCAGGATAATACCAACGTCCCTTAATTAATAGACTTTAGATTTGCGCGCCACTGTTTAGTCCATCGAGGAGCCAGCCGGAACCGATGAGTTGGGCGACCTTCGCCGGGTCGGAGCGCCAAGGGCGCAGGGCCGCGATGATCCGATCCTCAAGCTTGCGCAGGGAAGGATAGAGGCGGTTGCAGACTTCGTCTTTGACCAGGTCACCGAGTTTTTCGACGGGATTGAGTTCGGGGCTGTAGGGCGGCAGCGGGAGCAACCGCAGGTTGGTCGGCAGGCGGGCATCGTCTTCCGGCAGGTGGAAACCGGCCTGATCTTGGATGACCACGTGCAACGCCGCCGGCTCGGTTTGGCTGATCTGTTGCAGAAAGAGCGCATGCACGTCCTGGTCGATGCAGGGGGTGAAGAGCAGTTCGAGTTTGTTGGCGCCGTCCACCTCCATCGCCTCGTGGAGGTAACCCCATTGGTAGCGAGTGGCGTAAGGCACGTGGATGCGCACGCCGCGCCGGCCCCAGACTCGCCGGATCACCGGCAGCAAGCCGTAGCGATGTTCGTCGAGTACCCACAACCGCACCGCTTGACCCGACCGGGCCGCCTCGCCCGCGATGGCCGCCAGTTTCTCCGGCAGTGCGACTTTAAACGCCGCGGCCTTGGCCGGATCTTTTTTGGCGTGGCTCTTGCGTGGCACTTTCAGCTTCCCGCCGAGCCGCCGCAGCACCTTGCGGACGCCGCTCTCGCTCAGCGTCTGGCGGGTGCGTTTCTTGATCCACGCCTGCGCGTCCTTGGCGCGGCGGAACTTGCCTTCGTCCAGCCGCTGGAGGAATTCGGTTTTCACCGCCCCACGCACCGCCGGCTGGCGCCCGGGCGCCTGCCCGCGACGCAGCAACTCGGCCACCCCGCCGGCGACCACTTTGTCCCGGTAAACGAACACGGTCTGCCGGCACACTTCCGCCACTCGCATGATCTGCGCGGCCGTCAGCTCGTGTTGCGCGATCAAGCGCACCACCAACAAGCGCCGCCGCGCCCATTCAGGCTGGGCCTGCGCCCACGCCGCTTCAATTTCTGCCACCACCGCTTCACCCAGTTTAGGAAAATATCGCGCCATCACCCTTTTTGACCGAATTCTTGCTCCTTGTATAGTCTATTTATCTAGGGACATTGGTATCAGCGAGGCGAACGACCTCTCCGCGAGAATGCCGGAGAAGACCAAGGAGCTGGATCAGACCCTCACAGCGTTTCTCACCCAAGTGAAAGCGACGACCGTGCAGACGAAGATCGGGAAAGACGAGTGAAGCGTCCCTCCCCTTGGCTTGCCGGTTTACAGGCCGGCGAATCGGCTGCCTCTGGTTGTCATTCTGAGCGCAACGAAGCATCCAGCCGGCGACACGAAGCCATCATGCACTACGGGGGGCCAAGTGGATTCTTTGTTTCGCTCAGGATGACAGGCGTCACGCGATGCGGGTGACGCGGGTCGCCAGTTCGGCGAGGCCGATGGCCTCGATGCGGTCGTCGAGAGGGTGGCGGTGCTGGCCGGGATGAACAACCCAGAGGTGGTCGAGCTTCAGGTCGGTCAGCGCGATGCGCATGGACTTGGTGGTCGACGGAGCGTCGTTGAATTTGAATTCGAAGCCGATGCGTTTGCCGCCAGTCATCATGAACAAGTCGAGTTCGGCACCGGCATGGGTGGACCAGAAGTAGGTGTCGCGAGTCGGAAAGCGGGCGATGGTTTGCTCGATGGCAAAACCTTCCCAGGAGGCGCCGAGTTTGGGATGGGCCAGCAGGGCGCGCCGGTCGGGCAAGCCCATGAGCGTGTGGAAAAGTCCGCTGTCGCGGATGTAGATTTTGGGCGCCTTGGTCTGGCGTTTGCCGAGATTCTCGAACCACGGCGGGAGCTGGCGCACGAACAGCGCCCCGGTGAGCGCGTCGAGGTAGGAGCGGGTCGTCTGGTCGCTCACGCCCAGGGAGCGGCCGATCTCGGAGGCGTTCCACGTCTGGCCGTGATAATGGGCGAGCATGGTCCAGAAACGCCGCATGGCTGCCGCCGGAATCGCAATGCCAAGGCTGGGGATATCCCGCTCCAGAAATGTCCGGATGAAACCCTCCC
>JAUYAK010000089.1 GCA_030693515.1 Opitutaceae bacterium
CGCCTACATTCCGACGAATCTCATCTCGATCACCGATGGACAGATTTATCTTTCGCCGTCGCTCTTCGAACTCGGCGTGCTGCCCGCCGTCGATGTCGGCAAGTCCGTCTCCCGCGTCGGCGGCAAGGCGCAGCGGGCGGCCTACCGCGCGGTCGCGGGCGACCTCAAACTCGCCTACGCGCAGTTTGAGGAACTCGAAACCTTCGCCCGCTTCGGCGCCCGCCTGGATGAAGCCACCCGCAAAACCATCGACCACGGCCGCCGCATCCGCGCCTGCCTCAAGCAGCCGGAATTTTCCCCGGTGTCAGTCCCCGCGCAGATCGCCATTTTGCTGGCCCTGACGGCCAAGCTCTTCGACGCGGTCCCACTGGAGAGAATGACCGAAGCCGAGCACGCCGTGCACGAAGCCGCTGCCAAAATTCCTGAGGAAATCAGCGCGCGGTTCGAGGCGGCTGACAAACTCAGCGACGAAGATCGCGCGGCTATCGTCGCGATCGCGACGACGGCGCTGGCGCCGTTCCGGCCGAAGGCTGAGACGAAGAAGTGACCCGGGCATTGCGCCGCCAGCCTCCCCGTTCCGTCGCGAAGAGCTGGAGCGAGCTTAACGAATAGGCATCAACGAAATCGCGCGCCTCGTTCGGAACCTTTCGATCCCGGGAGTGATTGACAGGCATGCTATGATTTAAAAACACGCAATAGACTCCTTTTTAAAACTCATGGCCGGCCAGCTAAACATCGAACGTTTAAACGAAGCCCTCTCCCTCCTCGGCGAGCGACTGCGCTTGTCCGGTGGAGAGCCGCAGGAGCTGGTGGTGTGCGGCGGTTCGTCCCTGATCGCCCGCGGCTACGTTTCGCGAGTGACCCGCGATGTCGATGTGGTCGCCCGCCGCCTGCGCGGTTCTGAACTGGTCAGTGCCAAGCCCCTGCCGGAGGCCGTCGTGGCAGCCGTGGCGCGCGTCGCGGCCGACCTCGGCCTGCCGCTCACTTGGCTGAACAATGGTCCGGCCGATCTTTTCGAGCTGGGTCTGCCGGGCGGCTTCGCCAGCCGGCTGGAATCCCACGTCTACGGTTCCCACCTGACCGTGTGGCATATCGGCCGCGTGGACCAAATTCACTTTAAGCTTTACGCCGCCGCCGATCAGGGCGGCGGGCACCATGTGACTGACCTGCTGGCCCTCAACCCCACGGCGGACGAACTGCTCGCGGCCGCGCAGTGGACCTTCACGCATGATGCCTCGCCCGCTTTCAGGGCGCTGATGAAGGCCATCCTCAAGGAGATGAACCATGACGACGTCGCCCGACAACTCTAAGGCTCATTTTCGCGAGAGCCTCCTGGACCTCCTCTGGCAGCAATGGGCTGCGCTCGGCGTGGCCGGCAGCCCGAAGGCGGACGCCGATTGGTGCGTGGATCTCGAAGCCTTGGTGCTCATCACCACCACCCAAGGCCGGTCCGATCCTCGCCTCTTTGATGAGATGCTCGACTGGCTGTGGGGCCACGCGCAATGGGTGAACGTGCAGCGCTTGCGCAATATCCGGAAACGGCTCCCGCTCGGTGACGAGCGCGTGCTCGCGGCCATCGCAGACTGGCTCGGCCACCGTGCGACCTTGAGCAAGTGGAAACCCCTCGCGGTCACGACCGCGCCGATGCCCGCAAAACCCGAGCGCTTTTTTTCGACGCCCGACGGTTCTCCTCAGCCCATGGCCGGCACGCCCGACCCGGTCTTTCTCCGGCACGGTTTTGTCCGCGGTCCGGTCAAGCGGCGCGAACTGAGCCAGTCGCCCAATCCCCGCTCCGCAGCCACGCTGTCGTGGAAATTGCGCAGTCTGTTCGGCGTGCAGGCCCGCTGTGAATTCCTGCTCTGGTTGCTGACCCATGAGAGCGGGCATCCGGCGGACATCGCGCGGGCGACCTACTATTTTCCCCGCACGGTGGAGGACACCCTCAAGGAACTGGCCGCGTCCGGCTTGGTGCATACCGCCCGGCCCGGCCGGGAGAAACGCTACTGGCTGAAGAGCGAAGACTGGGGGCTGCTGCGCACCTGGACCAAGCCGGAGGGCTTCCCCCGCTGGATTGACTGGCCGCGATTCTTCACCGTGCAGGAACAGATCGGCGCGATCCTGCAGCACGAAGATTTCAGCCCGATGTTGCAGGCCTCGGAACTGCGCCGCGTTTTTGAGGAGTTGCAGCCCGTGCTGGCCGACGGCGGGCTGCTGCCGGCCTTCGCCGCCAGCCGCAACCACACCGGGGTGCAATTCACCGAGGCACTGCTACACGATCTGCACGGCCTGTGCGCGGAAATCCAAGGCGAGCCATTGCCGTAAAACTTGCGGGAGCGAGCAAGCTCCCGCCGGAAATCGGCG
This sequence comes from Opitutaceae bacterium, assembly GCA_030693515.1. Classification (GTDB taxonomy): domain Bacteria; phylum Verrucomicrobiota; class Verrucomicrobiia; order Opitutales; family Opitutaceae; genus ER46. The sequence continues at coordinate 2,362 of JAUYAK010000089.1, forward strand.
CACGATTCGAAATCGCCGATAAACTCGCGACGAGGATTGCGCGGCCATCTTCGCGATCGAGACGACGGCGCTGGCGCTGTTTCTGCCGAAGGCAGAGGCGAGGAAATGACCCAGGCATTGCGACGCCATCGGAGACCTAAGCGCCCAACGCCGTTTCCAACCAAACCCCAAGCCCCAAAGCCCGACCCTGTTCGGTGCCCCCTGTTCGGTGCCCCCAAAACATTTCCGCCTACATTCCGACGAATCTCATCTCGATCACCGATGGACAGATTTATCTTTCGCCGTCGCTCTTCGAACTCGGCGTGCTGCCCGCCGTCGATGTCGGCAAGTCCGTCTCCCGCGTCGGCGGCAAGGCG
>JAUYAK010000090.1 GCA_030693515.1 Opitutaceae bacterium
CGACTTGGCGTTGCCCCCGCAGGCGCCGCCTAAAATCCGCGCGCCGAAAACCGACGCGTTGTAGTGGCGACCTTTGGGGTGGCTTAACGATGAATCAATGCTTTGCGCGTCTGAAACCCGCCAGTAGCGGAAGTCGGGTTAGTTGGGGCCGGAATCGCAGTCAGGTGAGCGGGATAGGGTGCCGGCTCCATCCGCTTTACGTTCCCACCTCATGCAGGATCGCTTCTGCGACGCCGGCACCGCTCTCCATCGCCCCTTGGATTGACGCCGAGTTCAGATAATCCCCCGCGACCCAGACGCCTGGACGCACCGCCGCCGGCACTCGCCGATCCAATGGCCACCGCACCGGCAGCGCCCGCCGCACCCGAATAATGCGCAACGCCCTCCACTCCTTCACGCTCGCACCAAACCACTCCGTCAACTCTGTCCGCACGCACGCCTCCAGCGCCGCGTCGTCCTGCGCGGCTGCGCCCAAGATCGACACGGAAACCAACGCCTCGCCCGCCGGAGCGTAGCCCGGCGCGACGTCGCTCATCACCGCGACGTTGTTAACCCGCCCACGTCCCGTTCCGTTGAGCATCAAGGTCGGCTCACCCAGCGGGCTCGCTTTGGCCGCGAAATACACCGCCGTCACCGCCCGCCACACCGGCGCGGCAACTTCGCGCAAAATCTCCGCCGCGCCCTCCGTCGCCACTACGACCCGCCGCCCTTCGATGCGCTCGCCGCTTGCCAGTCGCACTGCCTCCGATTCCAGGGCCGCCACCCGGGCGTTGAGCCGCACGGTTCCCGGCTTCAGCGCCGCCGCCAGTTGCTCCGGGATGGCCTGCATTCCGGCCGCCGGCACCGCCGTGTCGCCCTCCGCAAACATTCGGAAAACAAACTCCAGCATCCGGCTCGAGGTCTCCAGTTTTTCATCCAAAAAAACACCGCCCAGCCATGGCCGCATGAACCGCTCGATCATCCTTTCGCTGAAGCCGTGCGCCCGCAGTGCGCCCAGCGTTGAGCTTTCCGGCCGCGCAAAAAGATCTGCCATCGTCCCGCGTCGCGCCGCCGCGCGCAGGGTCGCGATCCGCACCTTGTCCGCCAGCGAACCGACCGGTGCCCGCAACGTGTCCCACAGCGCTCCCGGCTCGCGCCACGGATCACTCACCCGGTGCATCCTGCCCTCGCACCACACCCGCGCGCCCGCCGAAAATTTCTTCAACTCCAGGGCTTCGTAATTCAGCCACTGCATCGCCGCCGGATACGCCGTCAGCAGCACCTGAAAGCCGCGGTCCAATCGAAATCCGTCCACCAGATCCGTCCGCACCCGTCCGCCGATGCCGTCGCTCGCCTCGAGCACCACGCAGTCAAGCCCGCCCGTCTGCAAGCGCCGCGCGCAGGTCAAGCCGGCCAGCCCCGCTCCGATGATCACCACGTCCTTCATGCGTCCACCTTGGCCTTCATTTGGTCGGCCAACGCCAAGCCGGAAAGCGCCGCCCCTTCCACCCGCGGACCGCCCAGTGCGTCGCCCGCCAGGCCCAGCCCGAGGTCGGGCAACCACACGCAGGGCTGCGCAGGCGTCGTCGTCGGTTCGCTGAATTTCCACCGCTGCAGCGTTACTTTCATGACCGGCGAGCCCAAGTGGCTCTCAATCCCAGGCAGCACCAGCGCCGCCAACTCCGGTTCCGTCTTCGTGAAATGCTCCGCCGCAAAGGCCGGACTCACATGCACCGTCACCGCCGCCGCCACTCCCGGAGAAATCCCTTTTTGAGTATTGTCCGCGATCCACCGGACTGGCCCGGTGGAAAAAGCCAGGCCTTCGGCCGGCACGGTGCTCGGCCCTTCCAGGGTCAGGAGCAACGCGAGGCAGGGATGATACGTCAGCGCCGCCAACTCTCCCATCAGCGCCTGTGGCAAGGCCACGCCGCCGGCCAGCAGCAACGCCAGCGATTGCGGCAACGGTGCCGTCAGCACCAGGCTCCCCGCTCGCCAGGCCTTCTGGTTTTCGATCGTCAACTCCCATCCGCCCTCATCGCGCTGCACCTTGAGGACTTTCGATTCGCGCCGCACGTCGAGTCCCTCCGCCAAACATTTCCCCAGCGCATTCATGCTCGGCTTGGCGATCCAGCGGTGCGCCGAGGCGCCCGGCCACGGCGCCACCACGCCGCGCGCCGCCCACTCGGCCACCAGCCCGGCGAAACGCTCCGACTTCGCCGTGAAATACTGCGCGCCCGAATCAAACACCGCGGCCTCCACCCGTTTCGTGGCGAGGCGCCCGCCCAGCCCCCGGCTTTTTTCCAGCACCACGACATCCTCGCCGCGCGCCTTCAGTTCCCGCGCGAGCAGCAGCCCCGCAATGCCCGCACCCACCACGGCGATCGTTTCATTCATATAGCCTCAGTTTTCCGCTGCAGCCCGCGGTGCCAAGCGATTCCAGCCCCGCCTGTCGCCAAGTGCAGCCCGCGGCGCAGCCCGATTCGCACGGTCTGCGTGCTCGCCAGCAAGGTCACCTCAGTCACCTGCCTCAAATTCAGTTTCAACCCCGGCGCTGGCGCCGGAAAAATCGCCGGTCGTTTCCGCGCCAACGGCCGCGCAAGCCGCCCGCCCCGCTGGAAAACTTCGTCAGCCACCGGCGCCTCCGCGCTTCCGCATCCGGCACGCATCCGAGCAAAACTTTACCTCGTCCCAAACTTTCTCCCATTTTTTCCGCCACGTAAACGGCCGCCCGCAGACCACGCAGGGCTTCGCCGGCCGATCAGATTTTTTGCGCATCTTCGCCATCGTCCAACCCCTCGCTCCTAAAGTGCCAAAAGTCCACCCGCCGCGGCCGGGGCTCCGCCGTTCGCCTTGATCTCCCTGGCCCGCGCTTGAATCGCCGCGCGCTCCGCCGGTTTGAGCCGGGCAAGGTTTTTTATCTGCAATGCCATCCGTTGATTCTTCGCCAGCAACGCCTCGTGCCGCTGCAGGAAATCCCAATACAGCGTCGTAAAAGGGCAGGCATCCTCGCCCACCGACTTTGCCGGATCAAACCGACACCCCGCGCAGTAATTGCTCATCCGGTCGATATACTTCCCCGTCGCCGCATACGGCTTTGAGGCCATGATGCCGCCGTCGCCATACTGTGACATCCCGAGTGTGTTCGGCAGTTCCACCCACTCGACCGCATCCACGTAGACCGCCAGATACCACGCGTGGACTTGCTGCGGCTCAACCCCGAGCAGCAAAGCGTAGAGCCCCGTGACCATCAGCCGCTGGATATGATGCGCGTAGCCGTGTTCCAGGGTCTGGCCGATGCTCTGGCGCAGACAGTTCATCTCGCACTTTCCCGTCCAGTAAAACTCCGGCAATTTCTCCTTTGCCCCCAGCGCGTTCAGTCCGGAGTAGCGCGGCATGTGGCGCCAGTAAATTCCCCGCACATACTCCCGCCAGCCGAGAATCTGACGGATAAATCCCTCCGCACTGGCGAGGCTCACCCGCCCTTCACGATAAGCCCGCTCCGCCGCCGCCACGACCTCGCGCGGGTCGAGCAATTTCAGATTCATCGCCGCCGAAAGGCGTGAATGAAACAGCCACGGCTCGTCCGTCCACATCGCGTCCTGAAATTGCCCGAACTGCGGCAGCCGGTGTTCGACAAAATCCCGCAGCGTCACCCGCGCGTCCGCCGGTGTCACCGGCCACGCGAACGCCTTCAGCTCGCCCGGATGGCTGGCAAAACGCTTCTCCACCAGCGCCATCACCTCACGTGTGATCGCATCGGGTTGGGTCAGGGCCGGCGCGCGCAGCTTCACTTCCTTGGGTCCGCCTTTGTTGAAACTCCCGCGATTGTCGTGGTCGTAATTCCACTGTCCGCCCTCGGGCTCCCCTTGGGGATCGAGCAATACGCGGTGCTTTCGCCGCATCTCGCGGTAGAAAAATTCCATCCGCAGAATCTTCCGGCCTTCGGCATGGGCGGCGAAATCCGCCCGCGTGCAAAAGAAGTGGCGGTCCGGGCGCACGTCGATTGGCACGCCCGCCGCCTTCGCCGCCCGGGTGATCATTGCCTGCACCCGCCACTCGCCCGCCTCCGTCATCACGAGCCGCTCCGGCCGCAACTTCGCCACCGCCCGTGCCAGCTCGGTCGGAAGCGACTGTGTATTCCCGTGCTCATCGAGCGCGGTGTAGTGCACCGTGCGCCCGAGTTTTCGCTGGCCGTCGCGAAAATGCCGCATCGCCGAGAGAAAAACGGCAATCCGCGGCTTGCTGGTCCAGACATGCTCGGACTCCGCCGCGACCTCGGCCAGCCAGACGATGTCCCGCTTCGCGTCGAAATCATCAAACGCCGCCGCTGCCGAATCAAGCTGATCGCCCAGCACCACCACGAGCGAACGCACCGTTCTCGTTGTGCTCATCTCCCCTCCGCCGCCGGGTCGCCGTCGACAAACTCGGTCGCGAGGCCGGCAGCGGACCTCGCTACGAGTTTCCGTGCCGCGGAACCATTTTTCCGGCGGGCTCTTTCGATGGCGTATTGACTGGGCACGAGGCGCAGCGGCGAACTCTCTGATGCCATGGGAAAGATGACAGCGTCTGCTGCCTCGGTGTGATCGCCTGGTTGCGGGCCGTTCATCGTTGTTATGATGCGGAGGAACTTCCCGTTCGGTGGCGCTCAGCGCCAGATGATTTCTTCACCGTCATCGATGAGTTTTATCCGAAAAACGCCCTGTTCGTCAAACCGGGGCGACCTCAATGGCGCGGCTAATTGGTCACGATTGGCGCGCGCCAGCGGTCGTCGTGTCAGAGTCCATCAATTTCTCCCGGCCGATTGTCTATCGCCGCACTGGCCATTCACGGACTGTGCTGGTGGGACCGCGAGTTCGGTCGTGGGGTATTCGGTGAGGCTCATGCTGCGAGGGCGGGGGTCGAGGTGTCCGCGGGGTTCTTGGTCGCGGCCATTTTAGCCGTGCAGCACGCCGCCCGTTTTCGCCTATGACAGCACCCACCTATGGCCGTGTGCCGCACGCCGCACCTCGTCCCCTGCGCGCCCGACGGGCGAGAATCGATGCAAAACTAGATTGCGGTAGGCGAGGCCTTGTCGCTGTTTGGAATTTCACATGAAGACTGATGTTTTCGACACGGTGGAGGAAGCGATCGCGGCGATTGCCGAAGGCCAGCTGGTGGTCGTTTCTGATGATGCCGATCGGGAAAACGAGGGCGACCTGATCATGGCGGCATCGAAGGCGACGCCGCAAACGATCAACATGATGATCCGCTACGGCAGCGGCATCGTCTGTGTGCCCATGCTGGGGCGCCAGCTCGACCGGCTGCGCCTGGGCCCGATGGTGGCGCAGAATCGCGAAGTGCAACGCACTGATTTCACCGTGAGTGTGGATGCCAGCGACGGGATATCCACCGGGGTGAGCGCCTACGATCGCTACGTGACGATTAAGAAGCTGGCCGATCCCGAAGCCGCCGCCGAACACTTCGTGCAACCGGGCCACGTCTTTCCGCTGCGCGCCAAAGCCGGCGGGGTGCTGGAGCGCGCCGGGCACACGGAGGCCGCCGTGGATCTTGCCCTCCTTGCGGGGCTGCCACCCGCCGGGGTGTTGTGCGAACTGGTGAACGACGACGGCACGATGCAGCGCATGCCCGAGCTCGCCGCTTTTCGAAAGCGTTTCGGCCTGAAGATGATCTCCGTCGAGCAGCTCATCGCTTACCGGCTGCGCCGCGAAAGCCTGATCCAGAAAATTGGCGAGAGCGATCTCCCGACCGAATTTGGCCATTTCCGGGTCCACGTTTTCCAGAGCCGGATCGACCAGCGGACCCATCTCGCGCTCACCTTGGGCCAGCCGGATCTGAGCAAGCCGGTGCTGGTGCGGGTGCAGACGGCACATGTGCTGAGCGATGTCTTTCATGCCCGGCTCGCCGGCGAAGCGAAAGATGCGCTCGGCACGTGCCTGCGGGCCATCGCGGCCGAGGGCGCCGGCGCGGTGCTCTACCTGCAGCCGGCGAACGGCGTGGAGCTGTTGCTTCGAAGCATCGGGGTGGCGGCGGACGGCGCCACGCCGGCCCACGGCATGGACCTGCGCGACTACGGGATCGGCGCGCAGATTCTGCGGGCCCTGGGGCTGACCAAAATCCGGCTGCTCACGCAGCACCCGCGCAAGGTCGTCGGGTTGGACGGCTACGGCGTCGAGATCGTCGAGCAGATCGAGATTGCCCGGATGCCGGCATCGCCGTCATCCGTGTAAACGAAAACTCCGTCGGCGCCCCGTGCGGGCCCCGACGGCGTGGAATGGACCGGCCGCGAATTACAGGTCGTATTTCGCGGTGAACTCCGAACGTCGTCCGGATGATCGCGCAGGCGCACAATTACGCCTACTCGCTCTCGCCGGACACGCTCTGGGTGAACCTCTACGGTGCCAGCACGCTGGACACGGCCTGGACCGACGGCTCGCGCATCGCCGTGAAACAGGAGACCGATTACCCGTGGGCCGGGGCCGTGCGTCTCACGGTGGGAGCAGCGCCAGCCCGGGACATCGCGCTCAAGCTGCGTATTCCCGGTTGGCTGCCTCCGGGTGCGGCGGCACTGCGAGTCAACGACCGCCCGATCACTGGCGAACTCACGCCAGGCAGCTATTTTGAAGTGAAGCGGACGTGGAAACCCGGCGATGTCGTGACACTCGACCTCAACTTCAAGCCTGCGCTGTGGGAGGCGAATCCGCTCGTTGAAGAGACCCTGAATCAGCTCACGGTGCGCCACGGCCCGCTCGTCTATTGTCTCGAGTCAAACGACCTGCCGGAGGGCGTGCGCCTGACGGGAGTCGCGCTGGCCCTCGATGCAGCGCACCGGAAGTTCGAGCCGCGGCGCGAGACGATCGCGGGTGCGAATGTCGTCACGCTGACGTTACCCGCGTTGGCGCTGGGCCAGCGGCCGTGGGCCGCGGGCCAGCTGTATCGGGAGGCTGCCACGCCGACGCCGCGCGAGTTCCCGCTTAAGCTCGTGCCGTATTATGCCTGGGGCAACCGCGGCGACACCGAGATGAGCGTGTGGTTGCCGCAGCGCTGAGCGCCTCAGCGGGTGCCTTACGTTCCGGCATAAATTCGCCAGCATTCAGGTAGTGCGGATCGCCAGCATCGGCTACCTTCTTCGCGATCACCCCTCGAATCCTGCCCCCCGTCCCATATCCTTGGCTTGCCCCCTGCGCCTTCGAACGCGCCATCGCTCCTTTTTAATTCGCACCCAAAACCAGTTAGCCTCGCTCGCTCGCCGCTGAGCACTGACACCTGAAACACCATGAAACTACCCAAAAAAATAAGCCGTCGGCTGCTCCCTTGGATGGCATCCAGCGCCGGACTTTTCCTCGTCTCTTCCCCTGCATGGGCGCAAGGCGTGGCACAGGCACCCACCGATGCGGCGACGCTCGCCAAATACGATGCCAACCGAAACGGTAGGCTCGACCCGAACGAAATCGCGGCGATGGAGGCCGCCCAAAAGGCCGCCGTCCCCGGCACGACCGCACCAGCCGATTCATCCGCGCGCGATGAGGTCATCTCGCTGTCGCCGTTTGAAGTCGCCGTCGACAACAAGGGTTACTTTTCCTCGAACACCATGTCGGGCACGCGCCTGAATTCGAAGATCGAGGACTTGGGCCAGTCGATCACTGTCATGACCAAGGAGCAGATGGTCGATTTCGCGATGCTCGATATCAACGACGTGTTCGATCACATGGCGAGCACGGAGGGCACCAACTCTTTCTCGGACTTCGTCCTCGATCGCACCGGGGCGGTGACCGACAACGTCAGCCTCGACCCGAACAACGCGAACCGCGTCCGCGGCATCGGTTCGGCCAACATCGCCTTCAACAACATCGCGACCTCGGGCCGCGTGCCGGTCGATCCGCTCTGGATGGATTCGCTCGAACTGAGCCGCGGCCCGAACGCCAATATCTTCGGCTTGGGCGGCTCCTCGGGCACGGTCAACCAGGTGCCCGCCACCGCCAGCCTGTTCAAGAACTTCACGAAAGTGGAGACGCGCGGTGACAGCTACGGCGGCTGGCGCGCCTCCTTCGACGTGAATCGCAAGCTCACGGACAAGCTGGCTGTGCGCGCGAGCTTGGCGCACCAGCACACCGCCTTCGTTCGCAAACCCTCCGGCCAGGACGAACGCCGCACCAGCGTCCAATTGAAGGCCCGGCCGTTTAGAAACACGACCGTGTCGCTTTCCTACTATGGCTACGACGCCAGCGCCACTCGCCCCAATTACACGACACCGCGGGATTACATCTCCGGTTGGCTCGCGGCCGGGAAGCCGGCTTGGAATCCCGTCACACGCCTGATCACGCTCAACGGGGTGAGCTATGGCCAAGGCATGGTCGCGGGCTCCACCACGCCGATCACGACGCTGCCGGCCTACTTCGCCGGGGCTGATGCGCGCGCCGTATTCCGGGTCGGAAGACCGGGTGAGGCTCCCTATTGGTCGGCACCAACCGTCAACACCAATGTGACGTCGCCCTATTTGAATATTGTGACCAACACCGTGCGCTTTGTGCAAACGGCCCCGGCAGGCAATTTCGGCGACAGTCAGCCCCTGTTCGCCACGCAGCCGGCGCTCGCGAACAAGTCGATCTACGACTGGTCGGAATTCAACCTGCAGTCGGCCAACAAGCAGTGGGACAACGTGGACACCTTCGTCGCGCAGCTCGATCAGATCTTCCTCAGCTCGCGCAAGCACACTCTGGCCGCCCAGGTCACTTTCATGCGCGAAGACGCCAAGCGCATCGCCGACCTTCCCATGGGACCTGCGAGCGTCAACGGCATCATCGGGGCCATCTATGCCGACCCCAACATCGTGAACCTCGACGGCACGCCCAATCCCTACTTCGGCCGGCCCTACCTGAAGAGCACGGAGCCCTTCCTGCGCGAACAGCCCCTGCTGTGGGACACCACGCGGGCCCAGTTTGTCTATCGGGTCGATTTCTCGCAGGACAAAGGTTTGACCAAGTGGATCGGCACCCAGCAGTTCCTTGGGTATTATGAATACAAGGACCAGCAGAACCGCCACTATGCCTATCGGCACACGGCCACGTCGCTCGACCAGCAGTGGCAGAGGGACCTCGCCGCCGCCGGCGTGCCGCTGGCCAATCGCACGACCGGAGGCAACCGGTATCCGATCGCCCCGGGCAATGTCTCGCGCATGTTTGAGCAATACTACGTCGGCAGCACGCCGGGCGGTGGCGTCGAGTATGGTTCGAGCCGTTTCCCGGAAGGCGCCACGCTCCCCTTTGTCTGGGGCAACACCGGTGCCTTCCGCCGCGATCCGACCCAGGTCGGCTTCACTCCGAGTCCCGACGGGGCGGGCGGCAACAGCTCCAAGCAGACGATCGTCAAGACCCAGGGTGCGGTGCTGCAGAGCACCTTTCTGGACGGCCGGTTGGTCACCACGTTCGGACTCCGTAAGGACAAAGTTTCCGACCGCAACGCCCCCTTTGCCACGTTGACCCCCGATCTGCGCGCATTCGATTACGGTGCGTCCGATCAGTGGCTACCCGTGTGGCGCCTGGCCGAGGGCGAGACCAAGACCGCCTCGGTGGTGGTGCGCCCGTTCCGGGATCTCAAGTTCCTGAAAAGCCAGACGGTCGGCGGTGGTGGGATCGGCAAGTTCCTGGCCGAAGCCGTGAGCAGCGTCAGCCTCACCTACAACAAGTCGGATAATTTCATCGCGCAGGGGCCGGCCTTTGATCTGTTCCTGCGGCCGCTGCCCAACCAGACGGGCAAGAGCAAAGATTTGGGTCTCTGGATCACCACCCTCGAGGGCAAGCTTACGGTTCGCTACACCTATTTTAAGACCGATCAGATCAACTTCCGCAACGGCGACATCAGCACGATCGCCCAGCGTGTGCTGCGGGCCGATGGGCTCAACGCCGCCGATGCCTGGAATCTCCAGGACCGCTCCACCGAGTGGATCTCGCAGCTCAATCCCTCGTGGACCACCGACCAGGTCAAGGCCGAGGTGGCCAAGACGATGGGGCTGACCCAGGACACCATTGATCGGATGGAGGCCGCCATTGCCGCCGGCCAGCTCGCCGCGACCCAGGACATTGTCTCGAAGGGGCATGAATTGGAAATCAACTACAACCCCACGCGCGCGTGGACGATCAGCGCCTCCGCCACCCAGACCGAATCGATCAACCAAAACGCCGGCAACGTGATCGAGGAATGGATCGCCACCCGCTTGCCGATCTGGACCACAGTTGAGGATCCGCGCTTTCCCGACCCGGCCCGGCCCGGCCGGAATCTGCTTTGGCGCAATATTTCCGGCACGGCCTTCACCGGCTTCGGCTACAATGCGACCAACTCGGCCGCGACGAACTACGTCACCTTTGTGGAGGGACCGCTCGCGGTCTTTCGCCAGCTGGAAGGCCGTCCGCGCCCGCAGATCCGGAAATACTCGGCCAAATTCAACACGCGCTACCAGCTCTCCGGCCTGACGGATAACCGAATCCTCAAGAACATGAGCGTGGGTGGCTCCGTTCGCTGGACCGACAAGGGCGCCATCGGCTTCTACGGCGTGCAATCGCTGCCCGCCAAAGTCACGGCGCTCGATGTCACCCGGCCCATCTACTCGAAGGCCGAAACCTATGTGGATCTGTTCCTCAGCTACCGCACGAAACTATTCCGCGACAAGGTGGGCGCGAGATTCCAACTCAACGTCAAGAACCTCCAGGAAAGCGGGGGGCGCTTGCAAACCACGGGCGTCTTCCCCGACGGAACGGGGCTCTCCTACCGTATCATCGATCCGCGGCAGTTCATCCTGTCGGCCTCATTCGATCTCTAATCCACGTCACTTGTCAGCCGCGACCGGCTCGACCCATCGCCGCCACTCACCGGAGTGGCGGCGATTTTGTCCATGAATCTGGAGATGGGTCCCGGCTGCATGTTCGCGCCATCGGTGCCAAACAGATTGCGCGAGCGCGCTGAGGCTGGTTCGTTGCCATCCCACCGATGAAGCGATCGAAACGCTCTGCCGCGCTCCGTGCGGTCGCCGCACCCGCGCCGGAGGCAGGCCACTGGTCATTGGGCGTGCTGTTCGCCATGCTGCTGCTTGTGACACTCGTCGCCTACATCCCGGCGCTGACGGGCGACTTCCTGTGGGATGATGCGGGACATGTCACCAATCGGGGCCTCCAGTCGTGGTCCGGACTCCTGCGCATCTGGATCGAGCCTGGCGTCACACAACAGTATTATCCGCTGCTGCACTCGGCGTTCTGGTTCGAGCACCGGCTCTGGGGGGACGCGACGCTCGGCTACCACCTGATCAACATCCTGTGGCATACCGCATCGGCGTGCCTCTTCGCCGTTATCCTGCGGCGGCTGGCGGTGCCCGGAGCGATGCTGGCCGCCTTCGTCTTCGCGCTGCATCCCGTGGCGGTGGAATCGGTCGCCTGGATTGCGGAACAGAAGAACACGCTTTCGACGGTCTTCTATCTCGCGGCGGCGCTCGCCTGGCTGCGCTTCGAGGATGACCGGCGACCGGGGCGCTATGTGGCGGCGACCCTTTGGTTCGTGGCCGCGCTGCTGACGAAAACCGTCACCGCTACTTTGCCGGCCGCCCTGCTCGTCATCGCGTGGTGGCGTCGCGGCCGCCTGTCGTGGCGCAGCGATGTGGCTCCGCTGCTACCCTGGCTGGGCCTGGGGGTGGCGGCCGGCCTCGGCACCGCTTGGCTGGAGAGCGCGCAAATCGGCGCATCGGGCGACGACTTCGCTTTGGGCGCGGTCGAGCGCGGGCTGCTGGCCGGACGCGTGGTCTGGTTCTATCTGGGCAAACTGGTCTGGCCCGCGGGGCTGACGTTTTTCTATCCGCGTTGGACGATTGATGCCGGGGTCGCTTGGCAATGGCTTTTCCCTTTCGCGACGCTCGCCACGCTCGTCGTCGGCATGGCGTGGAGCCGGCGCAACCGCGGGCCGCTTGCTGCGGTCCTGCTGTTCGGCGGCACGCTGTTTCCCGTGCTCGGTTTCGTGAACGTCTATCCCTTCTTGTTCTCGTATGTGGCGGACCACTTCCAGTATCTGGCGAGCCTCGGGATGATCGCGTTTCTCTCGGCGGGGGCGGTGCGCGGGTATGCGCTCCTGCGCTGGCCCCGCTGGAGCGGACCGGCTGCTGCGGTCGGGCTCCTCTTGCTCCTCGGCAGTCTCACTTGGCGCCAGAGCGGGATGTATCGCGACGTGTTCGCGCTCTATGAAACCACTTTGGCGCGCAATCCCTCGAGCTGGGTGGCGCACCTCAATCTGGGCACGGCGTTGGACGAGGCCGGCCGGACCGACGAGAGCCGGCCGCACTTGCGGCGCGCGCTGGAGCTTAAACCGGACTACCCGGAAACGCTCAACAGCCTCGGCAACGTGCTCAACCGGCTCGGTCGTGCGGACGAGGCGCTTCCGCTGCTCGACCAGGCCTTGCAGCTTCAGCCGCGTTTCGCCGCCGCACATAATACGCGCGGCGCAACGCTGATGGCGATCCAACGCGCCGACGAGGGGATGGCGGCATTCCGACGAGCGCTGGAAATCAGCCCCACTTTGACTCTCGCACGCGTCAACCTCGGCTGGGCTTTGGCCAACGCCGGCCGGATGGTTGAGGCGGTCGCGCAGTTTGACCAAGCCTGTCGTGAGCGACCGGACCTTGCCGACGCCGAGTTCAAGTGGGGGCTCACGTTCGTGATGAATTCCCGCCTCATCGAGGCGGTGCCCCATCTGGAGCGTGCCGTCGCGCTGCAGCCCGGTAACGCGGACATGCGGCACGTCTTCGGCCGCGTGTTGTTGGAAACCGGACGGAGAGCGGCGGCGGTGGAGCAATTCGAGGAAGCCCTGCGCCGCGCCCCGAACCACGCCGGAGCGCTGGAAGGGCTCGATCTCAGCCGTCGTGCGGGTTCGGCAAATCGGTGAACAAATGAATGCAAGGGCCAGCCATGAGCGAGGCGCGGGCTAGGTGCCCACCAGCTCGATCATGCCGCGATGTATTTAGCGGAAAATCCCGACCTTCTCTAACGGGGAGCCGAATCCCGCGCATCGCAAGCACGCGCAGGAAATGGCCGTGCGAATAGATTGCTGCGATCCCGTCCATTCCCCGCAGGGATTTAACGATCCGATCGACGCGTTCGCCGATGACTTCCGTCGATTCCCTATTCGGCAACCGTCGTGAAAGATATCCCATCCTGAACGATGGACTGCGCCTCGGAGAGAATTCTCCCCAAATGTGCCTGGTCGCGAAAACTCTCCGCGTAAATTTTGTAGATGGCCTCGGTGCCGGACGGACGTGCGGCGAACCAGCCGTTGGCGGTCTGCACTTTCACGCCACCGAGCGGTGCGTGGTTGCCCGGGGCGGTCGTGTGCATGCCTTCGATTCTTTCGCCGGCCAGTTCGGTCAGTTTGATCTGATCGAGCGACAGGTTCGCGAGTGCCGCTTTTTGCTCGGGCGTGGCGGGCGCTTCGACGCGGTCGTAAAACGACTCGCCGAATTCCTCCGTGAGTCCGCGATAGAGTTCGCCGGGATTGCGGCCCGTCCGCGCCGTGATCTCGGCGGCGAGCAAACAGGGGATGAAGCCGTCCTTGTCCGTCGTCCATACCGTGCCGTCGCGCCGGAGAAAAGACGCGCCCGCGCTCTCTTCGCCGCCGAAACCCAGCGAGCTGTCGAGCAGGCCGTCGACGAACCATTTGAACCCGACCGGCACCTCGTAAAGTTTGCGGCCGAGTTTGGCGGTGACGCGATCGATCATTGCGCTGCTCACAACGGTTTTCCCGACGGATGCTCCTGCGCCCCACTTGGGCCGAGTCCTGAAGAGTTCGGAGATCGCGACGGCGAGATAATGATTCGGCGGGAGCAGGCCGTCGCCCGGCGTGACGATGCCGTGCCGGTCATGGTCTGGGTCGCAGGCAATCGAGAGATCGAAGCGATCCTTCATGCCGATCAACCGCGCCATCGCATACGGTGAGGACGGATCCATCCGAATCTGGCCGTCCCAATCCACCGTCATGAAACGAAAGGTCGGATCGACCGTGTCGTTCACGACCGTCAGATCCAGATGATGACGCTCCGCGATCCGAGCCCAGTAGTGAACGCCGGCACCGCCGAGCGGATCGACGCCGAGCCGGAGTTTCGCCTCGCGGATGACATCCAGATCGACGACTGCGCCGAGATCGTTGACGTAGGCGCTGAGGTAGTCGTGTCGATGCGTCGTGGCGGCGGTCAGCGCGCGGGCATGCGAAACGCGTTTGATGCTGGCGACGTCGGCTTCGAGCAACGCGTTCGCCTTCGCCTCGATCCAGCCAGTGACGGTCTTGTCCGCGGGGCCGCCGTTGGCCGGGTTATATTTGAAGCCGCCGTCGCGGGGCGGATTGTGCGATGGCGTAAGGACAATGCCGTCCGCGAGCCTGCTCCTTTGCATCGTCGTCGCCGGATTCTATTTCGTGGCCGGCGGTCAGTGGAAACGTCTGGTCGTGTCTCTGGCCGGTTTCATCGTCGTGCGTTTCGTGGTGTTGCACCTGACCAAAATACCGGAGGCCCGTCGTGCGCCTTAGTCCCGACCAGTTGATTTTCTGGCAGCACGGGTTTCTAAAACTGAACGGCACGATCGTGTTCACCTGGGGGCTGATGATCGTGCTGGCCATCGGCGCCAAACTGATCACGCGCAACCTGTCCACCGGTCTGGCCCGCACCCGCTGGCAAAACCTGCTCGAAATCGTCGTCACCGCGATCAACCGGCAAATCAAGGAAATCGGCCTCCGCCATCCGGAGAAGTATATCGCCTTTCTCGGGACGCTCTTCCTCTTCGTCGCCTCCGCCGCCCTCTGCACGATTATCCCCGGTTACGAACCGCCGACGGGCTCGCTCTCGACGACGGCGGCGCTGGCCCTGTGTGTGTTCGTGGCCGTGCCACTGTTCGGCATCGAGGACCAAGGGCTGGGTGGCTACCTCAAGACTTATGTGGAGCCGACGGTGATCATGCTGCCGTTTAATCTCATCAGTGAGCTTTCCCGCACGCTGGCTTTGGCCGTCCGTCTGTTCGGAAACATGATGAGCGGAGGAATGATCATCGCGATCCTGCTCACCATCACGCCCTTCATTTTCCCCGTCGTCGTGACCCTGCTCGGTCTGCTCACCGGCATGGTGCAGGCCTACATTTTCAGCATCCTTGCCGCCGTTTACATCGCGGCCGCCATCCGCGCCCGCCAACGCAAGCCCGCCCCGGACGAGCCGGTGCCCGCAACTCAAGAAAACCCCCAACCAACCCAATAACTTTCATGGACAACCACACCCTCATCGCCGTCGCCTCCATTGTGACGGCCGGCTTTACCACCGCCATCGGCTGCATGATGCCCGCGATTGGCGAAGGCAAGGCGGTCGCCACCGCGCTCACGTCGCTCGCGCAGCAGCCCGACGCCTCCGCCACCATCACGCGCACGCTCTTCGTCGGCCTGGCGATGATCGAATCGACCGCGATCTACTGCTTTGTCGTCTCGATGATCCTTATCTTCGCCAATCCGTTTTGGAACCACGCCATCGCCGGAGCGGCCCAGGCGGCGGGGGTGGGGAAGTAAGACCATGCTCATCGACTGGTTCACCGTCGGCGCGCAGGTGCTCAACTTCCTCCTCCTCGTGTGGCTGATGAAGCGCTTTCTCTACCAACCGATCCTCAACGCCATCGACTCGCGGGAGAAAAAGATCGCGGCGGAACTCGCCGACGCCGACGCCAAGCGAGCCGAGGCCAAAAAGGACCGCGACGAATTTCAGCGCAAAAACGAGGAATTCGACCAGCAGCTCGCCGCACTGTTGACCAAGGCGACCGACGAGGCGAAAGCCGAGCGCCAACGCTTGCTCGACGAAGCCCGCCAGGCCGCCGACGCCTTGAGCGCCCAGCGATCAGCAGCGCTCGCCAGCGAGGCCAAGAATCTCAACCAAGCCATCGCCCGCCGCGCGCAGGAGGAAGTGTTTGCGATCGCGCGCCAGGCCCTGGCTGATCTTGCCACGACCAGTCTGGAAGAACGCCTGGGTGACGTGTTCACCCGCGCCTGCGGGAGATGGATCGCGAGGCGAAGGAACTCCTGGGGGCAGCGCTGAAAACGATGCACGGGCCCGCGGTCGTGCGCAGCGCTTTTGATCTGCCGACGAATGAGCGCGTAAAGATCCAAAACGTCATCAACGAAACCTTCGCCGCAGACGTTCATCTTCGCTTTGAAACCGCACCGGCCCTTGTCAGCGGAATCGAACTCACCGCCAACGGGCAGAATGTGGCGTGGAGCATCGGCAATTATCTCACCTCGCTGGGGAAAAACGTCAGCGAGCTTCTCGAACCAAAAAAGCAACCAACAGCGTTATGAAAATCAACCTCACTGATATGCCCACTGTAATGACGGCTCCTGATACCGTCATGCGACGCCAATCCAATCTTGGAGACATGGACGTCACCTACAGCGAACTCCCCAAGGGCACCGATTTTGGCCCTCTGCTCAAAGGGCTTTCGAACGACAGCTGCCATTGTCCCCACTGGGGATACATCATCCAAGGTGTCTTCAGGATCATCTATGACAATGGAACTGAGGACCGCCTGGTGAAAGGAGACGGTTTCTATCTCCCGGCCGGACACACGGCCATCGTGGAAGAAGACCTGAAATGCGTCATGTTCAGTCCCGATAAAGTTCACGGCGAAGTCCTGGATCACGCCATGAAGAACATGGCTAAGATGAGTAAATAGATTATCCTAGCCACGCGGCCCAAACAAATGCGGTCAGCCGCTCTGCGGCTGACCGCCGTGTAGGGCCCTCGTGTTGGAATACAGGAAAAGGCCCGAGCCGAAACCCGCGTCCAAACCCGAACCCGCGGTATGACTCCATCATCACGACAGCCTGTTGTAGCTCTAGGGGCAGTTTTGCGCCGCGATGCCGGGAGTCTTCGCGGCACAGGGCCGCTGCTCCCTGCATTCCATCCGTGTTCATCCGTGAAATCCGTGGTTAGAAACAACTGTCAGTCGCCGCTGAAGCCATGAACGCCACGCCTGAAACCGACACGCTGGAATCCGTCTTCGATCGAGCGTTCGCCGATCTCAGCCGGACGCGTGAGCAGTTTACTCCGCAGCTCACGCCGCGCGAGGTGGGCACCATCATCAACGTTTCCACGGGCATCGCCCGCGTCTCGGGGCTGCCCAGCGTGGGCTCGGAAGAGTTGCTCAAATTTCCCGGCGGCGTCTTCGGCATCGCGTTTAACCTCGACGAGGAAGAGATCGGCGTCGTGCTGCTCGGCGATTATTCGCAGTTGCACGCGGGCGATGAAGTCGAGCCCACGGGTCGCGTGATGGACGTGGCGGTGGGCGACGGTCTGTTGGGGCGCGTGATCGATCCGCTCGGCCGGCCACTCGACGCCGGTGGTCCTGTGGCAACGAATCAGCGGCTGCCTGTCGAACGCCCCGCCGCTCCCATCATGGATCGCGCGCCGGTCACCGTGCCGCTTCAGACCGGGCTCAAGGTCGTCGATGCGTTGATTCCCATCGGGCGGGGCCAGCGCGAACTCATCCTCGGCGACCGCCGCACGGGCAAGACCGCCATCGCGCTGGATGCCATCCTCAATCAGCGCGACCGCAATGTCGTCTGCGTCTATTGTGCCATCGGCCAGCGCGCCTCCGCAGTCGCGAAAGTCGTGGCGAGCCTGCGCGAGAAGGGCGCCATGGATTACACGGTGGTCGTCGTCGCCGAGGGCAACGACGCACCCGGACTTTCCTACGTCGCGCCCTACGCCGCGACCAGCATCGCGGAGCATTTCATGGAGGCAGGCCGCGACGTGCTGATCGTCTACGACGACCTCACGCATCACGCCCGCGCCTATCGCGAACTCTCGCTGCTGCTCCGCCGGCCACCGGGACGCGAAGCCTTCCCCGGCGACATTTTTTATATTCACTCTCGCTTGCTCGAGCGCGCCACGCATTTGAATGACGAACGCGGCGGCGGGTCACTTACCGCTCTCCCCATCATCGAGACGGAGGCGCAAAACATTTCCGCCTACATTCCGACGAATCTCATCTCGATCACCGATGGACAGATTTATCTTTCGCCGTCGCTCTTCGAACTCGGCGTGCTGCCCGCCGTCGATGTCGGCAAGTCCGTCTCCCGCGTCGGCGGCAAGGCG
>JAUYAK010000112.1 GCA_030693515.1 Opitutaceae bacterium
GCGACGAGCAATCGCGCCTCCTCGCGTTCCTCGAAGCCGTCCGATAATCCCGACATCATCGGTGTGCAGGGCGCCACCGCCTACTCGAAGGTGTCGCCACATTCCCGCATCATGTCGGAGTTATCGGCATGTCGGGATAAGTCCTTCTGGAAGACCGCGGCGGAAATCAGGCCGAGCGACGGGAGGTAGCGCTCGATCGAGGCGTCCCAGTTCACGGACTCGAGCGGCTTCAGGCGCGGGTTGCCCTCGGTGACGCGGCTCGTGGCGAGATCGACGCTGCGGCGGAGCGCGCTGTCGTCGAAGGACGGGCGCGCGAGGGAATTGCTCCACGAGGCGCGGAGGAGCGTCTGTTTGTCTAGGCTGTAGCGGACGTGGAGGCCCGGCAGGTAGTTGTCGTAGCTGCGCCCGCGGCTGACGGACAGGGCGGTCGTGCCAGTGATTTGGTTGCCCTTGTTCTCATACTGCGTGCGCTCGTAACGCAGGCCGCCGAGGACGTTGAGCCGGCCCCAAGTCGCGCCGCCCATCGCGTAGAGCGCGGTGACATCCTCGGTGGACTGCCAGTCGTCCTGCGTGCTTTCGAGGAAGAGGCGCGAAGGCGCAAAGGCGGCCGGGTTGTCGCGGAACGCCGCCAAGATTTTCGGTGCGCTGGCACGGACGCCGGTCGAGTAGAACGGATAGTCGTCGGGCGTCTGGCCTTCGAGCATCGCGGCAAAGGTGAACGAGGCGGGCGCCGCGTAGTCGGTGGTCTCGTTGCTCGCATTCTTCTCCTTCTCGCGGAGCTGGGCACCGAACTTCAAGTAGGCAGGCGCGTCGCCGAGCTTCAGGTCGCGGCGGACGTTGAAGCCGAGGTTCACCTCGGTCTCGTCGCCCGGGGAATTCACGATGCGGAAACGGCTGATCTCGCTGTAGAGCGAGGGATCGGCGACGTTGGCGCCGGTGACACTGACGCGGGGAGCGTAGGTGCCGTCGGCGAAGGAGTAGGTCCAGTTGCTCACCCGCGCGCTCTTGCGGAAGCGCACGGTAGTCTCGTCGGGCCGCTCTTCCTCGCCCTTCGACCAGGCGGCGCGACCGTCGAATTTCCACGCGCCAAAGGTCCGCTCGCCGCCGGCGACGACGGAGTAGAGGCGCTGATCCTTCTGGCGGTAGCGCATGTCGTAGCGCTCCCGGCGCATCGCCGTGACCGTGGCGCCCGTCTCGCTGAGCGCGCTCAGCGTGCCCTCGACGAAGGGCACGGTGTAGACGTAGCGGATCTCGTGATCGTTGAACTGCGAGAAGGTGCCGCGCACGTAGTAGAGGGATTCGTTGTCGGGCTTGAACTCGAGCGCCGAGCTGGCGCCGTAGCGCGTGCGCGTGATCTCATATTCGCGGAACGCGATCCCATTCAGGAAGTAGGCCTGCTGGCCGGTGGTGGAGCCGGGGACCGGGCGCAGCGTGTAGCCGCCGTCTTCCTCGAAGTTGTTCGAGCCGAAACGCCGGGTCTGCCACGTCGGGGCGAAGATGAAGCCGAGTTTGCCGTCGAGAAACCGGTCGGCGTAGGTCGCGTTGAATTTGCTGCTCAGACGTTCGGTGAGGTCGTTGAACTGGCCTTGGGCGCTGAACTGGAGCTGGCGCCCCTCGGCGTCGAAGGCGCTGCGCGTGCGGACATTGATCGATCCGCCGAGGCCGTCGGCATCCTGATCGGGCGTGGGCACCTTGGTCACCTCGACCGCGGCGAGCGCATCGGTCGGGAGGACATCAAGCGCGACCACGCGGTCACCGCGCTCGGGCGTGGCCATCGAGACGCCGTTGAGCTTCACGCTATTCAGGTCGGGGCGGATGCCGCGCACGACGATGAAGCGCCCCTCGCCTTGGTCGCGGTAGAGCGCGAGGCCCGGGATGCGCTGCATCGATTCGGCGACGTTCTGATCGGGAAAGCGCCCGATCTCGTCGGAAGCGATGATGCTCGTGAGGGTGTCGGCGGCGCGCTGTTGGTTGATCGCGCGCGCGGAGCCGACGGCGCTGCCGGTGATGACGAATTTGTCGAGCGCGACGACCTCCGCGCCGAAGGCGGCGTTGAGCGTGGCGGTGGCGCCGGCGGCGACGCTCACCGTTTTGCGCACTTCGCCGTAGCCGACGTAGTTGAATTCCACCGTCGCGGTGCCGGCCGGCACATCGGACAGCCGGTAGTCGCCCGCCGGATCGGCGAAGGTGGAGAGCGCGGTGCCGACGACGCTCACCTGCACGCCGCTGAGCGCGAGCTTGGTCTGAGTGTCTGTCACTCGTCCGGCGATGGCGCCGGTCGGCTGCGCGAAGGCGGTTATGGCGGAGAAGAGACTGGCGGCGGCCAAGCTCAGCGAGCGGAAGCGCGGGCCGGATAAAGCAAGCGAGTTAAACGAGGTCGATGAAGACATGGTAGGAGGTGTTTGCACGGTGCGTATTTCCTGACTGCTCACGGCAAGACCGCGGTGCTTTCACCGTCAACTTCCCTGTGCCTGCGACGCGCGATCGTCACCGTCGCGACGCGGGTTTGTCGAAAATCATGCCGACGGCCGGGTGGGGCGAGGGTGGGGCCCGGTGCTTTGTTCCGGCTTTGTCACCCCGGCGTCGCGAAGTTGTCGCGCTGGGGTGCGAGTGTGCGCCCGCCATGAACACTGATGTGACCTTCGCCGCGGACGAGCGCATTCTCCGCTGGCTTCTCGAGATTGCCCGGCGCGCGGATGCGCGGCCGGTGAAACGGGCCGATGACGTCCGCCGGGGTGATCGGCTCGCTTGGCTGCGCGCGGAGCACGAGTTTTTTGAGATGCGGGAGCCCGCGCATGTCACGGAATGGTGAACTCGTGCGCATGCGTGGAAAACGACTGAACGTTTTTCGGCCGATCTCGTCTTCCGCGGCGTTAGGTTGTGCTGGGTCAGTATTGGTCGGGTATAAAATGGAAGGCCGCCTAAAGGGGTTTGGGCGGCCTTCCTCATTTCTCCCGCGTCCGGGTTGTCGCGGTTTTGTCACGTATGTGACAGGGGGATGGCGGTGTCGTGAAAGCTCCGTGACGGCGGGTCATTGGCGTTGCGGGTTTTCATGCGCAACGGGAGTGCTTCCGGCATGAAGTCACTTTCTCCGAAAACGTGGATGGTTTGGGCGGGCATTGCGCTTGCCGTGCTGGCGGCCGGATCGCCCGAGGTGCGGGCGGCCACCGGCACGATCAGCGGGCGCATCGTGAGCAACGCGAGCGGCGCCGGGGTCTTTGGCGCTTCGGTGCGCGTGCGCGGCGCCGACGCGGCGACGAGCACGGACCTGAACGGCGCTTTCCGGATCGAGCAGGTCGCCGCGGGCGCGCACGACGTGCTGATCACGCGGAATGAATTCCAGTCCGCCACCATTGCCGGAGTGGCGGTCACCGCGGGCGAGGTATCCCGGATCGAATTTGCGCTCGTGCCTGCGACGGAGCCGATCCTTCGGCTTGAGGCGCTCACGGTCAGCGCGGATGTGGTCGCGAATTCGGGCGTGGGCCTGCTGGCGCAGCGGCAGAAGGCCGCCGGCGTGAGCGACGCCATCAGCAGCGATCAGATGAGCCGGCTCGGCTTCAACGATGCCGCCCAGGCGATGAAGGCGGTCACCGGCGCCTCCGTGGTCGATGGCAAATACGTTTACATCCGCGGCCTCGGCGAGCGCTACAGTTCCACGTCGCTTAACGGCGCCGAGGTGCCCAGCGCCGATCCCGAGCGCCGCGCGGTGCAGATGGATCTATTCCCGGCTGAGCTGATCGACGCGATCGTGACCTCCAAGACCTTCACGCCGGATCGGCCGGGGAATTTCTCCGGCGGCAACGTGGACATCCGCACCAAGTCGCTGCCCGACGCGCGCACCTTCGCGTTCTCCGCCTCCACGACCTTCAACACGCAGTCCACCGGCGAGTCCCTGCTGCGCACCGGTGCCGGCACGGACTGGCTCGGGCGCGACGACGGTTCGCGTCAGCTGCCCGGCGAATTGCAGGCGATGACAATCCCGGCGCGTGGCACGGCCACGGACGCCGAAATCGGCCGGCTCTCGCGACTGCTTTCGCCAGTCATGGCGCCGACGCGCGGCCAGGCGCCGTGGAACCGCAAGCTGGCCCTCAGCTACGGCGACCGGCTCGACTTCGGCACCCAGCGGGTCGGCGTGATCGCGTCGCTCACCTATGACCGCAGCTATTCCAGCTACACGGGCGGGCGCGTCGGCCGCCATGAGCTGCAAGGCGTGGGCAGCACGGCGCTTTCGACCACGGTGAGTCTCGACGACGAGCGCGGTGCGCAGGAGACGAGCGCGGGCGCCACGGCCAAGCTCTCCTGGCAGCTGAGCCCGGAGCACGAAGTGTCGATCAACGGCCTCTTCAACACCACGGGGGAGGATGTCGCCCGCGTGCAGCGCGGCCTCTACATCGCCGGCGGCGGCCTCGATAACGATCAGACCTACACGACGCGCACGCTGAAGTTCACCGAACGCGAACTCCGCTCAGGCCAGCTCACGGGCCGGCACCTTTTCTCCGGCTGGCGCGGGTTGCTGGCCGAGTGGTCAGCGTCGAGTGCGCGCAACACCCAGGACGAGCCCGACACGCGTTTCTTCAATCACTCGAGCCGCGAGATCGCAGGCCAGACCTATTACGAGTGGGAAACGTCGGGCCTCGCCAATCCGGCGCGCTATTACCGCCGGCTTGAGGAGACGCGCCGCGATTACGCCCTCGATCTCACGCTGCCCCTCGTGATCGGCGGCCGCGATGCGAAGCTCAAGGCCGGCTCAGCGCTCGCCCGGATCGAGCGCGGCTTTCGCGAGCGCCAATACCTCTACCGGTCCCTCGGCCGCCGTTTCGACGGCAACGACCAGACGTTCTTCCTGCCCGCCAACGTCGGCGCCGTGAATCCGGCCACCGGGCGCTTTGCCAACGACACCCTGTTCCTCCAAGACACCTCGGCGCCGCGCAACAACTACGACGGCGCGATGGACGTGGACGGCCACTACTTCATGGCCGATGTGCCGGTGACGGCGCGCCTGCGCGCGATCGGCGGCGTGCGGATCGAGACGACGGATCTGCGCGTGATGAGCCAGGACCCCACGCGCCGGCCGGGCCTGCTCGATCTGCGCGACACGCTGCCCTCGCTGAATCTCGTCTACGAACTGCACCCGCGCATGAACCTGCGCGCCGCGTTTGGCCGCACGCTGGCCCGGCCGAATTTCCGCGAGATGGCGCCCTACGAGACCTTCGAGTTCGTGGGCGACTTCGTTTACATCGGGAATCCCGACCTGAAGCGCACGGTGATCGACAACTACGACTTGCGCTGGGAATGGTTCACCGGCCCGGGTCGCATCGTGGCGGTGAGCGCATTCTGGAAGGACCTGAAGAACCCGATCGAAAAGGCGATCTTCGCGCCGACGGGCGTGATCATCAACCAAGGCGAGATCCAGTTCCAGAATCCGGAGAAGGGCCGCGTGTATGGCGCGGAGTTCGAGTTTCGGCAGCGGTTGGGCGGACTTTCGGAGCGGCTGAAATATTTCACCTTCGGGCTGAACCTCACGTTCGTCGAATCGACCGTCACGGTGCCCGCGGGCGAGCTGCGGATGGCGCAGTTGTTCAATCCGGCGGCGTCCGGCACGCGGCCGCTGGCGGGGCAGTCGAACCATCTCGTCAACGGCGACCTGAGCTACTCGAACCCGCGCACCCGCACGGCCGCGAGCATCTACTACAATCTATTCGGCGAGCGCCTCGCCCTCGTGAGTCCGCCCGGCACGCCGGACATTTTCGAGCAGCCGGCGGCGGAGCTCGATTTCATCCTGTCGCAGAAGTTCGGCGACCGCTGGAAGGTGGGCTTCTCCGCCAAGAACCTCCTGAACCCCGCCGAGAAGGCGGTGCAGGAATTCCGCGGCGCCGACTATGTGCGCTACGAGCGCCGTCGCGGCCGCACGTTCTCGCTCAGCCTCGGCTACGGTTTCTGAGCCGGCCCGATCATTTTTTCGTCCACCCATAATCCAAAACAGAGAATGCGCATGAAACGTTCCTTCCTCCCCGCGCTGCTCGCGGTCCTGGCTCCCGCCGGAATCCAAGCGGCCGATATCGTCGTCACCGCTCCCATCACGGCCAGCACCACGTGGGTCCGCACCAACACCTACATCCTCGACACAAAAATCTTCGTCGAGGCCGGCGCGACGCTCACCATCGAGTCTGGCACCGTGATCAAGGGGCGGCCCAAGGCCAACCCGGCCGACGCCACCGCCCTCGTCATCACGCGCGGTGCCCGCATCAACGCCGCCGGCACCGCCGCGCAGCCGATCATCTTCACGGCCGAGGCGGATAATCTGAGCGCCACCGCGCCCAATCTCACCGAGTCCGACCGCGGCCTCTGGGGCGGCGTCGTGATCCTCGGCCGCGCGCGCATCAACACCGCCAGTGGCCAGGGCAACGTCGAGGGCATCGCCACCACGGATCCGCGGGGCATCTACGGCGGCACCGACGACGACGACAATTCCGGCGTCTTCCGTTACGTGCAGATCCGCCACCCCGGCGCGATCGTGGCGCCCAATGTCGAGCTCAACGGCCTCACCATGGGCGCGGTCGGCCGCGGCACCACCATCGAGTATGTCGAAGTCTTCGCCAGCAACGACGACGGCTTCGAGTGGTTCGGCGGCACGGTGAACACGAAGTATCTCATCAGTGCTTTCAACGATGACGACAATTTCGACTGGGACGAAGGCTTCCGCGGCAAGGGCCAGTTCTGGTTCGCCATCGGCGCGTCCGACAAGGGCAACCAGGCGATGGAGATGGATGGCGGCACCTCACCCGAGAACGGCTCGCCGTTCGCCACGCCCGAGATTTTCAACGCCACGCTCATCGGCTCCGGCGCCACCTCCGGCCAGAGCCTGAGCCAGGGCCTCATCTTCCGTGACAACTCCGGCGGCCGCCTCATCAACTCGATCGTCCACGATTATTTTGGCTACGCCGTGCGCATCGAGACCGAGAGCGCGCAGACCGAGGACAGCGCCAAGCGCCTCGCCGCGGGCGACCTCCTACTCGCCGCCAATATCTTTGGCACCTTCGGCGCCGGCACGGCCGACGCTCAGCTCTTCCTGAGCCCCAACGCCACCGTAGGCGGTCCCGCGCCTGCGGCCAACTACACTGCGGAGCACATTCGCGCCGCCGCGCAGGGCAACCGCATCAACACCAACCCGCTCCTCAACGGCCTCAGCCGCACCCGCAATCGCGGCCTCGATCCCCGCCCGGCCAACGGCAGCCCGGCGCGCACCGGCGCGCGCACCCCGCCCGCCGACGGTTTTTTCACGCAGACCGACTATGTCGGCGCGTTTAAGGACAGCAACTGGGCCAAGGGCTGGACCGCGATCTCGCAGCTCGGCTACCTCACCGAGGCCGACGCCCCCGCGACCGAGGAGCCCGTCGTGCTCGGCTCGCTCAGCAAGGTCATCAACATCTCCACCCGCGGCACGTTGGCCGCGGGTGGCACGCTCTTCGGCGGCTTCGTCATCGGTGGCCCGCAGTCGCAGACGGTGCTCATCCGCGTCGTGGGGCCCGGCCTCACGGCCTTCGGCGTTACCAACGCCCTCGCTGATCCCACGCTCGAGCTCTTCTCCGGCACGACCTCGATCGCCAGCAATGACGACTGGTCGGGCACGCAGATCCCGGCGCTCACGGCCGCGGTCGGCGGCTTTGCGCTCGCCGCGGGCAGCCGCGATGCGGCCCTCGTGAAGACGCTCGCCCCGGGCGCCTACAGCGTGCAGGCCAAGGGCAAGGGCACCGCGGCCGGCGAGGTGATCCTGGAGGTTTACGAGGTGGATTGAGCCTCCCTTCGGCCTAACTTCATCGCTCTAGGCGGCGCCCGGCAGCGGGCGCCGCTTTTTTTGGTCGAATTCGAGCGAGGAGGGCGGCTGTCACGAGTCCGTCACCGTTCTGTCGCTGATTTTAGCCCGAATCGGGCGGTTCGTTCCGGCTTCGTCACATTCCAGTCATCGGTTTGTAACATTGGGCGGCTATCTTAGGCGCGCCGGAGGCGATGTTTTCGCGGCCGATTCCACTCAGACCACTCTGCTCATGCTCATCCGCCACCTTCCTCGTAGCCTCGCCCTTGCGGCCGGGATCTTCGTGTTCGCCCCCATCGCACCCGCCCAAGACAGCGCCGCGCTCGTGAATGCGCTCATCCGCAAAGGCATTCTCACCAATCAGGAGGCGGAGGATATCCGCGCCGATCTCGTGCGTGAGGCGGCGGCCGTGATCCCGGCCCCCGCCCACGGCGGTGGCAAATCTACCGACCGTCTCAGCGTCGGCATGCGGATGCAGCTGCAATATGCGGGCCTCGACACCGATGTGCGCGGCGCGGCCTTCGGCCCGGTCGCCACGCACCATTTTTTCACCCGCCGGATGTATTTCACGCTCAAGGCCGGCGTCGGCGGCAACTGGGGCGCGACGATGACCTATGATTTTGCCGGTGGCAGCTACGACGACGCGATTGTAGAGTGGCGCCCCACGCCCGACCTCTCGTTCAACTTCGGCCTGCGCAAGGTGAACGTCGCCTACGAGGAGCGCGCCACGAGCGGCCACCTCAAGTCCATCGAGCGCTCCGGCATCACGCGCTACTTCGTCGAGTCCAACAACGGCCGCCGCCTCGGCGCCGCGAGCTACCGCATCGGGGCCTTCCTCGACGGCAAAAAGGAGCTCAACGCGCGGACCAATTTCGTCTATAGCGCCGCCATCACCGACCCCGAGCGCAACGAGACCTTCACGCTGGCCTCCTCCTCCGGCGACAACACCAACAACAAGCTCGCGTTCTGGGGCAACGCCGGCATCGCCGGCCGCCTCGCGGACAACGGCGGCACCTGGATCGCCGGTGTCGGCGCCGGCTTCCTGCCTGATCAAGGTGGCTTAGGCACCGCGAATCTCGGCAAGGGCTTCGATCTCACCCTCTATTCAGTCTACTTCGACGCCCAGATTGGCCGCTACGGTCTGATGGCTGAATACCTCACGGCGGATATCGAGCGCGGCTCGGCCCTCGCCAACCGCGACGCGAAGCCCGCGGGCTGGTTCATCCAGCCGAGCTTTCTCGTCACGGACGCTTTCGAGCTGGTCGCGCGCTACCAGCAGCTCGATACCGATGGTCGCGGCGTCAACCTCGCCGATGTGGTCCGCTCCGCGCCTGCGGGCCCCACGATGAACAAGTTCGAGGAATGGTATCTCGGCGCCAACTGGTATCTCCGCGGCAATGATCTTAAGTTCCAGCTCGGTGCGCTCTCCGGCAAGACCACGGAGACCGTCACCGGCGCCCCGGCCGAGGCCAAGACCATGGGCGTCCGCTCCCAGCTCCAGCTTCAATTTTGAACCATCCGTTCCCACCTCGAATTCTCTTCCCATGAAAACCGCCCTTCTCCTCCTCGCCGCGCTTTCCGCCGTGACCTTTGCCTTCGGCCAGAGGCTCGTCATCAAGGGCTCCGACACCCTCGGCGCCAAACTCGTCCCCACACTGGCCGAGGAATACAAGGCCCAGCACCCCGGCGTCTCCTTCGAGATCGCCGCGGAGGGTTCGACCACCGGCCTTACGGCGATCATCGATGGCACCGCGCAGATTGGCATGAGCTCGCGCCGGGCGAAGCCGACCGAGATGTCCGCCGCCTCGGCCAAGGGTGTCACTCTCAAGCCCATCATCGTCGCCTATGACGGCATCGGTATCGTCGTCAGCTCCGCCAATCCGATCGCCAAGCTCTCCAAGCGCCAGGTCGAGCAGATCTTCTCGGGCGACATCACCGATTGGTCCGCCGTCGGCGGCAAGCCCGGCAAGATCTCCATCTACACGCGCAACACCTCCTCCGGCACCTACTCGGATTTCAAGCAGCTCGCGATGAACAACCGGGACTACGCCCGGGCCTCGCAGAAAATGGCCGGCAACGAGCAGATCGCGGCCGAGGTGGGCAAGAATCCCAATGGCATCGGCTACGTCGGCCTCGCCTACCTCGCGACCCCGGGCCTCAAGACCCTGCCCATCGACGGCCAGATACCCACGAAGCCGAACGTGCTCAAAGGGCTCTATCCCTACGCGCGCCCGACCTTCTACTATACGAATGGCGAAGCCGCGGGTGAGGCGGCCAAGTTCGTCGCGTTTACGCTGAGCCCCGAGGGCAAGAAGATCGCCGAGAAGGTGGGCTTCGTCGCGCCGGAATAAACCTGCACCCCGTAGCGGCGGGCGTCCCTGCCCGCCGGTTCAGGGCGGTCGCCAAACCACGGCGGGCAGAGACGCCCGCCGCTACGCCGCCCGCCACACCTTTGTCACCACCTCTCCCTTGACGCTTCCGCCCCGCCCCGCCGTCGTGACCCGCAACGCATGATCGAGACGAGTCCACCGCCTCAGCCCGCGCCGCCGCCGGTCTTCGCCGTGCAGAAACGCCGCCTGCGTTTCCTCGGGCTCACGCTGGACGACACCATCAAGGCGTTTTTTGGCGGTAACGCGCTCGTGGCCGTCGTCGTGCTCGCGCTTATCACGGTGTTTCTTTTCCGTGAGGGCGCGGGCTTCTTTGGGCAGAACCGCACGAACCTCGAGATCTACCGCCAAGCCGGCCTCGAGTATGTTGATTTCATCCGGCGCCAGACCGACGACCACACCGCGCTCACGCGCTACCTCTCCGATCTGCGTCTGCGCCAGGTCATGATCCTCACGGAGCGTGAACGCCGCCCGCTGGACGAGGTCAACGCCGCGCTCGCGCCCTTCGATGCCTTCGCCGAGCAGTTCTCCGCCACGGTCGATCCGCTCCGCGCCCTGCTCTCGGACCTCACGGAACAAGTCACGGCCATCAAGACCAAGTTCATCGTCACGCAGGACCGGAAGGAGGAGCGCCGCCAGCTCCTCGCCGAGGGCAAGCCGGCGGAGGCCGACGCCGTGAAAATCGACACGATCGACTTCGCGACTGAGCTGAAGCCGATCCTCGGCGCGCTGCCGCTCTACAAGGAGACGAGCCGCGAGTTCAGCCGGAAGCTGGTCGCGTTGCTCGACTCCGTGCCGTCGCTGCCGTCGCCCGAGCTCCACCCGCGCATGGAGAAACTCAAGCAGCTCGCCCGCAACTACGCCGCGGGCTTTCCCGCCATCGAGCGCGACATGGAGGCGTGGGAGCACACGTTTCCGGTGCCAGCGTGGGAGACGTTCACGGCGTTCCTCTTCGGCCGCCAGTGGCTCACCGCGAGTTTCTGGCAGGACTGGTATGGCATCCTGCCGCTGCTCATCGGCTCGCTCCTGGTCTCGGCCGTGGCGCTCGCGCTGGCCGTGCCGCTCGGCGTCGGCGCCGCGATCTACGTCAACCAGATCGCCTCCACGCGCGAGCAGCGGCTCATCAAGCCGTGCATCGAGTTCATCTCGGCGTTTCCCTCCGTGGTGCTCGGCTTCTTCGGCATCGCGGTGCTCGGGCAGGCGCTGCGCCTGCTTTCGCAGCAGCCCTGGCTCTCCTGGATGCCCGGCTTCCCCTACAGCGAGCGCCTGAACATCCTCACTGCCGGCTGCCTGCTCGCGCTCATCGCGGTGCCGACGATTTTCACCCTGGCGGAGGATGCGCTCAACAACGTGCCGCGCGCCTTCAAGGAGGCCTCCTTCGCGCTCGGCGCCTCGCGCCTCCAGACGATCACGCGGATCATCGTGCCCGCTTCCCTCTCCGGCATCATCTCCGCGGTGCTCCTCGGGCTCGGGCGCGTGGTGGGCGAGACGATGGTCGTGCTCCTCTGCGCTGGCAACCGTATCGCCATCCCGGATTTCACCTCGGGCCTCGCGGTCATCACCGAGCCCGTGCACACGATGACGGGCATCATCGCGCAGGAGATGGGCGAGGTCGTGCGCGGCAGCATCCACTACCGGGCGCTCTTCGTCGTGGGCCTCGTGCTCTTTGTCCTCTCGCTGCTCATCAACTACGCCGCGCAGAAAATCGTGCGCCGCTACAAGCTCTCCATCGGATGAACGCCGCGACGCATGTCTTCCGCTCCACCGCCGGCGCCCGGCGCGGCGAGCGCGCGATCTTCTGGCTCTTTCGCGCCGCGACGTGGTTCGTGCTGCTCTGCGGCGCGGCGGTCTTCCTCAACATCTTCGTCAAGGGCTCGCGCACGGTGTTCAAGGCCGAGGCGCCGTTCATCAACACCACCTTCCTCACCGAGGCGCCGGAGTCCCTCTACATCTTTGAGTGGGAAGGGAAAAAAAGGGAGATGGGCGACCGCGAGTTCCGGGCCTTCAAGGAGCAAAATCCCGCGGCCGCCCATGTCGCGACCGAGAGCTATGTCTACTCCGCCGGCGGCATCTGGCCCTGCATCGTCGGCACCGTCCTGCTGGTCGTCGGCTCGATGACGATCGCCCTCTGCCTCGGCGTCAGCGCCGCGATTTATCTCAACGAGTATGCGCGCGACGGCGCGTTCATCCGCTTCGTGCGCCTCGCGATTCTGAATCTCGCGGGCGTGCCCTCGATTGTCTTCGGCCTGTTCGGCTTCGGGATGTTTGTGATTTTCTTCGGGTGGAACGTCTCGCTCCTCGCCGGCTGGTTCACGCTCGCCTTCATGGTCCTCCCGGTGGTCATCACCGCCAGCGAGGAATCGCTCAAGGCCGTGCCCAAGGGTTTTCGCGAGGGCTCGCTCGCGCTCGGCGCGACCAAGTGGCAGACGATTCGTAAAAACGTCCTGCCCTACGCGCTGCCCGGCATCCTCACCTCGTCCATCCTCGGCATCGCGCGCGTGGCGGGCGAGACCGCGCCGATCATGTTCACCGCCGCCTATGTCGTGCGCGACAAGCTGCCGTGGGACGTCGACCGGCTCGGCGATTTCTTTTTCCAGGGCGTGATGGCGCTGCCCTACCACATCTACGTCGTCAGCTCCAAGATCCCGCAGAACGACTACACCGAACGGGTGCAATACGGCACGGCGTTCGTCTTCCTCTTCATCGTCGCGCTGATTGCGACCAGCTCGATTCTGCTGCGAAATCACCTGCGCAACCGCTACAAATGGTAAACGCCGCACCCGCCACCATGGAAACCCGTCCTCCCGCGCCCCCCTCCGCCCCGGCTTTGGCGGCCAAGGTCAGCCCACGTTTTCCGGCCGTGGCCGCCGCGGCGGCCTCCGAGGGCAGGAACGTCATCGTCGACATCGACGACGTGGATTTTTTCTACGGCGCCACGCAGGCCCTGCACGACATCACCCTCGGCATCGAGGCGAAGAAGGTCACCGCTCTCATCGGCCCCTCCGGCTGCGGCAAGTCCACCCTCCTTCGCTGCCTCAACCGCATGAACGATTTGATCGACGGCACGCGCCTCGGCGGCGGCACGATCAAGATCCATGGCGTGGACATCTATCAGCCCGACGTCGATGTGATCGAGCTGCGCAAGCGCGTCGGCATGGTCTTCCAGAAGTCGAACCCGTTTCCCAAGTCGATCTACGAGAACATCACCTACGGCCTGCGTCTCCAGGGCCTGAAGGACCGCCGGAAACTCGACGAGATCGTCGAGCGGTCGCTCCGCGGCGCCGCCCTGTGGGACGAAGTCAAAGACCGCCTCCAGGCCAGCGGCCTCGGCCTTTCCGGCGGCCAGCAGCAACGCCTCTGCATCGCCCGCGCCATCGCCGTCGAGCCGGAGATTATCCTCATGGACGAGCCCTGTTCCGCCCTCGATCCCGTCGCCACCGCGAAGGTCGAGGAACTCATCCAGCAGCTGCGGTCCCGCTACACCATCGTCATCGTCACGCACAACATGCAGCAGGCTGCCCGCTGCTCGGACCGCACGGCGTTCTTCTACCTCGGCAAGCTCATCGAATACGCCGACACCCGCGAAATCTTCACCAACCCCGCCCACGCCCAGACCGAGGCCTACGTCTCCGGCCGCTTCGGCTGAGAAAAGGACCAAGGGACCAGGGGCCAAAAGACTTTCATGAACACGAAACACCCTTCGTTTCCGCTGCCTTCGGCCCCTTGGTCTTTTAGTCCTTTCAACCAATGACCCAATACAACGAAGAACTCGCCAAGCTGAAGGAAAGCCTGTTCGCGATGGCCAGCCACGCGGAGTCGGCCGTCAGCCGCGCCATCCGCGCGCTCGTCGAGCGCGACGACGCCCTCGCGCGCCAAGTCGAGGAGGACGACAACATCCTCGACCGCTATGAAATTGAGGTCGATGACACCGCCATCCACCTCCTCGCCAAGGCCCCGCTCGCCACCGAGCTCCGCCTCATCACCGTCGCGATGAAAATCTCCCACAACCTCGAGCGCGTGGGCGACGAGGCCACGACCATCGCGCGCCGCGCGCTGGACCTGAACACCGAGCCCCAGCTCAAGGCCTATGTCGATCTCCCGCGCATGGCCGCGATGTCGCTCGAGATGCTGCGCGAGGCGATCACCGCCTTCATCAACCGCGAGACCGACCGCGCCCGCGCCGTCATCCCCCGCGACCAGGATGTGGACGATCTCAACCGCCAGCTGCACCGCGAGCTCTCCAGCTTCATGGTCGAGCGCCCAACCACCATCACCCGCTGCCTCAAGCTCATGGTCATCTCCAAGTCCATCGAGCGCATCGCCGACCACGCGACCAACATCGCGGAGGAGGTCGTCTATCTCTACGAGGCGAAGGACATCCGCCACGCCGGGCAGAAAAGCCCATGAAGCCCAAGATCCTGGTCGTCGACGACGAGCCCGATGCCCTCGAAATCCTCGGCTTCAAGCTGAAGGAGGCCGGCTATCTCCCGCTGTTCGCCAAGGATGGCGCGCGCGCCATCACCCTCGCGCGGGACGAGCGGCCCGCCCTCATCGTGCTCGATCTCATGCTCCCCGAGGTGGACGGCCTTGAGGTCTGCAAGATCCTCCGTCGCGATCCCGGCACCGCCGCGATCCCGATTCTCATGCTCACGGCCAAGGCGTCCGAAATGGACCGCGTGATCGGCCTCGAACTCGGGGCCGACGACTACGTGACGAAGCCCTTCAGCCCGCGCGAACTCGTCCTCCGTATTAAGAAACTGCTCGCCCGCGCCCAGGCCGCCGACGAGCCGATCGCGGTGCTGCGCATCGGCGAATTGGAAATCGACGGCCCGCGCCACGCGGTGAAGATCGGCGGCGCCGAAGTGAGCCTCACCGCCACCGAATTCAAACTGCTTGAGCTGCTCGCCCGCCGCCGCGGGCGCGTGCAGACTCGCGACCGCCTGCTGCAGGACGTGTGGGGCTACGACAACCCGATCGACAGCCGCACCGTCGACACCCACATGCGCCGGCTCCGCGAGAAGATCGGCCCCGTCGCCGAACACCTCGAGACGATCCGCGGCGTGGGCTACCGCTTCAAGGCCGACGCGTGAGCGGGCTCGAAATCATCCTGCTGCTGGTCGCCCTCGCGCTCGGCGCGGCGGTCTGGTGGTTCCGCGATCAGCTGGTGCGTGAACAGCTCCGGCAGGCGCACGACCTCGCCGAAGTCGGCGCGCGGCGCGAGGCCGAGCTGGCGGCGCAGGCCGAGCGCACCGCGGCGCTCTTCGATCGCATGGTCGAGGGCATTGTCGTCGTGGGGGCTGACGGCCGCATCCGCATCGCCAATCGCGCGGCCGGGGCGCTCTTCGGTTTCGCGCCGCCCGCCGTGGGCCGCACCGTGCTGGAGGCGACGCGCCACCACGAGGTCGCCACGCTGGTCGCGCGGCTCGAGCGCGAGCCGGCGGTCCTGAGCCACGAGCTGCGGCTCGAAGGCGTGGCCGAGACGCGCTACCTGCAGGTCAACGCCCTCGCGCTGCGCACGCCCGCCGGCGCCGCAGATGGCGCGGTCCTCGTCTTTCACGATCTCACCCGGCTGCGCCAGCTCGAGGCTGTGCGCCAGGAGTTCGTCGCCAACGTGAGCCACGAGCTCCGCACGCCCCTCTCCCTGATCAAGAGCGCCGCCGAGACGCTGATCGACGGCGGCAAGAACGACCCGGCCGTGACCGCGCGCTTCCTCGAGCTGATCGACAAGCACGCCAACCGCCTGACCCTGCTCATCGACGATCTGCTGCTGCTCGCGCGGCTCGATTCGGGCCGGATCGAGCTGAAGCTGCGCCCGGTGCCGCTGGCGGCCGCCGCGCAGGAGGCGATCGACGACGCCGCGCTGATCGCGCAGACGCGCCGCGTGACAATCGAGAATCGCGTGGCGCCCGAGGTCGCGGCCCACGCCGATCCCGAGCGCCTGCGGCAGGTGCTCGCCAACCTGATCGACAACGCGATCAAATACGGCCGCGAAGGCGGCCGCGTGATCGTGGGCGGTCGTGCGCTCGAGGGCGCGCGCGTGGAGCTGACGGTGCGCGACGACGGCCCGGGCATCCCGGCCGAGGCGCGCACGCGGATCTTCGAGCGGTTCTACCGCGTGGACAAGGCGCGCTCGCGCGAGCAGGGCGGCACGGGCCTCGGCCTCGCGATCGTGAAGAACGTCGTGCAGGCCCACGGGGGCGACGTGCGCGTTGAGAGCGCGCCGGACAAAGGCACGGAGTTTTTCATCACCCTGCCGGCGGCACGAGCCTGAGAGGGCGTCAAAAAGATCTGCGGTAGGAGCGCGCTTGCGCGCGATGGAATGCGGCGTCCCCCGATTGAGCCGGCGGCGAAATCGCCCGCAAGCGGGCTCCTACATTCCGAGCTGCGCCCCTTTTTTCGACGCCCTCTGAGCCTGGCGCCGCGCCTCACGCGGCTGCGTAAACCGCGCGCGCGGGCACTTGCACCAAGGTCCGCCCCGGCAGCACGCAGGCGGTCAGCGCGCCGCCCATGACGCAGGCGGTGTCGATGCCGAGTGACCATTTGGCCAGCGCAGGCTCGCGGCGGGGCGTGTGGCCGTAGATGACAAAGGGCGGTCCGCTCCACTGCTCGGACCAGTGGGGTGCGTGGGGAAACTCAGATCGTTTGTGCGGTTCGCCGTCGGGGCCCACGACTTGGATGCGTGTGACGATGCGCGCCGGCTGCCGGCGCCAAGGCCGGCCGGGCATAAAGCCGCCATGCACCATCACCGTCTTGAGCTCGGGCACATGATGCACCAGCGGCATCGCGGCGAGGTAGACCCAGTCCTTGGGGCTGAGCTGCTTTAGCGTCTCGTAGTCCGATCGCTTGAGGTGTGTGGGGTCGCCCGTCTTGCGGTAGTTGAGCAGGCGTAGTTCGTGGTTGCCGAGGAGCGAGCGGTGGGCGTGCGCCCGCGCGAGGGCGAGCACGCGGCCGCTGTCGGGGCCCCGGTTGATCAAATCGCCGAGCAGAATCAGCCGGTCGTGCCGGGTCAGCGCGAGTTTCCCGAGCAGCGCCTCGAATTCCACGGCGCAGCCGTGGATGTCGCCCACGGCGATGATGCGGCCTTGCATGCGGGAGAAATGCGGGCCGCGCCGGCCCAAGGGAAGAAGTTTTCCGCGCGCACCGGGCGAGACGAGAATGCATCCGGCCGCAATTGCTTTGCGCGCCTCCCCGGCTACCGCATCACGAAATGGATGTAGGTGACGCTGTTTACTCTCGGGGTCGCGCTCGTGATGGCTGGATCCACGCGCGCTGGCTCGTCGGTCCGATGGCGCGCGCTCACGAACGCGCGCGCGGATTGAAACAGCGCAAAAAGTTTTCCCGCGCCGGCTCCGGCCATGTCGCGCGCTCGTGAGAGCGGGGCGTGGCTAAGCTCAGCGAGCGGCCGCACTGCTCTTTTCCAAGGCGGTGTTCACCATCGCGAGCTCGCTGATGTTTTCCATCGTCAGCACGCCGGTCAGCTGGCCGCGCTCCATCACCGGCACGGCCGTGCAGCCGCCGCTTTGCAAGCGCTCGAAGGCGCGGTCCAGCCGCTCGTCCGCCTCGACCGTGGGGCACTCCCGCGTCATCGCGCTGGCGACCGTGCCGGTTTTCCCGT
The DNA here is from genome assembly GCA_030693515.1 of Opitutaceae bacterium. GTDB lineage: Bacteria > Verrucomicrobiota > Verrucomicrobiia > Opitutales > Opitutaceae > ER46. The sequence goes on from JAUYAK010000112.1 coordinate 17,816, forward strand.
GCTCGGCCAGCGCCTTCACGAGGTCCTGGCGGCGCAGGATGCCGACGACCGCGCTGCCTTCGACGACCGGAAAATCGTGCTGGGCGCCGGCGAGCAGCTCTTCGACGGCCGCGGCCAAGGGAGCGTCCGACGCGAGGGTGCGAAATCGCGTCTGCATGGCGTCGCGCACGGTGAGCCCGCGAAACAGCGAAGTGAGTTCGACCATCTGCGCCTCCGCCTGCGCGCCGAGATAGACGAACACCGCGATCAAAATCAGAAACGGATTGCGCGTGAGAAAAAAGCCGGCCGCGCCGAGCACGATCGCGAGCACCTGCCCGATGTTGGCGGCGATTTGCGTCGCCCGCCGCTGCCCCAGGTTGGCCGCCAGCAGCGCGCGCAACACCCGGCCGCCGTCCATCGGGAAGGCGGGCAGGAGATTAAACGCCCCCAGAAACACGTTCACCGTCATGAGCCGCGTCCAGAAGTCGCCGTGCTGCAGTTCGGCTTCCAGCGCGACGGGTGTGCCGCGGAACAGGAGGAGACCGGCAAAAATAACGATGGCGATGACGGCGTTGACTGCCGGGCCGGCGAGGGCGACCACCAGCTCCTGGCGGGGTTTTTCCGGCATGCGCTGCAGCCGGGCTACGCCGCCGATGGGCAGGAGGGTGATGTCGCGCGTGCCGATGCCGTAGCGCCGCGCGGCCAGCGCGTGGCCGAACTCGTGGAGCACCACGCAGCCGAAAATCGCGAGGATGAAGGCGACGCTGCGCAGCGCCGCGTCCACATTGCCGTCCGCGCCGAGCTGCGAGAAGAAAATCCACCCGAGCAGGATCAGGAACGTCCAATGGACGAACACATCGATCCCGGCAAAGCGGCCGAGTTTGAGGGACCATTTCATAAGGGAGGAGGTTTGGTGCTTACCGCTGGTTTTCTGCCGGGATCAAAATCGGCGAACGCTGGGGAAGCAACCCCGGCTCGGCGCCCTCGCGCTCGGGCGCGAGGATGGCCTCGGGGAAGCGGCCCAATTCTGCCTGGGCGGCGGCGAGGGCGCTGAGCACAGTCGGATCGTTGGGCGCGGTGCGGGCGATGGGTTCGATCAGGGCGAGGGCGTCGCGCAGCGTGTCGCCGCGGGGGGCGAGAGCATTTCCTGCGGCGGCCAGAGCGAACGAATCGTCGGGTTGTCGCGAATCGCCGGCAGATCGTCGAAGACAAACGGGCCGCCGAAGCTGTTGTGATAGGCGGCCACCACGGCGGCCACGAGCAGCGCCCCGGCGCCGAGCACTGGCCAGCCAGCCCGCAGCTCCGGCGGATCGCGTGGGGGTGTTGCGCTCACGGGCCGAAGTTGAGCGCGGCGCGCTACCCGCGTGCCAGCGCCGCGAGATCGACCGTGCGCCACGGCTCGCGCGTCGTGCCGGCAAACATCGTCGCGGTCACCCGTGGGCCGGCGACCGTCACGACCGCGTAGCCCGGCAGATCGGCATAGGTGAAGTCGCGCACGTGGGCGCGCTCGGCCTCATAGACGGCGCGGCGCTCGGCGGCGTTGGCCGGCGAAAAGTTGGGCTCCACGGAAATTTGGTCGGACGTGTAGGCGGTAGCGCCGTCGAGGATATCCTTTGGCTTCGGACCCGGGGTGCTGAGCACGCTGCTGAGCGCGAACTGCGCGAAGCGACCGCGGCCGGCGGCGCGCGAGAGGGTGTTGTAGCGGTGAATGTGGCCGCCGAGCACCAGCGCGCGCTGTTCGCCGAGGAGCGCGAGGAATTTTTCGCGGCGCGCGCGGTCGCGCTCGCTGGCGAAGACGTGCCACGTGGAGCGCGCGCCATAGGGCACGACGGGCGGATGCACCGCGACGAACAAATGCTCCGCCGTGCGGCGCGCTGCGATGGCCTCGAGCCACGCGAGGCTTTTCGCCGCCTCGTAGGCGTCGAAGAAAACGACCTGCGCGCCGCCGACCTCGACGGAGAAATTCGCGCCCGCCACCGCCTCGCCTCCCGGCGCAATGGCCCGCGCCTGCCCGGCGAGAAACGGATGAAACACACTCGCAAACGCCGCCACCGCGCCCGGCCCGGTGATGTCGTGGTTGCCCTTGGTGAAGAGCAGGGGCGCCCCGAGCTGGGCATCGCGAATCGCGGCCAGCGCCTCGGTGTTCTGCCGCACGGCGAGTTCCTCGCTGCCGCAGAGTCCTTCGACGAGATCGCCCGCCTGCAGGACAAACGCCACGCGCGTGGCTGGCGTGCGGTTCAGCTCCGCGATCGTCTCGCGCACGGTGGCGAGCAGCCGCGGCGTTATCTCGGCCGTGATACGTGAGTAGTTTTTGATCTGCGAGATGTCGTTGGGTTTCTCCTTCTCGACCCACGCCATGTCGTGGTGCGCGAGCGCGTCGTAGTGCAGGTCGCCGAGCAGCACGAAGGAGAAGGAGGTCGCCGGGGCGGCGGCGCTGAGCGCCCGCGGGACGCAGGCGGCGGCGACGGCGGCGGCCGAGTGTTTGAGAAAGGTGCGGCGGGTGGGGCGGGGGTTCATGGGGTGGCGCGCAGATCGACGCGGATGAGCACGCGATCGTTGCGGACGAAAATGCTGCGCTCCGCAAACGCCGGGTGCGACCAGTGCACGTCGCGCCCGCCGGCGCGGTTCGTCGGGTCGAGCAGGTGCGCGCGGCCGATCTCGTCGTAGCCCTGCGGCGTGAGGCGGGCGAGGATGAGGTCGCCGGTCTCGTTATAGATGAAGAAGCGGTCGGCGTGCTTGACGAGGAAGGCGGTGGTCCAGCGCGCGGGTTTGCCGGCGGGCGTGGTGGGCGCGAGCGTTTCCCAGAGGCGTGCGCCGTCGGCGAGGCGCAGGCCGCGTAATTGCCCGAAGCTGCACACGCCGTAGAGGTGGCCGTCCTCGATGAACGGCGTGCTCATCAGGCTGTGCAGGCCCTCGGAGCGCGTCTCGCTCACGCCCTTGATCCGCCAGACCTCGGTGGCGCGCGGGGCGGCCGCGTCGAGGCGCAGGAGCAACGAGCCGTCGAAGAACGACGACATGAACAACAGATCGCCATGCTGGCGCGGCGTGCCGATGGCGTGGGCCATTTTGGTTTTGAACGGCTGCGTCCAAAACACTTCGCCCGTCGCCGGATCGAGGCCGCTCACGGCTTCGCTGTCCCAGACGATGAGCTGGCGCCTCCCGCCGGCGTCGATGAACGTCATCGGCGCGTAGCCCGGCTCCTTGGCCGGCAGCGCGCGCCAGAGTTCTTTGCCCGTCTCGCGATCGAACGCGACCACCGTGTGGCCGGCGCCGCCCACGAGGCAGAACACGCGGTCGCCCTCGACGAGCGGCGGCGAGGCAAAGCCCCACGTCTGCGTGGTCACGCCGTAGTCGCTTTTGAAATTGCGCGTCCACACCACCCGGCCCGTCGCGGTGTCGAGGCAGTGGAGGTCGCCTTCCGCGCCGAGCGTGTAAACGCGGTCGCCTGCGACCGCCGGGCTCGCGCGCGGGCCCGAGGGGTAGGCGATCTCGTAGCGGGCTTCGTAGTCGTGGGTCCAGAGGAGGCGGCCGTCGCGCACGTCGAGGCAGAGCACGCGCTCGCGGCCGGCCTCGATCGTGCGCGCCAGCGCGGTGCCGGGGTTGCCGCGGGTCTGCGAGTCGGGCCGGTCCGTGATGAACACCCGCCCGCCTGCCACCGCCGGGCTGCTGTAGCCGGCGCCGACGGGCGCGCGCCAGAGGACGGGCGGGCCGTCGGCGGGGAATTTTTCCAGGATGCCCGTCTCGCGCCACACGCCGTCACGCTGCGGCCCCTGCCAGTGCGGCCAGTCGTCGGCCCGGGCGGTGAGGGCGATGATCGCAAGCAGGCAGGGGAAGACCAAGCGCATGGCCGGAACCTGACCGCCGCGGGGGCGCGCGTCAAAGCCGCGGTCGGAATTGGTTCGTGCCCGCGCGATTTTTTCGCCCGCATGGCCGCGCCCCTATGCATCCTCTCCCTCGCTTCCTGTCCCGTGCCGCGTTCGTTTTCTCTGCCTGTCTCGCGTTTAGCCCGCTCCAAGCCGAGGTCGGGGTCGGCGCCAAACCCATCGCCGGCGCGGAGGTGATCTTCGATGGCACGCGCGAGATGCTCGACGCCAAATGGACCTACTGGACCGGCCCGCGCTTCGGTTCCGCGCTCCCGATCAAATGGAAGATCGTCGACGATCCCGTGGACCGCGGCGGCAGCGTGTTGCAGACCGACGATCCGGCGGTCGCCAAGGGCCGTTACGGCGTGGCCGACATCGTCACGAAGAAGGCCTATCGTGATTTCCGGCTGCACATCGAGTTCCTCGTCATGAACCCGCGCGGCAACAGCGGCGTCTATCTCCAGAACCGCTACGAAATCCAGATTCAGGACGGCGACGCCACGCGCCACGGCATGGGCGCCATCATCAACGAGAGCGAGTCGTCCTACTTCCTCTACAAAGGCCTGCGCCAGTGGAACAGCTACGACATCCAGTTCCGCGCGGCTCGTTTCAAGGACGGCAAACTCACCGAGAAGGCGCGCGTGACGATGTATTTCAACGGCGTGAAGATCCACGCGAACCAGGAAATCTCGCAGGTCTGGGGCGGCGCCAACTCCGGGATCGACGGCGGCAACGAAGGCGGCAAGGGCATCACCGACACCCCCGGAGGCCTCAAGCTCCAGTGCGAAGGCCACGACGTGCGCTACCGCAACATCTGGATCAAGGAACTCGATCTCGCGCGCCCGCAGACGACCTTCTCGCCGGAGAACTGAGGGTTAATCTCACCGCGCGGGTCGCGGGTAGGGCGGCGACTCCGTTCCCCGCCGGTTTGCGTAAAGCCAACGGCGCGGAACGGAGTCCGCGCCCTACCTGGGTGATAGTCCCAAGCCAACGGGTCGCTGGCATCACTCTGGAATCACTCCAGCCAGCCGCCCGCAGCCTGGAGCGGCATGAGCGAACCGCGGCGCGTGACCCACGCGGCGAGGGCCTCGCGCTCGACCTTGATTTCGGCGCGCGGCGGCAAGGTGAGGCGCGCGGAGCGGACCCCGTCTTTGAAGGCACCGAGCGCGGCGGTGGCCAAGCGCAGCGCGACGAATTCGTGCCGCAGCGTGCGGCCGGAATTTTCGCCGCGGCGCACGTCGTTCTCAATGCCCCCGCCGAGCAGGGCGACTGACACGTCGAATTCCATCCGGCCGGCGGTGCGGACGTCCGGTTGGGCGGGGGGCGCATACTCGACCACGCACGTGTGATCATCCGCGTGCCAGCGGAGCGTGAGCAGGCCGGCATGGGCGTCGCCGGGGCCCTCGGGCGCGGCGCCGCGCGGCCGCCACTCCGCGCCGTTGCGCACGAAGCACGGCGTGTAAACCGATGACGCGCGCCACGCGCCGGCGTAGGCGTGCTGGCGTTCGGTGAACGCCTTGGAGGCGAGCGCGTCCTTCCAGCCGAGATGATCCCAGTAGTTCACGTGGAAGGCGACCGGCACGAAGTCGCGCCAGAGGCCCGGCGTGTCGCGCAGGTTGTTCAGCCATTTCTCCGCCGGCGGGCAGCTGCTGCAGCCTTCGCTGGTGAATAGCTCGACCAGCGCCACCCGCGCCGGGCCGCTCGCAAAAGTTTTCTCCGCCGCGCCGGCAGGGGCGCTCGCGCACGCAGCCATCATCGCAACCCGGGTCATGAACGTCATGCCGATGAGAGCCGGCATCGGGGGTTTTCTTCCCTGCGGATCCCGGGGCTACCTCGCCGCCGGTTCGCGATTCGCGGGAAAATACCACGCGCGACGCACCAAGCCTTCTCGCACCTCATAGACCGCGAGCGAGGTTTGCACGCGGCGCGTGCCGTCCTTGGCGGTCCACGTCGCGCGCTCGCGGTAGGAGACATGCGGGCCAGTCTGCGTGAGATCGAGGATCTCGGAGCGCACGTCGGGCACGGACTTGAAGTAGCCTTCGAGCCAGGTGAGGATCGCGGCGCGGCCGTCGCCGTCGAGCGACTGGCTGTCGGAGGCCACACCGAAGAGCTTCGCGTCCTCGGCGAGCAGTGCGGCGACGCCCGCGGGATCGTGGGCGTTGAAGGCGGCGACGAGCGCGCGCACCGCGGCGACCTCGGGCGTCGCGAGCGGCGGGCGGGTGTCGCCGTGCTGGAACGGCCGGTATTCGTCCACTGTCGCTTGGAAAACCCCTGCCGTGATCGACGGATCGCGGGTGAGTTCGGCGCGCACGGCGGCGGCATCGGCGGCGCGGATGAGGAGCAGGCCCTTGTCCGCGAAACGCCCGCCGATCACCGAGAGTCCGGCGGCGCGCAGGCGGGCGAGGTTGGCCGAGTGCTCCTTGAAGAAGGCCTGCTCGGCCGCGGGCTTGGCCGCATCCCACGCGGGCCCGGTCGTGATCGTGACGGCGAAGAGCTTCTCCGCCGCGGCAGAGGGCGCGCCCGCGAGCGGAGCGAGGCCGAGAAGGAGGGGGAGCAGGAAGCGTTTCATAAGGGTGGCGGCAGGGAGGGAGGTGGCGGCAGCGCCGACGCCGGCGCGACGGCCGTGGTGCGCCAGTTGAAGACGATTGCGAGCGCGCGAAACACAAACGTGAGCGCGATGGCCAGCACGGCGGCGGGCGTGATGCCGACCCCCATCTGCCGCGAGAACACCACAAACGACGCCGCGCCTGCGAGCGCCGTCAGCACGTAGAACTGCCCGGGCCGGAACACCAGCGGCTCCTCGCGCACGATCACGTCGCGCAGCAGGCTGCCGCCCGCGGCGTTGACGACGCCCACAAGGATCGCGGCGGGCACCGCGAGCCCGGCTTGCAGGGCCTTCTGCGTGCCGAAGGTCGCGTAGGCCCCGAGCCCGATCGCGTCGATGTAGGCGATGACGCGGCCCGCGCGCTTCAGGTGCGAGCCGAAGAGGACGCCGGCGACGGTCGCGACTGCGACGCATCCGATGTAGCGCGCATCCGTGAGCAACGGCGTGGGCTCCGAGCCCGGCAGCAGCACGCCGTCGCGCAGCAGGCCGCCGCCGATGCTGGAGACCAGCGCGAGGAAGAACACGCCCACGATGTCATAGCCCCGGCCGATGCCGGCCAGCGCGCCGGTGAGCGCGATGGCGAAGACCGCGCCAAGATCGAACCAGACGGGGAGGGTGAAGACGGCCGGGGTCACGGGCATCCGCGTGAGGGCATTTCGGCCCGGGGGCAATCGTGTTGTGGCGCGGGGAGCCCCGCTGTCACGGCCCGTGGTCTTGCCTCGCCGGCGGCGCCGGGCCAGAGAGTGGACCGATGTGCCCGCCGCCCGTGCCCCCGTCCGCCCCGCGCGGCTCCGGGTCCGGCGCGGACGATTCCTGCAACTTTGCACCCTCGCCCGGGGTTCTGCCCCTGAACGATGACCCTTCCGTGCATACCTCCGACGCCGGCGTAGCTTCGCCGCCAGATTTCACGACTTTCATGCGCAACTACCAAGACATGGTTTTCTCCACCGCCGCGCGCCTCACCGGCAATGCGGCGCAGGCCGAGGACATTGCGCAGGACGTCTTTCTGAAGGCCTACGAAAACTTCCACCACCTCGCCACCAGCCCCACTGCCGGCGGCTGGCTCAAGACCGTCGCCACCAACCTCTCGCTCAACCACCTCACACGCTACCGCAAGCGCTGGCGCTTCTTCTCCGAGTTTCGCCGCGACGACGCCGGCGACGAGCACGAGGCGCCCGCCGTGGATTTCGCCGCGCCCGACACGTTCTTCAGCGGCCTCGATGCCGCTGATCGCCGCGAAGTCGTCGAACGAGCCCTCGATCAATTGCCCGAACGCCAGCGTGTGCCGCTGGTGCTTTTCCATTTCGAAGACATGCCTTACGACGAGATCGCCAAAAAACTCGGCGTCTCGCTCGCTAAAGTGAAGACCGACATCCTCCGTGCCCGCGCCGCCCTCGCCGCCCTCCTCGCGCGCAGCGGCGCCTCGCATGAAAAAATCACCCCGGAGAACCTCGCCTCATGACGCCCGATTCCCACGAGAAACTTGAGCAAGCCATCGACCGCACGCTGCGCATTCTGCCGCCGCGCCGCGCGCCGTTCGCACTCGAGCAGCGCGTGCGCGCCGAGATTGCGCGCCGCGCCGCGCGGCCGTGGTGGCGCCGGAGCTTCGCGCACTGGCCCGGGCCGGTGCAGGTCGGCTTTGTCGCCGTCTCCGCGCTGGCCGTCTATGCGGTGCTCGCCCTCGGCGGCGCCGTTCCTGTTCCGGCGGTCGGCGCGTTTGCCGGGCCGCTGGCCTGGGTCGAGGGCGGCCTCGCTGCGGGCCGCGGCATCGTCGGGGTGTGCGAGACCGTCGCCCGCAGCCTGCCGCCGCTGTTGCTCTATGGCGGCCTCGCCTTCTGCGCGGCCGTGTATGCCGGCATTGTCGGCCTCGGCGCCGCCGCCTGGCGCAACCTCCAGGCCGCCGGCCGCTGAACCTTCTCCGTCTCAACCGAAAACTCTCCCGTCATGAAGTCCTTTTCTCTGAAAAAAATCCGCTTGCTCGCCGTGCTCCTGGCCGGCGGTCTCGCGGCCTTTGCGCAACAACCCGCGGCTCCGGCCGAGCCGCCGTTGCGCCGCATCGACGAGCCGGCGGCCGCCGCGCCCGCGCCCGCCGCGGATCAGCCGCCGGCACCGACAAAAAAGAAACGTGGGCGCGTCGTCGCGGCCGAAACGGATGTTCCCTTCGGGGACAAAGTCGTCCCTGCTGGGAAATCCGTCAGGGAAGCGGTGTCGATTTTTGGTTCGCTCGAGGTTGCAGGCGAAGTGAGGGGGAACGCCGTGGCCGTGCTTGGGTCGGCCAAAGTGGCACCCGGCGCGAAGATCGGCGGCAACACTGTCGCGGTGTTTGGTCGCATGGAAATGCTCGGCGAAGCGCGGGCCAACGTCGTCAGTGTTCTGGGCGGAACGTGCGATATCAACGGGCCCGTCGGCGGCAACGTGGTCGCCGTCTTCGGCAACTTCACCCTCGGCCCCAAGGCGGTGGTAGACGGCAACCTCGTTGTGATTGGCGGCCAGCTTGCCCGCGATCCGGATGCGGTGGTGCGGGGTTCGGTCATTAGCATGTCGGCGTTAGGTCTCGGCGATTTCGAGTGGCTGGTCACCTGGCTGCGCGACTGTGCCGTCTTGGGGCGGCCGCTGGCCTTTGGCCGGGACCTCGGCTGGGCCTGGGCGATCGCATTCGGGTTCCTCGGGTTCTACGTGCTGCTGGCGCTGCTGTTCCCCCGCGGCGTGACGCAGTGCACGGAGACCTTCGAACGGCGGCCCGCGATGTCGATTCTTTCGGCCGTGCTCACGGTGCTGCTCTCGCCGGTCGCCGTGGTGATCCTCGCCATCACGATCGTCGGTGCGCTGGTGGTGCCGTTTCTGGCGGCGGCGCTGTTTTTCGCCGGGCTCTTCGGCAAGGTCGTCATGCTCGCGTGGCTGGGCCGGCGCTTCACGAAATTCTTTGGTGATGGCCCGCTCGGTGGCCCGGTGTTTGCCGTGCTGATCGGCGGGCTCGTGCTGATGCTCGTCTATACGATCCCGTTTGTCGGCTTCACGGCCTACAAGCTCGTGAGCTGGCTCGGTCTCGGCGTCGTGGTGCTCACGATCGCGGAGGCGATGCAGCGCAACAAGCGCCCGCCCGCGGCGCCGGTGGTCGCGCCGCCTTTGTCGCCGCCCCCGCCGCCCGTTCCCGCCGCCTCGGCTCCGGCTGCCGCGTTGGCCGCGGTGGCGCCGGCGAACGTCCCCGCACCCGTGGCCGTCGAACCGCCGCCGCTGGCGACGGAGGCGGCGGTCCCGCCGGAGGCGACCGGGCCCGCGCCGGCGGTGGCGGGTTTCGTCGCGCCCCCTCCAGCCTACATGACGCGGGCCGCCATCCCGCCGGTGCCGCCCCCGCTCACGCGCCCTGCGCTCGACGAGACCGTGCTGCCGCGCGCCACGCTCCTCATCCGCCTCGGCGCGCTCGCGCTCGATGGCGTGCTGGTGGGCGTGATCCTGGGCTTTCTCTCGGGCCTCACGCCGCGCTTCCTGCACTTTAATGACGGCCCGGGCGGCTTCCTGATCGTGCTCGCGATCTACGGCGCGGCGCTGTGGAAGACCAAGGGCACGACCATCGGCGGCATCATCTGCGGGTTGAAGGTGGTGCGTCTCGATGGCCGCGCGATCGACTGGCCGACGGCCGCGGTGCGCGCGCTCGGGTGCTTCCTCTCGCTGGTGGTGGCGGGCCTCGGCTTCATCTGGGTGGCCTTCGATCCCGAGCAGCAGTCGTGGCACGACAAGATCGCGGGCACGATTGTCGTGCGGATGCCGAAAGGGACCCCACTGGTCTGATCGGAGAAAATTGTTCCTGCTTTGTTGAAGATATTTTTCCGCGGAGACGGCGTCGATTTGTAACACAGGAATCGCGGCGGGAGTCATCCGGGCTGTCGCCCATGAGCTTCCCTCTCTTCCCAGTCCGCGGTTTTCTGTTTCGCTTGGCCCTGAGCCTGCCGCTGCCGCTCGCCGCTGCGCCCGTGATCAATGAGATCATGTATCGCCCCGGCCCGGGCTACCCGGAGAACACCGCGCTCGAGTTCATCGAGATCCACAATCCGGATTCATCCGCGGTCGATCTCTCAGGCTGGGCCATCACGTCGGGGGCGAGCTTCACGTTTCCCAGCGGCACGACGCTGGCTGCGGGCGGCTACCTGGTGGTCGCCTCCAACCCCACCGCGTTGAAGGCCGCGAGCGCCGCCGCGGCGGCGGCCAACGTCCTCGGCCCGTGGAAAGCCGGCGCCACGCTCGCGAACAACGGCGAGAAAATCACCCTCGCCAAACCCGGCACCACCGCCGGCACGTTCACCACCGTCGATTCCGTCACCTATGCCAGCGAAGGCGACTGGGCCGGTCGCACCCGCGACACCCTCGGCGGCTGGTCGTGGGTGAGCGCCGCGGACGGCGGCGGCGCCTCGCTGGAGAAGCGCAGCCCTGCGCTGACGAAAAACACCGGCCAGAACTGGGGCGCGTCCACGGTGGCCGGCGGCACGCCCGGTGCGGTCAATTCCCTCCGCGCCGCCAATGTCGCCCCGCTCATCACCGGCGTGAAGCACTCGCCCGCGATTCCGAAGAGCACCGACCCCGTCACGATCTCGGCCAACCTCACCGATGAACTCGGCGTCGCCGACGCGAAGCTCGCCGCCACGCTCCACTGGCGTGTCGCCACGACGGCGACTCCGGGGGCTTTCCAGACGGTCGCGATGGCCAACGACGGCACGGGCGCCTTCTCCGCCACGCTCGCGCCGCAGGCCGACAAGGCCATCATCGAATTCTACGTCTCCGCGACCGATGGCACCTTGACGCGCACCTGGCCCGCGCCGACGAGCGAGGGCCAGAACGCCAACTGCGTCTACCAAGTGGACAACGAGGTCGTCGCCGGCCCGGCGCCCGCGTATCGGCTGATCCTTACGGGAGCGGAGAACGCCGCGTTTGCCACCTACACCGCCGGCACCACGGGCGGCGGGGGCGGCGGTCCGGGAGGCGGCGCGAGCATTGGCGATCGCCAGTTCAACTTCACGCTCGTCGCCAACACCGGGGACGACACCACGATCCGCTACCTCGCGTCGATGCGCGTCCGCGGCAACAGCAGCCGCAACTACACCATCAAACCCCTGCGCATCTCGCTCCCGAACGACGACCGCTGGGGCGGCATCAGCGATTTTCTCATCAACTCGCGGGGCGCTCCCGTGCAGTTGCTCGCCCACCGCGCTCAACGCGCCGCCGGCCTGCTCGCTTCCGACGCCACGCCCATCGAAGTCCGGCGCAACGGCGTGAAATACTCCGTCACCACCGCGACCGCCACCGCCAACACCGCCGACCACGGCCAGCTCGTCCGCGTCGAAGAGATCAACGGCGACTACCTCGACAACCACTTTCCCCTCGCCGCCGCGGCCCAGATTTATCGCAAGACCGCGATCACCTCGTGGGCCTACAACGCCACCGTGCCCACCAATCCCGAGACGATCTGGAGCGGTTGGTCGAAGCAGAGCGCGAGCGGCGCCAATAATTGGTCCGACGTCATCGCTTTCACCAAAACGTGGCAGGACACCGCCGCGCCCTATTTCACCGGCGCCACCGCCGGTAATGTCGCCGCCGGCACTTGGAACGGCACGCCCTTCACCGACGCCGATGTCGCCACCCTTTCCACCGTCGCCGACCTCGACCAGATGGCCCGCTGGCTCGCCGTCATGACCGTCATGGCGAACAACGAGCCCAGCCTCTCCACCGGTGAAGACGACGACTATGCGGCGGCTTTTATCTCCGACGGCACCCGCACCCGCATGGTCCTGGTCCCGCACGACATGGACACCACGTTCGGCCAGGGCGAACAGTCCTTCGCTGCCAATTCCTTTGGTCTCTACGACGCAACGGAGACCGACACCATCCGACGCGACGGTGCCACCGCCACCACGCTCATGAAGCCACTGCTTCCACTGCTCGGTGACAGCACCCGCACCGGCAACCCCGCTTTTCGCACGAAATACCTCACTTCCATCCGCGAGCTCCTCGGTTCCGTCTTCGATTCTGACACGACCGCGAACGCCAACCCCCCTTTCTATCAATTTGTGGACAACCACCTCGCGTGGACGCCGGCGAGCTACCGCACGCAGATCAAAACCTTCATGACCCAGCGACAAGCCTACCTGCTCGGTCTCATCGGCGCGGCAAAGATCACGCCCGCCGCCGGCACCAGCAACGCCACGCTCGCCGCGACCGCCACCCCCGCGCTCCGTATCAACGAAGTCCTTGCGGCCAACACCAAGATCGCCAACGGCGCCACCTTCCCCGATCTCATCGAGCTGCACAACGCCGGCTCCACGGCGATCGACCTCGGGGGCAAGAGCCTTTCCGACAACCCGGCCACGCCGCGCAAATATGTTTTCCCCGCGGGCACGAGCATGGCCGCCGGCGGCTACCTGCTGCTCTACGCGGACTCCGACACCACAGCCTCCGGCCTGCACACCGGTTTCGCGCTCGATGCCGAAGGCGACACCGTCGCGCTCTACGATACGACCGCCGCCGGCGGCGCGCTGCTTGATTCGGTTACCTTCGGTTTCCAGATCCCTGATTTCTCGATCGCGCGCACCGGCACGGGCGGCACGTGGGCGCTCACGATGCCGACGCCCAATGCCATCAATGCCGCCGCCACCACCCTCGGCGCCATCAATTCAGTCAAACTCAACGAATGGGCCGGCCGGATCTCCTTCCGCGTCGACCACGATTTCCTCGAACTCTTTAACTCCGCCGCGCAACCCGTCGCCCTCGGCGGTGTCCGTCTCACCGACGACACCACCAACTACCCGAGCCGCTTCGCGTTTCCCGCACTCAGTTTCATCGCGGCCGGCGGATTCCTTCCTCTCTATGGCGCCGATCTGCCCTTCGGACTCGATGCCGATTTCGACGTCGTCTCCCTCCTCGGGGCCAACGGCGCAGTCATCGACACCATCGACTTCGTCTCTCAGCCAGCCGACCACTCCACGGGCCGCGCCACCGACGGCGGCACCGCCTACGCCGATTTCGCCGTGCCCACGCCCGGCTTGTCCAACGCGACCGCGCTGCCCGCCGCCTACGCTGCCCTGCTGAACAATCTTCGCATCAGCGAAATCATGTATCAGCCCGTCGCCGCCACCAGCGCAGGCGACTACGAGTTCATCGAGCTCGTGAACACCGGCACGACCGCGCTCGACCTGTCCGGTGTCCGCTTCACCAACGGCATCGACTATGTGTTTCCGGCCGGCACGACGCTCGCGGCCGGGGCCTACACGGTTGTCGCGAAGAACCGCACGGCCTTCACCTCGCGCTATCCGACGGCCTTCGCGACGCTGGCGTCCGCTCAATTTTCCGGTGCGCTCGACAACAGCGGGGAGACCATCGCCCTCACGCTGCCCGCGCCGTGGTATGTCCACATTCTAAATTTCCGCTACGAGTCCTCGTGGTCCGCCCTTGCCTCGGGCGGGGGGTATTCGCTGGTCGCCCGTTCGGCCGCCACCACCGCCGCCCGCGATTGGGGAAAGAAAGCCACATGGCGCGCCTCCACGGCGGTCGCGGGCAACCCGGGCGCCGCCGATCCCGGCGGCACGAGCATCGCCCTCGGCCAGGCCGCCGCCGTCACCACCACCGCCGGCAATGCCACGACCCTGAGCGTCCGGGCCACCTCCGACAGTGCGCTCACCTACCAGTGGCAGACGCTGGTCAACGGCCAGTGGGTGAATGTCGCCGGCGCCACGTCCGCCAGCCTCGCGATCGCGAGCACGCAGGCCTTCAACGCCGGCACCTACCGCGTGCTCGTTACCGCCGCGGGCAGCAGTGTCGCGAGCGACGCCATCACGCTCACGGTTGCCGCCGCATCCACCGCCGGCGCGCGGCTGACCAATCTCGCGACGCGCGCGACCTCGCTCACCGGCGCCAATGCGCTCGTGCCGGGCTTTGTCGTCACCGGCACGGGCACCAAGCGCGTGCTGCTGCGCAATGTCGGCCCCACACTGGCCGGCTTCGGTGTCACCGGGGTGCTCGCCGATCCGCAGCTCACGCTGAAACGCTACGATCAGGCCGCGGCCGCCTATGTCGATGTCGCGGCCAACGACAACTGGGGCTCCAACACCCCGCTGCTCACGCTCATCAGCACGACCGCCTCGCTCGGGGCGTTTCCGCTCACGACCAGCAGCGCCGACTCCGCCCTGCTGGTTGATCTCCCGCCCGGCCAGTATACCGCGAGTGCCGGCGGCGCCAACAACGGCACCGGCATCGCGCTCCTCGAACTTTACGACGCGGACCCCGCCGCCGCCTCGACGGCCAAGCTCAACAACATCGCCACGCGCGGCTTCGTCGGCACCGGGGCGAACATCATTATCGCCGGCTTCGTAATTTCCGGCGAAGGCGCGAAGACGATCCTCGTCCGCGCGGTGGGCCCCACGCTCGCCGCCTTCGGCCTCACCGGCCTGCTCGCCGATCCGCAGCTTGCGATTTATCGGGGCAGCGAATCCATCCTCACGAACGACGATTGGTCCACTGGCAACACCGCGGCCACGACCGCGAACATCGCCGCGCAGGTCGGCGCGTTTGCGCTGCCCAGCGGCAGCAAGGACGCGGCCTTCGTCGTCACGCTCCCCGCGGGCGCCTACACCGTGCAGGTGAGCGGCGTGGCTGGCACGACGGGTCTCGCGCTGGTGGAGATCTACGAGGCACCGTAGGCTCTCGGTGCTGATTCCTCTCAAGAGGCGAGTTCAGGCAATATTTTAATTGCGCATTTTATTTAATGCGCAATTTTCCCGTTGCTATGAATATCAAGCTCGGCCCGCCCGTTTCGGATGATAACTTCTATCCCCGGCCCGAGCTGATCGGTCGGATACTCCGGGCTTTGGAGCATGCGCATGTGGCCTTCTTGGGTCCGCGCCGCACCGGAAAGACCTCCTGCTTACGCCATATCCTCGGCACTCCCCCGACCGGTTATGTGCCCATTCTGATCAACCTTGAGCAGTTCGACAGTGTCGAGGCATGGCTCCGGGCGATGCTGGAGCAGGTCCGACTTGAGTTGGAAAAACCGGGGCCCAAGGCGCCCTGGCTGGTTGAGAAAAGCACGAATTTCCTGAAACGCATTGAGCAAATCACGATCGCGGGCAGCGGACTCAAGCTGTCACCGGCGGCCGGGAAATCCGCTGCCTGGCGCGCGCAGGCCGACGAATTTCTCGGGCTGCTCAAGGAGACCAACGCACCGGTCATATTCCTGCTCGATGAGTTTCCCGTCTTCCTGAATCTCGTGGCCCGCAAACGCGGCAAAGAGGAAGTGGAGGCATTGTTAAACTGGTTTCGCGCGGCCCGGCAGGACTTGGTGAATCACGCCCCACGGTTTCTCGTGACCGGCTCCATCGGGCTCAAGGGTGTGGTGCGCCGGCTGGGCCTGGCACCGACGATCAATGATTTCGACACGTTGGAAATCCCGCCGTTGAGCGACGCCGAGGCGCGGGACTTTCTGAAAACCCTGGCGCGAGACAACGCCGTGCCCCTCACCGCTCCCGGTGGCCGCCATATCCTGCGGCTGCTCGGCGGGCCGTGGCCGATTCTGCTGCAGCTTTTCGTTTCTGAAATCCGGGAAGCTCAGCTCAAAAAAGCGCCGACCACGGCGCAGCTTGACCGCATCTATCGCGACGGTCTCGTAGGCGGGCCGCGCAACGAGTATTGCGCCGGGATGTTCACGCGGCTGAAGGACGTGTTCTCCCCGAGCGAATGCCGGCTGGCGCAGGAAATCTTGAAAGCGCTTTGCCGCGCGGATGCGGGCCTCTCGCGCGAGGATTTCGACTCGATTCACGCCAAGCTCGTGCCGCTGCCGGAGCAACGCGCCTTGCACGCCGACGAACTCGACTACGTGCTCGATGCGCTCAAGCACGACGGCTACCTGCGGCAGGAGAGCGAAGGCGAGCAACGCACGCACTTTGCTTCGCACATCCTGCGCGACTTCTGGCGGCGGAAAACATCCTGATGCCGATGTCCTCCGCCGTCCCCTTCGCGCTCTACAATCCCGCGCTGCTTTCCGCGGACGCGCTGCTCGGCGAGTTTGTCGCCCGGCAGCCGTTGCTTGAGACGCTGCTCGACACGATTCGGCAGAACATTTCCGGCCAGGCGCCCCAGCATGTGCTGCTCGTCGGCCCGCGCGGCATGGGCAAGACCACCACGCTCTGGGCCGTCGCGCATCGGGTGGCGCGCGACCCGGATCTCTCTCGCGCATGGCAGCCGGTGGTTTTCGACGAGGAGAGCCGGCGCATCGGCGACCTCGCGGATTTCTGGCTTGAGGCGATTCGCCAATGGGAGCACGCGACCAAGGATCCGCGGGATCGCACGAAAGCGCTGCTCGACGAGGCCGCCGCTGACATCGAGGACCGCGCGCGGCGCGCCTTTCTCGACGCCGTGGCCGATAGCGGACGGCGCGCCCTGCTGCTCATCGACAACCTGAACGACGTGCTCGGCTCCATCCGCGACCCCGGGCCGCTCCATCGTCTGCGGGCGTTCCTGATGGAGGAGTCGCGCGTGATGGTGATGGGCGGGGCCACGCGTTTTTTCCCCGAAATTACCGACGTCGATCAGCCGTTCTACGATTTCTTCCGCACCTTCGAACTGAAGCCACTCTCGCTGGAAGAGATGAAGGAGTGCCTGCTCTCGCTCGCCCGCACACGCGGTGACCAGACCGTCGAGCAGGCCGTGCGCGAGCGCGAAGGCACGATGCGCTCGCTGCACCTGCTCACCGGCGGCAATCCGCGCTTGATAAAAACCTTCTACCGGCTGCTGGCCGAAGGCCTGCGCGGCGATATCCGCGCCGATCTTGAGCGGTTGCTCGACGAGTTCACGCCCTACTTCAAGTCCATCGTCGACGCCCTGCCCGTGCAGCAGCAGCGCATCTTCGATGCCGTCGCGCTCAACTGGGACCCGGTCGATGTCGCCACCATCGCCCGCCTCACCCGCGTGCCAAGCAACCAAGTCAGCGCGCAGCTTCGGATGCTCGTGAAAGCCGGGCATGTGGCCGAGCCCGCCGGCCATCCTAAGCGTCGCAGCTACCTGCTCGCCGACCGCTTCTCCAATATTCACTATCTCATGCGGCATGGTCGCGCCGCGCGCAGCAGGTTCGACTGGTTCGTCGCCATCCTGCGACTGATTTTTCCCGACAAAGCGCACGCCGACACGCTGGCGAAAGTTGCCCGGCAGACCGCCGAATGCGGACCCGATGGCATGCGCGACGCCCGCGACCTCCTGCACAGCGCACTCACACGGACGGAGTCTGCCGATTCGCGCCGCCAACTCGTTGAAGCGACGCTGCGCGAAAGCTGGGACAGCGATGCGCTCAACTCGCTCTCGACATGGTTCGACTTGGCGGAGGCGAAGCAGCATCTGCCCGAGACGGACATTCTAGCCTTCTTTCAGCAGATGCCGACCGAACTGAGAAAAAAACTGGGATTTAAGCCAGAGAGCGCAGCGTGGTGGCTTGGCCTCACGGAATTTCTATATGAAAAGGACGCTTGGTCCTTGGCCGAGGCGGCATGTCGGAAATCGATCGAACTCGATCCGCTATTTCATAAGGGATGGGTCTTACTTGGCGTTACGATAAGCTGCTGGAAGAGCCGCGATGTTGAAACCGAGAAGGCTCTTCGAGAAGCGATTCGGATTGTCCCGCATAATCCGATTCAGTGGGCATGCTTGGCCTGTGTTATCGCGCGAAACAATGATCGTCGCGAAGAAGCTAGGAGATGTGCCATAAAGGCCGTGAAATTGGAGCCTGAGTGGTCCTCGGTTCAGCATGCGTTTACGATTGTGTGCTCAAATGTGGCGGAAGATTGGCAGGCCGTCTTGCCTAACCTTGCTCGCTGGTGCTCAGAGAACCCGCAGCATGATCAGACCTTTCAATTTACTCTCGGTGGTTTCATCCGCCTCACCCAGCTCACTGAACCCGCCACCGCGCTCACAATCCTTGAGAGTGTGCCCGAGGCGGCCCTCGCATTCGAGACCCTGCGCGATGCGCTCATTGCGCACGGCGATCGCGCGCACCTCGACAAGCTCGCGCCCGAGCGCCGCGTCGTTGCCATCGAACTTCTCAAAAAAATCACAGAGCCGGTGGCCAAGAGTTGATTACGAGCGAGTCACGCAGCCCTCTCTATGGCAGCGATGGCCGGCTTGTTTTGGCGGTGACGGGGGAAAGGCCGCGCAGGACCGCGGGATCGTTTTCGTTGAAGAGGTGCAGGCCGTCGGCGCCGGCGGCGAACCAGCGCAGGGCGCGGGCGCGGTATTGATCGAGCGTGAGCTGGCCGCGCTTGGGCGGCGCCATCTTTCCCGCGGCGACGAGTTTGTCTTCGGCGGCGGTGAGATCGTGGCCGGTGGTAATCGCCTCTTCGCCGAAGAGCACGGCGCAGCCGGAGCCGCGGGCCAGCGCGACGAACGGCGCGAGGTCGAACTCGTAGCCGCCGAGCGTGCGTTGCGCGAGGGTGACGTAGTCGAGCAGACCTTCACGGAGCCACGCTTCGAGGTCGCAGCCGAGGGAGAGGTATTCGCGGTGGTCGATCCGCGCCCCGAGGCCGAGGCGGCGGCCTTTTTTCGCGCCGGCCTCGTCGAGCAGCGCGCGCACGTCGCGGACGAAACCGGTCATGACTTCGGCGCGCAGTGCGATCCAGCGGGCATCGGTGGCGGGGAGGGTGCGGGGATCGAGGCCGTGCTTTTCGCGGAAGGCGTGCACGAGCGGCTCGTCGTAGCCGAAGAACGGCGGGTGGCGGAGGAAATCGAGGTGGAGGCCGTCGATGTCGCGGAGCGCGGCCTCGCGGAGGTGGGCGAGCTTGTGCGCGCGGACTTCGGCGAAGGCGTAGGAGAGCTTCGTGCCGGGCGCGCCCTTGGCGTCGCGCACGCGGAACTCCGGGTGCGCGTGCCAGAAGTCGCCGTTGAACTGGCGCGGCAGCGTGGGATCGGAGCCGGTGGGCGAGTAGTCGCCGTTCATGCGCATGGAGGCGTAGCAGAGGAGGCCGGCCTCGTGGCTCGCGCGGGCGACGACCTCGAGGGTATCGGTCCCCTCGGCGGCGAGCCGGCGAAAGGTTTCGGTCACGAGCTGATCGCCGCGGCGGCCAAACTCGCTCTGGCCGGCGCCGACGAGCTCGACGGCGCGCGAGGGGAAATTGGTGCGGCTGCCCTGCACGATGCACCATTCGAGCACGGCGACGGGCGTGTCGCGGAAGCGAAGCACGTGGGTGCGCAGGTCCTCGGCGGTGCGGTAGCGGCCCTCGAAGAAGCCACTGAAGCCGTCGTCGTTGATGACGACGAGTTTTTCGCCGTGGCGCGGCGCGGGCGGCACGGCGGGCGACAGCGGCGAAAACGACGCGAGCAACAGAAGGGACAAAAGGCGGCGCATGGGGCGGGCGCGGGGTGAGGTCAGGCTTGGCTGGCCGAGAATGGGGCGGGAGTCGCGGCCCGGTGCAAGCCCGGCTTGGGGCGGTTTTCGGTTTGCGGCGCGCGCGCGCGGCCGCGAGCGTGCGGGCCTTCACATGGCCAAGCCACTTGTCGGAATCATCATGGGCAGCACGTCGGATTGGGAGACGATGCAGCACGCGGCGGCGCAGCTCGAGGCGCTTGGCGTGCCGTTTGAGCGGCGCGTCGTCTCCGCGCATCGCACCCCGAAGCTCATGGTGAGCTACGCGGAGAGCGCGGAGCGGCGCGGGTTGAAGGCGATCATCGCGGGCGCGGGCGGCGCGGCGCACCTGCCGGGCATGACGGCGTCGCTGACGACGCTGCCGGTGCTGGGCGTGCCGGTGGAGTCGCACGCGCTCAAGGGCCTCGATTCGCTCCTCTCGATTGTGCAGATGCCGGGCGGCGTGCCGGTGGCGACCTTTGCCATCGGCAAGGCGGGCGCGATCAACGCGGCGCTCTTTGCCGCTGCGATTGTCGGCCTCGGCGACGCGGCGACGGCGAAGGCGTGGAAAAAATTCCGCGCGGCGCAGACGAAGAAGGTGCTGAAGGCGAAGCTGCCCGAAGGCGGCGCAAGCTGAGAGCCCAGAGGCTGGAGCTGAGAGCAAAACCATGGCGGTGACGGAGCCGGGGCTTGCGGCGCTAGACTCTCAGCTCTCAGCTCTCAGCTCCTCATGATCCCTCCCGGCAAAACCCTCGGCATCCTTGGCGGCGGGCAGCTTGGGCGGATGCTCGGGCAGGCGGCGCAGTCGCTCGGCTACCGGATGCACGTCTTTGAGCCGGCGGGGCCGTGCCCGGCGGGCGCGGTGGCGAACAAGGAGGTCATCGCCAGCTACGACGACACCGCGGCGCTCACGGCCTTCGCGCGCGAGTGCGCGGTGGTGACGTATGAATTTGAGAACATCCCGAGCGCGCCGCTCGCCGCCATCGCGCCGCTCGTGCCGCTGCGCCCGGCGGCGGAGGTGCTGCACACGACGCAGAACCGCCAGCGCGAGAAGGCGTGGCTGCGCACGCACGGCTTTCCGCACGCGCGCTACGCGGAGGCGCTCGATGGCGACATCGCGCCGGCGGTCGCGGACGTGGGCCTGCCCTGCGTGGTGAAGACCGCGGACTTCGGCTACGATGGCAAAGGCCAGATGAAGATCGCCGATGCGGCGGACCTGGAGCGCGCGGTGGCGATTTTCCGCGGGCGGCGCTGCGTGGTGGAGCGCTGGGTGGAGTTTGCCTGCGAAGTCTCGGTGATTGTGGCGCGGAGCACGACGGGCGAGACGCGGGCCTTTCCCGTGGCGGAAAACATCCACACCCACCACATCCTCGATTTCTCGATCGTGCCGGCGCGCGTGGCGCCGACGGTGTCGCGCGAAGCGGAGCTGCTCGCGGCGGCCATCGTGGAAAAACTCGGCGTAGTCGGCCTGCTCGCGGTGGAGATGTTTGTCACGACCGCCGGGGCGCTGCTCGTCAACGAACTCGCGCCGCGTCCGCACAACAGCGGCCACTGGTCGATCGATGGGTGCGCGACGAGCCAGTTTGAACAGCACGTCCGCGCCGTGTGCGGCCTGCCGCTCGGCGCGGTCGACGTGCGGGAGCCGACCGTGATGGTGAACATCCTCGGCGACGCCTGGAAATGGGAGAATGAAAAGGTCGTCGGGGATCCGAACTGGGCCGCCCTTCTCGCGGAGCCGCGCGCGAAACTGCACCTCTACGGCAAAGCCGAGCCGCGGCCGGGCCGGAAGATGGGGCATTTCACGGTGCGGGCGGCGGACGCCGAGACGGCGCTGGCGCGGGCCCGGGAGCTGAAAGCGCAATTGTAGGAGCTCGCTTGCGAGCGATGGATTGCGTCGTCCGAATCGCGCGCAAGCGCACTCCTACCTTGCGCGGGAAACGCGTTCCGTGAACGCGGCCACATCCGCCGGCGTGTCGAGATCGAGAGCGAGTTCGGGTAGATCGACGGTGGCCACGTTTCCCGGGTCGGCGTTGAGCAACGCGCGGGCGCCTTCCTCGCCGGTGAGCGCCGCCAGGGCGGCGAAGTGGGCGCGGAGAAATAGGGCCGGCGCGCCCGGCCGCCCGCCGTAGCGCGCGGCCACGATGCTGCGCCCGGTGGCGCGTTGTGCGGCGACGAGCTGCGCGATGGTGGCGGCGGAAAACGCCGGTTGGTCGCACAGCGCGACGAGCGCGGCGTCGATGCGGCGGGAGAACTGGCGCAGGGTCGTCACGCCGGCGCGTAGGGAGGAGGCCATGCCCTCGGCCCACGTGGGGTTTTCGGCGACGAGCACGGGCAGGCGGGCGAGGGCGGGGCGGATTTTCTCCGCGTGCGCGCCGAGCACGACGACGACCGGCCACGCGGGTGAGGCGAGCGCGGCCTCGACGGCGCGCACGAGCAAGGGACGGCCGCCGAGCTCGAGGAGCTGTTTCGGCGTGCCGAGCCGCGTCGAGGCGCCGGCGGCGAGGATGATGGCGCCGAAGCGGAAGGAATCTGTTTTTACAGGAGGCAACGGAGGGAACGGAGCGAAGATGAGGAAAAGGCCGGACTCATGCCAACATCCCATACTGACTGGACTATTCCGGGGTGGGGCTGGCTCTCCGAGCCGGCCTGAGTTTCGGGGTGATGTGCACGCTGGAACTCAGGCCGCTTGCGGAGAAGCGGCCCCACCCGCCAGAAGTCCAAACTTCAAAGGACGTTGGCATTGGTTCTCTCCGTTTCCTCCGGTGAATTCATTCGTGGATGGGCCGGGTGCGTTCGCGCAAGGGGCGGGCGTCGCGGCCGGCGAGGGCGGCCTGCATCTCGGCGAGGATGGCGAGGGCGACCGGCTCGGGACCATCGGCGCCAAGGTCGAGTCCGACCGGGGCGTGGAGGCGCGCGCGTTGCTCGGGTGTCGGTGTGAAACCGTCGGCGGCGAGATCGGCGAGGATCTTCTCCGCGCGTTGACGCGGGCCGAGCAGGCCGAGGTAGGCGAGGGGCCGGGCGAGCAGGTCGCGGAGCAGGGGCACATCATGCACGTAGTGGTGAGTCATCACGACGGCGAGGGTGGTGGCATCGGGAGCGGCTTGGGCCACGAGTTCGTTCGCCGGGCCGACCAGCAGCCGATGGGCGGTCGGGAAACGCGCCGCGGTCGCGAACGCCGCCCGCGGATCCGCGACGGTGACCCGCCAGCCGAGTTCGTGGGCGAGCCGGGCGAGGGGCTGGGCGTCGTCGCCGGCCCCGAAGATGACGAGAGCGATCGGCGGCGCGACGGTTTCGGCGAAGAGCCGCCCCGGATCGGCGCAGTCGCCGGGCGCGGCGAGCCGGGTGCCCCAGGCGCTGCGGTCTTCGCCGCCGTGGATGATGCTGAGTTCGGCCGCTCGGCGTTGTTCGAAGCGACGCGCTAGGGCTTCCGCCCAAGCGGGTTGGGGCGCCAGAAGCTCGATGAGCACGCGAACGACGCCATGGCAGCCGAGGCCCACGCCCCAGACGAGGTCGTTCTCGCTGCTGGTGTCATAAACCACCGCTTCGGCCTGCCCGGTGGCCCGCACCGCCGCTGCCCGGGCGATGACGTCTTCCTCCAAGCAGCCCCCGCTGATGGACCCCACCCGGCGGCCGTCGGCCAACAGGAGCAGGCGGGCTCCCGGGCGGCGGTAGGACGAGCCTTCGGCTGCCACGAGCGTGGCGAGCACGGCGCCCTTTTCCGGAGCCGCGAGCAGGGCGGCGACGATGGCGGGGAGTTCTTTCATCGCGGTCCCCGACGACGCCCGACCGGGCCGGAAAAGCAAGCGCGCGACTCGGGGTGAACTTTCATCGGCAAACAAGGTCGTTCAATAATAGCTTGTGTTATGACACTAGTTTTCACCTTTTGCCGGTCCAACTAACGCGGCTTTTGCCGCATTGGCTGTTCCCACAACCACACAACCAACGAACACTACTATGAACATCCGCACGCGGAAGTTAATGGCGACGCTTGCCCTTTTTGCCGGCGCGGCCGTTGTCCCCTCGGCGCTGGCTCAGCCCGCCGCCAATAAACCCGAAGAGACCGTCAAGCTCGAGAAGTTCACCGTCACCGGCACCCTCATTCCGGTGGCGGCGGGCTCGACCACCGTGCCCCTGACCATCATCGGTGCGCCGGAGCTTGAGAGGACCGGCATCACGACCGACCTCATCGACGTGCTGCGTTCCAGCATGCCGTCCTTCTACGGTGGCAACAACCTGGGCTCGGACGTGGCCAACACGAACTCCGGCGACAGCAACGGCGGCTCCGCCATTTCACTGCGCAATCGCTCGACCCTCGTCCTCATCAACGGTCGCCGTGCGGCGAGCTCTCCCGTGGTCGCCACCGGCGGCAACAACTTCGTCGATGTAAGCACAATTCCGTTCTCGGCCATCGAGCGTGTGGAAGTCCTCACCGACGGCGCCTCCGCCACCTACGGTTCCGATGCCGTCTCGGGTGTGGTGAACATCATCCTGAAGAAAAACTACAACGGTGCCGAGATCGGCGGCTCCTACAGCTTCAGCACCAATCAGGGGCATTGGGCCAACCGCTCCTACTATATGGTCGGCGGCGCCAGCAACGCTAAGACCAGCGTGCTCTTTACCACCGAGTGGAAGCGCAGCGACCCGCTCTACCAGTATGAGCGTCCGTATTCCACCGGTCTCTTCCGCACGCCCTCCTACGCCGGCATCGTCAGTATCGGGAATGATTTCTATTATCTGAACCCGAGCGCCAATGCTCCCGCCCTCAACGTCAACCAGACGCCCGCGCAGCTGATCGCCTCCGGGGTTTACCGCGGCCCGCTCGATCAGACTGCCGCCTCGCAGTTCTTCGACCTGTCGCGCTACTCCACGTTGCTCGCCAAGGCGGAGCGCCGCAGTTTCACCACGGCGATCGAGCATCGCCTCACAGAGGACATCACCCTGTTCGGGCGACCTCATCTACTCGCTCAATGAGACGCTGACCTCGCTCAACGCCCAGCCTGTCACCGGCAGCGTCCTGGCCAGCAACCCTAACAACCCGTTTAATGTCACCGTCACGGCGCGGAATCGCTTTATTACCTTCCCCCGCCTCTACGCCAATGAGACCACGAATTTCCACGGCGTCGTTGGGGTAAAGGGTAAGCTGCCCATGGGCTGGAGCTACGAGGCGGGTGCCAACTTCAACAAGTCGATCCACCGCTTCCGCAACCGTAACCTGATTGACGGCGCGGCCTATAACGCGGCGGTGGCAAATCTCACCTTTAATCCGTTTGCGCGTAACCAAGCCCCGGGCGTGATCGAGGGCATGCTCGGCACGCAGGTGCGCGACTTTCTCAGCACGCTGCGCCAGCTCGATGTGCAGGTCTCCGGCCCGCTCTTTCGTCTCCCGGCCGGCGAGGTCCAGATGGGTGTGGGTGCCGGTTTCGTCTGGGAGCTGGTCGACTTTGTCAACGATCGCAACGACCAGATTTTAGGCGGTTGGCGTGATGCCACGCCACGTCAGCCGTTCAACGCCCGCTCCAACATCGACGGCTACTACGCCGAAATCCGCGTGCCGATCTTCAGCGAGCGCAACGCCATCCCGTTCGTCCGCACGCTCGAGGCCTCGATCGCCGGCCGCTACGACAAGTATAGCACCACCTCGGACCCGACGACCCCGAAGTATTCGCTCCGCTGGATGCCGTTCAACGATGAGCTGATGTTCCGCGCCACCTACTCGGAGTCGTTTGTCGCCCCGACGCTCTTCGACCTCTATGGTCCATTGTCGCAGGGTTTCACGGCCACCATCAATATCCCGCGCTACAACTCCAGCGGTGCGGCGCTCGGAACGAATTCAGGCACGCGCCAATATCGCTCGCAGAGTGGCTCGAGCTCAACGCTCAATCCCTCGCAGTCCCGCAATTGGACGGCGGGTGTCGTCTGGTCGCCCAAGGCCATCAAAGGCCTCTCGGTCACGGCCGACTGGTTCAACATCGACGAGCGTGACCTCATCAACACGGTCCCTGCGATCACCATCGTGACCGACGTTGAGCGCCTCGGGCCGGCCTCCCAATATGCTTCGCTCGTCCGCCAGGCGGTCAGCGTCGGCGGCGAGTCCCATTTCGGCACCGGTGCCCCGATCACGGCGCCGGGCCAGGTCACCGGTCGTCCCTCCGATGAGATTTGGATCTCCAACTCCAAGGTGAACGTCGCCGGCTACAATCAGGACGGCATGGACCTCAAGGTCACCTACGACTACCCGACCCAGAGCTGGGGCAAGCTGCGCGGCTCGGTCCTGGGCACCTACCTGCGCAACTACTACGTGCAGGATCTGCCCACCGTGGCGCCCCGTGGTTACCAAGACGGCTACTATCCCCGCGGCACCAATAGCTTGGGTGTCTTCCCTCGCTATCGCCTGAACAACCGCCTCGACTGGTCCTCCCGGGGCTGGGGCGCCGGCATCGGCCACACCTATGTGCCCTCGCTCGATGACCTCGGCAGCAACCCGAACGTGCGCGTCAGCAAGTATCACAAGTTCGACGTGCAGTTCAGCCACTCGTTTGGTCCGAACAGCAACCGTTGGGTCAAGGGCCTCTCGGCCACCGTCGGCATGAACAATGTCTTCAACAAGTTCCCGCCGCGCATCCCCTCCGAGGGCAACCAGTCGCACGACATCAACTCCTACGACCCCCTCGGCCGCCTCATCTACGTGCAGGCGAAGTATAAGTTCTAAGGCGATCCCTGCCGATCGACCGGGGCCTGTGCCCCGCTCCATTGAAAGACCGGGCCTCTCACGGGGCCCGGTCTTTTTCTTTGGGTTGTGGCGAAGCCCCGCGCGTGGATGACAATATTGCGACTTCGGCGTTGCCAAATGAGGCTCCGGTCGCTGTGTCATAAACCGTCACCACAACACCGGTTCGCCACCCAGCGGGCCGGCGACGCTTCCACCACACCACTGCTACCCATGAACTCACCGCTCCCGGCGGCCGCGTCTGCGGCTGCCCGCCTTGGTCTTGTCGCATTCCTCTTGGCCGGCTCCCTCGCGGCCCAGACCGCTCCAGCTCCTGCTCCGACTGCCTCCGCACCGGCGGCTGACACGAAGAAAGAGACGCCCGCCAAACTGGAGGCCTTCGAGGTCACCGGCTCGCGCATCAAGCGGCTCGATTACGAGACCGCCTCGCCCGTGGTCACCTACACTGCGCAGGCGATCGAGGACAAGGGCCTGGCCACGCTGGGCGAATTCGTCCAGAGCCTGCCTTACAACAACAGCACGGCGGTCTCCGAGTTCACGACCGGCAGCTTTGTCACCGGTGCGGCCACCATCAATCCCCGCGGGCTCGGCTCCAACCGCCTCCTCACGTTGGTCAACGGGCGCCGCGGCGTGCCCTACGCCCTCGCCAACAGCTCCAGCGGCACTCCGCAGACGGTCTTCAATTTCAACAGCATCCCGCAGGCGGCCATCGCGCGGCTCGAGTTCCTGAAGGATGGCGCCTCCGCCATCTACGGCTCGGATGCCATCACCGGCGTGATGAACATCATCCTCAAGAAGAGCTACGAAGGCTCCTCGGTGGACTTCACCGTCTCCAGCGCCCTGCGCCACGACACGCTGCGCAAGACCCTGAATATCTTTACCGGCCTCTCCAAGAACGGCTGGGAAATCACCGCCGGTCTGAGCCTCCAGAATCGTCACGACAGCTTCATCAAGGACTATGGGGTGACCACGACCAACTACACCTACCTCGGGCAGAAGGGCCAGAACATGACCAGCACCATCTTCTTCCCGTCCTACCTCTCGCTTACGGCGGCGCAGGCGGTGTCCTCGGGTTTTGGCACCGCGGGCGGCATCTACTACATCCCCAACGGCACGCCCACCGCCAATCCCACCCGCTCGAGCTTCGTCTATGCCGGCACCTCCACGGCTGCGCTCCCGCAAAGCAATCGCTTCGATTTCGCCAACGTCACCCAACTTTTTCCCGAGAGTGAGAGTCTGGGAGCCAACGTCAGCATCAGCCGCGTCCTGATGGAGAACGTCACGCTCTTCGCCAACGGTATGTTCAGCCGGGGCATCACCAACTACATGCAGCAGCCCTACGGCTTCACCACCACCCTCGCGGGCCTCACGCTGCCGGCCAGCAACCCCTACAATCCCACCGGCCTCAACCTCACCGCCACCGCCACCAGCGCACCCTTCTCTTATCGCAGCAGCTATCTGCCCCGGCGCGAGGTGAAGACCACCACGATCTCCGGCGTGGCTGGCCTGCGCGGCACCGTCCTGCGCAAGTGGAACTGGGAGGCCGCCGTCAGCTACGGGCAGAACGACTCCACGCGTGATTCCGACCTCATTCTGTCCTCGACCTTCCAAAACGCCCTCAATGGCACGACCCGCGCCACGGCCTGGAACCCCTTCGGCCCCTCCGAGGATCCGGAGTTGGATCGCAAGCTCTACACCCGCTCCCGCGGCCACGACGGCAAGATCGACAGCCTCGGCTACGATGCCTCCATCAATGGCGCCCTCCTTGAGCTGCCGTGGCGGGGTGGCGGCGATCTCGGTATCGCCACCGGTGTCGAACACCGTCGCGACAACCTCCGCTCGGACCCGGAGCCCAACAACTACCTCGGCTACACGGGCGTCCCGTCCTTCAAGGGCCGCCGCAACAGCGACTCGGTTTACGCCGAAGTCACCGCCCCCGTGCAAAAGTGGCTCGAGTTCCAGCTCGCCGTCCGCCACGAGCGCTACAGCGATTTCGGCAACACCACCAAGCCGAAATATGGCGTGAAGCTGCGCCTGCCCGACACGCGCTTCCTCAACGTCGTCCTGCGCGCCTCGTATTCCGAGTCCTTCAAGGCTCCCGACCTCGGCCAGCTCTACGCCCCGCAGTCCAATGCCATCACGAGCACCAGCCTGCTCGATCCGCTCCGCCCCCAGGATGCGGCCCGGCAGCTCCCCACGCGGGTCGGCGGCAACCCCAACCTCAAACCTGAGGAGGGCAAGGTCCAGTATGCCGGCGCCGTCTTCGAGGTTCCGGCGATCAAGGGGCTGAGCTTCAGCATCGACTACTTCGACACCCAGATCACCAACGTCATCAGCTCGCTCGGAGCCACCTACCTGCTCTCCGCCGAAGGCCGCCGGCTCTTCCCCAACGCCATTGAACGCGAGGCCACAACCGACGGCACTCCCGGCCGGATCGTCCGCATCGCCTCGATCTCCAACAACCTCGGCCTGCAGCTCTTCCGCGGCCTCGATTACGGCATGCGCTACACCCTGCGCAACACCCGCACCGGCACCTACACCTTCACCGCCGATGTCCAGCAGGTGATCAAGAAAGGCTCCGATGCCGGCACCGGCCTGGGCTTCTTCAACAACACCGGCCTGGCCTTCGACATCGAGTGGCGCTACAACTACAGCCTCGGCTGGAGCTACAAGAACTGGAGCGCCCGCACCACCGTCGATGTCGTCGGGAAATTCTTCAACGACAACTGGACCACCGCCGGCTGGGGCGAGAACGTCTTCACCCTCGTGAACCCCTCGATCAGCTACCGCGGCTTCCAGCGCACCTCGATCACGCTCGGCGTCACCAATGTCTTCGACACCCAGCCGCCGCCGAACGGGTTCCGCAGCCTCGGTTTCGACGACCGCATCTACGGGGCCGGCGCGCTCGGCATCTCCGGCTACCTCCGCGCGAGCCGCCGCTTCTAATTCGGCGCGCGGTCCGGTCCGCCCGTTTCCCTCCGGCGCGCTTCCCTCAACCGGAAGCGCGCTTTTTTTACCCCATGCACTTCCTGCCCCTTCGTGCCGGCCTTGCGGCCTGCGGTCTCCTAGCCTCCGCCCTTCGCGCCGCGCCGCCCCCCGAGCTGCCCGTCGAGACTTTCTTCAAGAAATCCAACCTCGCCCAGCTCACCTTCTCGCCCGACGGCAAACGCCTCGCCTGCCTCGTGCCCTATGAGCGCCGCCTGAACCTCGCGGTGATCGATCTGGAGAAGAAGACCAAAAAACTCCTCACCAACTTCAGGGACAACGACGTCAGCTCCCTGCTCTGGGCCAACGACGACCGGCTGATCTTCACCAAGACCACCGATGGCCAGCCCGGCGCCACGGTTTACGCGATTAACCGCGACGGCCAGGACGGCGTGCTGCTTGTCGGCGGCGCGGGCGAGGCCGGCACGGAGCGCCAGGCCAATCCCCAGTTTCGCGGTCTGCTCGCCCGTCTGCCGAAGGACCCGAAGCACTTCCTCGTCCTCGGCAACCTCACCGACGCGCAGGGGCCGGATGTCTGCCTGATGAATCTCAAGACCGGCAAGCTCACCCTTGAGGTCGCCAACCCCGGCTGGGTCCGCCGCTGGGTGCTCGACCGCCAGCGCGTCGTGCGCGCCGGCATCGCAGTGCAGGGCCTGACCACCACCGTCCTGCTGCGCGATCCCGCCAAGGGCACCTTCACCCCCGTCCACACCCGCCAGGCGGACGAGCCCGGCTGGACGCCGCTGGCCTTCGACGGCGACGACCGCACGCTCTTCGTCTCCTCCAACCTCGGCCGCGATACCACCGCCGTCTACCGCTACGACACCGTGACGCGCACGATGGGCGAAATCGTCCACGGCGATCCCATCTACGATGTCGAAAGCGTAGTCCTGGATGAGGTGAAAAACAAAGTCGTCGGCCTCCGCATCAATGCCGACCTCCCCCGCCAGCACTGGCTCGACCCGGAGACCGCGCAGCTCCAGCAGCGCATCGATGCGTCGCTCCGCGGCACCGTCAACCGTCTCCTCCACGCCGCACCGGACGGTTCGCGCCGCCTGATCTTCGCCTCCAGCGACCGCGATCCCGGCGTCTATTACCTCTTCGATGCCGCCACCCGGAAGATCGAGGAAATCGCCGTGCTCAAACCCGGCATCGATCCGGACCAGATGGCCCCCATGAAACCGATCACGTTTCAGGCGCGCGACGGACTTACGATCCACGGCTACCTTACGCTCCCAGTCGGACGGGAGCCGAAAAAACTACCGCTCATCCTCCATCCCCACGGCGGACCCTATGGCGTGCGCGACAGCTGGGGCTTCAATGCCGAGGTGCAGTTCTACGCCAACCGCGGCTACGCCGTCCTCCAGGTCAATTTCCGCGGCTCCGGCGGCTACGGCGACATGTTCGAGCGCGCCGGCTGGAAAAAATGGGGTCTCGAGATGCAGCACGATCTCAGCGACGCCGTGCAATGGGCCGTTACCGAAGGCTTCGCTGATCCCGCCCGCGTCGTGATCGCCGGCGCGAGCTACGGTGGCTATGCGACGATGGCCGGACTCGTGTTTACGCCGGAGCTTTACTGTGCCGGCATCAACTACCTCGGCCGCGTGGACATCGCCGGCAAGATCCGTGATCAGGAAACGAAGGAGAGCCGGCACTGGTTCCAAACTCGCCTCGGCGATCCGGATCGGCCCGCGGACCGGCAGCGCCTGC
This sequence comes from Opitutaceae bacterium, assembly GCA_030693515.1. Taxonomy (GTDB): domain Bacteria; phylum Verrucomicrobiota; class Verrucomicrobiia; order Opitutales; family Opitutaceae; genus ER46. The sequence goes on from JAUYAK010000112.1 coordinate 49,051, forward strand.
GCGACACCTCGCCGGTTTATTTTGCCGATCGCATCGTGGCGCCGGTGCTCATGGCCTACGGGAAAAACGACACGCAGGTGCGCATCGACCAAGGCTACGACATGGAGGCCGCGCTCAAAAAAGCCGGCAAGACCTACGAAATGATCATTGAGGAGAAGGAGGGCCACGGCTTCCGGAAGGAAGAGCTGAGCATCGCGTTCTTCACGCGCGTGGATGCCTTCCTGAAAAAATACGTCCCGCCGCCCGGCGGCCGCGTCGAAATCGGTCCGGCCAAGGTGGTCGAGACGCCGGCCTCATCGCCCCGCTGAGGAAGTCGCTTTGCGCCCGGCACGGGAAGTGGTAGGAAGGCGGGCGTTGAGCACCGTCCTCATCCGCCATATCTTCCTTTCGCCGGGGCATAATTTCTTTGGCCGGCACGGCTTGCCTGCGGGCACGCATCCCGTGGTCGATGTGGCGGCGGTGCGCTGCCGCGCCGGCCTCGGCCTGGAGGGCGATCGATTCTTCGGCTACCGGCCCGACTACAACGGGCAGGTGACGTTTTTTGCGTGGGAGACGGTGCTCGCGGCGCAACGCGAGTTCATGCGCCCCGGGCTGCGCCCCGAGGTATTTCGCCGCAATGTCATCACGCAGGGCGTCGACCTCCCCGCGCTGGCCGGCGTGCGTTTTGTGCTCGGCGGGATCGAGTTTGAAGGGGTGGGCGAGGCCAAGCCCTGCCACTGGATGGATCAGGTCGTGGCGCCCGGGGCCGAGGTGTGGCTGCGCGGGCGCGGGGGGCTTCGCGCGAAAATCCTCACCGCTGGCGACCTGCGCTGCGGCGAAGTCGTGTTGCGCACGCCGGAGCTGCTGGCGCTGGGTTAGGCTTTTCTCCGAGGTGGGCGGGCGCGTCCCTGCGCCCGCATGGATGGATTTCCGCGCCCGCAACCATGCGGGCCCAGGGCCGGGCCCGCCCACCTGCCGTCGTCATTTGGCTTGCCGGGCCACCGCGCCCGCGCGCTTCTTCCTGCCGCCGGCTGACCTCACCTTCACCCTCATCTTCCCTATGAAACTGATCCGCTCGCGGATGTTCATGGCCGGACTCGCCCTTCTCGCGGGCGCGCGCCTGGCCCCGTTGCCTATCCTCGCCCAGGCCGCCCCGTCGGCCGAGCCGCAGCAGAAGCTCGAGGCGTTTGTCGTCACCGGCTCCTACATTCCTTCGGTGGAGTCGTCGGTCGAAGCCGGCGCTTCCCCGGTCGTGCGCGTGGATCGCAAGGCCATCGACGAGTCCGGCCTCACGAGCACCGCTGAGCTCCTGCAAAAGATCACCGTCTCCAACGCCAACGCCGTCCCGATCTCCAACAACGCCCTCGGCTTCACGCCCGGTGCCAGCACGATCTCCCTGCGCGGCCTCGGGCCGGAGGCCACGCTCATTCTGATCAATGGCCGGCGCGTGGCGGCCTATCCCGTGGGCGTCGGCGGTGCGACCGCGTTTGTCGATCTCGGCTCGATTCCGCTCGCGGCGGTCGAGGCCATCGAGGTGCTCAAGGACGGGGCCTCGGCCATCTACGGCGCCGATGCGGTGGCGGGCGTCGTCAACGTGAAGCTGCGCCGCGGCCTGAGCGGCAGCGAGGCCAGCCTCAGCTATGGCAACACGACGAACAAGGACTCGCACGAATTCGTCGCCTCCCTCGCTACGGGCGTGAACACCGGGCGGGTCAGCCTCCTCGTCGGCCTCAATCTCTACCGCAAGGGCGGCATCAAGGATGCCGACCGCGACTACTCGCGCGTCGCGCCGTTCTCGAGTGCCAACTCCAGCCCGTTCAACCTCGAACTCTCGCGCTTCTCCGCCGCCGCCGCGATCGGCCAGCCCGTCGGCGCGCCCATCCGCGGCGTGGCCAACTTCGACTTTTCCTTTTTCGCCAATTCCGGGGCCGATGCCGGCAACACCGGCGCCCGCCCCGCCGCGCAATACACCTACTCGCGCGACCGCGCCTCCACCTTCAATCCCAACGAATTTTCCTCCTCGTATCCCGAGGTGCGGCGCGGCGGCGGCATGCTGTCGGGCGAGGTGAAGCTGTTCCGCACGGACAACATCGCCGCCTACGGCGACCTCTCGTGGCAGCGCGTCAACGTGGACTACGAGCTCGCGCCCACCGCCACCGGCGACTTCGAGACGCCCGGCCAAGTCTCGCTCGTCATCCCCGCCCGCACCGCCAACCCGATCCTCACGGTCCTCGATTTCAACACCTTCTCGCTCCTCTCCGTGCTGCCCGGCTTCCCGGTGCGCCTCGGGATGTTCCCCGGCCCCGGCACGCGCTTCGTCAATGGCACCGCGCAGCGCCTCGCGCCCGCCGGCGCGAGCAATCCCTTCAACCCCTTCAACCAGGACATCTCGGGCGATTCCCGCGGCCGCCTCGCGGAATTTGGCAACCGCCTCATCCGCTCCCGCAACGATGCCGGGCTCATCACCGCCGGTATCAAGGGCGACAACGTCGCCGGCAAATGGAACTTCGACGCCTCCATCACCGGCAGCTCCATCCGTGACGTCACACGCAACCGCGCCACGTCCGCCACGCGCTTCAACCAGGTCGTCAACGCCGCCTCCCCCGTCTTCGATCCGCGCAGTCCTTCCTACCTCGGCACGAGCACGCCCTACAACCCGTTCGGCTACTACCGCAACCCGATCGCCGGCAACGCCGCGCTCGCCGACTACGCCCATGTCCCCTTCAGCGACGACCATAAATCCACGCTCGTGCAGCTCGCCGCCGTGGGCTCGACGCGCGAACTCCTGCGCCTGCCCGGCGGCGCCGTGGGCCTCGCGTTTGGCGCGGAGTTCCGCCGCGAGCAGCTTAACCAGAACCCGAGCGAGTTCGGTCTCGCGGGCGATCTTGTGGGTTTCGCGCCCAGCGCCGTCACCCGCGCGCAGCGCAAGGTCAGCGGCTTCTTCGCCGAGCTCCGCGTGCCGATTCTGGCGAGCCTCGAGGCCGGCCTCGCCGGGCGCCACGAGGTCTTCCACACCAGCGGCCAGGAGAAGACGGTGCCCAAGGCCACGCTCCGCTGGCAGCCCTTCTCGCGGCAGCTCACGCTCCGCGCCAGCTACTCGGAGGGTTTCCGCGAACCCTCGCTCTTCGAGCGCTACTCGTCGCCGATCTCCGCGCTCTCGCCGATCCTCGATCCGCGCGATTTCTTCCTCGAGCCCGAGCAGCGCATCACGCTCCGCGGCAACCGCCGCCTCGCGGCCGAGAAGACCGACTACTTCAACACCGGCTTCGTGTGGTCGCCCACCCAGCCCCGAATCAAGGGCCTCACGCTCGGCGCGGATTTCTGGGCGGTCACCCGCACGGGCACCGTGCAGGCCAATCCGCAGAACACGGTGTATCGCTTCTTCGGCCTCACGCCCGGCGGGATGCTGCCGGGCGAGAGCGTGCAGTTCTCGTCGAGCGGCAGCATCAGCAGCGTCAACGCGCTTTTCTACAATGTGGGCCGCACCGTCGTGGAAGGCTGGGATTTCAGCGGCGGCTACCAGCTGCTGACCGATGCCCTCGGCCGCTTCGACTTCTCGACGATTTGGACGCTGACGACGCGCTTCGACCGCGCGGCGGTGGCGGGTGCGACGCTGCGCAGCGTGCTCGGGCAGGATTCCACCAGCACGGCGGCCGACGGCTACCTCAAGCTCAAGGGCCGCGGCATCGTGAACTGGAGCTATCGCAACTGGGGCGTCGTGCTCGTGTGCCACTACACGGACGGCTTCGATGACTTCGATCCGCTCGGCAACGCCTACCGCGTGCGCGACCGCTACCTCACGGATGCGCAGGTCTCCTACACCTTCCGCGGTTCACAAAAAGCGTGGCTGCGCGACACGCGCCTCACGCTCGGCGCCCGCAACGTCGCCGACTGGGACCCGCCGCAGGCCTACGGCAACGGCGGCAACTCCTCCAGCTACCCCGGCGGCCTCTACACCTCCGAAGGCCGCTTCATCTACTTCTCCGCGAACCGGAAATTCTGAGCGGCCGAATGCGAACGATGCCTTGCGGTGGGGCCCGCTCTCCGAGCGGGCCTGGGTTCCAAGGCTAATTGCACCTCAAGCGAGAGAGCCTCCCCTTCAACCGAGGCCGGTTCGGAGAACCGGCCCCACCTCACCGGTCCCCCTCATGCGTTTCGTGCCGCGAAAACATCTCCCTCACGATGTCCCCGCATGGGTGCCGAGCGGCACGTTGTTTTTTGTCACGCTGCACTGCGCGGTGCGTGGCCACACCCAACTGACGTGTTCGCCGGTCGGTGAAGCGCTGCTCGACGCGGTGGCGCACTATCACTCGGAGAGCCGTTGGTTCGCGCGCTTGTTTCTGCTCATGCCCGATCATGCCCACGCGCTCCTCGCGTTCCCGCGGAGTGAGGACCTGCGCGGCGTGGTTTCGGATTGAAAACGATTCACCGCGCGCCGTGCCGGCGTCGCATGGCAGCGGGGATTCTTCGACCACCGCATCCGGGAGGGTGAGAACTGGCAACTGAAGGCCGACTACATCCGGGCCAATCCGGTCAGGCAGGGGCTTGTGGCGCGCGAGGCCGACTGGCCGTGGCGATTCGAGGCCTGATCGAGGTGGGGCCCGCTCTCCGAGCGGGCATGGGTTGGCGAGTGATTCGAGGATGCCGCGTGAAAATAATCCTGAAACCCAGGCCGGTTCGGAGAACCGGCCCCACCTATTTCTTTGCCGGCTCGACGACCTTCGTGGGGCCGATGGTCACGTGTGGATTCTTCAGGTGCGCGTCGAGGAAGCGCTCCAGCGCGGCGGCGAACGAGAGCGATTCGTTTTCGTTGCGGAAGCCGTGGCCTTGCTTGCCCTCGACGATCACTTGGTAGTCCGCGCCGTATTTTTTCAGCTGCGGCTCAAGGCGCGTCCAGTGGTTGATCTTCACGCGCGGATCCTCGGCGCCATAGGCGTGGAGCGTCGGAATCTTCAGGCGATCGACGAGCAGGATGGGGGAGGTGGCATCACGATAGGCGCGGTCGGGGCCGACCCATTCGGTGCGGTAGCTGAACTCGTCGCGGTCGCGCCACGCATCCTCGCCGGGCGACCAGAACGTGATTTCAAGATCGGAGGCGCCCACGTAGTTCACGGCGCAGGCGTAGAGGTCGGGCGTGAGCATCGCGCCGGCGAGCGCCGCGTAGCCGCCGTAGCTCGCGCCGTAAATCGCGATGCGCTTAGGATCGGCGATGCCCTGCGCGATGGCCCATTTCACGCCGTCGGTGAGATCATCCTGCATGGCGCGGCCCCATTGTTGGCGGCCCTTATTGATGAAGTCGCGGCCGTAGCCGCCGGAGCCGCGGTAGTTGGGCTGGAGCACGGCGTAGCCGCGGCTGGCGAGGAACTGCACGTCGCGGTCGAAGCCCCAGCTGTCGCGCACGCCGAAGGGGCCGCCGTGCGGGTGCACGACGAGCGGGATCTTTTTCCCCTCCAGGCCGCGCGGCACGGTCAGGTAGCCGTGGATCTCGAGGCCGTCGCGCGCGGTGTAGCGGATCGGCTGCATCGGCTGGAAGCGCGCGGGGTCGATGTTGGCGATGCGCTTGAATTGCGTGAGCGAGCCGTCCTTCTGGTCCAGGATGTAATAGACACCGGGCTCGCGGTCGTGGCCGACCCAGATGATCTCCACGCTGCCGTCGCGCGAAGTGCTGACCGTGCGGATGTCGCATCCGGTGAACGTGGCCGCGAGTTTGGCCTGCAGTGCGCCGCGGGCGGCGTCGAACCAGTGGTAGCGCTCCCGCGCGGCCTCATAGCGCACCCCGAGGAGGCGGGCCCGGTCGTGCGAGACAATGAGCTGGGCGATCTCGCCCTCGGGCGGGACGAAGAGCGCGGGGCCGCGCTCAAACGTGCGGGTGTCCAGCGCGTAGAGCGCGCCGCGGTCGTGCTCCTCGCGCGAGATGAGCCAGAGGGTGGTGTTGTCGGCGGCGAAGGCCTGCGGGTCCCACGTCTCCGCATAGCCGTGGAAGGGGTGGGTGGCGACGGCGCGAAACCGCGCGCTGTTGTCGTCGCGGTGCTCCCAGATGATCTGCTTGCCTTCGAGGCGAGAGCGCAGACGGAGCGCGCCACGGTGGTCGAAGTGCCAGTCCTTGAAGCGGTCGGACTCGCGCAGCTCCACGAGCGTGGAGCGGCCGCCGTTGCGCACATTGAGCAGGCCGACGGTGGGGGCCGTCCCGACGAAGGTCGCCTGGTCGATGTTGCCGGCGAAGATGCCGATGACGCCGAGTCGCTCCGGATCGGAAGGCAGGTGATCGACGATGCCCGCGAAGTCGCCGGTGAGGTTGTTCTGGAGGCGCTGCGATTCGGCGAGGCGCACGACGGTCTTGCCGGTGAGATCGGTGGAGCCGATGAAGAACGACTCGTTGCCCGAGACGTCGGCCTCGAAGATGATGCGGTCGTTTCCCTTCCAGAAAAAGCGGGCGAGGCTTTCGTCGGCCCCGCGCAGAATCATGCGCGATTCCTTGGTCGCGCGGTCGAAGAGGCCGAGGGCGAGCTTCTTCTCGTGGGGAAACAGGAACGCGATCTTGGTGCCGTCGGGCGAGAGGCGGGGCTGGCGGAGCGCGGGGGTCGAGAAGAAGTCCTCGATTTTGAGCGGCTCAGGCGGCGCTTCGGCGGCGGGGGCGGGGGTGCCGAGCAGGAGGACCGCGAGCAGCGCGGTGGCGCGCGGGAGCGGGAGTTTCATCGTGGTTTCGAATCAGGGCGGAAGCGGCGGGGAGTCAATGCCCCGGCCGAGGCGTTGGTGCAGCCAGGCGACGGCGCCGGCCTCATCGGCAAACGCGCCGTCGAGCTGCGCCTCGAAGGCGGCATCAATGATGGGCTGGAAATCCGGGCCGGGCGTGCGGCCGAGGGCGATGAGGTGGCGGCCGAGGAGGATGCGTCTGGGCGCGGCATCGGCCAGCGCGAGGGCGCGGGCGGCGGCGGCGAGTTCGTCGATGCGCGCATGGACTTCCGGCGAGGCGAGGGGCGGGCGGCCGTTGGCGTCCGCGCGCATCACGAGCGCGAGGTCGTCGATGGTGGCGGGCGCGAGGCGGCGCGCGAGGCGGCGCACACTGGTGTCGGAGAACGCCGTGCCGCCGCGATGGTGCGCGTGATGGTTGACGACGAGCGCCGCGACCGGCGGATCAAGATCGAGCGGTGCGCCGATGCGCCGGAGAAACGCCGCCGCCAACGGGCCGCCGGCGGCGTCGTGGCCGGGGCTCGTCCAGCGCGGCACGCCGCGTTTCTCGGCCCGCACGGTGGTGGCGGGTTTGCCGAAATCGTGGGCGAGCACGGCAAACAGGAGCATGCGCCGCCGCGGCGCGGGACTCTCCGGCCAGGCCGGGAGCGCGGTGAGGGCGTCAAGGCAGTGCTGCGTGTGGGTGAACACGTCGCCCTCGGGGTGCCACTCGGGGTCCTGCGGGGTGCCGCGGAGCGCCGCGATCTCGGGAAAGTGCGCGAGCCAGCCGCTCTCCTCGAGGACGGCGAGGCCGCGCGAGGGGCGGATGGCCTTGGTGGCCCATTTCTCCCACTCGCCCCAGATGCGCTCGACGGGCAGTTCGGCAAACGTGCCGGCGATACTGCGGCAGAGGGCGGCCGTCTCGGGGGCTAGCCCGAGGTCGAAGCGCGCCGCGAACTGCATCCCCCGCAGCACCCGCAGCGGATCCTCGGCAAACGCCGCACTGGTGTGCCGCAAGACGCGCCGCGCGAGGTCGGCCTGCCCGCCGTGCGGATCGATCAGGGCGCCGGTGAAGGGATCGAGGGCGATGGCGTTGAGCGTGAAATCGCGCCGGGCCGCCGCTTCCGCGTCGCTCAGCAGGGGATCGGGGGCGACGGCGAAGCCCCGGTGGCCGGCACCGGTCTTGGATTCGCGCCGGGGCAACGAGAAATCGTATTCCGAGCCGCTCGCCCGGCTGCGGACCTTGAGGACGCCGAAGCTGCGCCCCACGACATCGGTGGAGCCGAACGGCTCAAGCACGCGGTGCAGCGACTCAAAATCCACGCCCGCGACCTCAATGTCGAAGTCCTTGGGCGTGAGGCCGAGCAGCCAGTCGCGCACACCGCCGCCCACGAGGCGGGGCCGGCCGATGCGCCGCACCGCCTCCAGCATCGCGCGCAGATCGGCCGGGAGCGTCAGGGTGGCGGTCATCCGTTTTTCCGCATCGCGGCCACCGCGAGGAGCAGCCAGCCGGCCATGAAGGCCACGCCGCCGAGGGGTGTCACCGGGCCCAGCCAGCGCGGACCGCCGAGCGCCAGCCAGTAGAGCGAGCCGGAGAACAGCACCACGCCGCCCATCCAGCAGCGCGTGGTCCAGGCGGTGAGGCGGGCGGAGGTCCCCGTGGCATCGGCGCGCGCCCAGGCGGCCAAGGCTAGCAGCGCCACCGCATGGAGCAGATGGTATTTCACGGCACTATCCCAAACGGCGGTCATGCCCCGTTCGACGAGGGTGGCCTTGAGGGCATGGGCGCCGAAAGCACCGAGCGCGATGCCCGTGAGGCCGACCAAGCCGGCGGCAAACAGCGGGGCGCGGGAGGAGGCGGCGGTCATGGCGGGAGAACGTTGCACAATGCCGGGGCGAAACAAGACCGGGTTGCGACTCGAGCCGCCTGGAACTGGGCCAGATTCGGCTGGGCGGATGCCGAGGGCAGAAATGGGCGTTGACAGGCTTTCTTTTGACCTTAGCTCTTGGCCTCTTTTCGCATGAAAACGTTCCTCGTCACGAAGGAGACTGCACAACCCGCCAACTGGTATCTCATCGATGCCGCCGGTGTGCCGCTCGGTCGCCTCGCCGTCAAGGCCGCCAATATTATCCGCGGCCGCAACAAGGCTTCCTACACGCCCAACTGCGACACCGGCGACTACGTCGTCGTCATCAACGCCGAGAAGGTCGCCCTCACCGGCAAGAAGGAAGTGCAGAACGAGTATATGTTCTTCTCCGGCTTCGTCGGCGGCGAGAGCTACCGCAAGGTCTCCCTCATGCGCCAGCGCCACCCCGAGTTCATCATCGAGCACGCCGTCAAGGGCATGATGCCCAAGAACCGCATCGCCCGCCGCATGCTGACCAAGCTCCGGGTCTTTGCGGGCGCGGAACACACCCACACCAGCCAATCGCCCGAGAAGATTTCCGTCTGATTCCTTTCTAGCCCATGAGCGCCGCCACCACCGCCACCATCTTTGCCTGCACCGGCCGTCGCAAGACTTCGACCGCCCGGGTCCGCATCTCCGAAGGCACCGGCAAGCTGACCGTCAACGGTCGCACCTTCGACAGCTACTTCTCCCACGAGAACTTCGCCAAGCAGGCCTATGCCCCGCTCCTCACGGTCGAACTCAAGGATAAGATTGACGTGAGCGTGAACGTCGCCGGTGGCGGGGTCGCCGGCCAGGCTGGCGCCACGGCGCATGGCATCGCCCGCGCGCTCCAGAAGATGAACGCCGAGCTGCGCCCCGCCCTCAAGAAGGCCGGCCACATAACGCGCGACGACCGCATGAAGGAGCGTAAGAAGCCCGGCCAGCCCGGCGCCCGCAAGCGCTTCCAGTTCTCCAAGCGTTGATCCTTCGGCTGGAGCGGGACCTCCGTGGCCTGCCCGGCTGGATTTGCCTTTCGCACCGCCCCCCTTACCGCGGGCGGTGTTTTTGTTTTTCGGGATTGGCGGTCTGGAACGTGCCTTGCTAGCGAAAGGACCCATGAAAACCTCCGCGCGCCTCGCTCTCGCCGTCTTTGCCGCCGCCCCGTGGTTGCGGGCTCACCCCGGCCACGACGGCGACCACGGGCTCACGTGGGAGTTTGCCCACCTCGCGCAGCACCCGCTGGTCACGCTCGGCTGGGCGGCCCTCGGCCTCGCCGTGGTGGGAGCCGGGACGTGGTGGGTGCGCCGGCGGACGCCACCGGCTCAGAGCTTGCGCACCTCGCAGGCGAGCCGCGGAAAGTAGCCAGCCAGAATCCGGCGCACGTCGCGCAGCGTCCGTCGCAACCGCACCGCGTCCGGGGCGACGATTTTCACGCTGTGGCCGCCGTGCCGCAGTTCGCTCACGCCGAGCCATAGGCCGTCGCCATGCAACGCCGCGAGCGCGGGCCGCCATGCGGTTTCGTGGCCGGAAGGCGGCGCGATCAAGATGGCGTTGGCGAAGCACGCGGCCGGCCCCGATCCGGCGAGCGCCGCCAGATCGCGCAGCGCCGCCCCGTTATGGTCGAAGCGCTCGCGCAGGATGAGATCACCGCCGAGGCGCACTTCGAGTGCCAGGGTGAGGCGGTCCCAGGCCCAGGCCTCGCCGTGGGCCACGCGCCCCGGCATCAGTTGATCGACGAAAAACAAGCCGCCGCCCGCCGCGATCGAGACCTCCGTGTGCTGCCGGTAGGTGCAGCCGTGGTGCGGCACCAGCGGCTCGGGCAGGACCTCAAGCCAGGCGCCGTCGGCCACGGTGAAGCGTTGTTCGCACGCGGCCGCGCCACCGCGCATCCGAAAAACGCGGCTCGCGCTCGGCGTCGTGACAAGCAGCGCCGCGCCGGACTCCACGGCGATGTCGGAGGTCAGCCGATCACCGGCGAGGATGCCGGCGGTGGGGTTCACGATTTGCGCGACGAGCGTGCGCGCCTCGGCGTCCCAATAGGGTTTGCCCAGATGGAAGGGCGCGCGAAACGCCTGCGCGGCGAGGACGGTGCGGCCATCCGCGCGTGGCGCGGCGCGGAGCGAGAGATGGCCGGAAAATTCGGGCATGAGGGGTAGCGCGAGGCTTCAGCCCGCGCATGGAATGCTCAGGCTTTTCGCAGCGCGGGTTGAAGCCCCGCGCTCCCCTTGGCTTGCTGCGCGAAGAGCACGGCGTGCTCGATCCAGGCAATCACGGCGTCGAGGTTATGCTCGCGCTTGAGATCACAGAACAGGAAAGGCCGGGCGCCGCGCTGCATCTTGGCGTCGCGGTCCATCACGCCGAGGTCGGCGCCGACGAGCGGAGCGAGATCGATTTTGTTGATGATGAGCAGATCGCTGTGGCGGATCGCCGGTCCGCCCTTGCGCGGGATTTTGTCCCCTTCGGCGACGTCAATCACGTAGATAAACGCATCGACGAGCTCAGGGGAAAACGTGGCGGTGAGGTTGTCGCCGCCGCTTTCGACCAGGAGAAGTTGGAGATCCGGGAACTTCGTCTCGAGTGCGCGGCAGGCCTGCTCGTTCATGGTGGTGTCGTCGCGGATCGCGGTGTGGGGGCAGCCACCGGTCTCGACGCCCATGATGCGTTCCGCGGGCAGCGCGCTGTGGCGGACGAGGAACTGCGCGTCCTCCGAGCAATAGATGTCGTTGGTCACGATCGCCATCGAGAGGCGCGCGCGAAGGCGCTGCGCGAGCTTGAGGCAGAGCATGGTCTTGCCGGAGCCGACGGGGCCGCCGATGCCGATGCGGGGAGAACGAATCATAATAGTTTTTAGAATTAAGCGCGAAGACGCGAAGGCGCGAAGATCGGAGCAAAGGGTCTTCTTATGATCGCACTTAGCGCCTTGGCGTCATTGCGCTTCATCATTTTCAGGAAATGAACATCCGCGCATCCGCGGTCTCATGGCGGGCGGCGGCGATGTCGAGCCAGGGGTTGAACCAGCCGATGTCCTCGAACGCCGTCGTCTCCGCGGCGGCGATGTGTCCGGGCAGCGCGGCGAGCGCCTCCGTGAGGAGCGATTGTGAGGCGTTCTGGCCGAGGCGCAGGATCTTCATCGCCGCCGAGACCAGCGAGGAGAGCGTGGCGTAGCCGATGCCGGCGAGCACGGCGCCGAGCGGAGCGCCGAACACGCGGCCTTCGAGCGCCGCGGAGACGGCGGATGAATGCGGCCAGTTTTCCGCGGCGGCGCGGCGGAGAAAGTCCGTCGCGAGCGGATCGGCGCGCAGTGTGGCCAGCAGCTCGGCGCGCTGACGGCCGATTTGCTCCGACGCGGCGCGGGCCTCGCGGGCGGTCTTGAGCGCGGACGAGAGCACGCAGAGTTCGCCGATGCGCGGCCAGTTCGCCTCGCCAAACGCGCGCCAGGCCTGCGCGGCCAGCGGGAGATCCGCGTGGCGCAGCGCCGGGAGGGCCGAGAGGAAAATAAATTCACGCAAGGTCGCCCGATCGTGGACGACGCCCGCCTGCACGAGCGGCTCAAGGCCGAACGAGTGCGCGTAGCTGCCGGTGGGATAAAAAGAATCCCCCGCTTGGAGCTGGCCGAGGATCCACGCGGCGTCAGTGCTGGTGGCTGGGGCCGAGGTCATGCGTGGGTTGCGGGCCGCGAGCGAAACGGCCGGGACGGAAGATCGCCGTCGTGGGCCGGAACGGAACCTTCAAGCGGCCGAGGAGCTGGCGCACCGCGGGCTCGTCCGGGGCGAGGAGCCGCGTGGGCTCCGCTTGCAGTTCGAGGTGCAGGTTGCCCACGGCCCAGCCGATGCCGGCCGCGGCGGAGGGCGCGATCTCGAGGGAGATTTCGACGACGGGCTCGGGATGCTGGGCGATGACGTAGCGGGCGGTGGCCGAATGAAAACATTCGTCGCCGGGTTTGAGCGGAGCCTCGAGCTCGAAGCCGAATTCCTGCCCGTCCTCCGCCGTGCCGCGCCAGCGGCGTTTCGCGAGCGTGAGCCGATCGATGATCAACTTGATTTCCGGCAGCGCCGGAGCGGGCACTGCGACCTGGGCGGTAATCAGATGCATCGGAGGGAAGTGAACCACCGAGGCAAAAAGAGCACAGGGAAAACCCAGCGGCTCAGACCTGGCGGCTTCGTGTCTTTGTGGTTCAAATCAGAACAGAAAATACCGCTGGGCCATCGGCAGCACCTTGGCGGGCTCGCAGGTGAGGTGCTCGCCGTCGGCGGTGACATGGTAGGTCTCGGGATCGACGACGATTTTTGGCATCGCGTCGTTTAGGATCATGTCGCGCTTGCCGATCGTGCGGCAGCGTCGCACCGGCTCGAGGCGGCGCGCGAGGCCGAGGTCGGCGAGTTGGCCTTTTTTCAACGAGGCTTCGCTCACAAAAGTAATGCTCGTGGATGCGAGCGCTTTGCCGGCGGCGCCGAATTGCGGGCGGTAGAACGTGGGTTGCGGCGTGGGAATGGAGGCGTTGGGGTCGCCCATGTTGGCCCAGGCGATGAAGCCGCCCTTGAGGATGGTCTCGGGTTTCACGCCGAAGAGCGCGGGTTTGAAGATGACGAGGTCGGCGAGTTTGCCGACGGCGATGGAGCCGACGATGTGGCTGATGCCGTGGGCGATCGCGGGGTTGATGGTGTATTTCGCGAGGTAGCGGAGCGCACGGAAATTGTCGGCGGCCGGATGCGATGGATGGGAGAGGGCGCCGAACTGCATCTTCATTTTATGCGCGGTCTGCCACGTGCGAATGATGACTTCGCCGATCCGGCCCATCGCCTGCGAATCGGACGACATCATCGAGATCGCTCCGAGGTCGTGGAGGCGATCCTCGGCGGCGATGGTCTCGGGGCGGATGCGGCTCTCGGCAAAGGCGACGTCTTCGGGAATCTTCGAGTCGAGGTGGTGGCAGACCATGAGCATGTCGAGGTGCTCGTCGATGGTGTTGACCGTGAAGGGACGCGTCGGGTTGGTGGAGGAGGGGAGGACGTTGGCCTCGCCGCAGACGCGGATGATGTCGGGCGCGTGGCCGCCGCCGGCGCCTTCGGAGTGAAAGGTGTGGATGGTGCGGCCCTTGAAGGCGCGGATCGTGTCATCGACGTAGCCGGATTCGTTCAGCGTGTCGGTGTGGATGGCGACCTGCACGTCGAGTTCGTCGGCGACACCGAGGCAGACATCGATCGCGGCGGGCGTGGTGCCCCAGTCTTCGTGGAGCTTGAGGCCGATGGCGCCGGCGAGGATTTGCTCGCGCAGCGGGGCGGCGGTGCCGCAGTTGCCCTTGCCGAGGAAGCCGAGGTTCATCGGGTAGGCCTCGGCGGCCTCGAGCATGCGGTGGAGGTTCCACTTTCCGGGCGTGCAGGTCGTGGCAAACGTGCCGTGCGCGGGGCCGGTGCCGCCGCCGAGCATCGTGGTGATGCCGGAGCTGATAGCCTCGTCGATCTGCTGGGGGCAGATGAAGTGGATGTGCGAATCGATGCCGCCGGCGGTGACGATGTGGCCTTCGCCCGCGATGACCTCGGTCGCCGCGCCGACGACCATCGCATTTTTCCTTTTGGTTTTGGGATCGGGGTAAACGGAGCCGATGCCGGATTGGATGCCAGGATTGCCCGCGTGGCCGATGCCCACGATGAGCCCGTGCTTGATGCCGATGTCGGCTTTGATGATGCCGAGGGTCGGATCGAGGATGAGGGCGTTGGTGATGACGAGGTCGAGGCAGTCCTTGTCGAGAGCGGTGGGCGACTGCCCCATGCCGTCGCGGATGACCTTGCCACCGCCGAATTTGATCTCGTTGCCGTAGCCGCCGCCCTCGGCGATGAGGTCGCGCTCGACTTGGACGAAGAGGTCGGTGTCGGCGAGACGCACGCGGTCGCCCACGGTGGGCCCGAACATTTCGGCGTATTGGCGGCGGCTTAATTTCAGAGGCATGGGAAAATCGGATTTTAGCCACAGAGGGCACGGAGGTTGGCACAGAGTTCACTGAGATGCTGAATTGCTCCGTGACCTCATTTCCTTCTCTGGGACCTCTGTGACGAGGGTTTGGTTTTTGATTTCAAATCGAGGAATCCGTTGATCTTGGCGTTGAGGCCGAAGACCTCGCGGGTGCCGGCGAGGGCGACGAGCTCGACTTCCTTGGTGTCGCCGGCCTCGAAGCGCACGGCGGTGCCGGCGGGAATGTTGAGGCGAAAGCCGCGCGCGGCGGCACGGTCGAAGCGGAGGGCCTCGTTCGTCTCGAAGAAATGGTAGTGCGAGCCGACTTGGATCGGGCGGTCGCCGGTGTTGGCCACGGCGAGGGTGAGCGTCGCGAGGTCGCGATTCGCGGGGAGTGGGCCGGAGTCGGCCACGATGATTTCGCCGGGGATCATGGGGCGAAAAAGAAGAAATGCGGACGGAAAGAAGAAAGAAGAAAGGCGGAGCGCGGGTCTGTTTGGCGGCTTCTTCTTTCGGGACTGGGTTTTTGCTTTCTTCTTTTCATCGGATGGGGTGGTGGACGGTGACGAGCTTGGTGCCGTCGGGAAACGTGGCTTCGACTTGCACGTCGTGGATCATGTCGGCGACGCCTTCCATCACATCGGAGTGCTTGAGGATGGTCGTCCCGAAACTCATGAGCTCGGCGACGGATCGCCCGTCGCGGGCGCCCTCCATGATCTCGTAGGTGATGATGGCGATGGCCTCGGGGTAGTTGAGCTTGAGGCCGCGGGCCTGGCGGCGGCGCGCGAGATCGGCGGCGGTCACGATCAGGAGTTTTTCGCGTTCGCGGGGAGTCAGGTGCATCGGCGGAATTTTTGACCGCGGATTACGCGGATGGCGCGGATAAAAAGCAGGTTCAGACCTGCAGGTGCTCTTTCACGACCTCGTCGGTGAGTGTCGCGATGGGGCCGGAGATGACGACCACGCCGCGGTCCATCGCGTAGAAGCGGTCGGCGACCTCGCGGCAGAAATCGACGAACTGCTCGACGAGCAAAATGGCGAGCGAATGCTCGCGGCGGAGCTGCTGCACGGCGTGCTTGATCTCGGCCACATCGCGGGCGGCCTGTTCAAGGGCGGACGCGGGGGCGCGGGGGGCCTTCAGTTTTTTTAACGTGTCGCCGATCTGATCGATGATGCTGGGCTGGATGCCCTCGGTGGGCTCGTCGAGGATGAGAAGCTTGGGATCAGTGAGCAGGGCGCGGCCGATGGCGAGCTGCTGCTGCTGGCCGCCGGAGAGCACGCCGCCCTTGCGCGCGAGCATCTCCTTGAGCACGGGAAAAAGGGTGAAGACCCGGTCGAGCGCGCTGCGAGCCGCGGCGCCCTTGCGGCCGTGGACGACGAGGCCGATCTGGAGGTTCTCCTCGACGGTGAGGTGCGGGAAGATGTCGCGACCCTGCGGCACGTAACCGAGTCCGGCGCGCGCGCGGACGTCGATCGGGAGGTCTGTGATGGACTGGCCGGCGAGCATGATGGAGCCGGCGCGGACGGGCAGCACGCCGGTGATGGAGCGGAGCGTGGTGGTCTTGCCGACGCCGTTGCGGCCCATGAGCGCGACGACCTCGCCCGGGTGAATCTCAAGATCTACGCCGCGGAGGATGTGCGAGCCGCCGATGTAGGTCTCGACGCCGGAAAGTTGGAGAAGGGGAGTGGACACGTCTCTTAATTCGTTTTTTTACCACAGAGGGCACGGAGGTCCAAACCGAGGACACTGAGAATTCCTCGGTGAACTCCGTGCCTCCTCTGTGCTCTCTGTGACCAATTAATCAGGTTCATCATCGCGTGCCGTGTTTGCCGCGGCCGAGATAGACCTCGCGGACTTTCTCGTCGGATTGGACCTCGTCGAACTTGCCCTCGCAGAGCACGGTGCCTTGGTGGAGCACGGTGACGACGCCGTTGGCGGCGATCTGCTTCACGAAGGCCATGTCGTGCTCGATGACAATGAGGCTGTGTTTGCCGGCGAGGGAGAGCAGGAGATCGCCGGTGCGATCGGTCTCGTCGTCGGACATGCCGGCGGCGGGCTCATCGACGAGGAGAACCTTCGGGTCCTGCGCGAGCAGCATGCCGATCTCGAGCCATTGCTTCTCGCCGTGCGCGAGGAGGCCGGCTTTCCAGTCGCGTTTCGCGTCGAGGCGGACGGTTTTCAAAATGTCGTCGAGGCGATCGCGATCGGTCGAGGTGAGGCGGTGGAAGAGCGAGGCGAAGACGCCGCGCGGGCCCTTGAGGGACAGCACCAGGTTGTCCCACACGGTGTGCTCGGTGTAGACGCTCGGGGTCTGGAATTTCCGGCCGATGCCGAGCCGGTTGATTTCATATTCGTTCAGCTCGGTGAGGTCGTGGCTGGCGGCGGGATCGGTGCCGAAGTCGAGCTTGCCCTTGTCGGGCTTGGCGCGGCCGGTGATGAGATCGAAGAAGGTGGATTTGCCGGCGCCGTTGGGGCCGATGACCGTGCGCAGCTCGCCCTCATAGAGATAAAAGTTGAGGTTCGTGATGGCTTTGAAGCCATCGTAGGACTTGGAGACGTCTTCGACGCTGAGGAGCGGATGAGGCACGGCGGAATTTACGATTTCAGATTTACGAATTACGATTTGGCCGAGGCGGAATCGGGCGCTGGGGGCGAGTCGCGGTCCTTGCGCGCGGAGCGGGCGGCGAGTTTTTGCCACGCGGCCTTGAGGCGGGCGGGAAGGCTCACGATGCCGCCGGGCAGGAAGAGCACGACGAGCACGAAGAGGCCGCCGAGGATGAGCAGCCACAGATCGGGAAAAGCGGTGGTCGCCCAACTCTTCAGGTAGTTGATGCTGAACGCGCCGATGATCGGGCCGAGCAAGGTGCCGCGGCCGCCGACGGCGACCCACACGACGGCTTCGAGGGATTTGTCGGCCTGCATCTCGCCCGGGTTGATGATGCCGACCTGCGGCGTGTAGAGGGCGCCGCCGATGGCGGCGAGGAGCGCGGCGACAACGAAAATGAAGAGCTTGAAGTGCGCGGTGGCATAGCCGCTGAAAAGCACGCGGTTCTCGCCGTCGCGGATGGCCTGCTGCACGAGGCCGAACTTCGTCTTGCTCAACCAGCGGCAGAACAGAAAGGCCAGCAGCACCGCGACGGCCGTGGCGATGTAGAGCCAGCGGCTGGTCGCGGGATCGGCCAGGCTGTGACCGAGGATGAATTTGAAATCGGTGAAGCCGTTGTTGCCGCCGAGGAGAAGGTTGTTGCGGAAAAACATGATCGACGCGGCGTAGGTCAGCGCCTGCGTGAGGATCGAGAAATACACGCCCTTGATCCGCGAGCGGAACGCGAGGTAGCCGAAGACGTAGGCGACAAGGCCGGGGACGAGGATGACCATCGCCATGGCGAACGGAAAGCTGGCGAACGGCTCCCAGAAGGCCGGCAGCCGTTCCCAGCCGAGAAACACGAGGAAGTCGGGGATCGGTTTCTTGTATTGGCCGAGTTCGCCAATCATGCGCATGAGATACATGCCGTGCATGTAGCCCCCGAGCGTGAAGAAGAGAGCCTGACCGAGGGAGAGCAGCCCGGTGTAGCCCCACAGCAAATCGACGGAGATCGCGAGCAGCGCGTAGCAGAGGTATTTGCCGTAGCGGCTGAGATCGAAATGGCTGATCACGCCATTGGCGTTGAGCAGGGGGACGACAACGATGAGCAGCAGCGCGATGACGGTGACGGCGATGAGTTCGTAGCGGCGGACGGTGGGGGCGCTCATCGGTTCAGTCCTCGAGGTTGCGGCTGCGGGTGACGAAGAGCCCGGCGGGTTTCCATTGCAGGAAGAGGATGATGCCGGCGAGGACGAGGATCTTGCCGAAGACCGCGGCGTCCTGCGCGAGATTTTGCAGGAAGCTTCCGATACCGGGCACCCAGCTCAGGCCGGGCGCGATGTAGGGCAGGTATTGCTGCAGCACCTGGTCGATGCCGCCGATGCCGAAGGCGCTGAGGATCGTGCCGCCGATGCTGCCGACGCCACCGACGACCACGACCATAAACGAGTCGATGATGTAGCCCTGGCCGAGCGACGGCCCGACGTTGCCGATCTGGCTGAGAAAGGCGCCGGCGAGCCCGGCGAGCCCGCTGCCGAGGCCAAAGGTGAGCATGTTCACGCGTTCCGTGCGCACGCCCATGCACGAGGCCATGGTGCGGTTTTGCATCGAGGCGCGGATGAGCAGGCCCAGCGGCGTCTTCGTGAGGACGAGCCACATGCCGAACACGATCAGCATGGCGAAGCCGATCACGAAGACGCGGTTCCAGCCGAGGATGATGTCGTTCACGAGCCAGTTGCCGCTCAAATAGGTGGGGCTCGAAACCTGGACGTTGTTGGCGCCGAACATGAGCCGCAGACCCTGCTGCATCACGAGGGAAACGCCCCACGTCGCGAGCAGGCTCTCCAGCGGCCGGCGGTAGAGAAAACGAATCACGCTGCGCTCGAGCCCGATGCCGACGATCGCGGCGGCGATAAAGCTGAGCGGCAGGGCGGCGATGAAATACCACTGGTAGGCGGCCCCCGTGAGATTGAGCCCGAAGATCGGGAGGCTGAAACCGAAGAATGGAATCGTGATGCCGGTGCCGAAAATATTCTGGACGAGATAGGTCGTGTAGGCGCCGACCGCGATCATCTCGCCGTGCGCCATGTTGATGACGCGCATCAGGCCAAAGGTGATCGCGAGGCCGAGGGCAGCGACGAGCAAAATGCTGCCGAGGCTCACGCCGCGGAAGAGCGTGCCGAAGAAATCGACGAAGGACCGGTGGCTCTCGACGGATCGCAGGGCCTCTCGCGCGGCGCGGGCGAGGGCGGGCTTGCCGGCGGCTTCGGATTCCTTGAGCGAGCGGGTGAGGAAATCCGTGCTGGCGAGCGAGCGGAGTTCCTTCAGTTCGCCGAGGGCGGCGAGCTTGATCGCGTCGCGGTCGTCCTTGAGCTGCGCGAGGGCGATGGACTCGCGCAGGGCGCGGCGCACGGATTCCTCGGGTTCGATCGCGAGGCGGGCTTGGAGCGCGGGGAGTTTCTCGGCGTCCTGCGCGAGGCCGATGGTGAGGATGGCCTTGATGCGCTTCGCCGGTTCGGAAGCGGCGAGATCGGCGAGGTCGAGCACGGCCTTCATCGCGCGCCGCAGCGACGACGTGTGATCCGCGGCGGCGAGATCGGCGACGACGAGGCGGAGGGGCTGGCCGTTGGCCGCCGTGAGGGCGGCGCCGGTGTCGATGCGCGCGGCGGTCTGCGTGCCGGCCTCGTCCCTCTCTCCGGTGAGCACGACGGGAATTTTCGCGCCGTCGGTCGCGGTGAAGATGAACAGCGCGTCCGTGCGCCACGCTTCGAGCAGCGGCGCGATGGCGGGATCGGCCTGGCCCATCAGCTGGCCGATGAAATCGCGTTTCGCGCCGGCATCCTCCGCGAGCACGGCGCGCGCGATGATTTCGCGAGGCGTGGCGGCGCCGGCCGGCACGAGGTAGGCGCAGGCGGCGACGAAAAAGAGGATGCAGGCGAGGGGTTTCACAGGCAGGAGGTCCATTGCAGGAAGTCTGCCAAAGAAAAAGGCGGGCCGTTTTGCGGCCCGCCCTTGCGTGTCATGGAACGGTGGGTGAGTCCGGGCGGCTTATTTCGCCTGGAACTTACCCTTGAGCCAGGGCTCGCCGTAAACGTTCTGGAACGACTTCACGATTTTGAACTGACCGTCGGCCTTGGTCTCGCCGATGAAGACGTTCTTCGTGAGGTGCATGTTGGGCTGCGTGGTGACCTTGCCACCGGGCCCGTTGAAGGAGATGCCCGATTTCCAGGCCGCGCGGACCTTGTCCACATCGAACGAACCGGCCTTCTCGACGGCGGCTTTCCAGAGGTAAACGCCGACGTAGGAGAGAACCATTGGCGAGCAGGTGACGCGGCCTTCCTTCACGAGGCCGGGGACGTTGCTCTTCTTGAGCCAGGCTTGGAAGTCGGCGACGAACTTCTTGTTGGCCGGCGTATCGATCGACTGGAAGTAGGTCCAGCAGCCGAGCTGACCGACGAGCTGCTTGGCGGGCAGGCCGCGGAACTCGTCTTCGGAGATGGAGAACGAGACGACGGGGCAGGTCTCGGCGGTGAGGCCGGCGGCGGCGTATTCCTTGAAGAAGGGCACGTTGGTGTCGCCGTTGAGCGTCGAGATCACGCAGGCGTCGCCCGAGGCGGCGAACTGCTTAATCTCGGCGATGATCTGCTGGTAGTCGGTGTGGCCGAAGGGCGTGTATTTGCCGGCGGAGATGATCTTGCCGGAGCCGTCCTTGCGGAAACCGCCGCCGATGTTCTCGAGCTTCACGCCCTTGGAGAGCAGATATTCGAGGAGCACGAGGTTCGTGGTCTGCGGATAGACGTAGTCGGAGCCGAGCAGGTAGAACTTCTTTTTCCCTTCCGCGAGGTAGTAGTCGACGGCGGGCGTGGCCTGCTGGTTGACGGCCTCGGCGGTGTAGGCGACGTTCTTGGACTCTTCCTCGCCCTCGTATTGCACGGGGTAGAAGAGGAGGCCGTTGTTCTTTTCATAAACCGGAAGGACCGACTTACGAGAGACGGAGGTCCAGCAACCGAAGGTCACGGACACCTTGTCCTGCTCGAGCAACTGCTTCGCTTTTTCGGCGAACAGCGGCCAGTCCGAGGCGCCGTCGACGACGACGGGCTCGATCTTTTTGCCGAGGACGCCGCCCTTGGCGTTAATCTCATCGAAGGCGAAGAGGAGCACATCGCGCAGCGACGTTTCGCTGATTGCCATCGTGCCGGAGAGCGAGTGGAGGACGCCGACTTTAACGGCTTCAGCGGCGCTCGCGGGGGCGAGCGAAGCGCCGAGCGCGAGGGCGCCGACGCTGAGGAGGGAGGTCAGTTTCTGTTTCATAGCTTCGGGAGGGTGCGGGAGGCGGCGGATTTTTTGGACACGGCAGTGGCCAGCTAACCCGCGAAAGGGTCAAAAAGGGAGGGGAGGGCGGGGGAGGAAAGCAGGCGCTTTTAGCGCCCGTCAGAAACGCGGGCGGTCGCATGGATGCGCCGCCCGCGGGAACGATCGCAAGAGGCGACCTTAGAATTTGAAGATGGACTGGATGGCAAAGAACGTCGCCGAGTTGGCGCCAGCGTAGTCCTTATAGTCGTAATAGGACAACTCGGCGCGAACC
>JAUYAK010000113.1 GCA_030693515.1 Opitutaceae bacterium
AGGACCACCAGGGGGCTTGCAGCGTGCCGATGGCCGCCAGCAGCGAGGTCTCGCGGGCGAGGCCGGCGAGCGCCACGCCCGCGAGACCCCCGCGCGCTCGGCCGCGTTCAAGGGCGAGGAGCGCGCCGGCGAGCACGGTCAGCGCGACCAAATCCGTGAGCGCCAGCCGCACACAGCTCAGCGCTCCGGCCGAAAACAGCACGCCCGCCCACGCGATCCAGCCGCGGACATCACGCACGGCGAGGAGCCGCCAGAGGATCGCGGCGAGCGCGAGCCACGCGGCGACGTTGAGCCACGCGTAGGTGTGGATGATCCAGGCGGACTGGCCGGCGCCGGCGAGCCAAGCCAGCGCGGGCGGCAAAATGCGGCGCGCGCGGTAGGGCAGGTTGTCCATCGCCCGTGGCAACTCGCCGCCACGCAGCAGCGGGTCGTGCGCGATCTGAGCGTAGTAGAGGCCGTCGTAGCCGCCGGTGTCGCGGTGCACATGGACCGGCAGCGCCCGGAAGGCGGCGATCTTCAGGTCGTCGTTGGGCGCGTCGAGCTGGTAGAAAACGGTGAGGCCGTGGACCGGGTGCCAGAAGCGCAGCACGAGGGCGAGGAACACCGCGACGACGGCGACCGCGGCGAGGCGCAGCAGGAGAGGGGAGCGAGAGGCGGACGCGGCATTCATCGGGTGGGGGCGGGCTCGCGCGGCTCGTCGAGGAGCCAGAGGCCGATGTTGCGGACCTGGGCGAGCTGCCGCCAGGGTCCGGTGCAGCGCTGCTCCAGCGCCTCGGCCTTTTCCATCTCGAAGATCACCGCGCCAACCGGGCGACCGGCCTGCGCCGCGAGCGCCCGCAGCCGGGGCCATTCCTCCGGGCGCACAAATTCCCAGCGCAGGATCGCCAGGTCCGTGGAGTGGAAAAGGGATCCGCTGTGCAGGCCGGCGAGCACAAGGGCGTCGCGGGGAAACTCCCGCCGCGCCGCATCCGCGGCATCCGCATAGGCCTGCTCGTAGCTGCGGGTGAGGAGGAGGTGGTGGTGCTGGGTCCAGAACCAGCCCAGTCCGACCGCCCAGACGGCGAGTCCGGCGGCCAGCGTGCCGCGCCACCGGGGCGATTTCGCCAGCGTTTCCAGCCCGAGCAAAGCGCCGAGAATCAACGCCGGCAGGCCGGGCAGGAGGAAACGCAGGCCCCACCAGACTTCGCGCGTGAACTCATAGAACGCATAGAATCCGGCAAAGGCTCCGAACCACAGCGCCAGTGCGATACCAATGCGCGCGGGTCGCGCCCTTCCTGCGAGGGCGACGAAGGGCAGGGCGAGCAACGCCGCGGGCATCATGAGGGCGATCCACTTTGCGACGTGCACGATCGTCGGTGCGCCGTAGCGCGCGTCGAACGCTTCGCCCAAGTTGAGGTAGCCGGATTGCAGGGCGCTGCCGTAGAGCGCGTGGTTGTAGCAGCCCAGCCAGACCGCCGCCGGCAGGCCGCCCAGCACCGCGAGCGAGAGACGCCGGACATCGAAACCCAGTAGCGCGATGATCGCGGGCAGCACGAGGGCGTTGGTGGCGCGCACGAGCACCGCCATGCCTATCGCCCCGCCGCAGAGGACGGCCCAGCCCCCTCCGCCGCGGGCCGCCCGCAGTGCCGCGAACACGGCAGCGAGGCACCACGCGGTCGCGGGGGTGTCGCTCAGCGGCTGGATCGACATGAAAAGGAAGACGGGAAACGCCGCCAAGGTGGCCGCCCCGGCCGCCGCGAACCCCGCGTCGAGCCCCAGTTCGCGCGCGACCGCATACAGCAGCGCGAGGGCCGCGAGCGCGCCCAGCACGCCGACGACGGTGGGCGCGAGCGCGGGACCGACGACCAGGCTGGCGAGTGCGAGCTGGAGGGGCAGGCCGACCGCATAGGTCGGCGCGAGCCGGCCGGGCTCGACGGCGGGGATGAACCCGTGGGGTTGAAACAGCTGCGGGGGCAGGCTCGGCGCCGAGGCCAACTCCGCCGGCACGCGGGCCTCGGCGGTGAGCCGGCCGGCGGCGAGGAGGCGGGCGCTGTTGAGGTAGCCGGAGGAATCCGCGCCGCCGGCGAAGGGCGAAAAATTCGCCGCGAGCCAACCCCCGTAGAGCAGCAAGGCGAGGATCCCGAGGCCCGCCCCCACGATGCGCGCAGGGCGGCGGTCGGCTGGGGGATTCGGATTTGACATGGTTTGCTTGCGTTCTGTGATGCGCAAACTGCGCGTGAGAAAATTGGAAGACAAGCGCCCGCGTTGCGCCGAATGAGCGCCCTGCAACCCCAGCCCCGCGGGGGGGCCTTGCTGCGGCTGTTTTCGGGCCGGGTGCGATTGGCCTACGTGGTGGCGGTCGCGCTGTTCCTCGGCAGCGTCGCGCAGTTCCACCATCGTGACACCGGGTTCTCGAGCCTGATCTCGATCGGCGACATCCTCGACGGCACCAAGGTCACCGCCCTGCGGACGGTGCCGCATTTTGTTTACCAAGGCTCGGCTGGCTACGACGGCGCCTACTATGTGCAGCTCGCGCTCCACCCCACGCTCGACAATCCCGAGCTGACCAAGGCGATCGACAACCTGCCCTACCGGGCGAAACGCATCCTCTTTTGCTGGTCCGCGTGGGCGCTCGGCCTGGGCCAGCCGGAGTGGATCGTGCAGGCGCACGCGCTGCTCAACGTGTTCTGCTGGCTCGCGCTCGCGTGGCTGCTGCTCCGGTGGTTTCCGCCGGATCACTGGGAAAACTTCGTGCGCTGGGCCGCGGTGCTTTTTTCCCACGGTCTGATCATGAGCGTGCGGCATTCGCTCGTGGATGGCCCGAGCCTGCTGCTGGTGGCGCTGGCGCTCCGGTGGCTCGAGACGGGCCGCGGGGTGGCGGGCGTCGTCACGCTCGCACTGGCCGGCCTCGGTAAGGAGACGAACCTGCTCGCGAGCGCGGCCGTCCCGGTGCAGTGGAATGCCCCGCGCACGTGGCTGCGCCCCGCCGCCACCGTGGCCCTGATCGCGCTGCCGCTGCTGCTGTGGATGGGCTATGTGCGCTGGAAGTTCGGCCCCGCCGAGGATCCGGGGCTGGGGAACTTCACGCTGCCCTTGGCGGGCTACGCGGAAAAATTTATGGCCACGGTGCGCGATGTGATTTCGCCGAGCGCGGGTTCCGTGCACTGGGCGACGTTCGCGGCCCTGGTGGCGCTGAGCGTGCAGTGGGTATTTTTCGTCGTGGTGCGGCGACCGGGTGATCGGTGGTGGCGGGTGGGCGCGGCTTTCGCGCTGATGATGGCCTTTCTTGCGACCCCGGTGTGGGAAGGCTATCCGGGTGCCGCGACGCGCGTGCTGCTGCCGATGACGCTCGCGTTCAACCTGCTGCTGCCGCGCGGCGTCCGCTGGCTGCCCGTGCTGCTGGCGGGCAATCTCACGGTGGTGGCGAGCATCCATGAATTTTCCCCGCCGCACGATTTCTACACCGTGCGCGGCGAGCCGACAGCGGAGGCTGCGCTGCGGGTCACAACCGGGCCCGGCTGGCACGGTGCGGAGCATGAAGGCTCGAATCGCTGGCGGTGGAGCGGAGGGCGGGCGGAGCTGCGGCTCGCCAACACCGGCGCGGGTCACCTGCGCGTGGTGGTCCAGGGTCGCGTCAGCGCCGCGGTCAACGACCGCAAGATCAGCGTGAGCCGCGGCGAGGGTTTGCTGTGGGCCGATGAGGTCGGCCCGCGGCACGCCACGCTGGCCCTCGGCTTCGATCTGCCGCCGGGCGAGACGACGCTGGTGTTCTCGACTGACCAGCCGGCGGAGAAAGTCGGCACGGACCCGCGGGCGCTGGCCTACTGTGTGACCAATTTGGAGATCGTCGTCACGGCGGTGGCGCGGCCACGCTCGTCGCCATGAGCGCGTCGAAACACTCCTGGCTGCGGCACCTGCCGTTCGTGTCCGCCCTTGCGCGCGAGAACGACCAGCTCCGCCGCGAGAACGAGCAGCTCCGCGCCCAGCAGATCGAGTGGGCGCGGTTCTTCCCGCCCGGGCATTTCTATTCGCCGCTGCCGTCGCGCGAGGAGACGGCCGAGGCGTTTGCGCGCGGCGGCTTCGGCCCGCCCTTTCCCGCGATCGATCTCAACGAGGCGGGGCAGGTGGCGCGGCTGGAGCGCTTCGCGGCGTTCTATCCCGAGCAGCCGTTTCCCGAGACTAAGACCGAGGGCCGGCGCTTCCACCTCGACAACCCCTCCTACGGCCACTTCGACGCCATCATGCTCTGGTGCATGCTGCGCGAGGCGCGGCCGCGCCGCATCGTCGAGGTCGGCTCCGGCTTCAGCTCCGCCGCGATGCTCGACCTGAATGACGGCCCGCTCGGCGGCGGCGTGCAGTTCACGTTCATCGATCCGGACATGAAACGGCTGCGTCCGCTCTTGCGACCAGATGACGAGCAGCGCACGAGGCTGATTGAGCAACGCGTGCAGGACGTGCCACTCGACGTCTTTCAAACTCTGGCGGAGAACGACGTGCTCTTCATCGACTCCTCGCACGTCAGCAAGATTGGCAGCGACGTGAACCGGCTCTACTTCGACGTGCTGCCCGCGCTCGCGCCCGGTGTCTTGATCCACATCCATGATGTCGCGGGGAACCTCGAGTATCCGCGCGAGTGGCTCGACGAGGGCCGTGCGTGGAACGAGCAGTATCTCCTGCGGGCGTTCCTGATGAACAACCGCGACTACCGCATCGAACTCTTCACCGGCTGGCTCTTCAACACGCGCCACGCGTGGTTCCGCGAGCACATGCCGCTCTGCGCCCGCGGCGGCGGCGGCCAGCTCTGGCTGCGCAAGCTGGCGTGAGACGCCGTGGGTAGGAGCCCGCAAGCGGGCTCCTGCAGAAACGCGCGAACTCAAAACGTCGCGATGCTCTCCAGCCTGCGGCGGTAGCGCGCGCCGATGACGGCGGGCGCGAAGCGCGCCGCGATGGTGGCTTGGCCCGCGGCGCCCAGCTGCGCAGCCAGCGCGCGATCGGCGAAAAGTTTTTGCATCCACTCCGCCGCGTGCGCCGGATCGGGATCGGCCCAGGTCGAGCCTTTCGCGTAGGGGCCGTGGTTGCGGTCGAGGGTGACCAGGGGCGCGCGCACGGGGCAGCCGTTGGTGTGCGAGACGAATTCCGCCGTCGCGGACCAGTCGGTCGAGATCACGGGTTTCCCGAGTGCCATACACTCCGCGACTGCGAGGCCGAATCCTTCGGACCGATGCAGCGAGACGAAGCAGTCACAGGCCGCCTCGAGCGCGTAGATGTCGGCGCGCGCGAGGGTCTCCGTGAGGATGACGGTGCCCGGGAGATCGCGCACGTTCGCGCGCAGCTCGGCAAAATCGGCCTCGTTGCCCGCGACGTTCTGCACCTTCACGACGAGCGCGGCGCCGCGGCCCGCGAGGCCCGCGCGGCGGAAGGCCTCGATGACGGCGCGCGGATTCTTCCGCGCCGCGTAGGAGTTGAGGTCGAAGAGCGTGAGGAAGAGGAATTTTTCCGCAGGCAGGCCGAACCGCGCGCGCAGCTCGGCGAGTGGCGCCGCCGGAGCGGCGAAGCCGATCGCGTGCGGCATGGTGAGCACGGGCACGGGTGATTTCACCGCGACGGCGGCCGAGGTGAAGTCGCTCGGGCACCAGATTTCGTCGAAGTAATCGAAGCTGGGCAGCCACGCATCCGGAAACTCCGGCAGCTCCCAGGCGAAGTAGGCGATGTTGTATTTGCCCGCGCGGAAGCCCGCGCCGTGGTGGTGGTCGAGATCGCGCGCCGCGGGCGGGTCGAGGTGCACGATATTAACCCCGTGCGGATTCGCGTCGCCGAGCCGGGCGGCGTAGGTCTGGTCGCCAAGGCGATTTTTGCAGTGCAGCTTCAGCGGCACGAGTGCGGTCGGGATGCCGGCGGCATCGGCGGCGCGCACCATGCAGCGGGCCGACTCGCCGACGCCGAGGTCCGCGGTGAGAAAGCCCGCGATGTTGATCCCGAGCTGTGCGTGCCGCCGCGCGTAGTCGGCGGAGTAGGGCGCATGGCGCCGCGAGAAATCAAAGATGACCTCGCCCGCCTCTGTCGCGATGGTGCCGATGCGGACCTGGCGGTTCTTGTTTTGCGCGCGGAAGCGCTGCCAAAGCGGCAGGCCGGTCAGGCGGCCCAGCCACGCGAGGACATTGGTGGCGCCCACGCCTTCGAGGGTGAATTCCACGGTGATCTCTTTGGCTGCGGGCAGTGTGATGCGCAGCTCCCAAGGCCCGGGTGGCGGTGAGACGAGCCGCGCGACGGGTGCGCCGTTCACGGCCACGGCGAGAGTCGGGGCGCTGGCCTCGAGGCCACGCGCCTCGGGGTGCGGTCGCACCTCGCCGCGCAGCACGAGCGCGCTCGCGCCGGCCAGCGGCGGCAGGCGCACCGTGCCGTGCTCGCGCAGCCAGGCCGAATTGGGGTCGAATTCGTCGTAGAACAGCCCGGTGTAGGCGGCGAAGCGCCGGGCGAAGGCGCCGCCGGCGGGGGGAGTGCGCTCGCGGTTGGACATGGACGCGTGAGGGAAGGAGGCGCCGCGGAGCTTGGCAAACTTTCCGATGGTGCGCCGGCCGCACTCGGGGCTTGCGCGCGGCGGCGCGAAGGCCGTTGCTTCTGGGCGTTAGCTGCGACTCGTCGCACGCCTCAGCTTCGCGTGCCTTCACCCCTCAAAAAGTTTATCCCGGCCGGCGGTTCGGCGACGCCTTGGCGCGTCGTCTCGCTGCTGCTTGTCACGGCGCTCATCTGGGCGGCGCACTACGAGCGCTGGACGCCGGAGCAATGGCGGCTGCCGACCGACTACGTGGGCGACGCCCACGAGATGCTCGCGCGCATCAAGATCGCCGCGGAGAGCGACACCTCGCCGTGGACGCCGCAGGTGATTGATCGGCTGGGCGCGCCGTTTGCGGCGCACTGGAACGGCTATCCCACGCCGGACAAGCCGCTGATGTGGATGCTCGGCGAACTCGCGACGGTGACCGGATTGTTTGCGGTCGCGAACCTGGGCTTGCTGCTCGCGCAGCTCTCGGCGGCGTTGGCGTTTTATTTCACGGCGCGCTGGCTGCGGTGCCGTTGGGAATGGGCCTGGGTCGGGGCCCTGCTGTTTGCCTATACCTACCACACGTTCCATCGCGGCCTGGCGCATTTCTCCTTCGTCTTCACGTGGACGGTGCCGCTGGGGCTGCTCGCCGTGTGGCTGGTAGCGCAGAGCCGGCTACTCGAATGGCGCAGCCCCGGGGCCGTCGTGTGCCTCGGCGTGGCGCTCGCGCTGGGCGTGAGCAATCCCTACAATCTGCTCTTCTGGGGCCAACTGCTCTTCTGGGCGCTGGTCGCGCAGTGGTTTGGCCCGCGCCGCCGGGCCAATCTGGCCATCGGGCTGACGGCGGGCGCGGTGGCCGTCGGGTCGTTTCTCATCTCGAATGCGGATGTCTGGGTCCATCTCGACGAACCCGAAGGGCTGCCGCTCCTCTCGCGCAACTATGGGGGCACGGAGCGCTACGCGCTCAAGCCGCTCGAGATGTTCATCCCGCCGCAATATCACCGGCTCGATCTGCTGGCGTTCTTCGGCGACCGCTACAAGCGGTGGTCGGACTGGCGGGGCGAGGACTACATGCCCTACCTCGGTGTGATCGGGATCGTGGGGTTGCTCTGGCTCGCGGTCGTGACGGCGCAGCGCATTTTTCGCCGTCGGACGCTACCGGGGCAGGCGTTGTCGGCGGGTTGGTTGCTGTCGTATGCGACGGTGGGCGGCCTGACCAACCTCCTGGCCTTTTTCGTGGGCTTCCAAGTTTTTCGCGCGACGAGTCGCGTGGCGATTTTCATCTCGGCGCTCGTGCTGACCTTTCTGGTCGTGCGGCTGTCGCGCCTGACCGCGCGCTGGCCGGCGCATTGGCGGGTGGCGGCGGCACTCGCGGTGGCCGCCATCGGCGTGCTCGATCAGGTGCCCCGGCGGTGGCCGGACGAAATCCGCGCCCAGATGAATGCCGATGCGATCTCGGATTTGAAGCTGGGGCGCGAACTGGAGGCGGCGCTGCCCCGCGGCGCGATGATCTTTCAGATTCCCGTGCTCGGGTTTCCCGAGGTGCTGCCGCCGCACCGGCTGGCCGACTACGAACACTTTCGTCCGTATCTCGCCACGCAGACGCTGCGCTTCAGCTACGGAGCGGCGAAATTCCGCAGTCGCAGCCGATGGCAGCGCGACGTGGAGCATCTCCCCGTGGAAGTGCTGGTGCGACGGCTCGAGAGCTACGGCTTCGCGGCGCTTTACTTGAACCGGAAAGGCTACGCGGACCGCGCGGAGAGGATCCTGGGTGAACTGACCGCGCTCGGTTATACCCGCCGTGTGCAGGGTGCGGGTGGCCAGCAGGTCGTCGTGTTTCTTAATCCGACAATGGAGCCGAGGCTGCCGTTGGGCCGTGCGCTCACCTTTGGCAACGGCTGGCATTTCCGCCCGGAGGATGGGGTCCGCTGGGCCAGCGGCGACGCAGCGATGGCCTATTTCAATCCGCACTCGGCGCCGATCTCGGCCGACTTGCGCTTGGTGCTCGTGGCGGTGTCGCCACGCGACGTCGTGATCGAGCACAACGGCCGGATGCTGCAAACGCTGCGCGTCACATCCGAACCGGTGGAGCTTCGCCTGCCGGCGCTGGCCTTGGCTCCGGGCGTGAACCACTTTGCCCTGCGCTCCGCGGCCCCTGCGCAGCGCCTCAATCCCGGCCGCAATCAGCTGCGGTCCTTTGGCCTCAAGGAATCGTCCATCACGATTGAGTCCGCGCCGGTCGCAGTGATTGAACGTTGAAATTGGCCGGCCGTGCTGGCGGTGTTGCGAATCCGCCGAACATGAACGCCGACGAATACCTGAAACTCGCCGAGGTCGAGGACCGCATGTGGTATTTCCGCTCGCTGCACCGCCATGTCCTGCGGGCGCTCGTTCCCGGCTTGCCGCAGGAGGCCGCGGTGCTCGACGCCGGCTGCGGGACGGGCGGCCTGATCCTGCGGTTGCGGGAGGCCCAGCCCGGCTGGCGGTTCAGCGGCATCGACTTCATGCCGCTCGCCTGTGAGCTCGCGCTGAAACGCTGCGGCCCGGAGGTGGATGTGCGTGTCGCCTCGATCACGGAGCTGCCGTTTGCGGATGCGAGCTTCGATGCGGTGGTGTCGGCGGATGTCGTCTGCCAGGTGGAAAACCCCGAGGTCGCGGCGCGGGAATTTTTCCGCGTGCTCAAGCCGGGCGGCCTCGTGGTGATCAACGTGCCGGCCTACATGTGGATGTGGTCGTATCACGACGATTCCTGTCACACTCAGCACCGTTACACCCGGCCCGAAATCGCCGCGCTGCTGGCCGGGGCGGGATTCCGCGACGCGCGGACCACGCATTGGAACGCGCTGCCCTTTCCCGTGGTGTGGGCGAAGCGGAAGCTGTTTCGCACGGAGCGCGACACGAGCGATGTGAAGGAATACTCCGCCCTCGTGCAGGCACCGTTCCGCGCCTTGATGGCGATCGAGCACGCGTGGCGGCGGCTGGGGGGCAACTGGGCTTGGGGCACCTCGGTTTTCGCGTCGGCGCGAAAACCGGGACCAAAAGACCAGAGACCAAGGGACCAAAAGACTTGAAACGCGATCGGGGCATTAGGCCGCGGGGCTTGTGGTCCCTTGGTCTTTTGGTCCTTAGTCCCTTGGTCCTTTTCCGATGATCCACTTTGCCGTCGCCTTCGCGCTGCTGCTGCACGTGGCGCTGTGGGGCGCGGGCGCGGCGCTGCTGGCGATGCCGCGGCCCTGGCGGCGGCTGTGGCCGGTGCTGATCGTGCCGTGCGGGCTGGCACTGCAATCGGCCGTCGTGTGGGCCGGCGCCCACGCGGGGCTGCGCGGCACCGACGCCTACGCGTGGGCCAGCGCGGCGCTGCCGGTGATGCTGCTCGCGCTAGCCCTGCGCCGGCACGGCGCGCGGCGGGCGTGGACGGACCTCAGCCGCTTCGGGGTCGTGTGGGCGATCATGGCGGGCGCCCTCGTGCTGCTCACGCTGCCCTTTGCGATCGCGTCGCGCGGCCTCACGACGATTTCGCTCGGGAGCTGCGATGCGGCGGACTACGCGGCCGGGGCGCGCGTGCTGATGGAATTTGCCCGCGCGGATCGCGAGGGCTTCCTCGGCCTGACGGAGGTGGTCCGTGTCCACTCGGTGGACAACTTCTTCGACTACTGGATCCGGTTGAACCACTTCACGCCCGCGGCGCTGCTGGCGCTCAACGGCACGATCCTCGGTTGCGCGCCCCATGAGATCGTCTCGCTGCTGACGGCGGTGCTGCTCGCCGGCGCGGTGCCGGTGGCGTTTTGGGCGGCGCGCGCCGTGGTGGGCCACGATGATGTCGGCAGCCTCGTCCTAGCAGGACTCTTCGGGCTCAGCCCGATCCTCTGGTATGCGGTGGCGCACGTGGCGCCGGGGCAGTTGCTCGCGGCGCAGGCGGTCACGGTGCTCACGTGGGCGGGCGTCGCGCTCTGGCGCGGACGGCTCACGGTGCGGCGGGCGGTGCAATTCGCGCCGGTGCTCGCGGTGGGCTACTGGCTCGTGCTCGGCAGCTATAATTTTTTCCTACTCGTGTGCCTGGTGCCGGCCGTGGCCTACGCGGGCGGACTCGCGCTGTGGCGGCGCGCGTGGGGCCGGCTGGCCGGCTGGGCGCTGGCGATGATCGGGCCGCTTTGCGTCGCCGGGGTCTTCGCCTACGAGCGCGTGGCCGGGCTGGCGGAGCGCTTCTCGCTGCTGCGCGAGTATGATTTCGGCTGGCGCGTGCCGGCGTTGACCGCGGAGGGCTGGCTCGGCCTCGTGCAGGGCGGCGATCTCGCGGCGTGGGATTTTCTGGGACTGCGCTGGGTGCTGACGACGGTGATCGTGGGCCTGGTGGCGTGGGGGCTCGTGCGGGCGTGGGCGGCGCGCCCGCGCGTGGTGTGGACGGTGCTGGCGCTCACCGTGCCGGTGCTGGCGGCGTATTTGTGGCTGCAGGTGCGGGGCGCCGAGCGCGGCACCAACGCCAGCTACGACGCCTACAAACTCTTCGCGGTCTTCTTCCCGCTGCTGCTGCCGGCGCTGTGCCGGTGGATCGCGCTGCGGCGGAGCGGACGGCTCCTCGAGTGGCCGCTCGTCGTCGGCGCGGTCGCGGTCATCGGCGCGGGCAACCTGATCGCGTGCGGCATGTTCGTCTGGCAGCTGGCGCGTCCGCCGCTGCGCGTGGACAGCCCGCTGCGCGCGCTGCAAAAAATCGAGGCGATGCCCGACGTGAAGTCGGTAAACATGATCTTCGCCGAGTCCGACATGTGGTCGCGGCTGTGGGCGAACGCGTTTCTGCTGCGCAAGGAGCAGTTCTTCCTGACCCACACCTACGAAGGCCGGCGCAACACGCCACTGCGCGGGGACTGGGACCTCGAGGCGGGATTGCTGGCGCTGCACTCAGCCGGCGGCGCGCGACGGGAAATTGCCCCGCGCTTCGCACTGGTGGACACGCGCACCGTGACGTTCGTGCGGGTGCAGCCCGGCACAGGCTGGCACGCCTTGGAGCGCGACGAATCCGGTGGGGCGTGGCAGTGGACCATGGGTGATGCGACGCTGCTCGTCGACAACCCGCAGGCGCATGCGCTTACGCTCACGTGCACACTCGACGGATGGAACCCCGCGCCGGGTGGTTTGACGCTGGGCCGCGAGGGCGAGGCGGCGCGGCCCGCGGTCAGGCTCGGCCGCGAACGGGAAAAAATCACGCTGCCTCCCGTCGTCGTGCCACCGGGCCGCTCGACGCTCGTGCTGCACAGCGACGCTCCGCTGACGACCGTCGCCGGTGATCCGAGGAAGTTCGGCGTGGCGGTCTTCCGGTTGCACGTCGAGGCAGCGCGATAATTTTTCAGGTTGGCGCACGGCGACGGCGGCGTGTTTGCTCCGTGACCATGCCCAAGCCGATCAACCTGCGCCGCGTTTTCTCGGGGAAAAACGTGCTCGTGACCGGCGGGCTG
The DNA here is from genome assembly GCA_030693515.1 of Opitutaceae bacterium. Taxonomy (GTDB): domain Bacteria; phylum Verrucomicrobiota; class Verrucomicrobiia; order Opitutales; family Opitutaceae; genus ER46. The sequence continues at coordinate 11,971 of JAUYAK010000113.1, forward strand.
GGCTTCATCGGCTCCAACCTCGTGCGTGAGCTGGTCGCGCTCGGCGCGCGCGTCTCCGTGGTGGACAGCCTCGTGCCGGAATACGGCGGCAACCGCCGCAATCTCGCCGGTCTCGCCGCCAAGGTGAAGCTCCACATCGCCGACGTGCGCGACTGGCCGCGCCTGCCGAGCCTCGTGCGCGGGCAGCATTTTCTCTTCAACCTCGCCGGCCAGACGAGCCACATGGACTCGATGACGGACCCGATCACGGACCTCGATATCAACGGCCGCGCGCAGCTCGCGATCCTCGAGGCCTGCCGCCTGCACAATCCCGCGATCCGGATCGTCTTTGCGAGCACGCGGCAAATCTACGGCAAGCCCGACTACTTGCCCGTGGACGAAAAGCACCCGCTGCGCCCGGTCGATGTGAACGGCATCAACAAGATCGCGGGCGAGTCGTTTCACCTGCTCTACTCCCGCGTGCACGGCATCGCGGCGACGGCGCTGCGCCTGACCAACACCATCGGCCCGCGCATGAGGATCAAGGATGCACGGCAGACGTTTGTCGGGGTCTGGATCCGACGTCTGCTCGAAGGCCAGCTAATCGAGGTATGGGGCGGGGAGCAGCTCCGCGACTTCACCTATGTGGACGATGCGGTGCAGGCGTTTCTTCTCGCGGCCGCGCGGCCCGAGGCGGTGGGCGAGGTCTTCAACCTCGGCGGTCCGCCGCCGATCTCGCTCAATAAACTGGCCGAGATGCTCGTCGCTTTGAATGGCGGCGGGCAGTTCACGGTGCGCGCCTTTCCCGGCGACCGGAAGAAGATCGACATCGGCGACTACTACGCGGACGACCGGCTGATCGCGCGCAAACTCGGCTGGAAACCGCGGACTGATCTGCGCACGGCGCTGGCGCGGACGCTGGAGTATTATCGCGCGGAGCGGCGGCATTACGTCTGAGCGGGCTTCCAAACCGGTGGATAGTTTTAGTTGGCGGAACTTTATCCGCGTTATCAGCGTAATTGGCGGTCCACTCCATGCCCCAATTTGCCCTCAGTTTCGTCATCCCACTTTACCATAGTGCCGAGTCGATCGGCGCGGTGGTGCGCGAGATCGAGGGCCTGACGATCCCCGGCGGCCATGAGATCGTGCTGGTGCATGATGGCAGCGGCGAGCCGACGAGCCGGGCGGCGCGTGAGCTGGTGCGCACCGCGCGGATTCCGATCACACTGGTCGAGCATGCGCGCAACTACGGCGAGCACAACGCGGTGCTCACCGGCTGGCGCCGGGCGCGCGGAGCGCACATCGTGAATCTCGACGACGACGGCCAGAATCCGCCGGCCGAGGCGGTGCGCCTCTGGCAGCACGCGGTGGCGGAGGGGCTCGACGTGGTGTTTGGCCATTACGACGAGAAGAAGCACTCGGCGTGGCGAAATTTTGGGAGCTGGTTCACCAACCGGATGACCGACTGGGCGCTCGACAAGCCCGCGGGCTTCTACCTCTCAAGCTTCCGGTGCGTGAGCGCGTTTGTGGCGCAGCAGGTCGTGGGCTATGCCGGACCCTATCCCTACATCGACGGCCTGCTGCTGCAGGTCACGCAGCGCATTGGCTCGATCGCGGTGCGGCACGAGGCGCGGGCCGCGGGGGCGAGCACCTACACGCTGCGCCGGCTCGTGCGGCTGTGGCTGAGCGCGTGGATCAATTTCTCGGTGCTGCCGCTGCGGGCGGCGACGATGCTCGGTCTTGCCATCGCGGTAGTGGGGGTGGGCGCGCTGGGCTTGGTCGCCTGGCTCTGGTGGCACGATACCGGACCTGCGACCGGCTGGGGTTGGATTATGGCCGGGCTGTTGATTTTCTCCGGCACGCAACTGGTGATGCTCGGACTGATCGGCGAATACATCGGACGGATGTTTCTCGCCGTGAACCAGCGGCCGCAGTCCGTGGTGCGCGAGGAGATCCGCAGCGAGAAGTAGGGCGGGCCTGTGACCCGCCTTTTCACGCGTTGAGTATTCGCTCCGAGGGCGGGTCACAGACCCGCCCTACTGGCTGGCCCGAGCGTCCGCTCCCAGTGAGCGAATTCTCGCGCCAGGCCGGCCTCGACGGCGGCGATGGCGTCAGGTGGCGGCACGACGCGGACTCGGGTGAGAAACGCAAGGGCCCAGACGGCGCGCCGCCAGTCGGCGGCAGGGGGCTCGGGCAGGAGCGAGGCGAGGTAGTCGCGGCACCAAGTGCGAAAACCGTCGTCGGCGGCGGCGACAAGTTCGCGCCGCCAACGGCGGGCGAGGCGGAAAGAATTATGTTCGTCGCGCGCCTTGCGGCCGGGTGACGCACTCACGTGGTGGCGGACGACGCTGCGCACCGCGACGGCATTGATGCGGCCGGCCGCGGCGGCGCGGAAGCACAGGTCGATATCTTCGCCGCTGTTGAGGTAGCCCTCGTCGAAGCCGCCGAGGTGCCACCACAGCGCGCGCGAGACGAGCACGCACGCGCCGGTGACGGCGGGCGCGCGGCGCACGGGCCGGAGCAGGCGGGAAACGAAGCCGGGGCGTGCGCGGGCGTGAACGGGCTTGCCGCAGATATTCACCACCAGGCCGGTGTGATCTACGGCGCCCGTTTTGGCGTCGAGCTGGATGTTGCCGATGAGCCCGGCGCGTTCGCCCAGGGTGCGGTGGGCGGCGAGCATGCGTTCCAGCCAGCGGGGCAGGAGGATCAGATCGTTGTTGAGCAGGGCGAGGATTTCGCCGCGCGCCTCGGCCGCGCCGCGGTTGTTGGCGGCGGCGTAGCCGAGGTTGCGATCGTTGAGCACGACGCGGATGGCCGGATCATGGGCGAGGGTGGCGAGCCACGCGCGGGTGCCATCGGTGCTCCCGTCATCCACGAAGATGATCTCGTGCGTGAGGCCGGCGGGCAGGGTGGCGCGCAGGCTGGCGAGCATCGCCTGCGTCAGGGGCAGGCAGTTGAAGAGGGGAATGATGAAGCTGATCCGCACGGTCTGGGCGTCCCTTGCTAGACCGTTTGTCATTCTGAGCGAAGCGAAGAATCCACCAGGAGAAACGAGGCCGGATGGAGGAGGCGAGGATCCAAGTGGATTCTTCGCTTCGCGCAGAATGAAAAATCAGGGTTTTTCTTCGGCGATGCGCTTGAGGTAGGCGCCGTAGGAGGACTTGCCGAGCTTGGCGATGTTGGCCTCGAGGCCCGCGCGATCGATCCAGCCTTTGCGGAAGGCGATTTCCTCGAGGCAGGCGATTTTCAGGCCCTGGCGGTTCTCGATGACGGAGACAAACTGGCCGGCCTCGAGGAGCGAGTCATGCGTGCCGGTGTCGAGCCAAGCGGTGCCGCGGCCGAGCAGCTCGACGTGGAGGTTGCCGGTTTCGAGGTAGAGCCGGTTGAGATCGGTGATTTCGAGTTCGCCGCGCTTGGAGGGCTTGAGGGTGCGCGAGCGGCGGACGACATCGGCGTCGTAGAAATAGATGCCGGGGATGGCGTAGTTGGACTTGGGCTGGGCGGGTTTTTCCTCGAGCGACAACACGCGTCCGTCCGACGCGAACTCCACGACGCCGTAGCTTTTGGGATCGGCGACGTGGTAGCCGAAAATCGTCGCGCCCGAGGTGCGCTCACCGGCGCGTTCGAGGGAGCGCACGAAGTCGTGCCCGTAGAAAAGATTGTCACCGAGGACGAGGGCGGCGGGCTCGTCCTTGAGGAAACCGATGTCGCCGGCGATGTGGAAAGCCTGCGCAAGGCCGTCGGGGCTGGGTTGCTCGGCATAGGAGAGCTTGAGGCCGAGGTTGGCACCGTCGCCGAGGAGTTTCTTGAAGAGCGGCAGATCAGTGGGCGTGGAGATGACGAGGATCTCGCGGATGCCAGCGAGCATCAGGACCGACAGCGGGTAGTAGACCATCGGTTTGTCGTAAACCGGCATGAGCTGCTTGCTCACCGCGATCGTCAGGGGAAAGAGGCGCGTGCCGGATCCCCCCGCCAGAATAATACCGCGGCGGTGAGCAGGTGATGGGTGATGGGTCATGGGTGATGGGTGGTTGAGCGGGCCTTGATGAGGGCACCGAGCATGCGGCCGACTTCGGCGCATTTTACTTCCAAGGAGGTGCAGGATTCCGCGCTGAGTGAACCTACTTCTCTGGCGATTTCGAGTTGGGTGCGGAGTTCGGCGAGTGAGCCTTTGGCGATGTAGAGAAAGCGAACCGAGTCCTTGTTGGTATCCCGCTCGTCGCCTTCGGCAATATTGGAAGGCACGCTGACGGCGGCGCGGCGCATCTGGTCGCGCAATCCGAAGTCGCGGGCGATCTGACCGACTTCGGTCGATCGATACACGGCGACGGCCAGTTCCTTGGCCAACTGCCAGACGCGGAGTTCGCGGAAACCGTCTTTACCCATAACCCATGGCCTATGACCAATTACCCCTCGGCCCGGCCGAGCCGCTGGAGCTTGTAGGAGCCGTCGAGGATCGACTGCCACCAAGGCTGATGGTCGAGATACCACTGGACCGTTTGGCGGAAGCCCGAGGTATGATCCTGCTTCGGGGTCCAGCCGAGTTCGCGTTTGATTTTGGTGGCGTCGATGGCGTAGCGGAGGTCGTGGCCGGGGCGGTCGGTGACGAAGGTGATTTGCTCGGCGTAGGATCGCTTGTCGTCGCGTGGGCGGAGTTCGTCGAGGAGCGCGCAGAGCAGGAGGACGAGATCGATGTTCCGGCGTTCGTTGTTGCCGCCGATGTTGTAGGTCTGGCCGAGCCGGCCCTGGGCGATGACGGTGTGGAGCGCCTCGGCGTGATCGACGACGTAGAGCCAGTCGCGGATGTTCTCGCCCTTGCCGTAAACCGGAATCGGATCGCCGCGCAGGGCCTTCAGGATGACGACGGGGATCAGTTTCTCGGGGAACTGGTAGGGGCCGTAGTTGTTGGAGCAGTTGGTGACGAGGATGGGGAGGCGGTAGGTGTCGGCCCAGGCGCGCGCGAGGTGATCGGAGGCGGCCTTGCTGGCGGAGTAAGGCGAATGCGGATCGTAGGGCGTTTCCTCGGTGAAGAGGCCGGTGTCGCCGAGGGAGCCGTAAACCTCGTCGGTCGAGACGTGGAGGAAACGGAAGCGGTCTTTGGCAGGGCCGGTAAGTTTCTCGAAGTGGGCGCGGGCGGCTTGGAGCAGCGTGAAGGTGCCGACGACGTTGGTCTGGATAAAGGCACCCGGCCCGTCGATCGAGCGATCAACGTGGCTCTCGGCGGCGAGGTGCATGACCCAGTCAGGCTGAAACTCGGCGAAGAGTTTGCCCATCGCCGCGGCGTCGCAGATGTCGGCCTGCGCAAAACGGTAGCGGGGATTCTCCGCGAGGTCGTCGAGCGAGTGGCGGTTGCCGGCGTAGGTGAGGGCGTCGACGTTGAGCACCGTGTGGGCGGTGGTCGTGACGAGGAGGCGGACGAGATTGCTGCCGATGAAGCCGGCGCCGCCGGTGACGAGGATGTTCATGCGGAAAATCAGACGGCGCGCTGCCAGCGGGCGAGGTCGCGGGCGATGGCTTCGTGGACTTCGGTCATCGTGATGCCGACGCTCGCGAGCTTGCTTGAATCCATCGTGCAGTTGGAGCGCGGGGTCTTGGCGGCGAGGTGCATGAACTCGGTCTCGTCCTTGAAGAACGAGAACTCCTTGTTCGCGACGCCGCTTTGCTTGATCGCCTCGACGACCTCGTGGGTCGTGACGTGGCCGGGGTTGGTGACGTTGTAGAGGCCGAAGGGCACCCGCTTTTCCCAACAGGCGAAGGTGGCGGTCACGAACTCTTCAAGCTGCGAGACAGAGTTGGTGGCTTCGAGCAAGCGCGGGTAGCGGATGAGCTTGGTGAGGTAGTTGCGCGGGCTGTCGTGCTGGTCGAACGGGATGCGCAGGCGCCAGACGTAGTGGTCGGGTTTGCCGGCGAGGACCTCTTCGCCGAGGGCCTTGGTTCCACTATAGAAAGAGCAATTGTTGGTGCGGAAGGTGAAGTTGGGCGTGTCGGCCTCGGTGAAGCCGCGGCCATCGGGGCGCGAGCCGGTGAAGATGCAGCCGGAGGAGACGTGGCCCCACGGCACGCCGGCGGCGGCACAGGCGTCGGCGATGATGCCGGGAAGCACGGCGTTGCCGAAAAGGCACGCGTGTTTGTGCAGCTCGCAGGCGTCGACGTTGGGCTTGCCGGTGTAGCCGGCGGCATTGATGAGGAACGCGGGTTTGTCGCGCAGGAGCGCGGCGCGCAGGGTGTCGCCGTGGGTGTAGTCGAGGTCGGCGCGGCGCAGGTTGCGGAACGGGATGCCCTTGCGGGTGAGCAGGGACTGGTATGCGGTGCCGACGTAGCCGGAGCCTCCGAGCAGGTAGATCATGGAAAGTGGCAAGGGAAGCGCAGCGGCGGCGCGCGAACAAGGGTTTTTCCGGGGGCTTCTACGGCTAGGAATGAGACGAAAAAAAGCCGCACCCAGGAGAGGGCGCGGCTTGCCTGGAATCTTTAACCGCGGGTCGCGGCCGTGATGGCTCGATCAGAAGCGCACCGTGACGCCGAACTGCACACGCCAACGGCTCGCGATGTTGTCGATAGTCCAGTTGGCGGGCTCGGCGGGGTAGGTCGGCACGAGCTGGCCTTGGGCGTTGTAAGAGGCATTGCCCATCTGGCGGCGATAGAAGACAGCGTTGTTCTGGGCGGTAAAGAGCTCGACGTAGCCAAACGTCTTTCGGCTGAGCCAGTAGCCGAAGTTAATAAAGTCGAAGAACAGCTCGACTTCGAGCGGCTGGTAGATCGGCAGCTTCTGGGTGAGGCGCAGATCGAGCTGGTTGATCCAGGGTTGGACGAAGGAATTGCGCGGGGCGTAGCTGCCGGCGAACTGGTTGAGGCCGCTGCTTTGAAGAAAAGCGAAATAGCCCGCCTGCTGGGCGGCGTTCATCCCGGCGAGCGAGATCTTCGTGTCGTTCGGGCCGGTGGGCACATAGACGAGGTCGTTGGAGGCGACACCGTCGCCATTCACGTCGTTGGCATAGGTGAAGGAATAAGGGTTCCCGGTGCGGCCCTCGTAGTAGAGCGAGGCGGTGGTGCGCCAGCCCTTCTTGAACTCGAGGCGTTTGGCGAGGGTGAGCTGGACGCGGTCGCGGATCTCGAAGTCGGAACGCTGCACTTCGACGGTGTTTTGATTGAAGACCGCGTTGCGACTCCAGCCGTCGACCGCAACCGTCTGGCCGACGGCCTGAGCTTCCTCCGAACGGCCGCGGGTGTAGGTGAAGCCGTAGGACCAGTTGTTCTTCATCGGGCGATTGAGGCCGAGGGAGACGTAGGTGCTTCCGCCCTCGCGGATGTTGCGCACCCGGATCACGTTGGTGAAGGCTAGGCTGGTGGCGCCGGTGGTGCTGGCACCTCCGTTGAAGCGCTGGCGGCCATCGAGGCCGACCGCCGGGCCGCTGGTGGCGGTGACGACGAGGGGCTTGATGTTCAGGTTGTCGGTGAACAGGGCTTTGTCGGTCAGCGTGTGGATGATCTCGACGGTGGCGATTGAGTCGAGGAAGGGCAGCTTGCGCTCGGCGGCCAGGTTGGCGCGCCAGACGGCAGGGAGCTTGAGCTTGTTCTGCAGAAAGTTGATCTCGCGGCGGGCGTTGGGATCGAGGTCGACGGCGGAGGCGCCGATGGGGTTGGCAACGTCGAAGCTGTTGCGCAGGTAGGTGGCGAGCTGCGGGGCCGCGGCGCCCGTGACGAGCTGGTTGAAGCGGCCGACCCCCGTATTGCCGTAGGCGTTGGAGATGAAGACCCACGGAGCGCGGCCCGTGAAATAGCCGAAGCCGCCGCGGAGTTGCATGGCGCGGGCTTCATCTACGGACCAATTGAAGCCGAGGCGGGGCGACACGATCTTGGTGCCGTCGACGGTGCCATCGTTCCGAAGGCCGAAGGTATTGAGGAACGCTTGGTTCAGCGGGGGCCGGGAGTCGGACTCGACAAGGTCGAAGCGCGCGCCGGCAGTGAGACTGAGCCTGTCGCTCACGTCCCACTTGGCCTGGCCGAAGACGCCCGTGATCGAGAAGTTCGAAATGTCGGCGGCGGGCGTGCCCGTGACGTAGAGGGAGCGCGCATACACCGTGGGTCGGTCAGCGGCGAGGTCGGCCAGGCTCGCGTAGTCGAAAAGGCCATAAGAGGCCTGGCGGAAGAGATTGAAGAAATCGCTCTCCTCGCGGTCAAAACCGGCGGTGAACCTGAAGTTCTTCCAGAAATAGTCGGCGTTGCCGCTGTAGCTCTCGGTGTTGACCCGGATGATGTTGCCGTGGCGGAACTGCTCAGTGCCGACGACGATGACGCCGGTGCCCGTGACCGGACGGCCATCGGAGCCAATGCCGCTGGCGCCAAAGACGCGGACTTCCGGGAAGACAACGGGCGACGCAGTGAGCTGCTCGTAGGAAGTCTTGGCCCATTTGAATTCGGACTTGAGAGCGGCGCTCCACTGGTTGTTCAGCGTGGCCGCCCAGACCTCCTCGGTCCGATTCTGCGAGTAGTAGTTCGAGGTGAGCGCGGTGCCGCGCGTGGCGGCCGGGCCCGCCGAGCCGAGGATGCCGGTGAACGTGCCGCCGATGCTATTGGAGCGGCCGAATTGCGGCAGGGTCCCGACGGTCTCGTTGTAGCGGACGGAGAGGCGGTGGTCCTTGGTTATATTCCAGTCGATTTTGTAGAGTTTCTTCTCCTCCTCGGTGGTCAAGGAGCTGGCTCCGCCAAATGAACCGATGTCGAAGGTCTTGCCCGAGGCGGTGCGGATGGCCGCGAAGGCGTTGGTGAGCGCGGTGAGCGAGGCGGCGTCGGGCACCATCGTGGGCTCGGAGGCGACCTGTGTGCGCTCGAATTTCTCATAGTTGCCGAAGAAGAAGATTTTGTTCTTCCAGAGAGGTCCGCCGAGGGTGGCACCCCACGTCTTGCGCTTGTCAAGGGGGCGTTTGCCCGCGAAGGCGCCGAGCACGTCGGCGTCGGCGTATTTCTGATCGGTGTAGTAGCCGTAGATCGAGCCGCGGAAGTTGTTGGTGCCGGAGCGGGTGACGACGTTCACGGAGGCGCCGGTGAAGCCGCTCAGGCGCACGTCGTAAGGCGCGACGGAGATGGCCACCTGCTCGGCGGTCTCAAGCGAGAGCGGGTTGAAGAAGGACTGGAGGCCGGAAGCATTGAGGCCGAACTGGTCGTTGATGCGCGCGCCGTCGAGCGTGATGGAGTTGAAGCGATTGTTCTGGCCGACGGCGGTGAGCATGGCCTCCTGGCGATCGCCAAAGACATTGCGGAGCGTCACCGCGGAGTTGGTGCGCGCCATGTCGGCGAACGAGCGCTGGGCCGTCGGCTGCGCGAGCAAGCGTTCGCGCGTCAGGAGCGACGCCGTGCCGACTGCGGTCGAGTCGAGATCGGTGGTGGTGCCGGCGACCGTGAATTTTTCCATGACGACCACGTCTGCCGGTGGGAGGCTGACGTTAATGCTTATGTCCTGCCCGAGTTCGGTGACAATCTCAGTGGTCTCGGACGCTTTCTTCCCGGGCGCGGAGGCGACGAGCGTGTAGGGTCCGCCGACGACGAGGCCGCGGAAATAGTAGCGCCCGGTCTCGGTGGCAGTCGCCGTGTAAGTCGTGCCGGTGGGCACGTGCGTGGCGGTGAGGGTGGCGCCAGCGACCGGCCGACCGCTAGTGTCGCGGACCACGCCGGTGAGACCCGAGGAAACGACACCTTGGGCGGACGCAAACGGCGCCACGATAAACGCCAGGCACGCGAAAATCACGCGGGCCAAGGGAAGACAGGACTTTTTCATGGTGTGGGAACGGATGGATTCTGCGGTTGGAAAACAGGTGCTGGTGCGGGATTCATACCAATCACGCGGCAGAAGCCAATGAAAAGCTCTGCCCGGCGGCGTGACGATGCGGTTACTTTCGGCGATAGTCGCCGCGGCTGAAATACTTCTCCAGCCAGACGTAGGCGCAGATGAAAAAATAGCGGCTGCCCATTTCCTTGATCTTGAGCTTGGCGACGCCGTATTTCCGATTGCGCCACGAGATGGGCGTGACCGCAAAATTGTAGCCGCGCACGATGGCCTTGAGCGGGAGCTCGACCGTGAGATTGAAGTGCGACGCGAGGAGCGGGCGGCACCCGTCGATCACGGTGCGGCGGTAAGCCTTGAAGGCGTTGGTCGTGTCGTTGAGCGGAATGCCGAAGCCGATCCGCACTAGGAAATTGGCGATGCGGTTCACGAAGAGCTTCACGCGCGGATAGTCGATGACCTCGCTGCCTTTCATGAAGCGGCTGCCGAAGGCGCAGTCGTGGCCTGCGTTGAGCAAGCGCCAGTAGGTGATGGCATCGTTCGCCGAGTCGGAGGCGTCGGCCATCATGATGACGACGGCGTCGCCGCGGCTGTGGTCGAGACCCCAGATGATGGCCCGGCCGAAGCCGTGGATGCCGCTGGCGTTTTGCGTCGGCGCGAGCGTGGGGATTTTTTGTTTCAGCTCCTGCAGGACGGCCCAGGTGCGATCGGTGCTGCCATCGTCCACGACCACGAGTTCGTGCGGGATGCCGGCGGCGGCAAAGGCGTCGTGGATTTCCTGCAGGGTTCCGGGCAGCGACTCCTCCTCGTCGCGGGCCGGGATGACGACAGAATAGAGCGACAGCGGGGCCGCGGTGGCAGGCGATAGGGGGGCGGAGTTTTTCAAAGCGGGGCCGAGAGTTCGAGCCAGTCTGGGTGGGCCCGCGCATGCGCGGCGATTTCAGCGAGGATATCCTCCGTGCGTGTGGCCGGGCGCCACTGCCAAACCCGCGCGGCCTTGGCGGAGTCGAGGACCATCCACGGTATGTCGAAGGCGCGGGGCGTGGTGTCCGTGCCGACCGCGTGCGCACCGATGTGCCCCCCGCACCAGTCGCTGAGCTGACGCAGCGACATGGCCGAATCTGCGCCGCCCGAGAAATTGGCCACCCGATCCTCGGCCGGCACCGCAGGCGCGGAGAACTGTTTCTCCATCGCGGGCAGCAGATCGCGCGGGTGCAGGCAGTCGCGCACTTGGTGGCCATGGCCGCCGAAGCCGATGTAGTTCAGCGGGCGCTGCCGCAGCCACGCGTTGATCCAGTAGGCGAAGATGCCTTGATCGGCGCGGCCGAATTGGCCGGCGCCGGCGAGCACACCGCAGCGATTGATAAAGACGGGCAGGCCGAACGCGGCGCCGTATTCGAGCGCGAGCGCTTCGCTCGCGAGCTTCGTTGCGCCGTAGAGCGAGATGGGGGCGGTGGTGGGGAAAATTTCTGTGAGGCCGGCCGCCGTGACCGAGGACGGAGGGACGGAAGGAAGGAGCGCCGGAGGAAGGGGCAACGTCGGGCGGAACGCGTGCGCCTGCACCTCCATCGGCAGGGCCGCGAGCGGCGCGATACTGTAAACGCGGCTCGTGCTCAGCAGCGTGAAGCCGGCGCGGTGCTGCTTGCAGAATTCGAGCAGGTTCACCGTGCCGCCGAGGTTGTGCTCCACGAGCTGCCGCGAACTGGTCTTGCCGTCCACGCCCGCGAGCACGCTCGGGTTGGCCGCCGCATCGATCACCCAGTCCACCTTGGGCAGGGTCTCCAGATCGCTGGCGGCGCGCAGGTCGCCGTGGAAAAGTTTCACCCCGATGCGCTTCAGTTCGGCGCGGTTGGTTTCGCTGCCGGGGCGGATGAAATTGTCAAAGCCCCCGATCTCATGCCGCGCGCCGGACTCTGCGAAAGCGCGCGCGAGCGTGCTGCCCACGAAGCCGCAGACGCCGGAAATCAGGATGCGCATGGGGCAGTGAAAGGGAAAGTGCGGGCGGGGGTGAAGGGGAAAGTTCGATCCGGTCCATCCGATCTTAGCCCTTCCCTTCCACCCCTGCTTTCACTTTCACTCCCGCCGATGAGCCATCTGCGCGGCGACTATAAATCGGTTTGGAATTCCCTCTCGGGCTCCAAGCAGGACGCCTACCTCGTCGTCTCGGGCTACACCGACGAGGACAAATTCCACGCCGACGCCGAGGACACCGTCGATATCCTCCGCGACACGGTGGGCGTGCAGGAAGGCGACATTTTCCTCGAGATCGGCTGCGGCGTGGGCCGCGTGGGCCGCGTGCTCTCGCCCTTTGTGCGGCAATGGATCGGGTGCGATGTCTCGGCCAACATGCTCCGGCTCGCCGGCCGCCGCCTGCTCGGCCTGCCCAATGTCCGCCTGCAGGAAATCTCCGGCTACGATCTCCGGCCGATCGCCGATGCTTCGGTCGATGTGGTTTACACGACCGTGGTGTTCATGCACCTCGAGGAATGGGACCGCTACAATTACGTCTGCGAGGCCATGCGCGTGCTCAAGCCCGGCGGCCGTTTCTATTGCGACAACGTCGATCTCGCCTCGCCCGCCGGCTGGGCGGTGTTCAAGGAGAGCCTGAGTTTCAAGCCCGGCGAGCGCCCCTCGCAGATCTCAAAATGCTCCACCCACCCCGAGATCGAGACGTTTCTGAAACACGCGGGCTTTGCGGACGTGCAGGTCGCGGGCCGGCTGAACTTCTGGGTTTACGGCTGGGGCCGCAAACCGCAGTAGCGGGCCCTCAAGGCTGGCGCGGCGTGGAATCGGCCGGCGTCGTCGCGGCCCCGCCCTCGGCGGTCTTGCGCTGCGCCTCTTCGTAGGCGCGGCGTTGCGCCATGCCGATTTCGAGGAGGTCGCTCACCAGCATGCGCGCTTCGGTTTCCTGCTTTTGCACGTCGGTCTGAGGGATCGCGGGCGTCGTGGGGCCCGCTGAATGCTCGATGGTCGCAACGGAAACGGGTGCGACTGCGGGCTGCGTCGCGGGGACATTGAAACCGGTCGGGATGGGGGCGACGGGCCTCGGGCCAGCGGAAGCGCTGGCGGCCTTGCGGAGCGAGAGCACTTTTTCCGCGCCGTTGAATTTCACGACGGCCTGTTCGCGGTCTTTGTCGTAGTTGACCAGCGAGATGCCGTCTTTGGTTTCGCCCTTCGCGATCCAGGAGGTCTTGTTGGTGGTCTTGTTCTTGAAGACCAGATCTGTCCTTTTCCCGATCGTGCTGACGGCGGCAAACTCGATGGTCTCGCTGGCTGCCGCCGCTGCGGTGGCCGGGGTGCCGACAGGACTGAAGGGCGACACTTTCGGGAGCGAATTGCTCCCGTCCGCGGCCACGCTGGCCGCTGCGAGGGCGAGCGGGAGCAGGAGGGTGCGGGCGGCGGGCTTCATGGTCGTGAAGATAGACGATGGGAGGACATCCAAGCTACGTCAAATTTGGCTGATACTTGAGCCCGCCGGGGCCTTGCGCGCGGCCACGAGCAGGGCGCTGCCGTGGATGTTGGGGTGTTCCTCCGTGCGGAAATCGGTGAAGCCGAACTGCCGCAACGCGCCGAGGATTTCGCCCTTTTCCATCCAGTAGCTGAACACTTCGCCGCCCCCGCAGAAGCCTTTCCAGTCGAGGGATGGACCGTAGTTGAAGCGATGCACCGTGTGGGGGAAGCCGGCCGTCTCCATCGGGACCGCGTCGGTAAACTTCGCGCCGGGCACGGGGTTCTTCGCGACAAACTCGGGGTCGTAGAAGACCGTCCAGAGAAAAATCGCGTCGCAGCGCCGCGCGAGCAGCTCGAGCAGTTCCACCGGGTTCGTCAGGTGATAAAGGATGCCGCACGCAATCCCGACCTCGAAGTGGCGATCGGTCTGCTTCAGGAACTCAAGGCAGTCGCCGAGCAGGAAACGCGCGCGCGGGATGCCGAAGGTCTCCTTGGCGACCAGGCACTTCAGGTAGGCGCGGGCGTTGGCCTCCACCGCGGTGATGGATTTGGCGCCGAGGCGGTCGAGCAGGTAGGCGTGGCCGCCTTCGAGCGGGCCGAGCTCGAGCACCTCGCGGCCCGTGACGCCGCCTTCCAGCCCCATCTCGATCAGACGGTGATGCGCCCACGTGATCCGTGGATCGTCGAAGAGCGGGGTGGCCCCGGCCTTGAGTTCCGCCCGCGCCGCCGGGGGCTGCGATGACCACTCGCCGGCGAAGAGATCGAGGGCGTTTTGGTCGGACGGCGCCGTGCCGAAGAAGTGCTTGAAGTCGGACATGCCGCCCGTGAGTGCCCGGAACCGCCGCCAATTTCAATTCGGCATCTCGTAAATCTCGATGAGCGCCACGCCCAGCGTGCCGGTTTCGCTGTTAAATCCGGCCGCCTCGGCTGTGTAGTTGCCGGGCTGGAGCGTAAGCAGCATCACGGAGTCGAGTCCGCCGAACTCCGTCGTGTCGCGCAGCTCCTGAAGGGGGAAGGCGCCGACGCGCCGGGCGGATTCTCTCAGCCCGGGCATGGCGCCAAAGGGCGTGTCCCAGTCGTCGTTGTAGCGGATGATAGTGCCAGCCGCGTTGCGCAGAGTAAGCTCGGGATCCTGCAGGGCGCCCGGCAAGCCGAAGCCCCGTAGCGTGGGGCCGATGGCGCGGATGAGAAAGGTGCGCGGGCCCGGCCCACGCACCACGAGCCCGGCGATCAGGCTCTGATCCGCTGTGCCGACCGACCCGCGCGTCGACAGGTTGCCCAGCCGGCTTGCACCGGGGGCACTTGGGTCGAGATCGGCGTCGTAAACCTCGACGAGGGCCACGCCGGTTGTGTTGTTGGCGCCGGTGACGAGAGCCGTGTAGCTGCCGGGTGCGAGCGAGGTGAGCAGCGCGGCATCGCTGCTGCCGGCGGGGAGGGCAAACGCACCCACGCGCCCCGCACCGGCGGCCACCGCGGCCGCCGCGGGTTGATTGCTCCAATCGCCATTGTGATCGATCGGCCGACTTGTGCCGTCGAACAGAGTCAGCTCCGGATCCGGCAGCGTGCCGGAGACGCCAAACGCGCTGAGCGTGCCGCCGCCGACCGCGCGGATGAGCACCCATTTCGGCGTCGTGCCACTCACGACGAAGCCGCAGATCATCGCGTTGGCGCCGGTGCCGACGCGACCGCGGGTCGAGAGGTTGGCCAGGCGCGTTTCAGGTGTCACGGTGGCCGGTCGCACTGTGAGTTCCGCCGGATCGCTCAATACGGCACCGGTCGCGGTGTAGGCGAGCACTTGGTAGCTGCCGGCATCCGCGCGCTGCGCACTGCCCAGCGCAAACACGGGGCCATCCTCCCGTTCGAGCGGCTCGGGCTGGCCCCCCGGACGCGTGATCATCCATACGTAGCGCAACGGCCCGCCGGTGATCGCCCGAGCGGCCACGCTGAAGCTGGTTTGTTCGGCGACGCTTCGCACGAGACTGACAGGCTGCGTGGTGATCGTGACGGCTCCGTTCGGGAAATACAGTGAACGGATACCGGCGATGTCGTCGGCCTGCAGAGTTTCGACGTTGCCGGGCGTGCTGTTCATGATCGCGACGACGTTCTGCGGGGGGAGCGCCTCGTCGGGATGATTGAGGCCGAGCGCGTGGCCAAACTCGTGCAGCAGCACGCGCCGCAGATCCAGGACGGAATCGGCGAGTGTGGGGGCGCCGCGCAGCGGGCCCCGGTAGGAGTCCCATTTGAGCGAGGAGTTTACGATCACGTCGGTCTCGTTGAGGGTCGCGCCTTGGCTGTTGTAGAGCGTGATGGCGAGGGTGCGGTTCGTCAGGGCGAGGCCGTAGGCGTCGGTGCTGAAAAAAACGTTGTTCACGCGATCGTCCTTGGATGAGGCCGTAGAGGTCGGGGCTATGACGGTGGCGAAGCGCACGCGGCCGAGCTGGAGGTTCCAATCGGCCGCGGCCGCAGCAGCGACCAGGTTCCACGAACTCGCCCCGTCGCTGAGGGGCTGGGGTGGTTCGCCAAGCTGCAGCTGCAGCGTGACTGTGCCACCGAGTCGGAAGCCTCCGATGCGTTCGAAGGCGACGGCCACCGCCGAAGAGGCCGCGACGAGGACGAAGGCGGCTATTACTCTAGCGCAGGATCGCATGGGCGGGGATTTGCTGCGCGCGGACTTGGGCGAGAAAGGCCGCAGGCGTGAGCGCCGCCGCGACCGGCCGGCTCAAGGCGGGCAGCCGCGCAGGGTCGAGCATGGGCAGGCCCACTTCGGTAGTCGCGGTGAGCGGGGTCCGGTTGTTGCGGGCAACGTGGTCACGTCCGGTCGCCGTGTCGGTGAGCACACGGTAGCGGCCATGGTAAAATCCAACGAGGGGACAAAACAGCCGGCCGTTGCCCTGCACGAAAAGGATCTCTCGATCGCCGATTTTGAACTCAGGCATGCCGGCTACCAGCGCACCCTTCTGTCCCAATCTGCCGCCGGCGAGGGTGAGCGTGAGTTCCTGGGGAGCCGATCCTTTTACGCATTCTTCAACCGCAATGGTCACAAACGTTCGGATCACAGAGCCCCCTGGCGTGGAGACGGCACGAACTTCGACGGCCGTCACGGTGCCACGGACGATGCAGTCGGCCTCGGCAACAAGCTCCGGAAAAGTCGGCGCAACTACGGTTGTCGCACTTACCACCGTCGCGGTCGCGACAAATAGGAAAACTCGCCGAAGGTGAATCAGGCTCATGCGGAGGATCTTGGACCTCATCCGAGGCCTAATGTTACGGCCTATGGCGCCAAGCGGCGACGATTTGACGAATCGTTTCATCGAGCGACTGCGTGATGTCCCAGGCCGGGTAGTGCGCGCGCATTTTGCGCAGGTCGCTGTAGTAGCAGATATGATCGCCGGCACGGTTCTGGTCCATGTAGGTGAAGATCGGCGCCTTGCCGGAGAACTTTTCCACAATCTTGAAGGCTTCGAGGATGGAGGTGCTGTTGGCCTTGCCGCCGCCGAGGTTGTAAACCTCGCCCGCGCGCGGTGCGGCGACAAAGGCTGCCATGAAGCGCGCGACGTCGAGCGAGTGGATGTTGTCGCGCACCTGTTTGCCTTTGTAGCCGAAGACGCGGTATTCGCGGCCCTCGAGGTTGCACTTTACGAGGTAGCTGAGAAAGCCGTGGAGTTCCACGCCGGTGTGATTCGGGCCGGTCAGGCAGCCGCCGCGCAGCGCGCAGGTGGGCAGGCCGAAGTAGCGGCCGTATTCCTGCACCATCACGTCGGCCGCGACCTTGCTCGCGCCGAACAGGGAGTGTTTCGATTGGTCGATGGTGAACGTTTCCGGGATGCCGTGGGCGTAGGCGGGGTCGGCATAGTCCCAGCGCGTGGGCAGCTCCGTGAGCGCGATCCGGTTGGGGGCGTCGCCGTAAACCTTGTTCGTGCTCATATGCACAAACGGCGACTCGGGCGCGGCCTGCCGCGCGGCCTCGAGGAGGTTGAGCGTGCCGGTGGCGTTGGTGTCGAAATCGTCGAACGGAATCGCCGCCGCGCGGTCGTGGCTCGGCTGCGCCGCGGTGTGGACGATCACCGATGGCTGCACGGCGCGCACGAGCGCGAGCACGCCGGCGCGATCGCGGATGTCGAGCTCGTGGTGGACGAAGCCCTTCAACTCGCGGGCGAGGCGCTGCTGGTTCCAGCGCGTGTCACCCTGCGGGCCGAAGAAGACGGCGCGCTGGTTGTTGTCCACGCCGTGGACGGTGTAGCCGAGTTCGCGCGCGAAATAGGCGCAGACTTCGGAGCCGATGAGACCGGACGAGCCGGTGACGAGGAGCTTTTTGGCAGACATGACGGGGAAGGGCGGCGGGGCGGAAAAAGCGGGACGCGGCGCGGGCGACGTTCTTCAGCGCTTCTCAGCCACGACGAGAAACTGCCGCCCGAAGATCCGCCAGAAAATCGGCAGCCGCAGGTAGAGCCGCACGAACGCCATCGGGTAGGCGGGCTGGTTGATCGTCGTGTAGGGCAGGAAGCGCGCCTCCGACCGGCGGACGATGTAGCCGTTGTTCTCGAGCGCTTCGCCGAGCGAAGCCTCCGTAAGACAGAGGAAGTGATCCCAGAAATCCCAGTAGGCGCCCTGGACAAACTTGATGTTGGGCCCGAGCGCGATGAGCCGTCCGCCCGGCTTCAGGCAGCGGGCAGCTTCCAGCAGCGTGCGCTTGAGCGCGAGCTTGTCCGGGAGGTGCTCGAAAAAATTGCTGGTGAAGACCGCATCGAGCGAGGCGTCGGGCAGCGGCCAGCGCTGCGAGCAATCCTGCAGGATGAGCGAGACCGCAGGGTCGAGGTGCTCGGCCGCCTTGGGATTGAGGTCCATCGCGTAGCGCCGGTCAGCCTGCACTTGGTTGATGAATTCACCGTAGCCGCAGCCGAGGTCGAGCACCGTGCCGCCGGGGGGAATCATCGGCTGGAAAAAACTCTCCACGAGCGTCGCCCACAGCCGCTGGCGGTAGCGCACGCGCTCCGCCTTGAAGCGTCGTTCGTAGATCGCCTTGAGCTCCTGGGGGTCTTTGACGCTCGTGCTCATGGGCGCGGGACAATCGGGAGCGGCCCGGGCGGGCTCAAGCCAAAGCTCGCGCGGCGCACGGCTACTTTCCTTTCGGCCGGCCGGGATATTCGATCCACCACCCTTCGGGCAGGGTGAGGATGTTGGCGGGGGTGCCGGTGCGGATCGGGTCGCAGTGCTCGGCCCAGCGGTAGTCCGGGGGCGCGGGCATCGTGAAATGCGGCGCATGCAGCGCCAGCCCGAGCAGGCACAGCCCGCGGGCGCCCCACGCGATCACGCGCTCCGCCGCGAAGCACTCGGCGATGAGCAGCCACGTCAGCAGCACGCGCGGCATGTAGAAATAGCGGTCGCCGTTCACCATGTCGGCCGGCGTCCAGAGATCGGTGCGCGCGCGCGACAGGGTAGCGGCAAGCAACAGCCCAAACGCGACCGCGACTGGCAGCCGCCACGTCCGGCCGGCCTCGGCCCGCGTTGAGCGCCACAGCAGCGCGCCGATCACAACCACGGCGAGGCCGGCATGCACGGTCGCCGGCCAGGCACGCACGGCCGCCGGACCGAAGAGGGGCCACGTCACAAGCCGTGCACCGTGCACGGCGAGGAAGCCCAGCGGGCGAAAGGGCTCTGTCGTCGGCTGCAGCGCCAGCCCGCCGCGCGTGAGGAACCAGCCCTGCACGGCGGCGCACGCGCCCAGCAGCCCGAGCGCGAGCCACGCGTCGGTGCCACGATCGCGCCAGGCCCGCCAGGCAAACAGCGGCAGAAACAGAATCGCGAAAGGCCCGTTGAGCCCCACCAGGCCCAAAATCGCCAGATCGCCCGCGCGCTGCCAGGCGTTGACCGCGGGGGCGGTGAAGAGCTGGAGCAGCAGGAAGAACGTCGTGACCGACTGGAGGTTCGTCACATTGATGATCGGCTCCGCGCTGCACACGGTGAAGGGGAGCGCGAGCATCAGCCACGGCTTGTGGGGCAGGAGCACGCGCCGCGAGGCCAGCCGCGCGAGCACGCCCACGGCGATCGCGAACGCGATCCCGTTGTAGATCGCGGGCCACCACGCGACGTCCGCTGTGCGGCTTGCGATCCAGGCGATGAGGCGGGGGAGGGTGTGGAGGTAGCCGTTATAGGGCTCAATCAGCGCCCGCGAACCCCAGTCGTGATCCTGCTGAAGAAAGATGCTGCCGTCCTCGGCCCAGAGCTGCGGCGTGTGCAGGGCCCACGGCTTGCGCAGGAGGAGGAGCACGGCGGCCACGGGCACGAGCCAGGCGAGGCGCGGCGTTTCGGCCGGGGTGGAGGGGACGCTCATGCGCTAGGTGCGGCTCGCGGCCGGCGGCGCGGCGAGTTCGCCGGCCGGATACATGGTAGGCGTGATGTCCTCGACGGTTACCGGCCAGTTGAGCGCGGTGTCGTTCGTCTTCCGCACGATCGCGGCCGAGCCGAGCCACGCGGTGCTCTCCGGCATCGAGCGCGTGACCGGCGAGGTGCGGCGCGGATGCACGCGGGCCGGCTCGCCGACGACAGCCTCGAGGACCTCGAAGCCCGTCGCGCGGTTGAACAGCGTCGCCCAGCTGTGCTGCGAGAATCGCCAGAAATCCCACGGCTCCTCGTGCGGCGGCCAAGTCTGGTGGGTGGAGGTGTAAACAATGCCGCCCGGCGCGAGCACGCGGTTCAACTCGAGCGCCACTTTCCACGGCATCGCCAGATGCTCAAAGACCGAGGCGGAGAACACCGCGACAAACTTTTTTCCCGAAAAAATGCGGCTCAGCTCATGCGCGTCGCCCACGATGTCCACATTGGGCCCGGGCAGAATGTCGAGGCCCACGTAGGCGAGGCGCTCCGGGATGCGATGGCGGCGGGTGATCGCCGAGCGGGCGCGTGAGCCGATCTCCAGGACGGCTCCGGACTCGAAGTCGCCGAGCCGCATCAGAAAGTTTTCCCAACTCTGGAAATACGGATCGCCGTGCGCGCAGTTGGTCAGCGCATCCTCGCCGATCGCGCAGGTGCCGTCGGCCAGCCACATCCGCAGCGCGAAGGGTTGCCCGAGCAACGCCGCATCCGCCGTAATCCACTCCTCGAAGCGGGCCTTTTCGGCCGTGGGTCCGAGCGACTGCGCCACGTCGGGGCTCGCCGTGCCGAAGCTCGTGAGCGGCACGATGGCCCGGCCGTCGAGCTCGACCTCGACGCGCACAATCGGCGAACCGCCATGGTGGCACCAGCCGCGGAGGTGGAGGCGGTCGAAATAGACCGCGCATTCGTCGATCTTCCAGTGGAGGGCGGTGGCCATGGCGTGACAGGTAAGTTCCCGGGCGGTGGCTTAGTCAACGGGGCTGCGGGCGGCCGGCATACTCGAGGATCCAGCCTTCGGGGAGGATGGGGATGCGCGCGGGCAAGCCGCGACGGATGGGCTCCACCTGCGTGGCCCACTGATAATCCTGCGGCGCGGGCACGATGTAGCTGCCGGCGTGTGTCAGCGCGATCACCAGGCAGACTGCGCGCGCGGTGTGCGCCACCGCGCGGGTCGCGGTGTGGAATTCTGTCACGAGCAGCCACACCAGCAGCACGCGCGGAATGTAGAAGTAGCGATCAGCGAAAACAAAATTTTCCCCGGCCCAGGTGTCGGGTCGCGAGCGCAGCACCGCCGCCAGGGAGAGCAGGACCATGGCGGCCGCGAAATGAATCCGCGCCAACCGCCAGCGATCCGGGCGCAGCGCCCACGCCAGTGTGGCCGCGATGAAAACCAGGCCGATTACCCCGATGGCTGCGGCCGGCAGATGGGTGGTGAGCTGCGCGCCCAGCACCGGCCACATGAGCAGGCGGCGCACGACCGCTTCGAGCGCGGGCCACAGGTGGAACGCCAGTTCCTGGTGTTCGAACCGCGGCCCGGTCGCGATCACGAACCAGCCTTGCAGCGCCGCGCCGCCCGCTACGATGAGGAGCGCGGCGAGGCTGTCGCCTTCGCGATCGCGCCACCAGCGCCACGCGAACAACGGTGCGAAGAGGATCGAAAATGGCCCGGTGAGCGCGAGCACGGCCAGCACCGCGCGATCGCCCAAGCGTTCTAGCCCTGTCCGGGGCGCAGCCATCAGCGGCTGCAGCAGCAGCGCAAACGCGGTGATCCATTGGAGGTTCGTGATGCTGCCCATCACCTCGCCGCTGTGCGGCACCGCGAGGAAGGCGAGTGCGAGCCATGGTTTTCCCGGCAGCTCGAGCCGCGGCGAGAATAGCCGCGCGATCACCAGCAGCCAAATCGTGAACGCCACGCCGTTGTAGAAGGCCGGCCACCACGCCGGATCGAGCAGCCGGGGCGCGATCGCAGCGATGAGCCGCGGCAGGGTGTGCAGGTAGCCCATGTAGGGCGTGGTGAAGGCCCCGGTGCCGAGCTGATCCGCCTGCATGAGGAAAATTGATCCGTCCTCGGCCCAGAGTTGCGGCGTCGTGAGGGTGTGCGGCTTGCGCAGGAAAAGCAGCAGCGCGAAACCGGCCAGCGCCGTCAGCGTGAAGCGCGCCTGCGGCGAGCGGAACCATGCGCGCACACGGGCGAATCGCGGCGCCCAGGCGGCCGACTGCTCGGCCGTGAGCAGCGCCTCGACCGCCAGCGCGATGAGGGCGAGGCCGAATACTCCCGTCGCCGCCACGGCAAACGGCGTGGGCGGCGCGCCCGCAAATCCCTCCGCGGGCGGCATCCAGGTAAACGCAAACAGCGCCGCCTGCCCGAGCGCCAGCACGGCAAAGAGCGCGCGGCTCGCCAGGAACGCCCAACCGGTCAGCAGGCCGATGAGCAGCAGCGGCACGACGTAGGAACCCAGGTGGGTGAGGGTGCTCCCCGGCAGGAACATCAGGGCCAGCCACGCGGCGAGCGTGAGCCCCAGCCAGGCCACGGCGAGCCGGTGGCGTCCGCCGCGGCGGTGCCATTTCGCCTGCCCGCGAAACAGCTTCCACCCCAGCACCGGCAGTGCGACCAAGCCGAGGATCCATGCCGCGGGGGCGCGGAAGGGCCGGAAGAACTCATCGGCCCTCAGCGCGGCGCGCGCGCCGGCGTCGACCGGCGCAAACATGAGGCGCCACCGCCCGTCGAGGATGTCGCGGGCGTTGGCCTGCCGCGTCGCGATCGCCTTTTCCCAACCGAGGGCGCGGTAGCCGTCGATCAAGGTCTCGAGCGCGCCGCGATCATCAGGGGCGATTTGCCCGCCGAGGTGCCACTTCACGAGTCGGTTGCCGGGCGGCTCGTAGAAACGCTGGTAGGCGGTCCACGGCAGTGAGACGACGGCGAACACCGCTGCCGCGAGCAGCCAGGCCCGCCATCGCCGGCGCAGCGAGAGGAGGACGAGGGGCGCCAGCGCGAGCAGGGAAAACATCACGCCGCCGTGCGCCAGCGCCCCGCAGGCCGCGAGCACGCCGAACACCGGCCCGCGCCGCCGGGGCGCCACTTCGCGTGGATCGCCAAACATCACGCCAAAGCCGATCAGCACCAGCGCGGCCCCGCCGAGCTTGGGCCAGACAAACACGGAATTGAACAGCAGGAAGCCGGTGAAGACCGCGGCCGTCGCGGCCGCCTGCGCTGCGCGCTCCGTGAGGCCGAGCCAGCGCAGAAACATCCAGAGCGCCGGAATCCACAGCAGCTGGAACCACACGCCTGCCGTCGCGCACGCCTTGTCGTGCCCGAAGCCGAGCGCGCGCAGCGCCGGCAGCGAGACGAGCGCGATCCCCGTTTGCAGCGGCGGCCGATCGCTGCTCAGCCAATCGCCGCCGATGGCCTTGGGGGAGACTCCGATGTCGAGCCGCTCGGCAAAGATGCGCGGGATATCGGGATCGCCGGGCATGTTGGGCAGGAAGCGGTGGCTCGCGGTGGCGGTGAAGGACGGCTTCGTCCAGATGAAGAGCACCGAGATGTAGAAGCAGCCGGCCAGCAGCATGAGCGCGACGAGCCGGCCGAGCCGGGCCCGCGTCGCCGGGGCGTCCGTCGCCTGGTGCGGGCGCAGCCATGCATGCGCCAAGGTGCCGAGAATGGCGGCCATTGCGATCCAGCTGAAGGCGTGGCCGACCCGCGGGTGGATAAAGTAGCAAACGAACGCCACGTAGCCCAGCGCGCAGGGCGCGAGCGCGTAGAGCGCGAGCGCGGCGGTGAACGACGAGCCCCGCCCCGTGAGCCGGCGCCGCCAGATTTCCGCGGCCACGCCGGCGCCGGAGAGCACGAGGCACTGGAGCGCGAACACCAGCAGCGTCGAGGGCAGCGAGAGCGCGGGCATCGGCGGCGAAGAGCAGGCGCGCGCGGCCTAGACGCGCTGGGCGCGGAACTTGATCAGCGCCCACACCCACGTGAGCGGATCGCGCAGCATGGAGATTTTCTTCCCCTCCTTGAACGAGCGCGATTTGTAGCTCACCGGTATTTCGATCGGGCGGTGGCCGCGGCGGACGAGCTTGATCAGGAGTTCCCAGTCGAAGTCGAAGCGGTTGCACTCGAAGGTCAGGCCGGCGAGCGCGTCGCGCCGGAAGACCTTATACATCGTGAACGGATCGTGCAGCCAGATGCCGAGCGTCACGTTGATCATGAGCGTGAAGCCCCAGTGCGCGAGGTTCAGCACGAGGGCCTGCACGGGCTGATCGGAAAACTGGCGGATCGCCCAGCCGCCGGCGCTGTGGCGCGAGCCGAGCACGAAGGACTGCCGCCCCGCCGCAAGCGGTGCGAGGAGGATCTCGTAGTCGTTGAGATCGTATTCGAGGTCGGCGTCCTGGATCAGGATTACGTCGCCGGTCGCCTCGGCGAAACCGGCGCGGACGGCGTGGCCCTTGCCGCGGGCTTTGTCCTCGAGGAGCAGTTTCACGCGCGGGTGGGTGGCGTAGGTCTCGACGATGGCGCGCGTGCCGTCGGACGAGTTGCTCTCGACGAGGATGATCTCGAGCGTCCAGCCCTCGACCGTCTTGGCTACGATGGCGTCGAGCGCGGTGCGCACGGTGGCCGCTTCGTTGTAGATCGGCACGACCACGGAGAGGACACCGTGGCGGATGGGAGGGAAAGGCAGCGGACGCATGGACAGGGACGGCTCAGGCTTTCAGCCCCGGCTTCACGGCGCAAGGCATCGCCGAGACGCCGTAGCGGCGGTCGATGAAGCGCACGATCGGCGGCAGGCAAAGCGCGGCGCGGGCGAGCACGCGCAGGATGGGGCGGTGGCGCAGGGTCTTCACGACCTTGAATTGCACTGCGCCGTCGTAGCGCACCGCGATCGGGTCGAGGCCGGCGCGGCGGTAGAGCGCGGTGAGCGCGCGCGGGTTGAAGAGGCTTACGTGGATCTCCGGCGCGCAGTAGCGGTAGGCGAGACCGGCCTGAAGTGCGGCGGGCGAATCGAGATTGCCGGTCGTGAGGAGGAGCAGGCCGCCCGGCTTAAGCAGGCGCCCGACGAGGCGCAACGCCTCCAGTGGTTCGGGCAGGTGCTCGATGACCTCGATCAGGCTGATGAGGTCAAAGCTGCCGTCGGGCTCCCGCGCCAAGGCGTCGAGGCCGAGGATGCGGAAGTTGTCGCGCTCGCGGAGCAGGTCGGCGTAGGAGCCGACGTCGTGGCCGGTGAGTTCGAGCGGCCGGCCGGCGATCGCGCCGCGTGCACGGAGGAATTTCAAGAAGCCGCCGGCGCCGCAGCCGAAGTCGAGCCAGCGCAGCGGGGCTGCGCTGTGGACCAAAGGACGAGGTGCCAAGGGACCAAGGGACACCGAGCCGGCCGAGATGCGAGGGTCTTGGTCTTTTGGTCGCTTGGTCTTTTGGTCCCTTAGTCTCTCGTCCGCGATGCGGACGAGATCCGCGAACTCGAGGCCGCGGTCGGTGGCGCGCCAGTCGTGGTATTCGGCCGCATAGTCTACGTAGGGGTCGGGGCCGGCGCCACGGTAGTAGGCATCGTCGTAGATGGCGAAGCCCGAGAAGGGCTCGACCTGCATGAACCCGCAGGCGGCGCAGGCATGGAACTCGAACTCGCGCCGCAGAAACGCCCCGGGCTTTTTCCCGCGCAACGCCACGGGGCCGAGGCCGCAGGCGCGGCAGACAGGGGCAGAGCTCATGCGCGGCGCCGTGGGCGCAAGGAAAGCCAGAGGAGCAGCGCGAGCCCGGCGACGCCGAGGCCGCAGAGGGTGAGATTGCGCGGCCAGTTCTTGGGCGAGTAGCGAAACATCACCGCATACTCGCCGGGGCCTTCGACCACGACGCCCTTGAACGCGTGGTTGAGGCGGAGGATGGGGGCCTTGCGGCCATTGACCTCGACGCGAAAATCAGCCGGCCAAAAGGCCTCGGTGAGCACAATCACGCCCGGGGCGCTGGCGCGGACGGTGAAGCGCGTGGAGTTTTCGGTGAGCACATAGTTCGTCGCTGGTGTGGACGTGCGCGTGGCGAGATCCTGCGGGAGGTTGGCGAGCGCGGCGGCGGCATCGCGATCACCGCGCTGCGCGGCGGCGAGCGGGCGGCCGGCGGCCGTGCGAATTTTTTCCACGAGTTCGGCGGGCCGGTCGTAGGCGGCGAGGCGGTCGGTGAAAAAGGCGCGCGGCCAGGTTGTCGGGCTTTGCCACACGTCGAGATCGGCTCCGTGCACGAGTTTTAGCGATTGGGCGAGTGCTGGGTGTTTGCTCAGCATGTCGAAGTAGTAGCGGACATTGAGCGCGTCGAAGAACGGCTGCGCCGCGGCGATCTGGGCTGCCTCAACGTAGAGCCGCCAGTCCCACACGCGTTCGACGCCCGAGACGCCGACGAGTTCGCGCAGCCAAGGATTCACGAGCGCATCGGGCCCATGCACCGTCTCGAGCCCGTAAACTCCGGTCCAGCCGGGAAAGAAATTCCCGTTGAAGCCAAAGCCGCGTCCGGGTTCCCGCTCCTGGGCGGCGCGCGCAAACTCCATCGCGCCCGAGCGCGCGTGGAAATCGACGCGCACCGTCGGCCGCACAGTGAAATCCTGGAAACCCACGCCGCCGGTGTGCAGCCCGTGTCGCCAGAGCAGCGTGCCGGCGGCGGCGACGAGCAGCAGCGCGCTCGCCACCCCGAGCGAATGCCGCACGAAGGCTCGCCGCGTCAGCCAACCGATCGCGGCCGCGGCGACGAGCAGCGCCGCGAGATAGTTCCAGATGAACGGATCGATCGCGAGTGACTTGCCCGGCGCGTGCACGGTGAAGGTCGGCCCGAAGATCGGGCGGTGGGCCGCCTGCCGGAATGCAATCCAGGCAAATACGAGGGCGAACAGCAGCAGCCCCGCGATTACGAGGTCGGCGCGACCCTCGCGCGTGCCGAGCCGCCGCGCCGCGGTGGCAAAGCCGACGCCCGCGAGCACGGACCAGAGCACGATGAGCGCGCACGAGAAGGTGTTGTCGAGATGCGCGATGTTGCCGAGGAATGGCAGCGTTACGATCCAGTGCGGCGGCACGAGGCCGAAGGCCAGCGCGAGCGGCACCAGCGAGCTGGCGGCGAGCGCGATCGCCCCGCGGTGGGCGAATTGCTCGCGCAGCGTCGCGAGAAAATAGAGCACCCCGAGCAGCAGCAGAAAATTGAGCGACGGGCTGAACACCCGGTTGGCCTCCAGCAGCGGCCGGTAGAAAATCTCGTCGAACGCGCCGAGCAGCAGCGCCGGCTGGATCTGGTAGGCGCTGACGGCGTTGTAGCCGGTGTAGGCGCTCTTGAGTGTCTGGAGAAACGTCGCCCAGATCGGGGCGGTCAGCAGCGCGAAAATGACGCCGGCCCCCGCGAGCGCCGCGAACCGCGCGAGGCGCTCGCGCCCGGCGAGCGGGCTGGCGAGGAGCACGCAGGCGCCGGAGAAGTTCACGCACACGAGCAGCATGTAGGCCTCCTTCACGGTGCCGCTGTTCATCAGCGCGAGATTGGCGGCGATGAGACCGGCGAGGCTCAGGCCGATGCCACGCCGGGTCTCCGCCTGCGCGAGCCGCACGAGACAGTAGAGCGGCCACGGCGCGTAGCAGAGACTGAAGAACGCGGGATGGTTGACCCGATAGAGGAAAAACCCGACGAACGGCGCGGCCAGCGCCACCACGAGGGCCGCGCCGGTGTGGCGCGTGAGCGCGAGCACGGTGAGGCCGAGGCCCGCGGCGAAGAGCCATTTTGCGATGAGGTATTTGAGGTCCCAGGCCCAGGCGGCGCCGCGGGCGGCGATCACGCCGAGGTGCAGCGGATCGCCGAACATCGACTGGCCTTGCGCGAGGAGGGGCACCCCGGCGGCGTTGTAGCGGTTCCACAAAGGCAGCTCGCCTTGCGCGAGCGCGCGGCGCTGCATCATGGAAAAGGGCACGTGCTGCCACATCACCGCGCCCACGTCGGAGAGCTTCACGTCGGTCGTCTCACCCGAGGTGTAGCCGGGCAACGTCGGGTAGTTGTCGTAGAGGAGGATGGTGCCGAGATTCGGTGAGACGTGGCTCTGGCCGAGGAACACGACCGGATAGGCGCTGGCGATCACGGCCGTCGCGGCGACGAGCGTCACGGCCCGACCGGGATGGGCGACGAGGCGGCGCGCGCGCGCCGCCACCCCGGCACGGAGCCGCGGCGCGCGATCCACGGCGAACAGCAGAACGACCAGCGCCGCGAAGATCGCGGCGATGGGGCCGAGCGAACCGCGGGCTTGGTCGGACCAGCGCGGCGTGAAATCGAGCGGCGGGGAGAGCGTGAGGCTCAACTGTGGATCGTTGTGCGCGGGTGCCACGGTGAGCTCGAGCGCCCCATCGTGGACGCGCAACGTCCCGACTTGCTGGATCGTCGTGAACTGCTCCAGCGGCAGCGTCGCGACCAGCCGGCCCGTGGCGCTCACGATGCGAAGATCGCGGAGCGTCATCGTGCCGCCCCGGTCAATCGGATCAAGGCGCAGGCCGAGGCAGGGGCCGGGAGGGGCAGCCACCTGGATGAGGCGTGGCGTGGCGGTGGCCGGGAACTCGGTGCGGGCGGAGCGTTCCTCCCGGATGCCGGCGCCGTCGTCGTAGAAGACCTGAAGCACACCGGGCGACGTGGAGGTCACGCGCGCTTCAAGCCGGAAATACTCCGGATGCGGCTGCGCGACGGGCAAAAACGGCAGCGCCGCCACGACGCTCAGCAGAGCGGCGGCGAGCAGGGCCGGAAGCGTGAAGAACCTCATGCGGAGCGGGCGAGTCTCGGTGAAAGCAGAGCGGGCCGACAAGAACCTTAACGAGCGTTAGGATTCATGTGGCCGAGGAGGCGGGCGACCGCCGGCTGGCGCTCCACCCGAAGAGGCCGAGCAACATGGCACCGAACGCCGCCACCCACCCTCCCAGCTGGGTGAGCCGCCACGCGCGGTAGCTGAGCGCTGACAGCTCGACTGGCTCGCTAAAGGCCAGCGCCCGATCAGCGGGGGCGCGAGCGACGAGCACGGCGGGGCCGCGCGGTGCGGGCACGTAGGCGGCGCGCCACTCCCCGGGTCCGGGCGGACGCGATGGCGCGACCATCGCGGTGCCATCGGGCGACTCGAGCCGCAACGGCGGGGGCAGGGTCGGATCGAAGGCGGCGCCGCTGGTCTCGATCTTCCACCACGCGAACCGCGCGGGCGGCAAGGGCGGGCTGCGCCACTCGCTGCCGGGCGGCACGCTCACAATGCGCCGGTGCTGGAGTTCAGTCGCAGGCTCGGGCGGCGGTGTGGCGGAGAAGCCTTCGCTGTGCAACGGCAGCCGCACACTCGCGGGCAGCACCTCGCGCAGGCCTGGGTGGCGGAGGATGCGCGCCAGCCAGTCGGCGTAGATGGTGGGATAGGGAATGGTCTGTTGCGCGAACGTTGCAAAGTCGTCGGTCAGCACAAAGGCCTGCACGCTCTTTTCGCAGGCGATTAACTTGGCCTTCGTGGCGGGCAAGCCGTCGCGCAGCGCGTCGCGGGCGGCGATGGCGAGGCAGGCCACCGCGAGCGCGCACCACAATGCGCCGCCCAGGCGCGCCCAGCGCAGTCGCGGCGCGAGCAGGCCGAGCGCGGCGACCGAGACAAACAGGCCGAGCGCGGTGATGTCGCCGTAGCGGTTGGCCGGCAGCTCGCCGCCGCCGCCCCGCGCGAAGGACACGGCGGCCACCTGCGCCAGCACCCACAGCCCGGCCGCGAGCACGACATCGGTGGCGAGGCGCGTCGGCTGGCCCGCTTCGCGCCACGTGCGCAGCCGAATCGCGAGCAGCGCAAGCCACGGTAGCCAGAGCAAAGGGGCGATCCAGGGCCATTGCGGGACGGGCCAGGCGAGGCAGCGCGCGGCGTAGGCGAAAAATTGCCCGAGCGTCTTGGCCTGCCAGTCCGCATGCCACGGCGCCGGCGAGCGCAACAGCACGCCCGCGAGACCGATGACGAATGCGGCCGTGAGCGTGAGCCACGCGTCGCGTCGGGGTCCGGGCTGGCCGAGACGCAGCAATGCCACCGCCCCGATCGGCGCGGCGACGAGCAGGCCTGAGCCCAGGCTGACCAACGCGAACAGGCCGGCCCCGAGCCCGACCCACCACCAGGCCGACAATGCCCGCGACCCGAGCAGGCCCGCCACGGCAAGTACCGAGAAAGCGGTTAGAAAATAAAACACCGACTGGAAGCCGCTCAGGACATTCTCGATCGCGATGGGCGCGCCGATCGCGAGCAGCAGCACGGCACCGGCGGTGAACGCCCACGGCCGGGGCAGGTGCCGCATCGACCAGAAAAAAAGCCCCGCGGCGAGCAGCGCATGGACCGCCGAGTTGAAGACGCACTGCACCCGCGCGTCCCACTGCCCGCTGCCGACGGCGAGGCCGAAGTTCAGCGCGAGCGTGGGAAACATCCGGTGCTCGTTGTGCGGCCGGAACAGGTTGGCCCAAAATTCCCCGCGGTCGAACCACGGCATGAGCAGATGGTCGCCTTCCTTGCCCCAGGGATCCCAATACGGCAGGTCGCTGCCGAAGTGATCGACCGTCGCGAGCTTCACGCCCCACACGGCGAGAAACATTCCGGCCGCCAGCGCCAGCGCGACCGGCCGCCGCAGCGGCACAAAATCTCCGGCGACCGTCGGCGCGGGCGAATCGGTTGGCCGGCGCCGCCCGGCCATGAATATGAGGGTAAACAACACGACCGCGACGCCGCCCGCGATCTGCGCGATCAGGAGTCCGTGCTTCGTGCCCTGCTGCGCCCAGTAGGCGGGGGCGCCCAGCTCGACGGGGCCGGAGAAGGCCAGCCAGTGCGCCGCGGAGTCGTCCCGCGCCTCGACGATGAACGGCCGGTCGGGCGTGCGCACGTAGGCCGCGCGCCACGATTCGCCGGGGATCTTGCCGGGCCGCACCTCGGCGAGCACGGCCCCGGTGCGCGCATCGCGGAGCGAGAGGCTCACGTCCGCACCCTCGCGGCCGAGATCGCCGGCGGTCTCGAACTTGAGCCAGCCGGCTCGCGGCGGTTCGAGCGGCTCGCTGCGCCATGCGCCCGTGGCGGGCGTGGTGGCAAAGGAGCCCCAGGTCTTGGCGTCGGGCAGCGGCGACATCGTGATCGGCAGTCCGAGTTTCGGCGGATTCTCGGGGGCGGACAGGCTAGCATCGTTTTCGTGAAACGCCGCCGACACGCCTGCGGCCGTGAGCGCGAGCGGCGGCCGGAGCGGCACGGGCATGAGCCGGCGCAGGGCGGGGTGGGAAAGGTAATCGACCAGCGTATCGACGTTGGGATAGGGCACGCCCTTGCCGGTGAAGTGGCTGCGGTCGCCGGTGGCGAGGAAGTGGCGGACGTTACCCTCGGCTTCGTCGTAATATTTGCGGGCGTCGGGCAAATCGACGCCCAGGTTGTCGCGCAGCAGGCCGCGCAGCCCGAGGACGAGCAGGACAATCCACGCAGCGGCGGCGAGGGCGCACAGCCCGCGCCGGAGCCGTGGCGCGTCGGCTGCGGAGAGCAGCCAGGCGAGCGCGATGGCGTTAATCATCGCGCCGAAGGAGAGCGTGTCCATGTAGCGCGACGCCGGATAGTCGGCACCCGCGCCGCGGGCGTAGGCGGTGGCCGCGAGCTGCACGAGCACCCAGCCGCCGAGGGCGACGATGATCTGCCCGGGCCGCGAGGCGGGATCGCGCACGAGCCGCCAGGCGGCGAGCCCCCACGGCAGCCAGAGCAGCAGCCCAGCCCAGTCGCGGTCGCGGAGCGGCCACGCCATGCTGCGCAGGATCGAGAGGAAAAAGTCCGACACCTTCGTCGCCTGCATGTCCGCGTGCCACGGCACCTGCACGCGTGTGAGCACACCGATGGCGAGCAG
Organism: Opitutaceae bacterium; assembly: GCA_030693515.1. Taxonomy (GTDB): domain Bacteria; phylum Verrucomicrobiota; class Verrucomicrobiia; order Opitutales; family Opitutaceae; genus ER46. The sequence goes on from JAUYAK010000113.1 coordinate 43,403, forward strand.
CACGGCGCACCAGGCGAAGGCCGGTCGCAGCTCCCGCCATGTGGCCTGGCGCCAAGCCACCCGCCAGACGCCCACCACGATCACGACAAACGCGGCGAGCAGGCCCGACCCCATCGAGCCCAGCGCCAGCAGCGCGGCGAGCGCGCCGAGCCACCACGATGCGCTCCAAGCGCGGGCAAACGGCAGCGCGGCGATCGCCACGGTGGAAAGCGCGAGCAGCCAGTATTGCTGCGAATGAAAACCGCCGAGGATGTTTTGCCACGCGACGGGCAGGCCGAAGAGCGCGAACGCCAGCACGAAGAGCGCGGCTTGCCAGCGCGCCGCGACCCAGCGCCGGGCGCCGAGCCACAGCGCGACTGCGAGGGCGGCGTGCAGGAGGGCGTTGACCGCCGCCTCCAGCCGCGCGTCCCACTGGCCGGCGGCGAGCGTGAGCGCGAGGTTCTGGAGCTTGGTGAGGACGACGCGGTGCTCGTTGTGCGGGGCAAAGAGTTTTTCGAGAAACGCGCCGCCTTCGTGCCATGGGATGAGCAGGTTGCCGCCCTCGGCGTCCCACTGGTCCCAGTCCGGCATCGGCGAGCCGTAGCGGGCAAACGTCGCCCACTTGGCGCCGACGATGAGCGCAAAAAGACACGCGGCCAGCGCCGCGACGAGCACGCGCGGGGTGGACGCAATCCTACGCACGCTGGAAGGCGTTGACCGGATGGATCGGCGGCGCCTTGAGTTCGCCGGCCGGATAGGAGTCCCGCGCGGCGACCTCGACGGGGACGGGCCAGGTGAGCGCGGTGTCGGAGATCTTCCGCACGATGGAGGCGGAGCCGAGGTAGGCGTTGCGGAAGTTGGGCAGGTCGCGTGTCACGGGATTGGAGCGGCATGCGTGGATGCGCGCGGGCTCGCCGCAGACGGCCTGCACGACCTCGAAACCCGTGGCGGCGTTGAACAGCGTCTGCCACGAGTGCTGGGAGAACCGCCAGAAATCCCACGGTTCCTCGTGCAGCGGCCACGTGTGGTGCGTCTGCGAATAGACGAGGCCGCCGGGCTCGAGCACGCGGTTGAGCTCGAGCGCGACTTTCCACGGCATCGCGAGGTGTTCGAAAACGGAGAATGACATCGCGGCCACGAAGCGCCGGCCCGCAAAGATCTCGGCGAGGCGGTGCGCATCGCCGACGACGTCGACGTTGGGGCCGGGCAATATGTCGAGGCCCACATAGTCGAGGTGCGGTGGGATGTGCTGGCGGTTGGTGAGCGCCGAGCGCGCGCGCGAACCGATCTCGAGCACGGTGCCGCTGGAAAACGCGCCGAGCTGGCTGATGAAGTGGACGAAGCTCCCGAAATAAGGATCGCCCGCGGTGGCGTTGCCCAGCGCCGAGCCGCCGGTGGCGGTCGTGCCGTCTTCAAAGGTGAAGCGCAGCGCGAAATCGTAGCCCAGCGCCTCGGGCGGCGCGCTGATCCACTCGTCGAACCGCGCGTGCGTGGCCGCCGGATCGACGCCGGCGGCGACATCGGGGCTCGCCAACCCGTAGCTGCGCAGCGGCACGACGGCGGCCGGATCGGGAAAGACGGCCTCGATGTGCGTGATACGCGGCGTGCCCTGAAACGCCCAGCCGCTCAGGCGCATGCGGTCGTGGTAGGCGCCGCATTCGTCGATTTTCCAATTAAGAGCCATGCGGGGTCGTTTCTCGCGGGCGGCGCCGGGCGGTGCAACGGCGAACCTCTCAACGCGGCGGGCGGCCGGGAAAATCGTAGGTCCAGGGCGCAGGCTGGATGGGAATCCGGGCGGGCGCACCGCGCCGGAGGATGGCCGCCTGCTCCGGCCAGCGCAGATCCGTCCACGGGGTGAAACGGAAATTGACGGTGAGCGCGGCGAGGACCGCCAGCGCGGGGGGCAGCAGACAGGCGAGACGGACGCGACGCGTCGCCCCGCCAGCCGCGGCGAGAAGCGCGAGCCAGCCGAGGCAGGCCCGGGCGATCCAGAAGTAGCGGTCGCCGTTGTCGTGGCTCTGGAACAGCGCCAGCAGCTCGCGGAAGCGCACGAGCACCAGGGCCAGCATCACGGCGGGAAACAGCAGCAGGGCGACGCGCGCCGGGCGATGCGGACCGGATCGCATTGCGGCCCAGGTGGCCGCGCCCAGCAACCCGGCCAGCAGCACAAGAGCGAGGGTGGTCGGAACGGCCACGCCCCCGGCGAAAAACGTCTGCACGCCGAGCCGGTCGGCGAGGATGCGGACCGACGCCTCGGCATCGAACCGCAGTTGAGCCGGCGTCGAAGGCGGGGTGCGCAGCAGGACCCACAGTTGCACGGCCGCGGTGGTGCCGACGGCGGCGAGCAGCCGCGCGGCATGGGCGCTGCGCTCGCTCCAGGCGCGCCAAGCGAAGGCCGGCAGCAGCAGCACGCCGAAAGGCCCCGTGAGCCCCGCGACGCCCAGCGCCGCCGCCTCGGCGCACGAACCGCCGCGCGTGGCGGGCTCCGCCTTGATGAGCGCGGCGAAGAACAGCAGCGCGGTGAACCACTGGACGTTGGTGAGGTTGAGAAACACCTCGCCGGAGTGCGGCAGCAGCACGGGGAGCAGGGCGAGCGCGAGGCCGAGCCCCAGCGGGCCGGTGCGCGGCGAGACGAGCGAGGCAAGCACAGCGCTCGTGATCAGGCCGGCGGCCGCGTTGTAGAGCAACGGCCCCGCTGCCGGATCAAGCAGGGCGCCGAACGCCGCGACGAGGCGGGGCAGCAGGTGGAGGTAGCCGCCATAGGGCTCGAAGATCGCGGCGGGGCCGAGACGCAGCGATTGATCGAAAAAGACGAGGATGTCCTCCGCCCAGAACTGCGGCGTGAGCAGCGCGTGGGATTTCCGAGCGAACAAGATCGCCGCGATCGCGGCGGCGGCGGCGAGACGCCAAGCCCACCAGCGGCGAGGCTCGGCGGCCGCGGTCACGGGCAGTTCTGATTGAACACCGCCGCGCCCATCTGGCTCAGGTCGTAGTCCACCGCAAAGGCGTAGGTGCGGCCGTCGGGCGCCTCGTAGTCGAGCGTGAGCGTGACCGGATCGGTGATCAGCGCGCGGGGGAGCTCGCAGGTGGCGTTGAAGCCGGCGGTGCGGTTGCCGAGCTGCGGGTAGGCGGCGAGCACATCGTCGCGCACGAGGCCGATCTGGGCGGCGCCGAGCTCGGCCTGGTTGATGCGGATGCGCAGCGCCTGCGGCGCGGAGCCGTCGAGGCCCATGGCCCAGCCGCGGAGAAACAGGCGGCCCGACCAATAGCGCGCGTCATCCAGCGAGATTTGCACCCGGCCGGCGCCGGCGAAGTCGGGCGCGAGGCCGCTGTTGGTGACCGTGAGGGCGCGGGCCTCGGGGCGCTTGAAGTAGAGGTGCGGGGTCGTCTCCGGGTAGGCCAGCGGCCACACGATCGGGAGATCCTCGATGTTGTCGGGCGTGAAGCGGCGGGATTTTTCCTGCGTGTGCGTGACGACGTATTGCAGGCTGTCGATGCCGAGCTCGGCGGCGCGGCGCTGCGATGCGATCAGCTCCTCGTCGGAATCGTTATACGTGAAGAGAATGTATTTCCACTCGACGGCGGGCGCGCGGCCCGGGGCGCGCTTGGCGTCGTGCATGAACTGGAGCGCCGTCGCGACATCGCCGTTGATGCGATATTGTTCGTAGGAGGACTGATTCAGCCCATCGACCGAGACGATGAGCTTGTCGGGATAGATGCCGCGCTTGAACACCTCGGCGAACGTGTAGTTGCCGTTGGTGTTGATGACGACGGGCGTGGTCGGGAAAAATTCGCGCGTGGCCGCGATGATGTCCTCGATCTGCGGATGGGAGAGGGGCTCGCCCTGGCCGCAGAAATAGAAAAGCCCCACGGTGTAGCCCTCGTCGCGCAGACTCTGGAGCGTGCGCCGATAGACGGGCAGCGGCATGAAGACGGGCCCCTTGCGCTCCTTGGCCTGATAGATCCGGGTGCAGCCGGGGCAGCGCAGCGCGCAGGCGAGCGACGGCTCGAGATGGAATTTTTCGAGGCGTTTTTCGGCGAGAGCGTTGTGGAAAGGCTCGTTGGGCCGGAGAAAAACGCAGCGGGTGCAGACGTCGCCCCAGGGCAGCTCGTTGCGCTGGAAGGCGTCGGCCATGTGCTGGTAGCGCGGATTGGTGAAGAGCTGGGTGGCGCTCCACTGCGGATCGGCGGCGGTCCAGCCGAGATGGATCTTCTCCCCGGAGCCGCAGTTGCACGCGACCTCGCCGTTGGCGCGCAGGTAGAGGATTTTGAAGATCTCGCAGTTCATTTCCGGGTGTCAGGATGGGTGCAGGGGCGGGAAGCGGAAGCCAAAAACCGGCCGGGCGCAAACGCGCGCGTCACCCGCGCGTGGCGACGGCGAGCAGGTGGTTGTGCAGCGGCGTGCCTTCGCGGGTGTTGAGCGGCAACGGCGTGTGAAAACCCAGCTCCACGTGCGGGTAGAATTCCCGCAGCAGCGCGCCCAGGCTCCAGCGGGTGAAAAAATTCACGTGCGTCGCCTCCAGCATGTGCCACGGCGTGGCGAGGTGCTCGTAGAGGTAGCCGAACAGCTCGCAGTTGGGCACCGACACGATGAGCCGCCCGGGCGCCACGCGCGCGATCTCGCGCAGAAAGGCGCGCGGCTCGTCGATGTGCTCCAGCACCTCGAGGCAGAGCGCGGCCTCGAACGCTCCGTCGGCAAACGGCAGCGTGCGCCCGTCCACCTGCCGGTGCGGCAGGCCGAGGCGAGTGAGTTCGGCGCAGTCGGCGGGATTCACCTCCGCCCCGATCCAGTCGTAGCCGTCGGCCAGCAGGCCGCGCCCATAGGAGCCGAGCCCGCACCCGACATCGATTACGCGGCAGGGCGGCGGGCCGAGGTGCCGCCGCACCAAGTGCGCGACCTCGCCGCTGCCCTCGGACTGTGATGGCCCGGTCGCGAAAATATTGTCGTGCCGCTGGACCGCCGTGGTCGCGCGATCGAGCAGCACGCCGAAATGCTGCGTCCGGTAGTCACGGGCGATGGCAGTGGCGGTGCACGACGCGAGCGGGGTGCCGGGCGTGCCGTCGCGGAACCGGGCGCGCAGCGCGATCTCGAACGGCTGGCCCGGCACAAAAGCCGGATGATGCGCGAAGAGCTCGAAGCCGGCCGCGGTGCCGGCGGGCAGTTTCAGCGCTGCGGACACATCGGGCCGCGCGTAAAGCGTGCGCGTTTCGCCAATCACCGCGCCGCCAGCCACGACCTCGACGGTCTCGATCTGCGGATGCGCGTCGCCGAGCCAGAGCCAGCCGCGCACGAGAAACGCGAGCGGATCAACCGGCGCGCCGGGAGCGGGATCGTCGAGGTGGGCGGGCATGGGGCCGGACTTTTATCCCGCGTGTGGTGCGCACCGGCCTACTTCAGCGGCCCCCACTCGCGCGGGGGGAGCGCGAGGGTGAAGTCGTTGATCGTGAGCGTGAGGTTGGGATTGTAGGCGGGGTCGTGGACGAGCGCGTCGCCCCAGCGCTCCGTCATCGTCTCGACTTCGCTGCGGAAGCGGTCTCGCTTCTCCAGCGTGTCCTCCTGGCCGCGGCTGGCGCTCTCGTGGTGGTAAAGTTCGGCGTAGGGCGTCCAGAGGTTGCGGTAGCCGGCGGCGCGGACCTTCAGGCAGAAATCGACGTCGTTGAAGGCGACGCGGAGCTTTTCGTCGAGGCCGCCGACCTCGAGGTAAACCTCGCGGCGGATCACCAAGCAGGCGGCGGTGACGGCGCTGAGGTTTTGCTGGAGCAGGTTGCGGTGCGCCTGGCCGGCGGCGCCGCGCGGGTGCGTCTGCCACGCGTGCGCGGCCACGCCGCCGATGCCGAGGATGACGCCGGCATGCTGAATCTTGTCGTCGGGATAATAGAGCTTGGCGCCGACGCAGCCGATTTCGGGGCGCAGGGCGTGGCTCGCCATCTCGTCGAGCCAGTCGCCGTGAATGACCTCGAGATCGTTGTTGAGCAGGCCGACCAGCGGGGCGTGCGAGTGCTGCACGCCAAAATTGTTGAGCGCGGAGAAATTGAATTCGCCGGCAAACTTGATCACGCGGATGCGGCGCGGCGTGGCGAGCTGCGTGCCGTAATCCGGGAGGCCCGCGAGGTAGGCGAGCGTGTCCGCGTCGTCGCTGTCGTTGTCGATGATGAGCAGCTCGAAGTCTGCGTAGGTGGTCTTGGCGAGGAGGCTCTCGACGCAGGGGCGGAGGACGTTGAGGCGGTTGCGCGTCGGGATGATCAGCGTGACGCGGGGGGCGGGTGAGGGCACGGGGTAGTGCACGCGCCAGTAGCTGCCCTTGGTGGGTGAGAGGGTGGCCTCGACGCCGATCCGCGCGAGGTGCTCATTGATGACCTTTTCGGCCGCGGTGCGGGCGTAGTCCTTGGCCCCGATGAGCATGGCCGTCGAGCCGGGCACGCTGCGCCAGTGGTAGAGGATTTTCGGGATGTGGCGGATGCGGTCGGGCGCGCTGCGCTCGATGACCCGGTGCGCGAGGTCCCAGTCCTGCGAGCCTTCGTAGCCGATGCGGAAGCCGCCGACTTCGCGCACGAGGAGGGTGCGGTAAACGCCGAGGTGGCTGATGTAATTCTGGACGTTGAAGAGGTCCGGGTTCCAGTCGGGCTTGAAGTAGTGGTCGTAGCGGTGGCCGTTCTCGTCGATCTTGTCCTCGTCGCTGTAAATGAGGTCGGCGTGGGGATGCGCGTCGATTTCGAGGGCGACACAGGCGAGGGCGTGGGGCCGCAGCTCGTCGTCGTGGTCGAGGAGGGCGAGGAAGTCGCCGTGGGCGAGCGCGAGGGCGGAGTTCGACGTGGCGGAGATGTGGCCGTTAGTCTCGCGGCAGACGACCTTGATGCGCGGATCCTTTTTTTGGTAGCGCTCGAGCAGTTTGCGGACGTGGGGTTCCTTGGAGGCGTCGTCGGCGATGCAGAGTTCCCAGTTCTCGTAAAGCTGGCGGCGGACGGACTCGATGGCGGCGACGAGCCACTGCTCCGGGGTGTTGTAAACCGGCATGAGCACCGAGATGAGCGGGCGCTTCTTGAGGGTGGCGAGCTGGGCGCGGATTTTGTCGGCGCTCTCGGGCGTGAGCGTATCGTAGGCGGCGACCCAGGCGGCGTAGGTATTGGGCGGCGGCGGCGCGGCGTCGGCCGTGCGGCGGATGAGGCGCGAGACGGCGATGTGCCAGGCGCCGGTCTCGTCCTGCACCTCGATGAGGAGGAGGTGGGTGCCGCGGCGCGGCACATCGGCTTTGACGATCCAGCCGCAGCGCTCGGCGCCGGGATGGTCGCGGAAGTGATCGAGCACGTCGAGGCGCTCGAGACCGAACTCGGCGGGGCAGGGCTGGTCGCCGAGCCGCGCGCGCGCGGCTTTCAGCGGCACGCGATCGCGGCGGAGAGACCAGCCGCGGACGTTGAGCATGGGCGCGATGGCGGACCAATCCTGCGGGTAATCGATGTTGCCCAGCAGGGCGGGCGAGGCGGCGGGCGCGGCTGGTTTGTCGAGGAACCGGCGGCGCAACGCGCGCAACGGTGCGGTGGCCTTCCACGAGAACGACGATTGAATCGTCGCGATCTTCTCCTCGCGCGATCGGGTGACGGCCTGCTGGTCGGCGAGTTGGGCGGCGGCGGCGGCGAGGGCGGCGGCGTGTTGCGCTTGCAGCGCGGGAATTTGGGCGAGGGCGGCTTCGGTCTCGCTCTTTGAGACCTCCAGCTGCTCCTCCGTTTCACTAAGATTCTTTTTGAGCGCGAGGATGTCGTCATCGGCCGAGAGGAGGGCGTTCTCGTAGGCGGTGACCTGCTGGCGCGCGGTGCGGAGGAGCGCGTCGGCCTGTTCGCGCCGCTGCTTGTGCTTGGCGAGTTCCTTGCCGAGGTTGTCGGCGAAGGTCTGCGTCATGGTGCGGGACTCCTCGAGGCCGGCGGCATGCTGGCGCGCGGCGGCGAGGAGGTCCTCGATGTTCTTCACGTGCTGGGCCGTGAGTTTCTCGCGGGCGAGGCCGGCGTCGCGGTCGGTCGCGATCTCGCGGATGCGCCGGGCGGCGGCGGCCTCGAGGCGTTCGATTTGATCGCGGGCGAGGCGGCCGAGCAGGTCGATATCGGCGGCGATCGGTGCGGTGCGGCGCAGGCGGTCGGCGACGAGCACGATCTCATCCGTGCCGGGGGTGTGCGCGAGCGACCAATCGACGGCCGAGGCTTGCTGGCAGACGGCTTCGTAGAACGCGAGGAGCGTGCGGGAGTTGACCGCCAGATCAAAGTGCCGCCGGGCGAAGCGGGGGCCGTGCTCGCTCAGCTGCGTGCGGAGCGCGGCGTCGGTGAAGAGGCGCTGGCAGGCGTCGGCGATATCCGCGGGGGTGCCGGTCGCGGGGAGGAGCAGCGCTTCGCGGCCATCCTGTAGGAGCGCGGCGAGATTGGTGGGCGGGAGCACGACGGGGCGGCCGCTGGCGAAAAATTCCGGCAGCTTGGACGGCAGGCGGCAGTCGTTGAACGCGCCGGGGCGGCCGGGCTGCACGAGCACATCGGCGAGGGCGAGGAGGCGCGGGAGCTTGGCCTTCTCGACAAAGCCGAGGTCCAGCGCGTGTTTCTTCAGATCATCGGAGAGGCCGGCGAGGAACTGCGGGGAGTTGAAGCCGGTGCGCACGAGCCGCGTGGGTGTGCCGCGCTGGTTGAGGAGCGCGACGGCGATGTAGAGTTCGCGCAGCTCGGGCTCGTTGGCGAAGGTGTTGCTGCCGGTGAAGACGATGACTTTTTCGTCGGGCTTGAGGCCGATCGAGCGCCGCAGGTGATCATCGGCGGGCTGCGGGCGGTAGGAGGAAAAATCGACGCCGGGAAACAGCAGATGTGTCGGCGTGCCCGCCGGCGCAAAGGCCGCGAGCCGCTCGATGATGTGCGTGATGCCGTCGGCCGTGCGCAGGAAACTCTCGTGACGAATCGGGTGCGGCAGGCCATCGACGAGCCACTTTTCCGTCTCGGCCAGCGGAGCGTCCCGCAGCTCCGCGAACGTCTTCCCCGTGTAGGACTCGATCAGGTGGTGCTCGTTGTCCTCCAGATGGACGAGCAGGCGCGCCGGATGGGCGAGGCGGCGCTGGTAGGAAAGGACGAACTTTCGCACCCCCTCGCGCGGCGTCCAGGCGTGGATGAGATCGGCAGGGCGGCCGTCGGGGAAAAGCTTCGGGAGCGTGAGCAGCTCCTCGTAGGTGGCGGCGATGAACAGCGGCTCGGCGATGTGGCGCAGGGTCTCCTTGCGGTCCGGCACGGCCACCACACAGGCATGGCCGGCGGCGCAGAGCGTGTTCGCGAAGCCGCCGATGTGGTTCAGGCTGTTGGTGGTGAAGTCGCCGTAGTTGACGAAGAGGATGTTCAAGGCGGGAAATGGAAGCGGAAGAGGCGATCAGGGCTGACGCAAAAAAGGCAGACCGGCGACGCTGCGCGGGTCTGCCCGGGAGGTAAATGCGGATTTTATCAGAGCTTGAAGCCGGCGTCCGCGGCGTCCTTCGAGAAGGTCTTCACGGTGTCGAGCGAAAGATCGGTCAGGTCCTGGCCGAACATCTTGGCGGCCTTGGCGAGGATGTCGTGCGGCACGGTGATGATCGCGCAGCCGGCCTCCTGGGCCTGGAAGATGTTGAGCACTTCGCGCGTGCTCGCCCAGAGCAGCTCGGCTTTGGGCTGGGCGTGGAGGAGGGCGCCGCAGGCGCGCACCATCGGCATCGGATCGACGCCCGTGTCGGCGATGCGGCCGGCGAAGACCGAGACGACCGATGGCACCGCGGGGTTGAGCGCCTCGGCCACGCCGGCGACTTGGCGCAGCGTGAGCAGCGCGGTGACGTTGAGCTTCACGCCGGCCTGGCCGAGCTCCTTGATCAGCGGCAGGCAGGAGTCGCCGCGGGCGTTGGTGATCGGGATCTTGGTGTAGACGTTTTTCCCCCAGGCCGTGATTTTCAGCGCCTGACGCTTCATCTCGACGAGGTCGTCGGTGAACACCTCGAGGGAAATGGGCTTGGCGGTCACGGTCTGGAGCACGTCCTTGGCGAAGGCTTCGTAGTCCTTGATGCCGGCCTTCTTCATCAGCGAGGGGTTCGTCGTGAGGCCCTTGATGTAGGATTTGCCGTAGAGTTCGAGGATGCCGGCTTTGTCGGCGCCGTCGGCGTAGAGCTGAATCGTGAGATCGTTGAGGGATTTCATGGTGGGGTGAGGAGGGGGAAAGGGGGCGGGGCGGTCAATGCTGCGCGAGGACTATTCGGGCCGCTTCTGCAAAGGATGATACGGTGAAATCCGGCGCGGCCTGCAATTCCTCGGCGTAGCCGAAGTCGATGAACACCGTGCGCACCCCAGCGCGCCGGCCGCAGTCGATGTCGCGCCAGCGGTCGCCAATCATCCAGGAGCGCGCGAGGTCGAGCTCAAGGGCGCGGGCGGCGTCAAGCAGCATGCCGGGCTCGGGTTTGCGGCGGTGGTCATCGGGATGGGCGACGCCCTGGCCGGGGGCATAGCAGGCCTCAATGCGGGCGATGGCGGGGATGAGGTTTTGCAGGTGCGCGTGCATCTCCTCGACGACGGCCTGCGACTGCGTGCCGCGGCCGACGTCGGGCTGGTTGGTGGCGACTACGAGAACGTAGCCAGCGGCGGCGAGCTGGGCGCAGGCGGCGGGCACACCGTCGAAGAGCTGGAACTCCGCGAGCGTCTGTGGCGGGTAGGGTTTCCCCTCGCGGACGACCTGGCGGTTGAGCGTGCCGTCGCGATCAAGGAAGACAGCGGTGCGGAGGGCGGCCATTGAAAGTAGGGCGGGTCATTGACCCGCCCTCGGATGAGGGAGGGTGGTCGAAGGGCGGGTCGAAGACCCGCCCTACTGCTACGGCTTCGCGACCGACTCCCACTTCGTCTGATTCATCTTCAAATCGGGATGAGAGACGAACAGGTGCCAGATCACGGCTTGGAAGGCCTCGCTGTGCGGGGTGATGTTGTTCGCGTTTACGACCGGCACGATCACGCAGGCGTCGGCGACCGTGGCGGTGTAACCGCCGTCCTTGCCCACGATACCTATGACGCGCGCACCGACCTGCTTCGCCAGCTGGAGGGCGAGCACGAGATTGGGGGAAACGTTTTTCTCCAGGTTACCGCCCCCGACCGAGAAAATGAGCAGCGCGTCCTCCTTCTTCAGGCGCGAGCCGCGGAGCCATTCGGCGAACACGCTGGCCCAGCCCTCGTCGTTGGTGCGCGCGGTGAGCTCAGAGACGTTGTCGGTGGGGGCGTAGCACTCGAGGCCGCCGATTTTGCGGAAATCATTCACCGCGTGCGAGGCGTTGGCCGCGCTGCCGCCGACGCCGAGGATGAAGAGGCGGCCCCCTCGTGTGCGCACGGCGACGAGTTCGCGGACGCATTTTTCGCAGTCCTCGGGATTGAGCTTCGAGACGATTTCGGCCGTCTCTTTCAGGTGTTGGGCGGAATAGGACATGGGAGCGGACAAAGAAGAAACGGCGGAAAGAAGAAAGAAGAAATCAGGCAGTCGGGGGCGGCCCGGCGCGGAGCAGGGCGTCGAGTTCGTTGAGGCCCTCGTGGGAGCCGATCTCGTAGAAGCGCTGCGGCATTTCGTAGCCGGCGAGCTGGCCGCGCGCGCAGAGCTGCGTCTGCACCGCCGCGAGATCGACGACGGCATCGCGGGGGAAGCCATTGAAGGCCGCGGCGCGAAACACGCCCAAGCCGTAGTCGATGTGGCGCATGGCCGGGGTGCGGTGCTTTTTGTCGTAGGCTTTGATCTCTCCGCCCGCGAATTCGACGTTGCTCGTGTCGTAGCGGCCGTGGTTCTCGAAGACGGTCATCAGGCCGAGCTTCCCGCTCCGCTGGAAAAAATCGCCGACCGCGCGGTAGTCGATCGGCAGGTAGCTGTCACCGTAGAGCACGTAGAACGCGTCGCCGAGCTTGGGCAGGGCAGCGATGAGCGCGCCGCCGGTGCCGAGGAGTTTGGGGCCGTCGAACGCGTAGTCGATCTGCACGCCCCACTTGGAGCCGTCGCCGTAGAGCTCGACGATCTTCTCGCCGAGATAGCCGACGCAAAGGACGATCTTGGTGAGGCCGTTTTTCTTCAGCAGGCGGAGCTGATGGGAGAAAAAGGGTTCGCCCGCGACCTCGACGAGGAGCTTCGGGATTTTCTCCGTGATTGGCCGGAGACGCGTGGCCATGCCGCCTGCTAGCAATGCCACTGGAAAATCGGAAAACATGGAAAAGCGGGAAAGCGGGAAACAGTTCAACGGCCTTTGGCCTTGCGATTGATCGTGGTGAGAATCGCAAGGAGTTCGCGGGCTTCGGTCGCGTGCGAAACAACCTGGATTACTTCGCCAATGTTGGACTGGCGGCAGATTTCCAGCCAGTAGTTGGTTTCAGTGGCTTCCTTTTGGGCGATGGCGGTCTTGTGGATGAAGTCATCCCGCGATTCGGCGCGGTTCGCTTCACGGTAGTTTGCGCCGAGGGACGTTGCCGAACGCAAGAGCTGTCGGCCAATCACAGAAGTGACTTCGCCGCGTGGCAGTGAAGAGACGAATCGAACAACAGCGATCACGAAAGCGAGGGTGCGCCGTTCCAGTTCGTTTTTTCCGCCGGTGTTTTCCACTTTTCCGATTTTCCGCTTTCCCAATTTTCAATCTTCAGTTCTGCGCGACGACCTTGGTGCCTTCGAAGTCGAAGCGGAAGCGGACCTCTTGCAGGCCTTTTTCGCGCATGGCGTGGCGGAGCTTGGTCTTGTCGCCGGCGTAGAACATCAGGAAGCCGCCGCCGCCGGCGCCGATGAGTTTGCCGCCGAGCGCGCCGTGAGCCATGGCGTGGTCATACCAGTCGTTGATGTGCGCGTTGCTCATGCCGGAGCTGCGGGCTTTCTTCCGCTGCCAATGCACGTCCATCAGGCGCGCGAATTCGTCGAGATTGCCACCTTCGAGGGCTTCGAGGGATTTGTAGCCGAGTTCCTTTGTGAAATGGAGGTTGTCGAGCATCGCGCGGTCGTTGCTCTTGGACTTGTCGTTTTGGTCCTTGAGGATCGCGGAGGCGCTGCGGCTGTAGCCGGTGAAGAAGAGCAGCAGGTTGTCCTCGAGGTTGAAGAGCGTCTCCTCGGAAATCGTGCACGGCCGATATTCGACTCGGCCGTCCTTGTGAAACGTGAAAGCCGTGATGCCGCCGACGGCGGCGATGTATTGGTCCTGCTTGCCGATGGGCTCGCCGAGCTTGTTGAGCTCGATGTCGCAAGCCTGCTCGGCGAGTTCGGCGGGCGAGACGAGCGTGCGTTTCGAGGTGTGCAGGGCCTTGAGCAGCGCGGTGGTGAAACTGCCGCTGGAGCCGAGACCGGTGCCGCCGGGAATATCGGCCATCGACGTGAGTTCGAGATGCGGGTCGGTCACGCCCGTGAGCTTCAGCGCCTCGCGGATGATTGGGTGTTCGATTTCGGCGACGGAGGAAACGCGTTCGAGCTTGGAGTATTTGACGATGATCTCGCGCTGAAAGGTGCGGTGCTGGGTAAGATAGACGTATTTGTCGATCGCCGCCGCGACGAGGAAGCCACCGTGCTCGCGGTAGTAGGAGGGCAGGTCGGTGCCGCCGCCGCCGAGGGAGACACGGAGAGGGGAACGGGTTATTATCATTTTCGATTTTTGATTCTCAATTTCGGCGATGCGGCGCGTGGAGATGACAAGCGAGAGCTACAAACCCGCCTCGGAAACTTGATAGCCGCTGCGGCGGTAGATGGCCTCGACGATTTCGAGGGTGCGAATCCCCTCGTCGAGACCGGGCGCCGGCTCGCGGCCGAGGCGGATATCGTCGATGAACGCCTGCGTCTCGATCGCCCAGGAGTCGTCGGCCGGGTATTCGAAGATCTCGGGCTGGGTCGGTTTGCCGAGCATCTCGGCGGGCATGGGGTAGTGGATGAGTTTTTCCATCCCGTAGCTGCCGCCGAGGCCCTCGATGATGATTTTTCCGGTGCGGCCGTAGAGTTCGAGGGAGAACATGTTCTTCCATTCGGTGCAGCTCACGTGGAGCCACGCCGTCTGGCCGGCCGCGGTGCGGAGCGAGAGGAAGGCGTTGTCGTCCACCTTCATGTCCCAGAACGATGTCGTGGCGTGGCCCTCGACCTTGGGAAACTCGCCGAAAAACCAGCCCGCCAGATCGATGAGGTGGACGCCTTGGTCGATCAGTTCGCCGCCGCCGGCGAGCGCGGGATCGGCGCGCCACTCGCGGTCGTAGCCCTTGCGTCCGCCGTGGCCGTAGCGCGCGCGCAGAAACATCAGCGGGCCCAGTGCGCCGGAGTCGACGATCGCGCGCGCTTTGAGGAGTGCGCCGTGGCAGCGATGGTTGTAGCCGATCCGGACGCGCGCCCCCGTGGCGCGGGCGGCATCGCGCAGCGTGCGGAGCTGGGCGGCGTTGAGCGCGCCGGGTTTTTCCACGAGCACGTGCTTGCCGGCGCGCACGGCGGCGAGCGCGATGGGCGCGAGCGAGGCGTTGAGCGTCGCGACGATCACGGCGGTGACGCGGGCATCGGCGAAAACCGTCGCGGCGTCCGTGACCGCCCGGCACCCCGGTGCCAGCTGCGCGAGGGCGTCGGCGCGGGTGGCGTCGAGGTCGCACGTGTAGAGCAGGGGAGGGTTCTTCCCAAGGGCGGTGACACGCTTGCGCCCGATCAGGCCGCAGCCGATGACGGCGAATTGAGGTTGCTCGGTGCTGGCGCGGTTCATTCCGTGGTCGTGAATGACGAAGGCGAAGGCAACGTGCGCGACGACGCAAGTGAGGTTTTGAGATGAGCCGGGCCGAGCGCATCCTCGTCTTCGGGCTCTGCGCCGTGGTGGGCGCGTTCTATTTCTGGACGGTATGGTCGACCGGCGAGGACTGGCGACGCGACGACAACCGGCGCGACTACTACAACCGGCTGATCGACGGATGGCTCGACGGGCAGCTGCACCTCAAGACGGAAGTGCCGGCCGAGCTGCTCGCCCTGAAGAACCCCTACGATCCGGCGGAACGGCGGCCGGGGCTCGGGCTGCACGACGCGTCCTTTTACCGCGGCAAGTATTATCTCTACTTCGGCGTGGCGCCGGCGCTGACGCTCATGCTGCCCTATCGAATCGTGACCGGGACGGACATGCCGTTGCAGGCTGCGGTGCTGGCCTTCGTGTTCGGCGGGTTTCTCGCGAGTGTCGCGGTGTTCTGCGCGGTCCGGCGGCGGTATTTCTCGGAGTCGGGCCGGCTCGTGCTCGCGGCCGGTGTGCTCACGCTCGGTCTGGCTGGCGCCGGGCTCGTGCTGCTGCGGCGACCGGAGATGTGGGAGCTGCCGATCGGCGGGGGCTACTGTTTTGCGATGCTCGCGCTGCTGGCGCTCTGGCGGAGCCTGCATGCGGCAACTGCGCGCGGGCGGCTGCGCTGGGTCGCGGCGACGGCGCTGTTGCTCGGGCTGGCGATTGGTTCGCGGCCGACGTATCTGCTGACCCTGCCGTTGCTGGCCGCGCCGCTGCTGTGGTGGTGGCGCAGCGAAAAACGCTTTCCACGGCGCGAGCTCGCGGCGGCGTTTCTGCCGCTGGCGATTGTGGGGGCGGTGATGGCGTGGCATAACTGGGCGCGCTTCGACCATCCGCTCGAGTTTGGCCAGGCCTACCAGTTCAGCCTCGATTACGAGTCGAAGCTGCCGCACTTCGCGGCCCGCTACGTGCCCTACAACCTGCGGGCGCATTTTCTCTCCGCGGCGGACTGGCAGTGGTATTTTCCTTTCATCAAGCCCGGCAATCCGGGGCCGGCGCCGGTAGGATTTACGATTCACCGCGGTGATATCTATGGTGTGCTGGCCAACTATCCGCTCGCGTGGCTCGCGTTTCTCGCGCCGCTCGCGCTGTGGCGGCGCAACCCGGGGGAGCGCGGGCCGCTGGGCGCGTGGCTCGCCGCGGTGGCGCTGTTGTTCGGCACCGTGGGGCTGGTGATGGTCTCTTTCTTCAGCTCGTTGTCCCGCTATCAGGTGGACTTCATGCCGGCGTTCATGGTGCTGGCGGCCACGGGGCTGCTCGCGGTTGAGCGCTGGCTGCCGGCGCGGGCTCGCACGGTGGCGGGAGCGGCGGCGGGCTTGGCGGCGGCCTTTGGCGTGGTGTTTGGCGTGCTGTTCAGCCTCCAGTTCGACGGTTTGCTCAGGGAACATTCGCCCGCCATCGAGCGCCGGGTCGCGCTCCTGCTGAACTATGTGCCGGCGCTGATCGAGCGTGGGTGGGACGTGAAGCATGGCCCGATCGAGCTGACGTTGAAATGGGCCGCGCGGCCGCCGGCGGGAGACGAAACCCTCGTCACCATCGGGCAGGCGCCGCGCGAGGATCGGCTGGTGGCGCGGCACAGCGGCGATGGGAAAGTGCGGCTGGGCTTCATCCCGGCCGACGCCGCCGAACGCTTCAGCGAACCCCTCACGCTCGTCCCGGGCCAGCCGCATCGTGTGACGGCGTCGATCGTTTCGCTGCTGCCCCCGGCGACGCATCCCTATTTTTCGGGGCGCACGCGGGAGGAAATCCGCGCGACTTTGCGCCGCGCCGAGATCAGGTGGGATGGCGCGGTGGTGTTGGGGGAGCACCTGCGCTTGGATCGCGCGGGCTCAGGCGCGGTGCGCGTGGGGCGGGTGGAGACGTGGCGCTGGGTCGCAGAGGCGGGAACCGTGAAACCGGAGGCGCAGGCGCTGGCGGGTGCGGGCGATACGCTGCGCCTGCGCGTGCACTTGCGGGAGCAGCCGGCGGGCACGCGTGAGCCGCTGGTCGTCACTGGCCGCAGTGGCGCGGGGGAGATGCTGATCCTTGAGCATCGCGGCGGCGGCGAAGTGCGCTTTGTGCTCGATTCCTGGGGCCAGCCGATGCGCGCGAGCCGGCCGCTCCGCCTCGATTTCACGACGGAGCATGCCCTCGACATCACACTTGGTGCCCTGGAGACGGTCGATGATGCGACCGAGGTGCGCGGCGCCCATGCCGGTCCGCTGCGCGTAGTGGCGGACGGCCAGGTCGTCTGGGAGGAGCGCAGCGACTATCATGTGGCCGAACACGCGGAGGTCTATGTCGGGCGCAACCCGATCGGCGGGACGAGCTGCGGGCTGGTCTTTACGGGCGAAATCCTCGCGGCCGAGCGGGTGCGCCGCGAATGAGATTGCGGCGTGGCCGTTTCACCGCGTCCGATCAGCGCGATGTTCGACTCTTTGCTCACTGACCGCGAAACCCAGCTCCGGCTGCTGCGCTTTCTGGTGGTCGGTGGGGGCGCGGCGCTCGTGCAGATCGCGGTGCTGCGGGCGCTGAAGGCGCGGCTGGGCGAGACGTGGGCGTTTTCGATTTCATGGGTCGTATCGACCACGACACACTACCTGGCCAACCGCTTCTGGGCGCTGCCGAGCGGGCGCGGCGACACGGTGCAGCAGCTCGGCGAGTATCTGGTCGCGGTCGGGCTGAGCTACCTGATCAACCTCGGCATGTTCAAGCTGCTGCGAAACCGTTTTCAGATGAGCACCACCTGGGCGGCGCTCTGGGCGATTCCGCCCTCGACCGTCGTGGTGTTTCTTTTACTGAACTACCGCGTGTTCGGGCGGTGAGACGAATGCTGCCTGTGATTCGCCCTTCGTGAGTGCTGTGGAAAAATCCGTGGAGAGGGGCGTGGAGCGGGCCGGATGGTGGCCGCGTCTCGCCATCGCAATGGCGCTGGTCGCGGGCGTCGCTGTCACGCTGCGACCGCTGTTCGATCCCGGGGTAAATTTCTACTACGACTGGCACATTCACCAATGGCTCGTGGGCTGGTTCGGCGAATATTTCCGCCAGCACGGCGCGATGCCCGAATTTTTGAGCGTGTCCGGGGCGGTCGGCATGCCGCAACCGGTGTTCTACGGATTGTTGCTCTACCCGAGCCTCGGGACAATCTCGGCGGTGACGGGGGCGGCGCTTGCGATCCGGATGGGCGCGGCGGCGGCGCTGCTCATGCAGGCGAGCGCGGTGTATCTCGGGTGCCGGGCGACGATCGGGCACCGGGGGCTGAGTGTCGCCGTGGCCTTGAGCGTCACATGGTCGATCCATGCGATGACCAACCTCTACAATCGCGCGGCACTGCCGGAGTTTTTCGCGGTCGTGCTGCTCTCGGCGTCCGTGGGGTTTTGCACGGCGGCGATCAGGAGAAAATATCAATCGCTGGGCCTTTGGCTCGGTGGCATGTGCGGCATTCTCGCGGTCGGCTCGCATCCGCCGACGGCGCTGGTGGCGGCGGGTTTTGTTTTGCCACTGGCCGGGCTCGGCTGGCTGGCGCTGGCACGACGCGGGCTCAACCGCGGCGAACTCGCGACGCTCTGCGCCGTGGCCGCCTTTGGCCTCGCGATCATGGCGCCATGGGTGCTGGCCAATGTGCGCCACAGCGCAGAACTGGGCGTCGTCGGGAAATACCGCACGTTGTCCTACTCGCCTGAGCGCGTGGACGCGCCGGAGTCGCGATTCAATCCCTTGCCCTACGATCCGTTGATCGCGGCCGGCGGCTCGATGGCGGAGGGCACGCCCTACGTGGAGGCCCCGGTGCATATCAGCGTGGGGATCCTGGCGATCGTGCTGCTGGCGAGGGCGTGGCGACTGCGCGTGTGGCAAGGTTGGGCGGGCGGCTTTGCCCTGCTCGGGCTCGCGTGGTTTGGGCTGATGCTGACGCTCTCGATGTCGAGCGCGGCGGGTCGGGCGTTCGGATTTCTCGCGCCCTACGTGCAGTTCGGCACCCGGTTTGTGAGCCAAGCCAATCTCGGGTTGCTTGTGGCTGTGCTTGCACTGGGTGCGCTGACGAGGACGCGGGGTGGCGCGGCCCCGGCGCGGTTCGCTCCGGCCGCGTTGGCGTGCAGCCTGATCCTGCTCGCACTGGCTGGGGCCATCGCGAAGTGGCCGCATGTCGCGGCGGTGGCGACGCCGGGCGGCGAGGCGCATTTTGCGTGGGGTGGCGAGCGGAGCGCGCTGATCGCGCAGGCGAGTTCCGATCCGGCCGGCGATTATGCGACGACGCGACGCATGCTACAGCTCGCTCCGCTCACGGCTAACGGTGCGGTCCAGGTGAATTTTCCGGTCGGCGCGGTGGGAGGGAAGTTTGGCGTGATCGGGGATGTGACGGTGGAAACCCCCGCGGCCGGGTGGGTGATCACCAATGCGGTGGTTTATCCCTGGAGCAAAGTCCTGATCAACGGTGCTCCTCCGCCGCGCGAGGCTACCGCGGCCAACGAATACCGTCTCGCGGTGCGGCTGCCTGCGGGCCGGCATCGGCTGACGTGGGCGTGGCAACCCGATCCGGTATGGCGGGTGCTCACTGCCGTCTCGCGATTTAGCCTGATCGCCATGGGGGTGATCGCGTTGGCCTGGACGGCGCGAGCGCTGGGGCAGGCCTGGCGCCAGCGCGATGAATTACTTTGAGCGATCCTCAGGCCCGATGCGCCGCAGCGTGTAGAGATCGCTGGCCCCAATTTCCGTGGCGCGCGGGCCGAGCGTGGCCCACGCGTCCCACGGCGCGCTAATCAAACGGCCGCTGAGGCCGTCGCTCTCCGGCGAGAGCAGCCACTCGACGCAATCGAGCGCTTTTTCCAGCGAACCACCACCTGACTGCTTTTGTTTTTTCGCGGCGGCGAACTCCACCTCGCCCACGACCGCGGGCCCGAGCGCGAGCACCTCGTCGGTGAGGCGCGTGTTGATCGCGCCCGGGGCGAGGGCGTTGATATCGAGGGCGCGGCCGCGCTCCTCCTCGGCGATGGTCTCGACGAGGCGGACGAGGGCGGTCTTGGCGACACCGTAGGCGGAAAAATTTGCGCGCGCCTTTGTGGCGCCGCCGCCGGAGAAGCACACGACTTTGGCGCGGCGCGCAGCGCGTCCGAGCAAGGCGTCGCCTGCGCGCAGGGTGTGGAAAGTGCCGTCGAGGTTGGCCCGCACCGTGGCGCTCCAGCGCGCCGGATCGGCGGCGAGAGCGCGGCCGATCTCGCCCTGGAGGCCGGCGGCGCAGATCAGCGCATCGACGCCCGGCCAGGCGGCGGAGATTTCCGCAAAGGCGCGCTCGACCTGCGGCCACTGGGCGACATCGCAGCGCGCGGCGTGGAACTTGCCGGCATGTTGCGCGGCAAAATCCGCCTGGTCCGAGCGCGCGAGGCCCCACACGGCGTGGCCGCGCGCGAGCAGCCGCGCGGCCAGGGCGCGGCCGATACCTGAGCTGGAGCCGGTCACGACACAGTTCATGCGCGGTTCATGGAAACGGAATCTCGCGCCGCTGGTAAAGCACCATGCGGCGGCCAAAGAGCGTGAAGCGCTCGGCGGCGCGAAGGTGGCGCTCGCACCAGGCGCGGACCTGCGGGCGGAGCACGGCGAGTTTCCGGTCAAAGGGGTAGCTGCCCTCCGGGGCCTCATCGGTGAGGAAAACGAAATCGCTGAGCGCGAGCCGGGCCATGACTTCGGCTTCGGTCGGCTCGGCGATGCCCGTGGGCAGCGTCATGTTGAACGGCAGCCAGACCCGGTGGCGCTCGTAGCAGATGATACGGATGACCTGGGCGTCGAGCGCGTCAGTGATGTGGTCCACGGCAACGCGCGACTCGGGCAGGCTCGCTGCACGGCTGCGGCGAAAAATCGTGTCGGCGAGCGCGGTGACCTGGCGGAATTCGGCGCGCGTAGCCGCATTGAAGACCGGACGGAGCTGGCGCTGCGTGAAAAATGTCAGCGCCGCGAGCGCGACGCCGGCGCCAACGAGCCGCAGCGGGCGATGGCCTGGAACGGCGCGGGCGAGCGTGTGCCACGCCGCGGCGACGAGCACGATGACGCCGGGGGCCAGTGCCCCGACGACGACCTCGGATTTTTGCTGGTGCAGCGTCAACACGATGCCGGGCGCGGCGAGAAACAGCGCCCCGACCGCCCACAGTGGCGCCGCTGCTTTCACGTCCGCCGGACTGTGCCCGCGTCCGATGCGGAAAGCGATCGCGCCGAGACCGGCCAGCGCGCCGAAGAACACGCCGAGGTGGCGTTCGCCGAGGTGGCTTCCGATAAAAGCGAGCGATTGGCCGAGGCCGAAGCCCTGGCTGCGGATCGCGCTCTCCGGCCCGACGTAGTGGCCGACCCAGTAATAGTTCCAGACCCACTCGCGATTCAGCCAGAGCAGCGGCGCGGTGATGACAAACGCCACGCCGGCGGCCAGCACGAGGTTGGTGGTGCGGCGCCGACGTTCGTCGCCAGCCATGATCCAGGCGAGTGCGCCGGCGAAGATGAGGGCGAAATACGTCCCCGTCAGAAAACGCGTGAGCAACGCGAGCCCGACCGCGGCGCCAAACGCCACCGACCAGGCCCGCGCGCGAAAGCCCTTTGTCAGCACCGCGGCGGCGGAAGCGACGCCGAGCGCGCACATCGCCAGATGATCGAGGCGGAAATCGTAGGCGCTGCCCGGGATGTCGGCCCACGGCCCGGCGAGCGCGAGCGGCAGCGCGGCGGCGGCCAAGGCCAGCGCGCGCGAGCCCGTCGTGCGCGCGAGGGCAAAAAACAACGCCGCCTGCCACGCGATCAGCGCGAGCAGGTTGAGGGCGAGCGCCGCGCTGCGCGACGGGCCGGAGAGGGCAAAGACGAGCGTGGCGAAGAAATCGTGCAGCGTGCCCTGCGCGGACGGGTTCACGAGGGTGTGCCAGAGGCCCGCGGCGAGACCGTGGGTGCGGGCGTGCTCGTAACCGGTGTAGGCCTCGCCCAGGTATTGGATCTGATCATTCCAGCGCGGATAGACCCCGGTAAAGCGCCGCGAGCCGAACTGGTCGAAGATGAAAAACTCGGCGGCAAAGAGCGCCACGAGCACCCAAAGCGCCGGATGGCGGACGAGCGGGCGGGCAGACGCGTGCATCGCGGGCGGCGCAGGCGCGGGATTAGTGACGCGCCTCGTAAACCCAGCGATTCGCCTCGAGCCAGCGCAGCGTGCGGATGATGCCCTGCTCGATGGTCAGCTTGGGCTTCCAGCCGGTGGCCTGGATTTTTTTCGTGTCGAGGAAGATGAAGGGATTGTCGCCGATCCAGCCGCGGTTGCCGCCGGTGTAGTCGAGGCGCGGCTTGAGGCCGAGGGTGGCGCAGATGAAGCCGATGCTGTCGTTCACCTGCACAAACTCCGGCGTGCCGAGGTTGTAGATTTGCGTGTGGTGCTTCGCGTCCTTGGCGGTGGCGCGGCGCGTCACGTGGAGCATGGCGTCGATGCAGTCCTGCACGTAGAGGTAGCTCTTGCGCTGCGTGCCGTCGCCGAGCACGCGCAGGTGATCGGGGTGCGTCACGAGCTGCTGGTAGAAATCGAAGACGTGGCCGTGCGTGTAGCGCTCGCCGAGGATGGAGACGAAACGAAAGATGTAGGCCTCGTCGATCTGCGCGCCCTCGGCGTAGGCGGCGAGCAGGCCCTCGCCGGCGGTCTTGGACGCACCGTAGAGCGAGGTCTGGATGGGGAAAACATCGTTCTCGGGCGTGGGCTTTTCCGGCGTGACGAGCGCCTCGCCATAGACCGAGCCGGTGGAGGAAAACGCGATCCGCTTCACGCCGTTGGCGCGCATGGCCTCGAGGACATGGAAGGTCGCGATGGTGTTTTGCTGGAGATCCTTCTCGGGATGTTTCCAGCCGTCGCGGATGTCGGCATTGGCGGCGAGGTGAAAGACGAAGTCGGCGCCCTGCATCGCGGCCTTGAGCGCGGGGAGGTCGAGGTTGTCGCCGCGGACGAGTTTGAATTTCGGATGCTGGAGCGCGCCGTCGAGAAACCGGATCTGTCCGGTCGAGAGATTGTCCCAGCCGGTGACGGTGACGCCGTCCGCGAGGAGGCGATCGATGAGAGTGGAACCGATGAAACCGGCGGCGCCGGTGACGAAGACGTGGTGCATGGAGCGGAGAAAAGGGAGTGGAGGAAGGGACGTTGAAGGGCAACGAGCGATCTCGGATAGCGGGTGAGCTCGGGCTGCGCCGCTGGGGAGGAGGCGCTTTATGAGCGGGGCGCGGGTGGCGCGGGCGAATCGGTCCGCGCGGCGCTGTGCCGGCGGGCGTCGCGCATGAGCGTCGGCAGCGTGGGCAGCGCGCGCGCGACGACGAACATCTGGTAGGCGAAGAGCCCGCGCGAGACCCGCATGAGCACGCCTTGCGTCTGCATGAGCACGTTTTGCCAGAACGGACTTTTCACCACGAGCGGCACGGGCGCGGGGATGCCGCGTTCGCGCTCGATGACGAAGCCGGTTTCCTTCAACAGGCGCCGCAGCGAGGAAAAGGTGAAGAGCCGCGTGTGAGTCTGGTCGAGGATGCCGCGGGTGCTGTAGTTGAACTGGCCGAGGAAAAGCATGAACCGCGTGACGAAGAAGCCGACGTTGCCCGTCGAGATGACGATCTTCACGCCGAGGTTGGACTGCGCGTGCTGGCGGAGCGTGTCGCAGAATTTCTCCGGCGAGGCGAGATGCTCGATGATGTCGAGCACGAGGACGACCTGCACCTCGTCGAGCGGGCGCGGCACGGGATTGGCGTTGAGATCGGCGACATGGAATTCGTCGAAGGCCGCGGGGTCGGCCGGGCTGAATTGATCGACGCCGATGATGCGGCACCGGCGTTCGCGCAGCGCGGGGCTGAGGTGGCCGGGCCCGCAGCCGATGTCCAGCACGGTGGCCCCGGCCGGGACTTCCTCGATGGCGGCGGAGTGCGTGCTGAGGAAACCGAGCTTGGCGAGGTAGTGCCGGTTCTCCGGCGCGGGGAGGTCGAAGTTGCGGCGGTAAACGAGCCCGTAGTTCATCAGCCGCGCGACGGTGGAGGCATTCATCACGTCGAGCGCGTAGCGCAGGCCGTTTACCCGGCTGATCTCGTCGCCGTAGTGGGTGGGAATCGGAATCTCCAGGATGCGGGCGCGGGCGCGCAGAAACTGGATGATGATCTCGGTGTCGAAGTGAAAGACGTTTGAGTTGAGATCAAAAGGGAGGCGACGGAGAAGCGAGACGGAGCAGGCCTTGTAGCCGCTGTGGAATTCGCTGAGCCGCGTCTGAAGCACGCGGTTCTGATACCACGTGAGCATTTGGTTTCCGATGAACTTGTAGCCGGGCATGCCGCCGCGCAGGGCGTTTTTCTTGATCATCATGCGCGAGCCGAAGACGACGTCGGCCTCGCCGCGTGCGAGCGGCGCGAGGATTTCGGGGAGCAACTCCGGCGCATACTGGCCGTCGCCATGCACGAGCACCACGTGGTCGAAGTCGTGCTCGATGGCGTAGTGGTAGCCGAGTTTCTGGTTGCCGCCGTAGCCCTGGTTGACGGGGTTGGCGAGGACGGTGAGCGGGTGCCGGTAGCTGCCGGCGCGGCGCAGCCGATCAGCGAGGGCGAAGGTGGCGTCGGTCGAGCCATCGTCGATGATCAGCACCTCGACCGCGTAGCCCTCGAGCGCCGGGATGCGGCGCAGCACGTCGAGGATCGTCGCCTCGGCATAGTAGGCGACGATGAAGATGAGGACGCGCGGCGGGCGGTCGGGAGTCATGGCCGCGCCAAGCCGAGCGCGGAATCGAAGGCATGGCGAAGCATTTGGTAGTGCTGCTTGAAGTCGTCGGGCACGCCCCAGACGACCTCGCCCTGATAGTGCAGGGCGAGGGCGAGCGTCACGAGCACGCCCGCGACCGTGAACCCGCCGACGGCCGCCCACGCGACGCGGCGCGCGGCGGCGGGCAGCAGATCGAGCGCGACTGCGCCAAACGCCGCGGCGAGCACGAGCGGCGGGCAGAAGTCGCCCGTGTAGCGCTGCGAGATGGCGACGGCGGTGAGCAGCGCAAGGCCCATCGGCGCCGTGGCCGTCAGCACGAGGACGAGCGGCAGGCGTGAGGCGCGCCAGCGGGCCAGCGCCCAGGCCGCTCCCCCGAGAGCGAGCAGCGTGAGCGCCGGCATCGTGTAGGGCACGGCGAGCGTCGGCTCGGCCAGATCGATGCGAGCCTCGCGATACTCCTGATCGGCGCGGCGCGCGGGCACGAGGTAGGGGAACGTCGGGCGAAACGTAAAATTGGGCTGCCACGCGTAGGCGTCGAAGTTGTGGCGGAGGTTGGCGAAGTGGAAATTCCGCCCGGCGATGACCGCGAGGCGCGCGGCGTCGTATTGCACATGGTAGCGCAGCGGCGCGCCCTCGAAGCTGCGGAATTTCGCGTAGCTGACGGCGTTGAAGCTCGCGATGCCGGCGGCGGCGAGCGCCGCGATGGCGAGGGGGCGGTGAAGCGCGGCCCAAAGCGACGCACCGGCGGCCCGGGTTTCGAACGCGCGCAGCGCGAGTGCGACGGCCGCGGCCCCGAGCAGGCCGAGGGCGAAGAGCCCGGCGGGCGGCCGGGCCTGCACCGCGAGCACACCGCACGCGAGCGCCCCGATCCACCACGCGCGTCCGGGCGCGGCGATCCAGCGCAGGACGCACCATCCGGCCCAGAGCGCAAACACCGCACCACACAGGATCGCCTCATGGTAGGCGTAGGCGCGGCTGGCGAGGAACAGCATCGTCGAACCGAGGCCCGCGGAGACCGTCGTGAGAATCGTCGCGCGCCGCGAAGGCCACGCCACGGACCCACGCGCGAGCCGCGTCACCGTCAGCAGGATCGCGTAGACGGCGGCGAGCCACGCGGCGAAGTAGGCGAGCATGAAGGCGCGGGTCAGTTGCCCAAACCCGACATCAAGGAGGGTGAAGGGCAGCCGCAGCAGCGCGGGCGTCGGCCCGAAGTAGATGTAGGTGCGCTCTTGGAAGACAAACGACTCCGGCGTGCGAGCCTCGCGAGGGAGATCGAGCCGGCCCTGCAGGAGGCTGCGCGCCTGCCAGTCGTATTGCTCGCCGAAGGCGTCGGGCGCGATGAGGCGAAATGTGCCGCCCGTCAGCACGGCCGTGAACACGAGCACGCACGCGGCCGCCGTGATGAGAAACACCGCGTGCGTTGATCGGGGCTTCTGCACCGGGAAGACCGGCGCCGGCTGCGGGCCCCAGAAAAATTGTTCGATGCGTGCGAGGGCGCTTCTGCTGCGCGCCGCCGCGAAACCGGCACCCGCCGCGACGATCACCGTCGCCAGCAACGCGAGCCAGCGCATCGAGGCGAGCCACGCGAGGCGCGGCTGAAAACCGAACAGCACCTCCGGCCCGCCGGCCAGCGCCCGGCCATCGGCGGTGAAGAGTTTTCCGGCGAACTGCGGCTGCACGAGATCGCCGCCGGCAGGATTGAGGGCGAAGAAGATGTCGGCGGGCGCGCGCCGGTGGAAATACACCTGCGTCTCCAGCAGCGTCGCGCCGTCGAGAATGACACGCAGCGGGCGCTGCTCGTGCGAGCGATAGCGGGCGACGTGCGCGAGCGTGGGCATCTCGACCGTGAGCTGCCGGCGCTCGCCGGGCCGCAGGGCGAAGGGCGCGGAGGCCGGGCCGCCCATGCCCCAGACATCATAGAAGAGCACAGCGTGGGTCTCATCGACGTAGCGGACCGCGAGGAAGTCGGCGTTGCCGTGTTCGCCCGTGGTGATGAGCGGCTCGCTGCGGCCCGCGACGCCGCGGGGAAACTCCACGCCGAGCGCGAGCGGCGCGCCGACCGGCGGAAAGGCGCCGCGCCACTGCCACGCGACCGCCGCGATCAGGACGAGCGCCGCAACGCAGAGCCCGAATGTGCGCAACGCCGGGCGCGCCTCCCGTCCTCCACCGTTCATGAGGGGCGGCTGCGCGGCGTCCGGGCGATTGGGTAGCGGCGCTCGCCGTTACGGGGCTGGGACGGATGCTCCATGCCGGGCTTATTTTTTCCCGAAGCCCTCCGCCCGATCCACGATGAACTTCGGGCGCGAGCGGACCTCCTCGTAGATTCGGCCGATGTATTCGCCCAAAATGCCGATGCTGATCAGCTGCACGCCGCCGAGGAACGAGATGAGGATGACCTGCGTCGGGTTACCCCACGAAATTTCGCGGCCCGTGATCTTGTAGAAGAGATAGACCGCCATCAGCAGGAACGAAAAGATGGAGACGACGAAGCCGAGCAGCGTGCTCAGCGAGAGCGCGTAGGTGGAGAAGCAGAAGATGCCGTTGAACCCGATGCGCAGCGACCCGAGGAAACGGTTGTAGTGGGTCTCGCCCGCAAAACGCCCCGGGCGGTCAAACGGGATGATCGCCTGCTTGAAGCCCACGACCGCTACCATGCCGCGCAGGAAGCCGTGGCTCTCCTTCAGCCGCACGACCTCGGCCACGACGCGCCGCGCCATCAGGCGGAAATCGCCGGTGTTGGGCGGGATCCTCACGTCGGCGATTTTGTTGATCACCTTGTAGCCGGTGGCGGCGACGATCTTCTTGATCCACGGTTCTCCGGTGCGGTGCCGGCGCTGGGGCAGCACGACATCGTAGCCCTCGCGCCACTTGGCGATCATCTCGTGCAGCAGCTCCGGCGGGTCCTGGAGATCGACGTCCATCGCGACGACGGCGTCGCCCGAGGAGTATTCGAGCCCCGCGAGCGTGGCCATCGGCTGGCCGAACCGGCGGGAGAATTTCAGGAGCTTGATCCGCGAGTCGGTGGCGCGGTGCTCGAGGATCACGTCCTCCGTGCGGTCGGGCGAGGGATCGAGCGAGAAGATGATTTCGTAGTCCTCCGTGATCGCGGCGAGGATCGGCCGGAGGCGGCGGAGGAACTCGGGGATGTTCTTCTCCTCCTTGTAGACGGGGACGACGACGCTGAGCAGCATGGGAAACGACACGGCTTAACCACTAATGGACGCGAATGAACACTAATCTTCGCGGGGCGGGACGGTTCGTGTGGGGCGGCCAGCCGCAGGATTCAGTCTTCGGCTGATTCCACGCGCACGACGCGGATTTAGCGCAAGGCGTGATCGACCCAGAAGGTCACAAGCCAGTCGCCATCCACCAGGATTTCGTTGGCGCGGCCGAGCGCGTCGCGCTCCTGCAAGTCACCTTTGCGGAAAGGAGCGGCCTTCAGCCCGTCGAGCATCGTGCCCAAGCGGCGCTGCTCGGACCGGGACGCGATTGCGAGCCGGCGCGCCGCTTCCTCGTGCAAGACCAGCTCGTAGGCGGCCACGGGTTACGGCAGGCCGAGTTCCCGCTTCAGGTCTTCCCAGCGCACCTTGCGTCCCGTTTCGATTTCGGTGTGGCGGCGGGCCAAGTCGTCGCGGTTGGCGGCGCTGTCGGCTCGCAGGCGGCTCTTGAGGAAGGCCAGCGCCTGCACCATCTCGGCATGGGGCGCCTGCTCCATCTGCGGCCTGAGGTCGGCGAAGCTCATGCCGGCATCATGGGTGGTGAAAGCGGCGGGGCAAGCGGTGAAAAAGCGATGGGGCCGGGCAGACTAGGGCGAGAAAGGAGTGGCGGAGGAACTCGGGGTCACTCGTCTCCGCTTTGTAGGCAGAGACGACTGAAAGCGCGGGGCGGGCAACGCGGAAAAAATGAGAAGATGCTCAAGGCTCCTTATCCCGACATGCCGATAACTCCGACATGATGCGGGAATGTGGCGACACCTTCGAGTAGGCGGTGGCGCCCTGCACACCGATGATGTCGGGATTATCGGACGGCTTCGAGGAACGCGAGGAGGCGCGATTGCTCGTCG
>JAUYAK010000002.1 GCA_030693515.1 Opitutaceae bacterium
GACAAACCCCATCTTCACGAACTCACGGGCCTTGCTGCCGCCAAAGGCTTCGGCGGTTCCGCCGCGGCCGTGGCTGATGAGGATGGCGGGGAACGGGCCGTCCCCATCCGGCTTGATGAGAATGCCCTTCATGGACAACGAGCCGTCCTCGAAAGTCCACTTGGTGCCTTCGAGCTTGAAGCCGGGCAACGGCTCCGCCGCGGTGCCGGCTGCTGCGGAAATCAGCACGAACGCCAGCGCGATCATTGATTGGAAACGGTGTCGATGGGACATGATGCACCTCGCTGCGTGGAGTTGGTTGGTGTTACTTTGAGAGATTCGCGGCCTTGAATGCCTTCACGTAGAAGGGCCAGTTCCTCTCTCCCAGCCCATCGTAGAGCGGGTTCGGTGAATGCGGCGCATCGGGGATGGCGTGAAATTCGTTTGTCAGCCCGAGGCGGTCGAGGAGTTCGTGGAACTTCGTGTTGGCGCCACCCAGCCCGGTGGTGCGCGTCACGATGCGGATCGTCGTGCGGCCTTTCACCTTGTCCGCATTCTTCTCCGCCAGCTTCCACGGGTCGCTCGCCGCGAATCGTTCCTTGTCCCCACCGTAGATCGTCTTGAACGATTCCGCCATCTTCCCGCTGGTCGTGTCGTCGGAAGAATGGAGCGCGCCATCGATGATCGAGATCGAGCCAAACAGGTCGGTGTGCTTGAAGCCCCATTTGGCCGCGCCGCTGCCGCCCATCGAGAAACCTTCGATCATCCGACCCTCACGCGTCGCAATCGTCCGATAGGAGGCGTCCACGTGCGGGATGAGTTCTTTGATTGTGACGGTCTCGACGGGCGTCTTGCCATCGGCAGAATCCACGTAGCTGCTGCGGATCATGCCGTTGACGTAGACCACGATCATCGCCGGAGCCTTGCCCTCCGTGATGGCCTTGGTGAGGCGTTCGGCCATCGTTGGCACGCCCGTCTGGGCGCCGCCGATACCGTGCAGCCAATAGACCACGGGGTAGCGCCGCACTGTGGTGCTCTCGTAATCGGGCGGCAGGTAGAGAAGGTAACTGACCTTTTCGCCGGCGGCCTTGCTGTCGAATGTCTTGTAATGAAGGTTCGGCCCCGACACGGGCGGCATGAGCCACGACGGCGTCTGGTCGCGCGGACGCTGACCTTCAGGGGCGGTGCCGCCCTTTTTGGATTTGGGTTCGACTTGGGCGCTGGCCGGGGTCGAGGCGGCGAGCAACAGTGCGAGCAGGGGGAGGAGGGTGTTCATGGAGATTGGATCGGATTGGGATGGTTGCGCGGTGCGCGTCAGAATCTGACCGTCGTCGTGACGAACCACTGGATCGGGGCCGGGCTGCTGAAGGTGCGGGGTGTGCCGTCGGCGAACGTCCGCGTAATGATGAGGTCGTCGTCGTTCAGCGTGTTGTTGACGTTCAACTGAATCGTGAGATCGCACTTGCGGCCAAGGAGGCCGACCTTGCGGCGATACGAGGCGTTAAAGTCCACGGTCACCGTCGGGTCGCCGCGAATCTCCCGTCGCACGGCCGGGTCGGTCGAGGTGTAGCCGATCACCCGCTCGCCGCGCCAGCGCGCGCCGCCGCCCACCGACACGCCCCGGAGGACGCCCTCGCGAAACGCGTAGGTCGTGCGCACGTTGCCCTGATCGACGGGCTGACCGAGTTGCCGCACGCCGTCGGGACTGATGAACTGATCCTGGAAATCGGCCCGCACTTCCTGCAGCCGCTCGGCGATGGTGGTCACCGCGTCGGTCGCGTCGATCGCGTTGGCCGCCAACTGGCCCGGCGTGCCGCCGATGATCAGGCGGCCGCGGGTGCCCGCGGTGTAGAGCGGCGTGAACTGGTCGTAGTAGTCGATGATTTCCTTCGCGTGGTTGCTCTGGAGCGTTTTGTTCGCCGAGTAATTGAGGATCAGCCGCCAGTTCGCCGTGAGGTTCGCCGTCACCTCGAATTCCCAGCCGGTCGAGATGCGGTCGAACGTCCGGCCGTTGGCGAAGACCGTGGTCCCGATGGCCTCCGGCACGCCGGCGAATTCCAACGTATCCCAGATGAGGTTGGCGTTGGTGACGAAATTTTGCACGCCGGTGTTTCCGGTCTGGTCGTTGGCGGATGTCTCGTAGCGCGTGACGGTGGCGAAGACCTTGCCGTTGAGGAGCGAGAACTTCGCCCCGTAGTCCCCGGTCAGGCCGCGGCTGGAGGGCGGCGGGACGTTGTTGAAGATGACCACCGTCTGCGCCGGCACGTCGAAGGAGCTGGAGCGATTGTAGAACAACGACACCCATGAAAGCGGCTTCGCCACCAGGCCCTGGGTGCGCGTGATGCCGCCGCCCGAGGTCGTCTGATTGCTGCGCCCGGGAATCAGGACGCCCTGCGTGAACGGCGGGAAGGGGGCGGCCCGCAGCGTCGTATCCGGAAGAATGGTTCGGACGCGATCCTCCCGGTAACCGACCGTGGCGACCAGCCGGTCGAAGAGCAGGTTGCCCTGCCAGACATACAGCGTGCTGTTCGTCCGGCGGAAGGTGTCGCGTGTCTGGCCGAAGGGGACGAAGGTGGTGCTGATGGGCAGCGTCACGATCGGGGCGCCGCTCGATGTCACGGCGTTCAGGCCGTTGACGGGAAACGCGCGATAGTCGTGCAACCCGATCTGGCCGGTCGGGCTGGTGAGGCTCGTGCCGAGGTAGGTGCGGCGGCGCAGGCGGTTGAGGTTGCCGTTGCCCTCGTCGGGCGAGGTGGTCGCAAACGGATTTTGGATGAGCACTTCCTCCTGCTGGTTTTCGATCGAGCCGGCCTGCCGGGACTGGAACATGCCGGCGACACGCTGGCGGCCGATCCAGCGCTCCGCCCAACGCCACCGCCTGGCCGGCTCGAGATCGTAGGAGGCGCTGAGCCGGTAGTCGTCATTGTTCGTCTTCCGACGACGTTGAATAACCTGCCCCTCGGTGTAGAATTCACCGGCGTGGGGATTCGGCGCGCCGCTCGGCAAAAAGGCGTTGGGGTCCACCAGAATGACGTTGCCGGCTCCCTCGATTGTGTTGCGTGCGAGGTTGTCCACGACTTCGCGGTTGAAGGCGGCTTCGACGAAAAGATCCCGGACCAACTCGTGCGACAGCGTTGCGTGATAACGGTCGTAGTCGTTGCTCGTGCCGTAGCCCGGTCCGCCGGTGAAAATCTCGCGGGGCGCGAGGTTGAAATCGAAAAGGTGCTTGGCGTTGTCGCCCGTTCCCACCGGCGCCGACACGCTCTGGTTGCGCGCATTGTAGATGACTCCGGTGGTCGTGTCGTAAACGAGGCTATTTTGATTCGTCAGCAACTGCATCCCTCCGGCGGTGAGCGCGGCGGCGGCCGCCGTGCCCGCCGCACCCGTCGGCTGCCCGACGACGGTGTCGCGCTGCCGGCCCGCCGCGATCCAGGGCGTGATCTGATCGACGAGGCCGGTCTGCGGGGCGACGGCATATTCGCGGCGGCCGAGTTCGTATTCGACATCGACCCGGGTGTTCTTCGCCGGCTGCCAGCGCACATTGAACTGATGGCGCTGCTCCTGATTGTAGGTGAACGGGCGCCAGCCGTTGGCGTCGGTGCTGGCCGTGTTGATACGCAGGGCGAGTTTTTTTGTGACGACAGGCTGGTTGATGTCGAGCGTGGCCCGGGTTTCATCCCACGAACCGAAACGGAACGACGCGGTGACGGTCTGCCGGTTGACGTCGGCTTTCTTGGTGCCGACGTTGAAACCGCCGCCGGGCTGGCCCACGCCGGCGAGCACGGAATTCGGCCCGCGGGTCAGCTCCGCCCGCTCGAGGTTGAAGGTGTCCTGGGAAACGGAGGACTGGAAGGCGTTGCTGAAGCGCGAGGCGCCGGCGATGCCGCGGACGCTCAGGATCGCATCGTTGTTGGTCAGGGCGTTGCCCTGCCCTTGCGGCGAGTCCGAATTCAGGTTGGCCCCCTCCAGGAAATTGCTCCGGCTGTTGATGGAATATTCGACGAGATCCTCGACCTTGGTCGCGCCGATGTCCTCGATGAATTCCTTGGTGAAAACGGAAATCGCGGCGGGCGTGTCGGCGAGACTCGTGTTGAGACGCGAGCCGGAGGTGGTGTTTTGCGCGGAGTAGCCGGTGTCCTTCTCCGTGCGGACCTCGAAAGGGGAGAGCTCGATCAGTTTTTCTTCGGTCGGGACGGGCGGGGATGCCGTGCGTGCTTGTTGGGCGCGGACAAATTGCAGGCCGGCGGCGGCAACGAACGTTACCAGCAGGCAAAGCCGGGGTAGCGGCAGGGTTTGCATCAGGGGGTTTGATCTTTCCCGGAAAAAAAGACCGGGGTGGGTGGGTTATTGTGAACGGCTGGATGCGTCCTGGGCGGCGAACGCCCGGGAGTAGAATTTCCAATTCCGGTCGCCGAGTTTCTCGTAGATCGCGGCGAGATTGTGGCCGACGCCATCGAACTTGTCGTAGTCGTGCTCGATGCCGAGGCGCG
>JAUYAK010000129.1 GCA_030693515.1 Opitutaceae bacterium
CGGTGCCGCGCGGCGCGCCGGCGCGCGCCCACGCGTGGACGGTCGCAATCTCGGCGGGCGTGGCGCCAAGCTCGTTGGCAAACGCGCCGAACTGCGGGTCGGCATGCCACGGCGACATGCGCTTCTGGAGCAGCGAGGCGCGCACGGAGCTGGCGCGGGTCGCGAGATCATCGAATTTGGCGTAGCTGTGCGGAGCGATGTTGCCCGGCGAATGGCAGCTCACGCAGCGGCGCAGGACGACGGGCGCGACGTCCGTCGCGTAGTTGATCGAGGGCGCGGGCAGCAGATCCAAAAACGGCGCGACGGCGGACATCGGGACGCCGGGCTGGGCCGGCGTGCGGCCGGCGAGGACGGCGGCCACGGCTTCGGCGGCGAAGTTATCTGTGGGTGCGGCGAGCGAGGCGGGGTCCGCGTTGTCGAGCGGGCCGCGATAGGCGATAAACGAAAACGGCACCGCGCCGATCACGAACGTCTCCAGCTCCCGGGTCACGCCGAGCTCGGTCGCGACGAGTTGCGCATCGTCGAGGAGGACGGGCGTGTCGTTGTTGGTCAGGGTCTGTTCGGCCGCGACGGCGGCGCGGAGGGTGCCGGCGCCGGAGTCGATTTGCCAGATGATGACGTCACTCGCGGAAAAGCGGGCCCGGAGCGCGCGCAACGCGGCTGCGGTCTGCACGGCGCGCGCGCTGCCCGCCGAGGTGAAGACGAGGACGGTGGCCTTGGCCGTGGTGTCGTAGTAGAGTTCGCGCGTGACGCCGCGATGATCGGTGAGGCGGAAATTGGGCACGATGCCCCCGGGCACGAGCGCCCCGGAGGCCGCGGTGGCAAACGCCCGCGTGTCGAGCGGCGCCATCGCATGGGGCGAGGCGAACACCGGAGCCGAGGCGAGCAGTGCGTAAAGAAAGGGTTGGGGTAAACGCATGACGGATGATTTTGGGAAAAACAGAAAAACGCGAGTTTGGGCCGGTGAAATCGGGCTGCAAAAAAGGCCGGCCCGAAGGCCGGCCTTTTTGCGCGGGGGACGCGAGGACTCAGACTTTGTCCACGATGCGGTCCGCCAGGCCATAGGCGATGGCCTCGGTCGCGTTCAGGTAGAAATCGCGGTCGGTGTCCTTGTTGATCTGTTCGATCGACTGGCCGGAGGTGGTCGCGAGGATCTGGTTCAGCTCGGCGCGCAGTTTTTCCATTTCCTTGGCCTGGATGTTGATGTCGCTCGCGGGCCCGATCATGCGTCCGGAGATGAGCGGCTGGTGGATCAGCACGCGGGAGTGCGGGTAGAGCAGGCGCCGGCCCTTGGCCGCGCCGCAAAGCAGAATCGAACCCATCGAGGCGGCCATGCCGGTCACGACCACCGTGATCGGCGAAGTGACGAGCTGCATCGTGTCGAAGACCGCCATGCCTGCAGTGATGGAGCCGCCGGGGGAGTTGAGGTAAAACGTGATCTCTTTGCCGGGGGCGACGGACTCGAGGTAGAGGAGCTTTTCGGTGAGATCCTTGGCGGTCGCGTCGGTGACGGCACCCCAGAGGAAGATTTTCCGCTGATCGAGGAACTTGCGCTGGATCAGCATCGCCACGGGGCCACCCTGCTTCTTGGCCGGGGCCTCCTCCTTCTCGTCCTCGTCATCTTCATCGTCGTCGAGACGCGGGAGCGGGGCGGAGAGTCCGGGCTGGAGATTGTCGAAATGCATAAGGCGGCGAACGTGGAGCGCGTTGGGGCGGTTGGCAAGTGCGGGAGCATGGCTCCGTGCGTGCGGGCTGCACGTGTGGGAGCGAGCTTGCGCGCGACTTTTGTGTGGTGTGGCCGCAAGGGGTCGCGAGCAAGTTCGCTCCCACAGGCAGGCAGGCGACCGGCTCCGGCTCAGTTCTTTTTCTCGGTCCACACCGCCATCATGTCGGGCGAGCCCTGCGCGCGGACGCCGTTGTCGTTCAGGATGTCCTCGGTGGCGGCGAGCATCTCCTTGCGCGGAAACACGAGGTTTTCCATCCGGCGGCCGGCAAAATCGAGGACGACAAATTCGTCCTTCAGGTCACGCAGCGTGGCGACGAGGTGCGCGAGGTTCTTGATCGCGGTGTCGTTGACCTTGGTGAGCACGCGCGACTGCGCCGGCGAGTAGTCCTGCGAGAGCTTGTGCGGGAAAAACGGTGACGCGACGACCACGAGCGCCTCGCCGGGAAACGCCGGCCGGTCGGCCCGGCGGGTGGCGAGGGGGTTGCCCATCGCGGAAAGAGCAGCCCAGGAGTTGTTGTTGAGGCCGCCGAGGAAGTGCTGCGTCGCCGAGGAAAACACCAGCGGGCCATAGACGAAGTAGGACGGGTAGGCTCCATCGAGATCAGGGATGAGCAGCGGGCGGCGCGTCGGCACGGGCAGCTCGACTTTCCGCTCCTCGCCGCCGCGCACGATGGTCAGCGGCACGCGGCCGTCGCGCGCGTGCTTTTGAATCAAGTATTGGAAGCGCAGGCGCAGGTCGCCGACGCGGACCATGCCCTCGTTGTCTACCTTCACGCCGGCGATCTCGCTGATGATGTCCCACATTTTGAGCGGATAGGCGGGATCGGTGCTGTCGGTTTCGGTGACGATCATGCCGGTGATGTGGCGCGGCGCCTTGAGGTAAGGACGCAGCGCGGCGTTCTCAAACGTCTGCAGCGAGTCGAACATCGCGGGCTTGCCGTCGTATTTCCCGTCGGCGACATCGGCGAGGAACAGCTCGATCTCCTCGCACGGGATGATGTAGCCGATGTTGTCGCCGCCACCGAGCCGGCTAAACGCCAGGCCGATCATCTTGTCGCCGTCCACGGCGGGGCCGCCGCTGTTGCCGGGATTGATCGCGGCGTCGATCTGGATGCGCAGGCCGGAGGTCGAGAGGCCGTAGCCGGTAAACTCGATGCGCGAGACGATGCCCTTGGTGATCGAGAGCGTGGTGCCCCCGGTCGGGAAGCCGTAAACCATCACGGAGTCCTTTACCGCTGGCAGCTTGGTGGCGCGCGGCAGGGCGGGGCGGTTTTCAAAGAAGCTCTCGTCGTCCAGCTTGAGCACCGCGAGGTCGATGCCCTGGGCGATTGATTCGACGGTGGCGGAAATCTTGTCACCCGACTGGTTGGCCTGCACCTGCACCTGGCTCGCGTAGAGGACGACGTGAGCGTTGGTCAGGATGCGGCGCCCCTCGATGATGACGCCGGTGCCGGACGATTCACGCGGGCCCTGCTTGGTCCAGGGCTTGTAAGGATCGGGGAAACGCGAGGTCGAAAAAATCTTCACCACCGAGCCCTCGACTGCGATCGACTTGGCGGGGGCTTGCGCGCGGGCGAGTGCGGGTGCGAAAGCCAGTGTGCAGAGGGAAACGAGGAGAGCGATGGGGTGGTATCGGAGGGCGGAAAGCATGGCGCGGCACACCAAACGGCGGGGGCGCGGAACGCCAGTGTGTTTTTGCGCCCTGCCGCGGTAGGGCGAATCAGTAGCGCACCTTGTCCGTCTTGGCCGCCCATTCGCGGAAGGCGCCCTGCGCCTCGTCGCGCAGGAGCGGCCGCATCGCGATCGCGCGTTGCTCGGGTGGCAGCGGGATCTGCTGGTAGATGAATTCGTCGTCGAAGCCGATGGCGGCCGCGTCAGCGCGGGTGTTGGCGTAGAAGACCTGAGGGATCCGGGCCCAGTAGATCGCGGCGAGGCACATCGGGCACGGCTCGCAGCTCGTGTAGAGCTCGCAGTCGTCGAGTTGGAACGTCTTCAGCTTGGCGCAGGCCTCGCGGATCGCGGTCACCTCGGCATGGGCGG
Organism: Opitutaceae bacterium; assembly: GCA_030693515.1. Classification (GTDB taxonomy): domain Bacteria; phylum Verrucomicrobiota; class Verrucomicrobiia; order Opitutales; family Opitutaceae; genus ER46. The sequence continues at coordinate 3,767 of JAUYAK010000129.1, forward strand.
TGGGGTCGTTGGTGGAGGTGACGCGGTTGTTGCCGTGGGCGACGATTTCGCCGCGGCGCACGATCACGCAGCCGAAAGGGCCGCCGCGTCCGCTGCGCATCCCGGCCTCGGCCTCGGAGAGGGCCGCGCGCATATGATTTTCGGCACTCATGAATTTTTTGGTGCGCGCACCGTGAATATCCTGGTGACACGTGACAACGCCCAAACCACGCTGCGCGCCCATGAGCCATCCCGTCGTCGGCGGCCTAGAGATCGCCGGTCCCCTCCTGCCGCGCTATGCGGAGATCCTCACGCCTGAGGCGTGCGCCTTCGTGGCCGACCTCGAGGCGCGCTTCGGCCCGCGCCGGCGCGAACTCCTCGCGCGCCGGGTCGAGCGCCAGCGTGAAATCGATGCAGGCCAGCTCCCGGATTTCCTGCCCGAGACAGCGCACATCCGCGGCGGCGACTGGCGCGTGCCCCCGCCCCCCGCCGACCTTCTCGACCGCCGCACCGAGATTACGGGGCCCGTCGATCGCAAGATGGCGATCAATGCGCTCAACTCCGGCGCGCAATGCTGGATGGCGGATTTCGAGGACGCCAATTCGCCCACGTGGGAAAACGTGATCGAGGGCCAGATCAACATGCGCGACGCCGTGTGTCGCACGATCACGTTCACCTCGCCCGAAGGAAAAGCGTATGCGCTCAAGGAAAAGACCGCGACCATCGTGACGCGGCCCCGCGGCTGGCACCTGGAGGAGAAGCACGCGCTCCTGGGCGGGCAGCGCATCAGCGCGTCGCTCTTCGACTGGGGGCTCTATTTTTTCCACAACGCGCGCGAGTTGCTCACGCGTGGCAGCGGCCCGTATTTCTACCTGCCCAAGCTGGAAAGCCACCACGAGGCGCGGCTGTGGAATGATGTCTTCCTGCACGCGCAGACGGCGCTCGGACTCCCGCGTGGCAGCGTGCGGGTAACGGTCCTCATCGAGACGATCCTCGGGGCATTTGAGGCGGAGGAGATTCTCTACGAGCTGCGCGAGCACGCGAGCGGCCTCAACTGCGGGCGCTGGGACTACATTTTCAGCTTCGTGAAGAAGCTGCGCAACCGGCCCGAGTATCTGTTTCCCGACCGCACCCTGATCACGATGACGGTGCCGTTCATGCGCGCCTACGCGCTGCACGTGATCAACGTGTGCCACCGCCACGGCGCCTACGCGATGGGCGGCATGGCCGCGCAGATCCCGATCAAGAACGACTCCGCCGCCAACGAGGCCGCGCTCGCCAAGGTCCGCGCCGACAAGGAGCGGGAGGCGCGCGACGGCCACGACGGCACCTGGGTCGCGCACCCCGGTCTCGTGCAGGCGGCGATCGAGGCTTTCGGCCACCACATGAAAGGGCCCAACCAGATCGACCGCTTCCACGACATCAAGGCCACCGCCGCGATGCTGCTCGAACCGCTCAAGGGCCCGATCACGGAAAACGGCGTGCGGTGGAATCTCCACGTCGGCGTGCGCTACCTCGAGGCGTGGCTGGGTGGCTCCGGTGCCGAGCCGATCCATCATTTGATGGAAGACCTGGCGACCTCCGAGATCTCGCGGTCGCAGCTCTGGCAGTGGCTCAAGTTCAGCGCGACCCTCGACGACGGTCGCAAGATCACGGGCGAGCTATATGACGCGCTGCTGGTGGAGGAGCTGAAGAAAATCCGGGCCGAATACGGCGACGCGCGCTACAACGGCGGGCACTTCGAGGACGCAGTCGAGCTGTTCATGCGGATGTCGAAGAGCACGCACTTCGACGAATTTCTTTCGCTGCCTGCCTACGAACTGCTGCCGTAGGGCCGGCGCTTGTCGCCGGCCGCGGACGCCGACGAGCGGCGTCCCTACAAATGCCCACCCTCGCCGAACTCAACTCCCTCGATTGCGCCGGTTTCATCGCCGCCCTCGGCCATCTCTTTGAGCATTCGCCGTGGGTGGCCGAAGAGACGTGGCCGCGGCGGCCTTTTCGTGATGCTGTGCATCTTCACGCGGAACTCTGCGCCACGATGCGCGGCGCGACGCGCGAGCGGCAGCTCGCCCTCATCCGCGCGCACCCTGACCTTGCCGGCCGGCTCGCGCAGCAGAATCAACTCACCGCCGAATCGACGCGCGAGCAGGCGAGCGCGGGCCTGAACCGGCTCAGCGCAGACGAGTTGGCCGGATTTCAGCAGCTCAACACCGCCTACCTCGCGCGCTTCGGGTTTCCTTTTGTGATCTGCGCCCGCCTCAACCACCGCGCCGCGATCCTTCAGGCGATGCGCGCGCGGCTCGAAAATTCCGCCGAGGTCGAGTTTGCCACCGCCCTCGCCGAAATTGAAAAGATCGCGCAACTGCGTCTGACCGACCTGCTCCCTAATTCTTGAGCGCCGATGTTTTCTAAAATTTGCCTGCTATTGTCCGCGTCATCCGCGTAATCCCCATCGACACACCCCCATGCACCCCAAACTCACTTCCCACGTCCTCGACCTCACCATTGGCAAACCCGCCGCCGGGATGCGCATCGAACTCTGGAATCTCGACGGCAAGCCGCATCTCCTGAAGGCCGCCGTGACCAATGCCGACGGCCGCACCGATGCGCCGCTGCTGGAGGCCGCGGAGATGGCGGTGGGCCGCTATGAGCTGCTCTTTTTCGTGAAGGATTATTACGTGACGCACCATCGCGACAGCCCGTTCCTCGACCGTGTGCCCGTCCGTTTCGCGATCGCCGACGCCGCGGTGGGCTATCATGTGCCGCTGCTCGTCACGCCTTGGGCCTACCAGACCTACCGCGGGAGTTGAACGACGGCTTTACTCGGGGTGGCGGCTGCTGCACCTTTTCACCATGAACATCGCCCTTCCGCTTCAGAGCATGACGGTGGCCGAGAAACTGGAAGTGATGGAGGTAATTTGGGCCGATCTTTCCCGGGACGAGACGAATCTCGCTTCGCCGGCCTGGCACGAGCAAGTGCTGCGTGAGCGCCAAGCCGCCGTGACGGAAGGCCGTGAAGTCCCGCTGGATTGGGAAACGGCCAAGCGGCGTTTGCGCGATCTGCGGGCATGAACCTGCTCATCCTGCCGTCGGCGTGGGATGACCTCGCCGACGGATTCCGGTTTTACGAGCGGCAGGCGCCGGGCCTCGGGGATTATTTTCGCGATTCCCTGATCGCCGACATCGAGTCACTGGCCGTGAGCGCCGGTGCTCACCGACAGATTTTCGGCTGGTATCGGTCGCTCGCGCGAAAGTTCCCGTTTGCGATCTATTACTCGCTTGATGAGCAGACAATCTTGGTGCGCGCGGTGCTGGATTGCCGGCGCGATCCGACATGGACCCGCCAGAAACTGCGATGAAGGCCGGCAAGCTTTTCTCCATGCTCGCTGAACTCGGCCGCGTGAGCGACGAGCGGGGCAGGCTCACGCGCACGTTTCTTTCGCCGGCGATGCGCCGGGCCAATGCCCTCGTCGGTGGCTGGATGAAAGAGGCCGGGCTCGTGGTGCGCGAGGACGCGGTGGGCAATTTGATCGGACGCGTCGAAGGTGCGGATCCAAAGGCGAAGACGCTCCTGCTCGGCTCCCACCTCGACACCGTGCGTGATGCGGGGCGCTTCGACGGGCCGCTCGGTGTGCTGTTGCCGATTATGGCGCTGGGCGAATTGAAACGGCGTGGGATCGCTCTGCCGTTCTCTGTCGAGGTGATCGGATTTTCCGAGGAGGAGGGCGTGCGGTTTGCGAGCGCCTACCTCGGGAGCGAGGGCTACACGGGCCGGCTGAAGGCCAGGACGCTCGCCTTGCGCGACGACGCAGGCGTCAGCGTGCGCGAAGTGCTGAAGAAGTTTGGCGGCGGGAAATTCTCCCTGCCCAAGCCGGCGCACCGGCGCGGTGATTTGCTCGGCTATGTCGAGGTTCACATCGAGCAGGGGCCCGTTTTGGAAAAAGCGAAGCTCGCGGTCGGCGTGGTGTCGGCCATCGCGGGGCAGAGTCGCTTCAAACTCACATGGACGGGCCAAGCGGGGCACGCGGGCACGACGCCGATGGACTTGCGGCGCGACGCGCTCGCGGGCGCGGCGGAGTTTGTCACCGGGGTCGAGATGATTGCTCGGCGCACGCCGGGGCTCGTGGCCACCGTGGGTGCGCTCACGGTCGCGCCGGGTGCGGCCAATGTGATTCCGGGCGAGGTCGTCCACACGCTCGATGTGCGCCATGCCCGTGATGCGGTGCGGCGCGCGGCCCTCATGCAGCTGGGCCGGCTGGCGACCTGCATCGCGCGTGAGCGCGGCTTGCGACGGCGCTGGCAGCGCACGCAGGAGAATCGGGCGGTCGCCTGTTCGCCTTCGCTCACCGCCCAGCTGGCGCGCAGCGTGCAGGCCGTGCAGGGGCGCAGTCTCTCGCTCGTCAGCGGCGCCGGGCACGATGGCGTGGTGATGGCGGCACTCACGCCCGTCGCGATGCTGTTTGTCCGCTGCCGTGAGGGACTCAGCCACCACCCCGACGAGCATGCCTCGCCTGGGGACCTCGGCGTGGCGTTGCGCGTGATGGTGGACTTTCTTCAGCGGATGGCCCAGCAAGACGCCCAATGAAACGCACGGGGCCAATTATCCGGGAGAACACGAAGACGATTCACGAGCCGGAGCGGCTCGACTTGATCGTGCGCGGCGGGCGCGTGGTGACGCCCGAGGGCATCATCGACGCCGAGATCGGCATCGTGCGCGGGAAAATTGTGCGGCTGGCCCCGCGCGTCGCGGATGCGACCGAGGCCGAGCTCGACGCGCGCGGGAGTTATGTCTTTCCGGGCATCGTCGATGCGCATGTGCACTTCAACGAACCCGGGCGCGCCGACTGGGAGGGCCTCGCGACCGGATCGGCCGCGCTCGCGGCGGGTGGCGGCACAATGTTTTGCGACATGCCGCTCAACTCCGAGCCGCCGGTGCTGAATGCGGCCGCGCTGCGCGAGAAGCGCCGCCTCGCCGAGGAAAAATCCTGCACTGATTTTGCGCTCTGGGGCGGACTCACGCCGGGCAATCTCGATCAGCTCGCCGGCCTGCGCGACGCTGGAGCGATCGGGCTCAAGGCTTTCATGTGCGACAGCGGCATCGCGAGTTTCGCGCGGGCCGACCCCAAGACGCTGCGCGAGGGCATGAAGCGCGCCGCCAAGCTCGGCCTCCTCGTGGCCGTCCACGCGGAGGACGACGTGCTCGCGGCGAAGCTCACCGCGGAAATGAAGACCGCGGGCCGCATCGATGCGCGGGCGTGGCTGGAGTCCCGGCCGGTGGAGGTGGAGCTGGCTGCGATTCGCACGGCGCTTGAGCTGGCTGGTGAGACGCGTTGTGCGCTGCACGTCGTCCATGTGAGCAGCCCGGAAGGCGTCGCGCTGATTGCCGAGGCGCGCGACCAGCGCGTGGATGTGACGGCGGAGACCTGCCCGCACTATCTTTTGTTCAACGACAAGGATGTCGCGCGCCTCGGCTCGCTCGCCAAATGCGCCCCGCCGATCCGGGATGAAAAGCGCCGCAAGGGCCTCTGGGCTAGTCTGCGCGCCGGGGACATCCAGACCATCGGCTCCGATCACTCACCTTCGCGGCCGGAGATGAAGGACTCGGCGAACATGTTTGCGGTCTGGGGCGGCATCGCCGGGGTGCAGCACGGGTTCGAGCTGCTCTTCTCCACCTGCGAGAAGACCGCGGAGCAGGACCTGCCTCTCCTCGCCGCCGTGCTCGCGGGCAACGTCGCGCGGCGGTTTCGCATCGACGACCGCAAGGGTCAGATCGCCTTCGGGCGCGACGCGGATTTTTGCCTGATTGAGTTCGGCAAGGCCCGGACCATCGAGGCCGAGGATCTTTGGACGCGGCACCGGATCAGCGCCTACGCGGGCGAGCGCAGCCGCGCGCGCATCACTCATACCTACGTGCGCGGGAAACCCGTCTACGCCGAGGGCCGGTTGACGAACCTGCCGCAACCAGGTCAGTTTCTCGCGCCTCATCGCTAAACCACCATGAGCTTTCCCTACGGACAGACCCGCACGCGTGTCGCCGCGCGCCACGCCCTCATCGCCCCGGATGGCCAGGTGAAAAGCTCCGTGCCCGGCATCACGGGCGCCGCCACCGTCATCGTGATTAACGCCGCGATGGGCGCGCGCTTCGCGCAGGTGCTCGTGACCTTCGAGGCGGGGGGGCGCGCGGATTTCGCCGGCAGCGAAGTCGAGACCGCGGGCTACTTCGAGACGGGCGGAGGGACCTTGAGGATCGGCTTGGAGAAGGCGAAGTGCGATGCGGGTGGTTTCTTCTTCGCGCCCGCTGGCGCCGACTGGTCGATCACGGCGCCTCAGGCCGGCACGCGGGTCACACTCTTCCAGAAAAAATACCAGCCGATCGCCGGTGTGGGCGCGCCCCGCGCCATCGTCGGCGACGCCGCCAAGGTAAAGGGTCAGCCTTTCCTCGGCGACCCGGATGCGCGCCTGAAAGTGCTGCTGCCCGACCGGCCGGAATTCGATCTGGCGATGAACATCTTCACCTACCGGCCCGGCGCGACCCTGCCGTTTGTCGAGACGCACGTGATGGAGCATGGCCTGCTGATGCTGGCGGGCCAGGGCGTCTATCGGCTCGAGGAATCGTGGTATCCCGTCGCCGCCGGCGATGCGATCTGGATGGCGCCTTTTTGCCCGCAGTGGTTTGTCGCGATGGGCAAGACGCCCGCGAGCTACCTCTACTACAAGGACGTAAACCGCGCGGCGCTGTGAGCGAGGCGCGGCCGGAGCCTGCCACTCCGGCTCCTCCCTTGCGTGGCGCGCGCTCTGCTGTTTCCTCGGCTCATGGAAAACGGTGCTGCGGGTTTTGAGTTTGTCCTCAATGGCCAACCCGTGCGCGTCGGCGGCGTGCCCGCCACCACCACGCTGCTCGACTGGTTGCGCGACGCCGGGCGCACCGGCAGCAAATGCGGCTGCGCCGAGGGCGACTGCGGCGCCTGCACCGTCGCGCTCGTGGATCGTGATGCGGCGGGGCGCCCGGCCTACCGCGCGATCAACAGCTGCATCGCGCTGCTGCCGATGTTTGCCGGCCGCGAAGTGGTGACGGTCGAGGGCCTCGCGACCGGCGAGGCGCTGCATGCCGTGCAGCGGGAGATGGTCGAGCACCAGGGGTCGCAATGCGGCTACTGCACGCCGGGCTTTGTCGTCTCGCTGTTCGAGGCCTACTACCGGAGCGAGGTTTCGCAGCCGTGTCAGATCAACGACCAGTTGTGCGGGAACCTCTGCCGTTGCACCGGCTACCGCCCAATCCGCGACGCGGCGGTCGCGGCGCTCGCGGGCCGCGGCGTCGCGGTGGACGACCGCTTTGCCGCGCGGCTCAAACAGCCCGTGCCGGTCCCCGAGGGCGTCAGCTACACAGCGGCCGGCGAGCGCTTTTTCCGTCCGACATCGCTGAGCGAACTTTTCGACCTGAAGCGCCAACATGCCGACGCCGTGCTGGTCGCCGGGGCCACCGAGATCGGAGTGGAGCTGAACAAGAAGTTCAAAAAATTTCCTCTCCTGATTTCAGTCGAAGGCGTGCCGGAGTTGACGCGCATCACGGCCTCGCCGACGGAGTGGCGGGTCGGCGCCGGCGCCACGCTCACCGCGATCGAGGAGAAGATCGGTCCGGAGTATCGCTCGCTGGCCAAGATGCTCGCGGTCTTCGCCTCGCGCCAAATCCGCAACCGCGCGACGCTCGGCGGGAATATCGCGACCGCCTCACCGATCGGCGACAGCGCGCCCGTGCTGCTCACGCTCGACGCGAGCGTTGTGCTGGCTTCGGCCGCAGGCGAGCGCACGGTGCCGCTCGACGCATTCTTCACCGGCTATCGCAAGACCCAGATGCGGGCCGAGGAGATCATCCGTGAGATCGTGGTGCCGCGGGCTGCGTTGGCGGCGGGGCTCACGCGAAAGGCGGACTACCAGAAGGTGTCCCATCGGCGCGAACTCGACATCAGCATCGTCGCCGCGGCGTTTTGCCTCGATCTTGATGCGGCGGGCGTGGTGCGGCGGGCGCGCATCTCCTATGGCGGCGTGGCGGAGCGGACGTTGCGCGCGCGACGCGCGGAGGCGGCGCTGGAAGGCAGAGCGGTAGCGGACGCGAGTGCGGCGGTCGCGGCGGCCCTGCGCGAAGAGTTCAAGCCGATCGATGACGTGCGGGGCAGCGCCGATTATCGCCGCGGCCTGGTGGTCGGGCTGTGGGAGAAATTTGTTTCCGGTGAAACCAGCCTCGCGATCGATCTGCCGCCGGATTTTACGAGCAGCACGCCGTGGGAAGTATCGGAGGCCTCGCGGCACCTGCGCCACGAGAGTGCGATCGGGCATGTCACGGGCCGCGCGCACTACGTGGAGGACACCGCGCGCCAGCGGCCGATGCTGGAGGTGTGGCCCGTCCTCGCGCCGCATGCGCACGCCAGGATTCTTCGCCGCGATGCCACCGCGGCGCGCGCGGCGCCCGGGGTGGCGGCCGTGCTGATGGCGGAGGATATTCCGGGGCACAACAATGTCGGCGTGTCGCGGCACGACGAGACGCTCTTCGCTGCCGACGAGGTGATGTATCACGGCCACCTCGTCGCGCTGGTTGTCGGCGACTCGATTGCCGCATGCCGGGCGGCGGCGGCGCTCGTGCAGGTGGACTATGAGCCGCGGCCCGCGCTGCTCACGATCGCGGACGCGGTGGCCGCGGAGAGCTTTCACAATCCCCAGCGCACGCTCGGGCGCGGCGAACCCGACGCGGCGATGGCGGCGGCTCCGCGACGGCTGGCAGGCGAATTTTCGATGGGCGGGCAGGAGCACTTCTATCTGGAGACGCAGGCGGCATGGGCGGAGTGGGGCGACGATGGCGATGTGTTCATCAGCTCCTCCACGCAGCACCCCTCCGAGATTCAGGCCATCGTCTCCGAGGTGCTGAAAGTGCCGCGGCACAAGATCGTCGTGCAGTCGCCGCGCATGGGCGGCGGCTTCGGCGGCAAAGAGACGCAGGGCAACACGCCCGCGGCACTCGTCGCGCTTGCTGCACGCGTGACCGGCCGGCCGGTGCGCCTGCAGCTCGACCGCGACCTCGACATGATGATGACGGGCAAGCGCCATCCGTTTCATTCGCGCTTCGAGGTTGGGTTTGCGGAGGACGGCCGCGTGCTCGCACTCACGGCGGATCTGGTCTCCAACGGCGGGTGGTCGCTCGATCTTTCCCAGCCGGTGCTGGAGCGCGCGATGTTTCATGTGGACAACGCCTACTATATTCCAGCGCTGCGCGTGACGGGCCGCGTCGCCAAGACCCACGTCGCATCGAACACCGCCTTCCGCGGGTTCGGCGGCCCGCAAGGCATGCTCGTGATCGAGGAAATCATGGACCGGGTGGCGCGGGCGACGGGGCTGCCGCCGGAGATCGTCCGCGAGCGGAATTTTTATCACGGCACCGGTGAGACCAACCGGACGCACTACGGCGCCGAGGTCGGTGACAGCCGGCTGCAAGCGATTTGGGGACGCGTGCTGGCAGAGTCCCGGTTTGCCGAGCGGCGAGCCGCCGTCGAGGCCTGGAACCGGGCGCATCCGCGCGCGCGGCGCGGGCTCGCGATTACACCGGTGAAGTTCGGGATTTCCTTCACGCTGACACATTACAACCAAGGCGGCGCGCTCGTGCACATCTACCAGGACGGCACCGTGCAGGTGAACCACGGTGGCACCGAGATGGGGCAGGGGTTGCACACGAAGATCCTCGGCGTGGCGATGCGCGAGCTCGGCCTGCCCGCGACCGCGATCCGGCTCATGCGGACGAGCACGGACAAGGTGCCCAACACCTCCGCCACCGCTGCGAGCGCCGGGGCGGACCTCAATGGCGCGGCGGTGCGCAATGCCTGCGTGACGTTGCGCGAACGGCTCGTGCCCGTCGCCGCGAAGCTCCTCGGCGCGCCCTCCGAGACGATCGCGTTTGCGGGCGGCTTCGTGTTTTCGCGGACAGATGCGGCGAAGCGAATCGCATTCGCGCAGCTCGCGGCCAGCGCCTACGCCGCGCGCGTCAGCCTGTCGGCGACGGGCTACTACTCGACCCCGGGCATCCACTGGGACTGGGCGACGGGCCAGGGCCAGCCCTTCGCCTACTACGCCTGCGGCGCGGCGGTCGCCGAGGTCGAGGTCGACGGCTACACCGGGATGACGCGCGTCATGCGCGTGGACATCGTCCACGATGTGGGCGACTCGCTGAACCCCGGCGTCGATCGCGGCCAGATTGAGGGCGGCTTTGTGCAGGGCATGGGCTGGCTCACGAGCGAGGAGCTGAAGTGGGATGCCAAGGGCCGCCTCCTCACGCACAGCGCGAGCACCTACCAGATTCCCGCGATCAGTGATGTGCCGATGGAGTTCAACGTCACCCTGCTGCCGAACGCCGCCAACGAGCGTGCGGTGCACGGCAGCAAGGCCGTGGGCGAGCCGCCGCTCATGCTCGCGATCGCGGTGCGCGAGGCGATTCGCGATGCCGTGGCGAGCTTCGGTCGGTCTGGCGGCCAAGTGCCGCTCGCCTCACCCGCCACCGGCGAGGCGGTGTGGCGGGCGATTCAGGCGCGTGGCTGAGGGGGGCGCGCGATCAGCGCGCGGCTGAGCGCTTCACCACCCAGTCAACGATGGCCGCCTCGTCCTTCTCGTGGCGCCAGACGAGGGCCAGAAATTCGGCGGGGACGATGTCGTGCTCGTGGAAAAACGCCCGATCACCGCCGCAGCCATACATGAGCGACGCGGGCAGTTCACCGCGGAGCTTGGCGCGGGCCTTGGGCAGCAGGCGGGGGAGCCAGGCGATGCCGCGCACGCTCTCGGACTTTGCGGGCATCGTCGCGGGATCGAGCACGGTGGCGGAAAGGCGGCCGCCCTGCACGGTGAGGAAGTAGTCGCGCCGGACGAGCTCGATGGCGAGGGCTTGGTTGGGGCCGGGCTCGCCATCGTAGCCGTGAAAGTCCTCGGCGTAGTCGTAGAGATTGTTGGCGAAAAGTCCGTTGGCGGTGAGGAACGTTTTTTCCTCAGGCGTGCAGATGGCGTCGGCGCTGCGCACGCCGGCGGCATAACGGGCCACGGCTTGATCGTGGAGGGTGCGGAAGCGGTCGGGGAAGGTGTAGTGTTTCATGGTTTGAAAGTGAACGACTCGAACCAAGGCGCGAAACGCGAGGTTGCAAGCGGCGACGCGGCCCAGGGGCTGGCGCGCAAGGTGCAACGTGGTGACCTCGACACGCGAGGGCTGGGGCGCGATCCCTGAAAGCGCGTTGAGGTCAACGCGCTCCACCTCCGGTCGTTTAGCTCGCCGGGCGGAAATCGATCAGGCGCTTGAAGCGGTCGACGGACTCGACGACGACCGGGAGGCGGAGGTTGAGTTCGTAGCGTTTCTTGCGCTTGCGGCCGATGAGCGCGCCGGCCTCCTCGTCGAACCAGTAGTGATCGTCGCCGAGCGTGCCGGCGGCCACGAAGCCGAAGGTCATCGACGCGACCAGCTCGATGAAGAAACCGTTGGCGCGCACGTCGGTGACGATGGCTTCGAAGCGGGTCTTCGGTGTCTTCTCCAGCTCGCGCTCGAAGAACTCGAGGAGCTTCACCTTCACGCTGTCGCGCTCGGCCTCGGTGCTGTTGACCTCGGTGAGGCTGAGGTGCTCGCCCATGCGCTCCACCTGGGAGAGCGTGTAGGCGGGGCCGGTGGCGTGCGCGATGTGCTGGCCGAGCACGCGGTGCACGACGAGATCGGAGTAGCGGCGGATGGGCGACGTGAAGTGCGTGTAGTCCTGCTTCGCGAGGCCGAAGTGGCCGTCGGTCGTGTGCCGGTAGGCGGCCTTCTTCAGGCTGCGGAGGAGCTGGGTGCGCAGCGTGTAGCCCTGCGCGTGGGTGTGGAGCACGGCGAGCACGCGGACGAGTTCTTCGCGGCGGGTGAGATCGCTGGCCTTGATTCCGTAGCTGCCGAGGAGATCGCGCAGGTCGGCGAGCTTGGCGGGGTCGGGCTCGTCGTGGACGCGGTAGAGGGAGGGGAGCTTGCGGGTGCGCGTGAGGCGGGCGACGGCTTCGTTGGCGGCGAGCATGAACTCCTCGATGAGCTGGTGGCTTTCGTCGTGCTCGATCTTTTCGAGGCGGTCGGCGTAGCCCTTTTCATCGACGAAGATTTTCGTCTCGGGCATGTCGAGATCGAGGCTGCCGTGCGCCATGCGATCCTTGCGCAGGCGGGCGGCGATTTTCCAGAGGGCGCGGGTCCAGCCCTGCAAATTGCGCAGCTCGGACTCGCTCAGTTCGCGCAGGGCGCGGCCCGTCGATCCGGTCTGGTGCTTGGGCGGCAGGGGGAGCGAGCGGATGCGCTCAAGATCGTCCTCGAAGAGCAGCGCGTAGGCTTGCTTGTAGGTGAGGCGCTTGCGGCTGCGGATGACGGTGTTGGCGTAATCCGTGGCGGTGATGCGGCCCCTCTTGTCGAAGGTGAGGAAGACTGCCTTGCACAGGCGGTCCTGCGCCTCGACGAGGGAGCAGAGGCCGTTGGAGAGTTTTTCCGGCAGCATCGGCACGACCACCCCGACGAGGTAAGTGGAGTTGCCCCGGCGCTGCGCCTCGCGATCGAGCGCGGTGCCGGGCTGCACGTAGCTGGAAACATCGGCGATGTGGATGCCGACGCGCACGGTGTCGTGCTCGAGCGTCTCGTAGGAGAGGGCGTCGTCGAAGTCCTTGGCGTCGTCGGGGTCGATGGTGAAGACCGGCTTGTCGCGGTAGTCGAGGCGGCCGGCGGCATCGCGGGCGGGCACGCGATCGGGCAGGGCGGCGGCCTCGCGCTCGACGTCGGCGGGGAATTCCGTGGCGAGATCGTATTTGTGGAAAATGCCGAGGAGTTCCGCGCGTGGCTCGTGCGTGCGGCCGAGGCGCTCAATGATGGTGCCGGTGATCGCATCCTCACGGCGGCGCCACGGGGCGAGGCGGACAATGACTTTGTCACCCACGCGCGGGGCGGGATCGACGTCGCTGTCGGCCGGATCCTCGACGCGAATTTCGAAGGAGAAGCGCGGGTCGTCGGCCGCGACGATGTAGCCGCGGCGGGTGGCGCGCAGATCGCCGACGATGGTGTCGCGCGCGCGTGTGACGACGCGGACGACGGCACCGATCTTTTCGCCGGGGCGGCGGCCTTTGCGGCCGGGAATCACGCGCGCGATCACGCGGTCGCCGGGGAGGGCGACGCCGGTATCCTCGGGGAAAATTTGCACCGAGGGCAGCTCCGGCTCCTGTTCGCGGATGACGAAGGCGGTGCCGCCGGCCCGAAACTGGATGCGGCCGAGCAGCTCGCCGGGTCGCAAAGCGGGCATGGAGTCGGTCGCTGCGGCGGCCCCGGCCGCAGAGGTGGCGCGTTCACCCTGAGTCCGGCGGGTGGAGGCGGACCGGGAAGTGGAGCCGGCTGATTCGCGGGTGAAAGCCAGCGGATCGGCGCCCTTGGGACTGGGCGGCGGCAGAGCGGGGCCGCGGCGCGACGGCGTGAAGACGCCACGGGACGCGGTCGGGCGCGGCGTCTCGGCCACGGCGCCGGCGCGGACGATGCGGCCGTTGGCCGCGCGGGAAAATTCGCCGCTCTTCAGCAGCAGGCGGACCTCGTGGGTGAGCTGGCCGCGATCCTTTTTCTTCAGATCGAGGCGGCGGGAGAGCTCAAATTCGTTGACGGGAAGATACGCGGGGGCTCGCAGGAGCGCGAGCAGGCGGTCGCGGAGTGACATGTGATGGGAAGAGGCGCGCGGCGTCGGCGCCGTGCTTTGGGATTGGCCTGACGAAAGAGGCTGCCATAGATGCGCGCGATGAAAATCGTCCACGTGGCGAGCGAGCTTTTTCCCTACATGAAGACTGGCGGTCTCGCGGACGCCGTGGGCGCCTTGAGCGCCGCGCTCGCGGATGACGGGCACGAGGTCTCGGTGTTTCTCCCGGGCTACCGCGCGGCCTGCGAGCATGGCGACGCCGCGGCGGCCGCGCGCCGCCTGCGCTTCAAGGTCGAGCTGGCGGGCGATTTCCTCGCGGGCGACGTGCGCGCGTTTTCGCCGCGGAAAAACCTCACGGTCTATCTCATCTGCCGCGAGGAATTCTTCGACCGGCGCGCGCCCTACGGCAACGGCGAGCGCGACTACGACGACAATTCGGACCGGTTCATCTTCTTCTGCAAGGCCGTGGTCGAGATGCTCCGCCTCGCCGATCTCCAGGCCGACATCGTGCACTGCCACGACTGGCAGGCGGCGCTCGTGCCCGTGCTGCTGCGCGATTCCGAGCGGCGCCACGGCGTGACGCTGGCCCTCAAGACGGTCTTCACCATTCACAACATCGCCTACCAGGGCGTGTTTCCCGCCAAGACCTTTGCGCGCACCAACCTGCCCGAGGAACTCTACCATATCGACGGCCTTGAGTATTATTCGCAGGTCAACCTGATGAAGGGCGGCATCCTCTTCGCCGATCGCGTGACGACGGTGAGCCCGCGCTACGCGCGCGAGATCCAGACGGCCGACTTTGGCTGCGGTCTCGACGGCGTGGTGCAGACGCGGGCCGACGACATCGTGGGCCTGCTGAACGGCGTGGACACCGGGGTCTGGAACCCCGCTACCGACGCGTTGCTGCCCGCGCGCTACTCGGCGGGGAACCTCGCGGGCAAGAAGGTCTGCCGCACCGAGCTGCTCAAGCGCTGCGGCTTCGTCGTCGAGACGACCGGGCCGATCTTCGGCATCGTCGCGCGTCTCACGGAGCAGAAGGGCATGGACTTCGTCCTGGGCAACGCGGACTTCTTCCTCGCGCAGGATTGTCGCCTGGTGGTGCTCGGTTCGGGCGACAAGCGGCTGGAGACTCACCTCCGCGAACTCGCCGCGGTCGCGCCGCAAAAAATCTGCTTCGCCGCCAAGCTGGACGAAGGCATGAGCCACCTGATCGAGGCGGGCGCGGATTTTTTTGTGATGCCCTCGGTCTTCGAGCCGTGCGGGCTCAATCAGATGTATTCCCAGGTTTACGGCACGGTGCCGATTGTGAGCCGCGTGGGCGGCCTGGCCGACACTGTCATTGATGCGGACGAGAATCCCGCCGCCGGCACGGGCCTGATGTGCGAGCCCGAGGTGCTGAGTCTGCGCGATGCCTTGCAGCGCGCGCTGATGCTCTTCGCGGATCGGCCGCGCTACGCGGCGGTGCAGCAACGCGGGATGGCGCGGGATTTTTCGTGGAACGTCGCGGCGCGCGCCTACGAGCAGCTTTACCAAGATTCGCTGTGAGCTGACGAGGCGCGCATCCGCGCGCCGTTGCGACACGTAGCATCGGCCGAACATGAGCGTCACGCTGCTCTGGTTTCGCCATGACCTGCGCTTGCAGGATAATCCCGCGCTGCACGCCGCCCTCGCGCGCGGCCAGCCGGTCATCCCGGTCTTCATCCTGGACGACGAGGGTGAGGGCCGATGGCCGATGGGCGGCGCGGCCCGCTGGTGGTTGCACCATAGCCTGGCGGCGCTGGACGCGGCGCTGCGCGAACGCGGCAGTCGCCTCACCTTTGCGCGCGGCGACTCGGCGGCGGTGCTGCGGGAGCTGGTGCGCACGACCGGGGCCGACGCGGTCTATTGGAACCGGCGCTACGAGCCGGCGATTATTGCGCGCGACAAGGCGATCAAGGCCGAGTTGACCGGAGCCGGGCTGGAGGCGAGGAGCTTCAACAGCGCGCTGCTCCACGAGCCGCACACCATTGTGAACAAGGCGGGCGGGCCCTTCCAGGTCTTCACGCCTTTCTGGCGGCATTGCCTGACCCTGCCGGTGACGGAGCCCATCAAGGTCAATCTCGCCAAGCTGCCTTCCATGGGCGAGGGGCCGCGCTCACTCGAGCTTTATGAGCTGGCGTTGCTGCCGCGCATCCCATGGGCCGCGGGCTGGCGCGAGACATGGACGCCCGGCGAGGCGGGCGGCCTGAAACGTCTGCGGCATTTTGCGGCGCGCGCGATGGAGCATTACGCGGAGACGCGGAACTTTCCCGATCGCGACGGCACGTCGATGATCTCGCCGTGGCTGCATTTCGGCGAACTCTCGCCGCGCCAAGTCTGGGCCGCGGTCCAGGCGCAGTCGAAAGGGAGTGGCGTGTTTCCGCCCAGCAAGGGCGCGGCGGTTTTTCTGAGCGAGGTCGGCTGGCGCGAGTTTGCGCACCACCTCCTGTTTCATTTTCCGCACACGCCGGAGCGGCCGCTGCGGGCGGATTTCGAGAAATTTCCCTGGGCCACTGATCCCAAGGGCGAGAAACTCCGCGCGTGGCAGCGCGGCCTCACCGGCTACCCGATCGTCGATGCCGGGATGCGGCAACTGTGGCGCACGGGCTGGATGCACAATCGGGTGCGGATGATCGTGGCGTCGTTTCTCGTGAAGCACCTGCGGCTGCCGTGGACGCACGGGGCGGCGTGGTTTTGGGATACGCTCGTCGATGCCGATCTCGCGAGCAACACCCTCGGCTGGCAGTGGAGCGCGGGCTGCGGGGCGGACGCGGCGCCGTATTTCCGGGTGTTTGCGCCGGTGCGGCAGGGAGTGAAGTTCGACTCCGCGGGCGACTATGTGCGCCGCTGGGTGCCCGAGCTGGCCCGGCTGCCGGCAGAAAACATCCACGCCCCCTGGGAGGCTCCGGCGCAGGTCCTGGCCGAGGCGGGCGTGACGCTCGGGAAAAACTACCCACATCCGATCGTCGATCACGCGACCGCGCGAGCCGAGGCACTGGCGGCCTTCAAGGCCTTGCGGGGCGCCGGGGTCGTCGAGCGATGACGGCGAAGGGCCGGTGGCCGGATTGATCGGCAGCAGGCCGGCGTGAACACCACAGTTGAAATCCCCCGCGCCGCTGCTACGGCTCGGGCATGAAATCCCTTTTTCCCCTGGGTGTAGTGGCGGGCTTGGCTTGGTTTGGCGGCATCTGCGGCGTCGCGCGGGCGGCGGCGGTCCCGGTTTATTTCGGCACCGGCGGTCCCGGGGCCAAGGGCATCTACCGCGCCAGCTTCGACTCTGCCACGGGCAAGCTTTCGGCGGCGGAGCTGGCGGCCGAGGTCGGCTCGCCGGGCTTCCTCGCGCTGCATCCAGACGGCACGAAGCTCTACGCCGTCGCCAACTTTTCCGGCGGCCCCGGAGCCATCGGCTACCGCATCGGCGCGGGCGGCGCGCTCACGGTGCTCAACTCGGCGCCGACGGGCGATGGCGGCGGGGCGCACATCGCGGTGCATCCGACGGGCAAATTCCTCCTCACCGCGCAATACGGCAACGGCTCCACGGCGCTCTTCCCACTGGACGCGGACGGGAAGCTCGGCGCGGCCAAGGTTTACAAACATGAGGGCGGCTCGAAAGTCGTGCCGGGCCGGCAGGACAAGTCGCACGCACATTGGGCCGGCTTCTCGCCCGACGGCCGTTTCGCGCTGGTGCCCGACCTCGGGCTCGACGGCATCGTGATCTACCGCGTGAATCTCGACGCGTTGATCTTGGAGAAGCACGGCTTTGCAGCCTCGGTCCCAGGCGGGGGCCCGCGCCACATGCGGTTTTCTCCGGACGGGAAATTCATCTACCTGCTCAACGAACTCTCGCTGTCGGTCTCCAGCTTCGCGTGGGACGCCGCGAATGGCACCGCCCGGCGCCTGGCCGACGTGCCCAACCTCACCAGCGAGGCGAAGGCCAAGGAAGCCTTCAATGCCGCCGCGGAAATCCTGGTGCACGGCAGCGGACGCTTCGTCTATGCCTCGAACCGCGGTCACGACACCGTGACGGTGTTTCAGGCGGATCCGGCCACCGCGGCGCTGAAGGTGATCCAAGTGCAGCCCGTGCGCGGGGCCTTTCCGCGCAACATCAACCTGTCCCCGGACGGCGGCTGGCTGCTCGCCGCCGGCGCGGATTCAAACACGGTTTCAGTCCATAAGGTGAACCCGCAGAGTGGCGAGCTCACCTACCAGACCAAGGGTGTGATCAACGTGCCGGCGCCGATCTGCATCCTCTTCGCGCGGCCATGACGCTGGCGGGGCTCAGCGCTTCGCGGTGCGATTAATCGTGTAGCTCAGGAAGATCGCGCGCTTCTCGCCGATGAGGCGGTTGACGCGGAGATAATCGCGGTCGAAGAGGTTGTTCACGTTGAGCGCCACGCTGTGGTCAATGCCGGCCATCTGCGGCAGGCGGTAGCGCAGGCCGAGGCTCCAGAGGTTGAACGACGCCACCCGCAGGCGCCACTGGTTGGTGGAACGCGTGACGACGCGCTGGCCGTTGACGGTGGCGTAGGTGTCGCCCGCGTTGGGCGCCTCGGTGGGGGTGGAGGCGACATAGCTAACGCCAAGGTTGGCCGAGAAGTTTTTCCACGCTCCGGTGGGCGGAGAGAACTTCACGTAGGCGCTGCCGTTCTGCGGCGAGATGCCGTTGACGCGCCGGCCGATGGCGGCGGGGAAGGCGGAGCCGAAGTCGGTGTAGATGGAATAGACGTGGCCCCAGCTGCCGCCGGCGTAGAACGCATCGTTGATGCGCCAGTTGACATCGATTTCGTAGCCGCGGACGAGCTGGTTGCCCTCGCGGCGGGAGACGAGGACAAAGTTGCCGGAGCCGAGCGGGGTCTCGACGTTGTCGGTCACGCTCACATTTTCGCGGTTCGCATAGAAGCCGCTGACCGTGTAGTTGAGGCGATCATTGAGCAGCGCGCCTTTGAAGCCATAGTCCCAGCCATCGGCGACCTCGGACTTGAATGTGGGATCGAAATGCGCCTGGGCGTTGTCGTTTTGCGAGACGAAGTAGCTCTGGCTGTAGCTCGCGAAAACGCGAAAGCCGGGGGTGACTTTGTAATTGAAGCCGGCGTTGGGTTTCAGGAAGTCCACATCCTTGTCGATCATCGTGCCGGGCACGTAGCCGGCGAATCCGATGAAGTCGCGGTCGCGGAAGCGCACGTGGTCGTAGCGCGCGCCGGCGAAGGTCAGGAGCCGGCCCTCGAAGAGCGAGGTCTGTTGGCGCAGGAGGCCGCCCAGGACGGTGGTCCGGCGCTTTTGATGGCGGGTCTTGACGGTCTGCGAGGGGTCGAACCATTTCGGGAAATAGCCGATCGCACTGACGGGCACGAGGGTGTTGCGGTCGAGGGTGACGGTGCGGACGGCGTTCCACGCGACGAGGTCGGGGTTGCCGGCGGCCGCGTAGTTGAGCGCGGGATCCCAGCGATAATAGTCGTTGATATCGGTGGTGACGAGGGTGCGGTGTTCGAGCTTGCCGCTGTTGGTCCGGTATTGGGCGAGAAGGTCGCCCTGGAAGCCGCCACCATCCTCGATGATGCGGGTCGTGTTGGGTGTGGCGCCGCGGGCGCTGGTGATGGCGGGCAGGGTGCCGTTGGCGGCAGGGGCGGGATTGATGCTGATGGCGCCCCAGCCGGTGTTCTGGTTGAAGTCCCAGCGGCGCGCCCAATAGCGGTTGGCCCCGAGGCGGGTGCTCCAAGTGGAGTTTAGTTTCTTGTCGTAGAAGGCGTTGATGCCCGTGTTGCCGCGGTCGAGCTGGCTCACGGGGCCGAAGGCGTTGTAGCGTGCGAGGCTCGTGGCGTAGCCGATGGCTTCGTCGTCGAGATTGCTGGCGGTGCCCTTGAGGTCGGTGATGAGCGGCGCCGAGCTGTTGGGCGCGTGGCGCATCTGGAGAAAATACTCCAGCGAGACCTGGAGGTTGGAGCCATCCGGGAAGGTGTGGCCGAGAGCGAGGTAGTATTCCTGGTTGCGGTTGCGCGCATACTCCATGTCGAACTCCTTTTGGTAGTGGGAGCCCGTCAGGACGTAATTGGTCTTGCCGAGCGCGGTGGTGGCCAGGTGCCCCGTGCTCTCGAGCGTGATGCGCTCCGTGCCTTCGTCGCCGTAGTTGAAGGTGAGTTTCTGGCTCTCGCGCGACTTGGGCTGTTTCGAGATCATGTTCATCATGCCGCCGGGCGAGGTGCGTCCGTAGATGGCGGCGTTGGAGCCCTTGATGATTTCGATACGATCCACATTGCTGGAACCGTAGCGGCCGAGACGGAAGAAGCCGTCGCGCAGCTGCGACGAGGAGCTGAAGCCGCGCAGGTTGAAACTGCCGCCCACATCAAGGCCGGTAAAGCCGCCGATCTGGACGACATTGTCCGAGAGCTCGAAGATGCCGAAGTCTTCGAGGAACTCGCTCGTCATCACGTTCACCGTGTAAGGCAAGTCGATGATCTTGGTGGCGACGCGCGAACCGGTGAGGGTCTCGGAGGGCGCGTAGCCGCGGTTTTCGTCAGCAGTCACGGAAAACTCCGAGAGACGGATCACATCGTCGGAGGCCGGGCGGGCGGGAACGGGCGCAGGCGCTACTTGCGCGGGGAGCAGGGTGGCTGCTCCGAAGAGGATGAGTGCGAGAGCGGAACGGGCAGTCTCGGGCGGGTTTTTCATGGTAGTGATGCGTGGGGTGGGTGGTGCCGCGGAAGCGGTGGGCTCAACCGGGACGATTTCATTTGCGCCCTTCGGACAAAAGAACCGTGTTGCTTATATCCTTAAGCATATGGGCGCCCTGGTCACCATGAAGCTCATCGCCGCGCGAGCGGGCGTCACCCAAGCGACCGTGTCGATGAGCTTGGCCAACCACCCGCGAATCCCGGTGGCGACGCGGGAACGCATTCAGGCGCTGGCGAAAGCATTGGGCTATCGGCCGAATCCTTATGTTTCGACCTTGATGCGGCTGCGGCGGCAGGGGAAGCCGCTGCCGGACAAGCCGGCGCTGGCCTTGGTCTGCGCGCTGCGGACGGCCGACGGTTGGCGCAACCACGAGTCCCAAACTATCCGGCAGATGCGCGAAGGGGCGCTCGAACGGGCGACGCTGCGCGGCTATCGGGCGCAGGAATTTTGGCTGCATCGCGAAGGGATGTCCAACGAGCGGTTTTCCGAAATGCTACGGGCGCGGGGCATTCAAGGCCTGCTGCTCAGTCCCTTGGCGGAAGGCGATCCGCCGCCGGATTTGCACTGGGACTATTTTGCCGCGGTCAGCATGAGTGTGCCCCTGCCGGGCCGGACGATCATGACGGTGTGCAATGATCACTTTGGTTCGTGCGTGCTGGCCGTGCGCGAATGCCACAAACGTGGCTATCGGCGGCCGGGGTTGGCGTTGCGGGAGGTGCATCGCCATCGTTTTCAAGGCCGCTGGCAGGCGGGTTATCTCGCGGCGGGCGAGATGATGCGCGATCTGACCTTGGTGGAGCCGTTATGGGTGGACGACTGGAATGAGGCCGTGGGGGTGCAAGTCGGCCGCTGGCTAGAAAGGGAACGACCGGATGTCGTGATCAATTTGGGCGGAGCGCGGTTGCGCGACCTGATCGAGGGGACGGGCCGGCGGATTCCGGAAGATATCGGGTTTGCGTGGCTCGCTTGTCCGGAAAAAGACGATCCGTTGAGCGGGGTGTGGCAAAACGGGCGACTGATCGGCGTGAGTGCAGCGGATGCACTCATCGGCCTGGTCGAAAGCAACGAACGTGGCATGCCGGACCATGCGACGACGATTATGCTGAATGGAAAATGGAATGAGGGCGGGACGCTGCGGCTCCTGCCGTCATGAAGGGCTCGTCTACGAGGCTGGGTCGCTATCGCGAAGGTTTCGTTTTGGCCGAGACCGTTGGCCGCGGGATTTTCTCCGCAATCTCCTCCAGCGGATAGGTGATAATTTCGGCCAGAGTGGGGTGATACCACGGCGCGCGCAGCAGATCGAAGACGGTGGCTTTCATCGCGAGCGGGCCGCTGAAAGCGTGGATCAGTTCGCCGGCATCCTTGCCCACGATCTCGGCGCCGAGGATGCGGCCACGCTTGGGCTCGGCGATGACCTTCACGTAGCCGTAGTTGGCCTCCATGAGGATCGATTTGCCGTGATCGTTGAACGGATAGCTCGCCACCAAGTAAGGCGTGCCGCGCTCGTCGAGTTCACGTTCGAGGAGCCCAATCGTCGCGAGCTGAGGATCGGTGAAGACGACATTGAGCAGCAGCGACCAGTCGATAGGCTTCAATTTTTTCACTCCCGCGGCGTGGCGCGCGGCGAGTTCACCCTGCTGGATTGCGATGTGGACGATCTCCGCCGGGCCGGAGCAATCGCCTGCCGCGTAGATGTGCGGGATGGAGCTCTGCTGCCACGAGTTGATGACGATCTGGCCGTCCGGACGGGTGGCGACACCGGCGGCCGGGAGATTGAGCGGCGCGGTGTTGGGATCGCGGCCGAGGGCGTTGAACAGATGCGCGGCCCGGCGGACGATTTTGCGGCCGTCGTGGACGAACTCCACCTCGACGCCGCGGCCGGCGCGCGCGACGCGCCTGAGTTCCGTGCCGGCGAACAGTTCGATGCCATCGTCCACCAGCGACTGTTGCACGACGGTCGAGGCCGCGGGCGAGTGGTCGCGGAGGATGTTGGCGCTGCGCTGCACGAGCGTGACACGCGCGCCGATGCGTTGGAGGAACTGAGCCAGCTCGCAGGCCACGATGCCGCCGCCGAGCACGATCACGCTCTTCGGGATGAAATCCAGATCGAGCACGTCGTCGCTGGTCCACGCAGGCGTGGCCGCGAGACCCGGCACGGGCGGCACGCTCACTTTGGAACCTGTGCCGATGAGGATGTGCTTCGCGCGGATACGGCCGCCCGTAGAAAGTTCGAGGGTGTGCGCATCGACGAAGCGGGCGTGAGCGCGGATGAGATCGAACTTGGCGCTGGCGAGGGCTTCCTGTCGGTAGCGGGCAAACTCGCGGATGATTTTTTTCTTTCGCGCGTGGATGGCCTTCATGTCGGCGCGCGCCGCAGGGATTTTCAGGCCGAAGGCCTTGCCCTTCTGCGCGAGGTGCAGCACCTCGGCCATGTAGAGCAGGGTCTTCGAGGGCATGCAGCCGCGCAGGATGCACAGTCCGCCCAGCTCGCGGGCGCCGTCGATCACGGCGGTCTTCAGGCCGAGCGAAACGGCGACGCGGGCGGCGTTGAAGCCGGCGCTGCCGCCGCCGAGGGCTACAAAATCGTAGGTGCGGGTTTTCATTTCGCGGCAGGGAAGCAGATGGAGTCGCCAATCCCGGCGGCTATTCCGGGGGAATACAGTTTCTCCACGAGCAGGAGGCCGAACTCGATCGCGGTGCCTGCGCCGCGCGAGGTGAGCAGGCGTCCGTCGGTCACACAGCGCTCCTCCGCGAGAATCTGCGGTAGTTCGGCGGCGACGCTCGGGTGCGCCGTGTAGCGCCGGCCGGCGAGGAGCCCGGCATCGTGCAGCACGGTGGGCGCCGCGCAGATGGCGGCGACCCAACGGCCCCCGGTCCAGTGGCGCAGCACGATCTCGCGCACGCGTGGATCGGCACGGAGGTGCTTCACGCCGGGGCCGCCCGGCAGGAAAACGAGATCAAAGTCGCGCGGGCCGACGGCGCCGAGTGGCGTATCGGCATGGAGCGTGATGCCGTTGCGCCCCGTGACATGGATGCCCTCGCCGACGGTGGCGACGACGACCTCGGCGCCCGCGCGCCGCAGCAGATCGACGGGGGCGATGGCCTCCACCTCCTCGAAACCCTCGGCAATAATGGTCAGGACGGATGGCATGGCGTGATACTTGGAGCGAAGGCAATGCCGGGCCGCACTTGCCGCAACTGATCATTTGCCCCGAGACTGCCGGCCATGGACACGCTCGCGGGCAAACGCCTGGTGATTTTCGGCTGCGGCTACGTCGGCGCGGCGGTGGCGCAGCGCGCCGTGGCCGCAGGCGCGCGGGTGATCGCCCTCACGCGCAACGCCGAAAAGGCCGCGGCGTTGCGCGCGGCGGGCATCGAGACGGTCGTGGCCGAGCTGGCCGATCACCGGTGGCATGCTGCGATTGCGGGCGCGCCGGACGGCGTGCTCAACTGCGTGAGCTCAGGGGGCGGCGGGGCCGAGGCCTACCGGCGCAGCTACGTGGACGGCCTGCGCTCCATCATCGAGTGGGCGCGCGCACGCGGCCCGGCAGAGACGTTGATCTATACTAGCAGCACCTCGGTCTATGCGCAGGGCGAAGGGGTGATCGTGGACGAGTCGATGCCGACCGTGCCTTCGAGCGATCGCGCGGCGGTGCTGATCGAGGCGGAGCGGCTCGTGCGCGAAGGCGGAGCGGCCGCGCGGCGCTGGTGGATTCTGCGCCTGGCGGGCATCTACGGGCCGGGGCGGTTTCATCTGCTGGAGCAAGTGCGCGGGGGTGAAGTCGCGGGCGTCGGCACGCATCATCTCAACCTGATCTATCGCGACGATATCGTGGCTGCGGTGCTCGCGGCCTTCACGGCGCCGGCTTCGCAGGGCAACGAGGCGCTGAATCTAGCCGACGACGGCCGCGCTTTGAAATCGGAAATCGTAGGGTGGCTGGCGACGGAGCTCGGCGCCCCGCCGCCGCGGTTTACCGGCGCGCCGACGGGAGGTCGCCGCGCTGTCACCCCTGACCGCGTGATTGCCAACGCGCGGGCCAAGGCGGTGCTCGGCTGGCGGCCGGCGTGGCCGACGTTTCGCGAGGGCTACGCCAGTTTGTTGTCGCCTTGATTCGCGGCGCGCTTCTCAACTTTTGCCCCATTTCATGCGCTCCGGCGCAATCGAACCTCAACCCACTTCACACCATGGCAGGACTCGGCAAACTCGTTAAGCAGGCGGAAAAAATGAAGCGCGGCCTCGACACGCTGCAGCAGCAGCTGGAGGCGAAGCACCTCGAAGTCTCAAGCGGCGGCGGCGCGGTGAAGATCATCATCACCGGCAGCGGCCAGTTTCTCTCGCTGGCCATCGCCCCGGAGTTCCTCAAGGAGGACGCGAAGATTGTCTCCGCCGCGGTGCTGGCGGCAGTGCAGGACGCCGCGAAGCAGGCCAAGGACCACCACGAGGCCGAGATGCAGAAGATCACCGGCGCGTTCCAGATGCCGGGGATGTTTTGAGCACGCGGCGGGCGGGCGATGACACCGGCTTTTGAAAAACTCCAGCAGCACCTGAAGCAGCTGCCAGGGCTCGGCTACCGCTCCTCGGAGCGGATCGCGCTGCATCTGCTCGTGGAGAAACCCGCGCGGCTGGCCTCGTTGGTCTCCGCACTCGAAGCGGCCGCGGCGGCGGTGCGGCGCTGCGATCGCTGCGGCAACCTCGCCGAGGGACCGTTGTGCGGCATCTGCGCCGACGAGCGGCGCGACCGGGGCCTCGTCTGTGTGGTAGAGCACGTGCCGGATCTCGTGGCGATCGAGCGGAGCGGGGCGTTTCGCGGCACTTACCATGTGTTGCACGGGAAGCTGTCGCCGATTCACGGCGTTGGCCCCGGCGACCTCAATGTCGCGGCCCTGCGCGGACGGATCGAGGCGGGGGAGGTGGGGGAGCTGATTCTGGCGCTGCCCAACGATGTGGAGGGCGAGGCGACCTGCCACTATCTGACGGAACACCTCGCGGGTGCGGGCGAACTCAAGACCACGCGCATCGGCTTCGGCCTGCCGAGTGGCGGCGGGGTTTTGTATGCAGACAGCGTGACCCTGAAGAGCGCGCTCGAGGGTCGGCGCGGCTACCACTAGCAGCGGGATGGTGCGCTACCTGAGGGACGGTAGTGTCCTAGTTTGAGCGGGCGCTGGTGCTGGAGCTAACTCTGGACGTCGGAAGGCCGCTCGTGTTGATCGAAGGGGTGTCCTACCCCTACCCAATTTACAGCCGAAACCGCGTCGATAAGGCGGGCGATGTTTTGGTTAATAATAAGGAATGGAATCAATACCTGCTTTGGGATGATTTGGATGAAGCAATTGGCATCATCAACAACTGGCGGGCCGCGCACGCCTATCCGCTAAACGCGCTAACAACACGACTAAAGGCCACGGCCTATGAGGTGTCGCCGCAGGCTTTGATTGCACAGCGGCTCAAGCGTATCGAAGCCATTAAGTTCAAGATGGAGCGGAGCCGGGAGAGTGGTCGAGTCTTTGGGCTTTCAACCATGCAGGATATCGGTGGCTGCCGAGCGGTGTTTCCCACCGTCAAACACGTTGAGGCGTTGCGAGACTTCTACTGTTCTGCCGGAGAACGAAATCGGAATCGAGGCTCGGAACTCACAAAGATGTTTGATTACATCAAGGAGCCCAA
This sequence comes from Opitutaceae bacterium, assembly GCA_030693515.1. Classification (GTDB taxonomy): domain Bacteria; phylum Verrucomicrobiota; class Verrucomicrobiia; order Opitutales; family Opitutaceae; genus ER46. The sequence continues at coordinate 29,792 of JAUYAK010000129.1, forward strand.
GCCGGATGGTTATCGTGGTGTCCATTTCGTCTTTAGGTATCGGGGCCAAACACGAAGTTCACTTCGAGGAAAAGGTTCCACGGCGTGGGATCGGTCAAAGTTCGATGGCCTGAAAATCGAGATTCAAATTCGCTCGATCCTTCAGCACCAATGGGCGAGCGCCGTAGAAACAGCGGGCCGCTACACACGCCAGAATATCAAAGGGAGCGCCGGGGAAGCAAAATGGTCGCGTTTCTTTTCACTCACGGGCTCGGCAATTGCGATGCTCGAAGATCGCCCGACCATTGCCAAGACTCCTACGACGCAAGCGGGACTAATCGGCGAAATCCAAAAACACGGAGAACAGCTTGAGTTGCTCAGGTCTTACACGTCACCGAACATCATTTTCCCGAAAGGGGGCAAAGAAGGAGACGTTTTCGTCCTAGTGGTTGATCCCGAACGTGGGCAGGTGGAAGCACGACCCTTTCAACGCCGCCGTTTGGTGGCCGCCCAAGAAGCATATTTCTCTACGGAGAGAACGATTCGGTCTCAAGTTGGCGTGGAAGCGGTTCTGGTTGGTGTGAACTCCGAGGAACAGCTAAAGATCGCTTATCCAAGCTATTATCTGGATGCCCGTGATTTTGTGAAGACCATCATGGGGTTTACTGCACGACGCTAACGTCTGGCGCGGTTTTCTCTGCACGACGCTTGCTTCCAGCCTGGTCTAGCAGGGTTTCGCGAACCCAGTTAGACAGAGTTTTCTTGGCCCTGTGTGCCGTGTCTTCGAGTTGTTTTCGCTCCGCAGGAGTGAACCTGACGCCAAGGATTTTTCCCTTGGCCTCTGCCTTCGCAAGTTTTGGGCGCCCAATCTTAGGTTTCATGTTGTTTAACAAAAAAGCTTGCACGCACCGTATTGTTGTTAAACATAAAAGCAATCCAATAACTCCGATGGCCAACGTCCTCCCAATCGAAAAGAAAGCCGCAGCAGTCTCCATGCTCTGCGAGGGTGCGAGCATCCGCAGCGTTGAGCGCATCACGGGCATTCACCGCGACACGATCATGCGCCTTGGCGTCCGCATGGGCGAAGGCTGCAAGCGGATCATGGACGAGAAGCTCCGCAATCTGGATTCCCGTGTCATCGAAGTTGACGAGGTGTGGGGTTTCGTGGGCATGAAGCAGAAGACTGCGAACAAGCAGGGTGCCGCCGACAACATGGGCGATGTCTGGACTTGGATCGCATTGGACGCCGAAACGAAGCTCGTGCCGTCCTTCGCCGTAGGTGACCGCAATCAGGTGATGGCGGACCTTTTCATCGAAGACCTTGCCTCCCGGCTTGCCCATCGTGTGCAAATTTCCAGCGATGCCCTTCGTGCCTACCAAGGCGCCATTGAGCGCGCTTTCGGCACAGACGTGGACTACGGGACCGTAGTGAAGACGTTCAGTAGCGCTCAACTGGAGGAGCAACGCCGTTACTCCCCGCCAGAAGTTGTGAAAGTGGAGCGGGTCGCCGTCAGCGGCAATCCTGACGCCGGCCTGATTTCCACTAGCTACATCGAAAAGCAAAACCACACCCTGCGGATGCATTGCCGCCGTCTTTCCCGCCTCACGAACGCGTTCAGCAAGAAGCTCGAAAACTTCAAGGCTGCCGTGGCGCTTCACTACGGCTACTACAACTTCATCAAGATGCACAAAAGCATCCGCTGCACACCTGCGATGGCCGCTGGCGTTGTCAGTTCGCCGTGGACTGTCGCCGAGCTAGTCGAAATGATCGAGGGATGAGCGACCGGATCGAGAAACTGCGGGACGCGGTGCAAGTGATGCACCGCTGTTCCGCCACGCACGCCCAGTCTGTGCCAGTCCGCGAGATGTTCGGCGGCAAGGTCGCATGGGAGGGTGTCGTCGAAGCCTTCACGATCACCGGCCATCCCAAGGCGAAACGCTGCTATGCGTGGAGCTATCAGGACGGCAAGGAGACGCAGTTTGTGACCGTCCTAGAGATTCCGCCGGTTAAGGACGCTCCGACCGCCGTTCGCGCCTCAATTGCAGCCAAAAGATGACGAAGATATGGAGTGTTGCGCATTCACAAACCTACTGAGCGTTTTCGCCCTCTTGCGCATTTGGTGAACAAAATTAAGGTTGCAGCGTCAGAAGGTATATCTTTCAGAAACACGAGCTGCGCTTAAAAATGAAACAACGAATCCAACTTAGGAAAAGCGCTGGTAAGACCATCGTGGAATCGGAAATCGCTTGGAAAATCGCCGAGGAGCCCGCGATTTCGCGTTTTGTTGCGGTCTGCCCTGCCTTGAACATCACGCTTCGCGCCAACACACGCGAAGAGCTTTTTTCACTAATCCCCGAGAGCCTTGAGTCTCTTTTTTCGAGCTTGGACAAGCACGGTGATTGGGACGCCTTTTTCAAGGAAATCAAATGGGCCAAGCAGGAGAGCCGCGCACTTCAAAATGCCCGGCGAAATTCTCCCGGTCTTCCCCCGTTAAGAATTGAATCGGTAACGCCCCATGATCTTCAACTCGCAGCTTGTTGAAAAACTGCGCGAGTTGGGGTTTCACTTCGATACCAGTTCAAAGCGCGCCCACACATACAAAAAGAAGGGCGCAACAACGCGCGTGACCTTCAACACGCGAGATCAGTATGAGGACCGGGACGCGAGGTCTCATGTTGTTCAGGCCGGAATGAACCCGGCGGATGCTCAAGTTTGGGTTACGCAATTGTCGCAGGCCAATGCTGCGCCCCCAGCTCCGCCCGCGCCCTAGCGGCGCGGTAGTCTGATAGGGTAGAGGGCCGCGAGTTTGAGAAGCGGGGATGTGCGCTTCGTGCGTCGGGGGGCCAGCTCGCCCTTGCTTCTGGCATCCGGCGTCACAATCCACCGCTCCGGGCACGAACGGCCCGTTGAGCCTTCGATCGGCATCGGGAAGGAATAGCGGATGCAGACGCCACGATGCGGCGCCTCGCGCCTTGGTTTCCGCGCCGGGTTGGGCACGTAGGCAATCCCGCCCTTTGCTTTGAATCGCTGGCGTATCAGATCGGCGCGCATCTCCTTGTCCATACGCCGGGATTCGTGCCAACTTCCCGCGTCCGCAATTCTGGATTCAAACTAGGACACTACCTGAGGGACTCAGGGCTTGACACTCGGAAGTGTGCTCCGTGTTGTCCTCGGTTTTTCCCAGTAAGCATCGCTCTGAAAATCATCTGACATGGCTCTCAAAATCCGTCTTACCAAGGTTGGTTCCGTCCACCAGCCGCTCTACCGCGTGATCGTCAAGGAGGCGCGTTCGCGCCGTGATGGCGATGCGGTCGAATACCTCGGCACTTACACGCCGGCGATCAAAAGCAACCCCATCAAGCTCAACCTTGAGCGGGTCGACTACTGGATCAGCAAGGGCGCGAAGCCGACCGACACCATGCGCTCCATGATCAAGAAGGCGCGCAAGGCCGCGGCGCCTGCCGCCTGAGGCACCGCGTTCGCCGCGCTCGGCGCTGGCGAAACACCGCCCCATACCAGCCTCGGAGATAATCCGGGGCTTTTTCATTTTCGCTCACCGCCTCGTGGTCCGCCATGCCGCTTCTGGTTGATGTCCTGACGCTTTTCCCCCGCATGCTCGACGGCGTGTTGGCGGAAAGTATTTTGGGCAAAGGCATCGCCGCGGGGCACCTCACCGTGCGCGTCCACGATCTCCGGGCGTGGACGACCGACAAGCATCGGACGACGGATGATCGGCCGTTCGGTGGGGGAGCGGGGATGGTGCTCAAGCCCGAGCCGGTGTTTGCCGCCATCGAGCAGTTGCAGACGCCGGGCTGCCGGCGGATCTACCTCACGCCCGATGGCACGCCGCTATCGCCCGTGCTTGCGCAGAGTCTTTCGCGCGAGCGGCACCTCATTTTTCTGAGCGGCCACTACGAGGGCATCGACCAACGCATTCGCGACCGCGTCATCGACCAGGAAATTTCGATTGGCGATTATGTGCTGACCAACGGCACGCTGGCGGCCGCTGTCGTGGTGGACGCGCTGGCGCGCTTCATTCCTGGCGTGCTCGGGGAGGAAAAGTCATTGACGCACGAATCCTTCAGCAGCAAGTTGCTCGACTTTCCTCAATACACGCGTCCCGCCGAGTTTCGAGGTATGTCTGTTCCAGAGGTTCTCCTCTCGGGCAACCATGCCGAAATCGAAAAATGGCGAGTCGCGCGACAGGTGGAAAAAACCCGGCAAGTCCGGCCCGATTTACTCACATAACTCATAGCCATGAACCTGATCATCAACGAAATCACCGCCTCGCAGGTGCGGAAAGACATCACGCCTTTTAAGGTCGGCGACGGCGTCCGCGTGCACACCAAGGTGCGCGAGGGCGACAAAGAGCGCGTGCAGATCTATGCTGGCATTGTGATCGCCCGCAAGGGTTCGGGCATCCACGAGACGTTCACGGTCCGCCGCCTCAGCTACGGCGAAGGCGTCGAGCGCGTCTTCCCGGTGAATTCGCCCAACATCGACAAGGTCGAGGTCGAGCGCGAGTCGGAGCCGATGCGCGCCCGCCTTTACTATCTCCGCAAGCGCACCGGCAAGGCCGCCATGGCGATCAAGGAGAAGGACCGCGCCGCCGAGATTCACGCCCAGCACGAGGCCGAGAAGGCCGCCCGCGCCGCCGCGAAAGCCGCTGCGGCTCCCGCCGCCGCGAGCTGAGTCTCTCGATCACTGCGACAGCTTTTGGAAAAGGCGGGCCCTGCGGCCCGCCTTTTTCTTTGCCGTGATCGCGCGCATGATGACGCAAACCAACGCTGCGACCCGAAAACCTCCCTTGCCAGTCGCGATCCGCGCCGCAAATCTTCGCCTTCTTCGCATGAGCAACGCCGTGAAAATCTACGACACGACCCTGCGCGATGGCACGCAGGGCGAAGGCATCAGCTTCTCGGTCACGGACAAGCTCCTGATTGCGCAAAAACTCGATGCCTTCGGCGTGGACTACATCGAGGGCGGGTTTCCCGGCTCCAACCCGCGCGACATCACCTTTTTCAACGAAGCGAAGAACCTGCGCCTGAAGCACGCGCGCATGGCGGCCTTTGGCTCGACCCGTCGGGCCGGCGTCAAGGCCCCCGAAGACGCCCAGCTCCGCACCCTGCTCGACAGCGGCATGCCCGTCCTGACGATCGTGGGCAAAACGTGGACACTCCACGTCACCGAGATTCTTAAGACCACCCTCGAGGAGAATCTCGCGATGATCGAGGACTCGACGCGCTACCTCGTCGCCCAAGGCCGCGAAGTCATCTACGACGCCGAACATTTCTTCGACGGCTATAAGTCCGATCCCGACTACGCTTTCCGGACGCTCGCCGCGGCGGTGCGCGGCGGCGCGAGCAACCTCTCGCTCTGCGACACCAACGGCGGCACGCTCGTGGACGAGTTCAAGGACATCGTCGCGCGCGCCGTGCGGGAATTCGGCGGCGACAAAGTCGGCGTCCACTGTCACAACGACAGCGGCTTGGGCGTCGCCCTGACGCTGGCCGGCGTGACGGCCGGCGCGACCCTCGTGCAGGGCACGACCAACGGCTACGGTGAGCGCGTGGGCAACGCCAACATGACCACCGTCCTGCCCAATCTCTTTCTCAAGATGGGCCGCACCGCGCATTGCGCGCCCAACCTCGCGCAGCTGCGCGACCTCTCCCTCTATTTCGACGAGCTGGCGAACCTGAGGCCCGACCCCAAGGCGCCGTTTGTCGGCCAGTCGGCCTTTGCGCACAAAGGCGGCCTGCACGCCAATGCCGCGCAGAAAGTCGCGCGCAGCTACGAACACATCGATCCCGCGCTCGTGGGCAACCGCACGCGTGTCCTGGTCTCCGACATGGCCGGGCGCAGCAGCCTTGCGTTGAAGGCGAAGGAACTCGGCCTCGATCTCGACGAGAAGCGCCCGGAGATGAAGGGCCTGATCGAAGAGCTGAAGGAGCGGGAGTTCCGCGGCTACGAGTATGAGGCGGCCGACGCGTCGTTCCGGCTCCTCGTCGCAAAGCACGTGGGTCAGCAGCGGACCTTTTTCACCGTCGAGACCTACCGCGTGATCATCGAGCGGCACGGCGCCGAGCTCTGGGCCGAGGCGACGGTCAAACTGAAGATCAACGGCGAGACCGTCCACACCGTGGCGGAGGATGCCGGTCCGATCGGCGCGCTCGACCAGGCGTTGCGTCTCGCCCTGGAGAAAACCTATCCGCAGATCCGCACGATGCAGCTGCGCGATTTCAAGGTCCGCATCCTTGATGGCAACAACGGCGCCGGATCACGCACCCGCGTGCTGATCGAGACCGGTGACGGCGCCAAGATCTGGGGCACTGTCGGCGTGAGCGACAACCTCATCGACGCGAGCTGGGAAGCGTTGCGCGAGTCGGTGGAGTTCAAGCTGGCACAGGGCTAGCAGGAACCGGCTTTGGGAAAAACCGTGGCGTGAATGGAATCTCCACTCTCGCTCGCGCCGCGCACCCACGCTGAACCCCAACGGGGCCCACGCGCCCGGTCCTATCGTCCACTGCCTTGTAATCCGCGATGACCGAGCCCGGCGCAGCACCTCTCCCCCCGCGCATCCTGGTCGTGGAGGACGAACCCAAGACCCGCGAATCGCTCGCCGAAGGCCTGCGCCTTGAGGAATGGGAAGTCCAGACCGCCAGCACGGCGGAGGATGCCATCGCAATCCTAGGGCGGACCGCTTTCGACTTGGTGGTCCTCGATTGGATGCTGCCGCAGAAAGACGGCATCGACGTCCTGCAGGACCTGCGCGGACGAGGCCTGCAGGTGCCGGTGCTGATGTTGACGGCCCGGACGGCGCTGTCCGATCGGGTGGAGGGCCTCGACAGCGGCGCGGATGACTACCTCCTCAAACCGTTTGCCCTGGCGGAGCTGGTGGCGCGGTGTCGCGCGCTCCTCCGGCGGCCGGGCGCAGGTTTCGAGCGCTGGTTGCGTTGCGGGGATCTCCAGCTCGATACCCGCGCGCGGATCGCGATGCGCAGCGAGCGGGAAATCGCCCTGACGCCGCGCGAGGTCGACGTGCTGGAATACCTGCTGCGGCACCAAGGGCAGATCGTGACGCGCGCGATGCTCGAGCGCGATGTTTGGAAGCAGGAGCATCGGATGACCTCGCTCGACAACGTGATCGACGTGCAGATCATGCGGCTGCGGCGCAAGGTCGATGGCGACGCCGCCGATCGCCTCATCCACACGATCCGGGGCGTCGGCTACCGGATCGCAAAGGAGAGCGCATGAGCATGAGCTGGTGGCTCCGGAGGCCGATCCGCGCACGCCTCACACTTTTCTACGCGATCGTGGGAGCGCTCCTCCTCGCCTGCTTCAGCGCGACCTTGTATTATTATGTGCATCAAGTCGTGGCCCGCCCGCTGACCCATCAGCTGGCGAAGGACAAGGAGGAGATCGAGCGCCGTCTTACGATTCAGCCGGATGGCACCACGCTGTGGAATGGCCATGAGGTTGCCATGGGCGCGACTTGGACCGCGGCGTATCCGTGGTTCGAGCTGTGGGACGATCATGGAAAACTGCACCGCCGTTTCTGGCCTTTTCCCGACGGCCGCGTGCAGCGCCGACCTTTTGCCCCAGAGCCCGGCACCGAAACGCTTTCGATTTTCCGCATCGCGCCTGATTTGCGGCTGCGGGTGCTCTCCGCACCCTTCGCGCCGCCTGGCCAGGAGAGAAAGTGGATGCTGCGCGCGATGCGGATTCATGAGCCTGCGGCCGATGCACTGGCGGCGTTGCGTTGGATCATCTTCTTCGCCCTCCCGGTGGTGATCGTGCTGCTCGCCGTCGCGGGCTACACCATCACCCGGCACTGGCTCCAACCGCTCGAAACCATGCTCGCGGAGGCCGATCGCATCAGTGCCGATGAGCTGAAGCGCCGCTTGCCGGTGGAGAATCAGCACGACGAACTCGGCCGCCTCTCCCGCGTCTTCAATCGCATGCTCGACCGGCTGGAGGGATCGTTTGCCGCGTTGGATCGCTTCGTGGCTGACGCGTCTCATGAACTTCGGACGCCTCTCACGACGCTGCGCAGTGTCGGCGAGGTCGCTTTGCGGCGCGACCGCACCGCCGAGGCGTATCGCGAGGTCATCGGCAGCATGCTCGAGGAGGCGCAACGGCTGGAACTGCTCACGGGCCGGCTGCTGGAGCTGGCCACGGCGGAAAGTGGCGCGGCCGACGTGCATCGCGTCGACCTCGCCATCGACAGCTATGTCGCCACTTGCGTGCACGACTTCGGCATTCTGGCGGAAGCCCGTGAACAGCACCTCGCGGTGGACACGGTGCCCTGCCGCGCGAAGGTCGATCCCGTCCTTTTGCGTCAGGCCCTGCAAAACCTGATCGACAACGCGATCAAATATAGCCCGGCCGGAGCGACGATCCGCGTGGGCGTCCGGGAGACAGGGCCGGATATCGAGATTTCGGTGACCGATCAAGGACCGGGCATCGCCGCCGTGAACGAGGGAAATCTGGCCAAGCGCTTTTTTCGCCCGGACCGCGGGCGCGACCGCAGCCGGGGCGGCTTCGGACTCGGGCTCTCGATCACCCAAGCCTACATGCGTGTGCTCGGTGGTGCCCTTGAGTATCAAAGGGCCGCGGCCGGCGGCAGCACCTTTCTGCTTCGGTTGCCGAAGTCGTCAGTTTGAACTCGGCGGCATCGTCCTGACAAAACTGTCAGGCTGCGTCGCTTGTGCCTGAGCGGCGCAACAGTCTATTCAATTGCTCCAAGGGCGTTTTGTTTTGCGCTGCCACGGCCGGTCCGGTCTGCAGACCTGCGAGAAGCCCTGCGGCGGGAGGTGCTGCCATCTTGGATTGTAGCACTCCGCCGGTCACCCGACATGCCGTATGCCTCCATGCACGGCTCCAACCCCAGGCAACTATGAACTACATGAAGCTGTTCTACCTCGCAGCGCGCGCCTTCTCCCTCGGCGCGATCTGTTTTCTCCTCAATCCGGCCGTTGGCGCGCAGACGCCAGGGACGGGCACTATCGAGGGACGGGTTTACAACCCCGCCAGCAAACAATATGTCCGCAACGCCGAAGTCCGGATCGAAGGCACCAATCTGGTGGACTACACCGAGAACGACGGCTCCTTCCGCTTCACCGGCGTCCGCAGCGGTCCCGCGACGGTGCTGGTGACCTACACCGGCTACGTTTCCGTGAAAGAATCATTCGTCGTCACGCCCGGCCAAGTCGCATCGCGCGAGATTCAGATCGTCACCACGCAGACCCAGGCGCCCGCGAAAAGCGGCAAGGATAGCGTGGTGCAATTGCAGGCCTTCACCGTCTCGACCGAGCGCGAGGGCAACGCCAAGGCCATCATGGATCAGCGGCGCAACATGGATATCACGACCTCGGTCTCGTCGGATATTTTCGGCGACGTCACCGACGGCAACGTGGGCGAGTTCCTGAAATACCTCCCCGGCGTGGATCTCGACTACGTCGAATCTGAGGCGCGCGGACCGCGGCTCGGCGGCATGGACGGGCAGTATGTGGGCGTCGCCTTCGACGGCATCCGCACCGCGAGCGCCGATGCCAACCGCGGCGGCGGCGAGGCCTCCCGTGCGACGAGCTTCGAGGGCTTTTCCATCACCTCGATCGAGTCGATCGAGATCAGCCGCACGACGAGCGCCGAGTCGGACTCGGACTCCCCGGCCGGCACCATCAACATGAAGACGCGGCGCGCGTTCGATCGCAAAGGGCGGCGCTATGCGTTCAACGCGAGCGTCAACTTCAACGCCGAGGAATTCACCCTCAACCGCACTGCCGGACCGCGCGATGGCACTTCCTACAAGTGGAAGCCGAATCTTTCGCTCGAGTATTCGGAATCGTTCCTCAATCAGCGGCTCGGCATCTTGCTCTCGGCCAGCCGAGCCAATTCCTACACGGAGCAATATCAGGTCAACAACACCTACAATCGCAACGCCACGGCCGCCGATCCGCGTTCACACGTCATCCGGCAGATCGACTTCAAGGACGGCCCGAAGTTTATCCAGAAGGACGCACTGATGCTGACTGCGGATTTCCGCGCCACGCGCCGGCTCGTCCTCTCGCTCAACGCGATCTACACCTACACGGAAGGTGAGTTTTGGAACCGTAATTTCACCTGGGTTGCGGCCAACGACAACGCGAACGTGAACAACGGCCGGTCCCGTGTGGGCGGCGACGGCGTCCTGAACGTCATCGCGACCCGCGCTCCCAGCGGCACCGTGAACAACGTCGCGACGCTGAACACCGGAGGCGGCACCTCCGCGAAGCTCACCTACACGCGCACCTTTGCCCCGAAATTCGAATACAAACTCGACGCGCTGACCATCGACGGTGCGTTCACCTTCTCCAAATCGCGCAATAACTACGAGGCCAACGAACGTGGCTGGATCGAGTCGGAGGCCGGTGGCGTGCCCAGCAGCTGGACGGCGACCCGGCCCCACGCCGAGTCGTGGGAGTGGACAATCCGCCAGACCTCGGGCGGGGACTGGTATGATCGTGGAAATTTCGTGAACACGAACGCCCGCGACGGCGGCACCCGCGTCAACAACTCCGGTCGCGAATGGGTGACTGAGATCTGGAACGGCCAGGCCAACGCCACATGGGCGCTGCCCTTCGATCGGTTTCCCACGAAGCTGAAGTTCGGCGGAAAATGGAACGAGGAGTCGCGCAAGAACTACGACACCGGCTCCTGGATGGTCTATTCCTACATCGGGCCCGGCGGGAATACCGTAACGCTGAATCCCACCACCCAGGTTTTCCAGAACGCCACCACCGGCAACTGGGCCAATCTCGGCTACATCTCGCCGCATCCTTTCGATATGGGGACGACCAACGCCCTGACGGTTTATAACGGCGCCGGCACGCCCGGCATGCCCCCCCGTATCGACCGCCAGCGCGTCTTGCAGCTGTTTCGGACCAGTCCGGACCTGTTCGTCCACACCTCGACGCCCGACAATTTCTACACGTCGTTTGTCAGCTCCCGCCGCAACTTCCGCCAGACCGTCACCGCCGGCTACACGCAGGCCGACGTGGCGTTCTCGCGGAAGCTGACCTTGCGCATGGGGGTGCGCATGGAAAACACGTTCAATGAATTCACCGAGTTCGATCCCCGCCTCCGCAGCGAGATCGTGGCGGCCGGGTATCCGGTCAACAATGCCGGTCGGGCGCTCACCATCCCGGGCCTGCAGTATCAGTTCTTCAGCAAGCCTCAGGCAGTCCGGGAATCTGAGTATAGGAATTGGTTTCCCTCGGCGGTGCTTAAATTCAAGCCGACCCCGAACCTCGAGTTCCAGCTCGGCGCCAACAAGGCGATCTCGCGTCCGCCGGTCGACAATCTGACCGGCATCCGGAACATCCTCGAGGACATCCAGCGCATCGACAGCCCCAACGCCGATTTGCAGCCGGAATACTCCAAGAACTTCCAGACGCGCCTCGCCTATTATTTTCAGGGGCGTGCCCCCGGCCAGATGTCGATTGCGCTTTCACAGAACGATATTCGGAACCTGCGCGAGACGTTCGACTTCACCGCCGAGGAATTCGGCGAGGATGATCCGGAATTTTCCACCTACACCTTCCGTTCCACTCGCAACAGCGCCGAAACGCGCCGGTTCCGGAACATGGAGCTGGCTTACAACCAGACGCTCGGCTTTTTGCCCGAGCTGTTCCGCGGCACCAACGTCAACATCGCCTACACCCGCACCTACGCCAGCCAGCGCCGCAACAACCTCGCGCCGCATCGAGTGACCACCCGGCTGGGCTACGCCTATCGCCGTTTCAACGGCTCCATCGGCATGGTGTGGCGCGACGACTCGCCCGACGGCATCTACGGCCGCTACAAGGGGGCGATCACGCAGTTCGATCTCGCGGCTACTTGGAAGCTCTCGAGCCGCTATTCCATCTACGTTCAAGGCCGCAACATCACCGGCAAGCCGGTGCTGTGGTATCAGTCGCCCCCCGGTGTGGCCGAGGGCGTGACGCCGCACCTCCGCGTGATGCAGGAATACGGGGCGAACTGGGTGATAGGTTTGCGCGGCACATTCTAAGTAAGGAGCCGAACCGTGATCAGCGGCGAGCACGCAACGGGCGTGCCGCCGCTGATTGCTTTTCTGGCGCTCGCGCTTGGCGCGGATTATTTCGTGCGTGCCGCCATGCTGGCCAGCAGGAGATCGAGGAAGTGCGCTTCCGGCCGCAGTGAGCGGAGCAGGGCGCTGGCCCGGGCCGAGTGATCCTGGGCGGCGGCGCGAGCGGCGGGCAGGCCGCGCTGCGTCACGTAGGTTGCTTTGCCCGCCTTCGCGTCCTTGCCTGCGGTCTTGCCGAGCGTCGCGGTGTCGGCGGTCGCGTCGAGAATGTCGTCGATGATCTGAAACGCCAGGCCGAGGTGGCGGCCCATCATCCGCAAGGCGGCGAGGGCGGGCTCCGGCGCGTCGCCGACCAGGCCGCCCAGCACGAGCGAGGCTTCGATCATGGCGGCGGTTTTGTTGAGGTGGATGAACTCGAGTTCGTCGGGCGTGGCCTGGCCCTTTTTTTCCGCGAGGAGATCTTCCATCTGGCCGCCGATGAGGCGCCGGCTGCCGGCGGCATCGGCGAGTTCGCGCACGAGCTGGGCGGCGAGGGGAGCGGGGTAGTGCTCGGACAGGAGCGCAAAGGCGTGCGTGAGCAGCGCGTCGCCGGCGAGGAGTGCGGTCGCCTCGTCGAATTGCTTGTGCGCGGTGGGGCGGCCGCGGCGGAGGTCGTCGTTGTCCATGCACGGCAGATCGTCGTGGATGAGCGAGTAGGTATGCACGCACTCGATCGCGATCGCCGCGGGGAGCGCGGTCTCATGGTCGGGCTTCGCGCCGAACAATTCGGCGGCGGCGAGCACGAGCACGGGGCGGAGACGTTTGCCACCGGCCTCCAGGCTGTAGCGCATGGCCGTGTGCAGGCGGGTGGGGCGGGCGTCGGCGCGCGGCACAAAGCGGTCGAGGCCGTGTTCGATACGGGAGGTGTGGCGCTTGAGTTCGGCGGCGAAGTCCATCGGGGGCGGGGGAGTAGCGCCGGATTGCCGGTGCGTCACAAAGAAAAAATGTGCGAACTCCGCGGAGACCTAATCCGCACTCGCCAACCCCACGGACGCCGCCCATAACGCGCGGCATCCCGCTATGCCGACCTACGAGTATGCCTGCCAGAAATGTGGCCACGAATTTGAGCAGTTCCAGTCGATGCGCGACGAGCCGCTCAAAAAATGCCCGAAGTGCAAGAAAGCCGGGCTCAAGCGCCTCGTCGGCGGCGGAGCTGGCCTGATTTTCAAGGGCACCGGCTTCTACATCACCGATTACAAGAAGAAGTCTGGCGGCGAGGCCCAGTCCTCGGACAGCAAGCCGGCCGCCGATCCCAAGCCCGCCCCCGCCGCGGTCAAATCCACCGCCGATTCCGGCAAAAAATAATCTCCACCATGAGCCGCCGAACCTTTGGCAACGTCCGTGGCCCGAGCTGGGCCGAAGTCATTTTGGGGGCTGTGTTCAGTCTGGGGCTGGGCGCCGTTCTCGGCGCCGTCTTCCTTGCCCTTCATCCGATCGAAGTCGTGAAGGAGCTGCCGCCCGAGGCCGAGCGAAAGGCGGGCGTGGTTTACCACCTCGATGGTTCGCGCGATGTCAACAAAGCCCGGCTCGCGTCCACCAAGAAGAAAGCGTTCCTCGAGGGCCAGTCGGTCACACTCACGGAGGACGAACTCAATGTGCTCGCCGGCCCTGCGCCGGCACCGCGCCGCCCCGCGGCCAAGGGGCCCGCGGCGGCGAAGGCTCCGGCAGCCAAGCCGGCTCCATCGGCGCCGAGCGGCAGCGGAGCCGGGGCCGATGAGGCGGCCTTGGTTCGCGGCACGCCCAATTTTCGGCTGCGCGAAGACGACGTGCAAATTTCCGTCCCGGTCACAGTCAATGCCCTCGGCTTGGGCTCGGTGGTGACCGTGCGCGCGAACGGTCAGTTTGTGAGGCAAGGTGATGTTTTCATCTATGAAATCGGCGATCTCTATGTCGGATCGCTGCCGGTCCACCGGCTGCCGTTCTTATGCTCGTATGCCCGCGAGCAATTTTCGGCGCAGGCGTTGCCCGAGGGCCTCGGCGCCGTGTGGAGCAAGGTCGCCAAAGTGACCGTGGGGAACGGTTCGCTCCAACTCACGATGCCGTGAAGCGGATGCTGCGCGCGTGGGCGTGGCTGGCCGCCGGTGCGGCCGCGGTGACCGCAGGCCGGAGCGCCGAGCCGGTGCCTGTGATGGTGCAGAGTTCGCCGGGCCGGTTTGAGATTTCGGCGGTTGATTCGACGGCCGCCCATGCGGTGGCCGCGCTGGCGGAAGAGGCGTGGCGCTGGTTGGCGGCGCCGCTCGATCTCCCGGCGGCGTTTACGACTCCAGTCTATGTGCGCGTCATCGCATCGGCGCCGGAGCCTTTTGCGGTGACGGCGGAGTTTGGTGGCGTCGTTTCCGTGCGGGTCGATGCGGAGGCCCAGCCGGCGCAACTGCGGCGGGCGCTCGTGCAGGGGCTGCTGTTGCGTCTGGCCGTCTCCCATCACGGCGTGAATCAACGGCTGGCCGTGCCGCGCTGGCTTGAGGAAGCCGGCGCGGGCTGGTGGTTGACGCGGGCCGAACCCGCCCAGCTCGATGCCATGAAGCAGGCCAGCGAACGCCAGCCGCCGCCGGCGCTCGAAACGCTCTTGCGATGGCCGCACGGCGGCGGGCGGCGGCCGGATTTCTCGGCCGCCGCCGTGTGGCTGTTGACGGTGTTGCAAACCGAGTCGGGCCGCAGTCGCGAATGGCCGGCGCTGCTCGGGCGCCTGCTGCGGGGCGATAATTCGGAAGCCGCGCTCGCCGCGTGCTATCCCGGGCGTTTCACCACGCTAGCGGAGCGCGAACTGTGGTGGCAGACGTGCTGGCACCATGCCGTGCGCGCGCGTCCGCTGCCGGCGATTTCGATAACCGATTCGCGCGTGCAACTCGGCGCGCTGGCCCGCTTCGTCTTTGCGGCCGGCACGGACGAGGCGGATGTCGTGCTGCCGCTCGCGGCTGTGCTGGCCCGTGCGGCAGAGCCGATCGTGGCGGCGGAGCTCGCCCGGAGGTCAGGCGAACTCTCGCGCGTGCTCGCGACGCTGCACCCCTTTTACCGTAATGCCGGACTCTCGCTTGCGGACGCGCTGAACGCGCGCACCGCCGCACTCGGAAAACGCGAGACGGCCGCGGTGGCGTTTGCGCGGGACTGGAGTGATGCGCTCGTGCTGGAAGCCGCGAGTGCCGCCGCGCTCGACGCGGTGGAGCAGCACTAGGTTGTCGTCTGGCTTGCCAATGCTGGCGCGGCCCCGCGAAGCTCGCCGCCCGTGTCCAAGAGTTTCAAAAACATCAGCGTCGTCGCGTCGGCGACCATGGTGTCGCGTTTTCTGGGGCTCGCGCGCGATATGCTCGTGACGGCCGTCTTCGGCGTCTCGGCGCTCGCGTCGTCGTTCTACACGGCGTTCACGCTGCCGAATTTGTTTCGCCGCTTGCTGGGCGAGGGCGCTCTGACGGCGGCGTTTGTGCCCACCCTCAACGAGGAATTGCGTGCACGGCAGCGGCCGGGGGCATTTGCGCTCGTGAACAATGTCGCGAGCTGGCTGCTCGTCGTCAGCGGCGGCGTGGTCCTGGTTTCAATGCTGGCGCTGCTGGCAGCCATGCGGCTGGGGCCCGAGGCCCAGGCGCTCGGTTTGCCCGCCGGCACCGTGCGCCGCTGGATCGAGGCAGCGGACCTCGCGGTGATTCTCTTTCCCTATCTCGCCTGTGTTTGCCTCGCGGCGGTTTTTAGCGCGGCGCTCCAGACCTTCGATCGGTTCCTCGAGCCCGCGCTGTCGCCGATCTGGCTCAACGTCGCCATGCTCGCGTTGCTCGGGGGCGCGGCCTACGGCGGCTGGGCCGCGACAGCGGAGGGCCGCATGCTGTGGCTGTGCGCCGGAGCCCTGCTCGGCGGCGTGCTGCAGCTGGTCGTGCCGGCGCTCGCGCTGATGCGCGAGGGCTGGCGTCCGCGCTTTGACTTCACGGTCGGCGATCCGTTGCGCCAGATCCTGCGGCTGATGGGGCCGACGGTTTTCGGCTCGGCGATTTACCTGATCAACATGGCGGTGTCGCGCTTCGTGGGGCACTCGCTCAACGACTCCGCCGTCACGGTGCTCAACCTCGCATCGCGCCTGATGGAGCTGCCCATCGGCGTCTTCGCGGTGGCGATCTCGACGGTGATTTTTCCACTCATCTCAAAGTTTGCCGCGGCGGGCGACTGGCCGAACCTCGCCGCCGCCTACCGCAAGGGCATGCGCCTCATCTTGGTGATCAACGTCCCCGCGGCCGTGGGCCTGGGGGTGCTCGCGGCGCCGATTATCCGGCTGCTTTTTCAGCGTGGCGCCTTTGATGCGGCCGACACGGCGCTCATGGCGCCGGTGCTCATGGTGTATGCGCTGGGGCTGCCGTTCTTCTCCTTTGTGAATCTCGTGCTGCGCGCGTTCTACGCCCAGAAGGACACGGCGACGCCAGTCCGCGCGGCGGTGCTCAGCTTTGTGGTCAACCTGGCCTTGAGCGCCGCGCTCATGCGCCCGCTCGGCACGGTGGGCCTCGCCATCGCGGGCAACGTCGCGGTCGTGGCCCAGGCGTGGTATCTCCAGCGCGCGCTCACGCGCAAGCACCCGGAATTCCGCTTCGGCCATCTCGCGCGCGATCTGGGCAAGGTGATCGCGGCCAGTGCGGTGATGGGCGTGGCGGTAGCGCTGGGTTGGCGCGCCTGGGCGCAGGCACTGCCGGCGACCGGCGGCGCGGTGCTCGGGGGCATTGCGCTGCATGTCGTGGCGGGCGTGGCGATTTACGGTGGGCTGCTCTGGGCCATGAAGATCGAGGGGCGCGATGATCTCGCGGCGGTGTGGGTGAAGCTCAGGACGCGGTTCGGCTGAAGTCTCATGTCCGCCCCGGCAAATAAAAATTTCCGGCCCGACTGGTTTCTGTCGGCAATGTTTGCGGCGGTCGCCCTCGCGGCGCTGGCGCCCGGAGTCGGGGCGACGGGCGGGCCGTTGCGGGCGGAGATCGTCACCAAGTTCGGCGTGATGGCGGCGTTCTACGTTTACGGTCTCACGTTGTCGTTTGCCGCGCTGCGCGGCGGGGCGATGCACTGGCGGCTGCACCTGGCGGTGCAAGTCGCGACGTTCTTGTTTTTTCCGCTGCTCGCCGCCGCCGCGCTCCGCCTCGCGGGGCCGCGGCTCCCTGCCGACCTCGCGCTCGGGCTCGTCTATCTGTGCGCGATGCCGTCCACCATATCGTCCGCGGTGGCGCTTACGGGGGTGGCGCGCGGGAATGTGCCGGGCGCGGTCTTCAATGCCACGCTGTCGAGCCTGCTGGGCGTCGTCCTCACGCCGCTGTGGCTGCACGCGCTCGGCGGCGTGGCGGGCACGCCCGGCGGTCTCGAGCGCGCGATGCTGGACATCGCGCGGCTGCTCCTGCTCCCGATGATCGCGGGGCAATTGTGCCGGTCGTTCCTCGCGGAGTGGGCGGCGCGCCATCGCCCGAAATTGCAGCTCACCGATCGGCTGCTGATCCTGTTTCTCATCTACGCGACGTTTTGCGACTCGTTCGAGCGGGGGGTGTGGCGCGGCCAGGGGTGGGCGCTGCTGATCGGCGTGACGCTGGGTTCGGCGGTGCTGTTTGGCGTGTCCTCGGTCGTGATTGCGTGGGTGGGGCGCGCCTTGGGCTTCTCGCGTGCCGACCGCACCGCGCTGCTGTTCTGCGGGACGCAAAAGAGCCTCGCGCAGGGGGCGACGATGTCGCGCATTCTCCTCGCGGGCCATCCCGCCGCGGGCCTCGTGCTGCTGCCGCTGATGATTTACCATGCGCTGCAGCTCGTCGTGGGCGGGGTGCTGGCGCCACGCTGGGCCAAGGCGGCCGAACCGGACTCCTCATGACAACCGATCCTGTCCAAGTGATCCACCGCGCGGCCGTTCACCGTTTCGAGGCGACCGTCGAGGGGCATCTTGCTGTGGCCGAGTATGAAATTGCCGGCGATGGAGCCGTCACCTTCACCCACACGCATGTGCCGCCGGAGTTGCGCGGGCGCGGGATCGCGGAGCAACTCGTGCGCGCCGCCCTCGCGTGGGCGCGGGCCGAGGGCCGCCGCGTGGTGCCGGCGTGCTCTTATGTGGAGGCGTTCATCCGTCGCCACGCCGAGTTTCAGGTTCTGCTATGAGGGCTGGTGCCGGCGCCTAAGAAAAACGGAGGTCGCACGTGGTAAGGGCAACAACACCCCCCGCCATGAATGCTTACGAAATCCCCGCCCCGGAAACGCGGAAGGCCCGCGTGGAAATTATCCCGCTCATCGACGTTGTTTTCTTCCTGCTCGCGACCTTCGTGCTCTTCACGCTCTCGCTGCAACGCATGCGTGTCGTCGAGGCGCCATTCGCGCAGGGCAGCGACCGGCCGACCCCTCCACCCGGAGATGACTTCGTCGCAATCCAGGCCTCCGCGGAGGGCACTTACTTCTGGAAACGCGGCGCGGCCGCGACCGCCGAGCCCATTTTCGCGGCGGAGCTGCGGCCGCGGCTGGAGGAACTGCGCCGGAGCACGGCCACGCCGCGCGTGATGGTGCGCGCGGACCGCGGCGCCACGCTGGGCGCGGCGGTGCTCGTGCTTGATGAGGTGCGCCGCGCCGGCATCACGCAGGTCGCGGTCGAGACGATGACGACGCCGTCGGGCTGAAGCGCGCCCCGGTCAGGCGAACAGGCTACGCATTTCGTTCAGGAAATGCGGCACGGCGACGGCGGAGTCTTCCTTAGCCTCGTATTCGAGGGCGACCCAACCCTGGTAGCCGCCGTCGCGCAGGAGCCGCGTGAAGCGCTTCAAGTCCGCGGGCTTCTTCGTCCGGGGCTGATCGCCGTCGATCTCGACCTTGAACTGGACGTTGACGGAGTAGGGGACGCACGCGGCGAAATCCTTGTAGGGATCGGGCGTGCGGAAATTGCCCGAATCGAGGTTGATGCCGATCCACGGGCTCTTGACGGCTTTGACCATCGGGAGCAGCGCGGCGGCGCTGCCGATGGAATCGTGGTTCTCGAGGCCGAGGAAGATGCCTTTTTTTCCGGCGTAGTCGCAGCACTCCTCCAGTGAGGCGATCACCACTTTGTCGGCCTCGGCGCGGGCGAAGCCCTTGGGTTCAACGCCCGCAAACACGCGGATATGCGGGGCCCCGAGCAGCGCCGCGCGGTCGATCCATTTCTTGGTCGTGGCGATCTCCTCGATGATTTTGGGGCTGCCCTTCGGGTGCGAAAAATTATTGCCGATGGCGGTGCCGCTGACAGCCACGCCGCGGAGAAAAGCGTGGCGGCGCAGGCGGAGCAGGTAGTCGTCGCTTTCCTCGGCGAAGAAATAGCTCGTGAGTTCAGCGCCCTCGCAGCCGTGCGCGGCGCAGTAATCGATGAACTTGAACATGTCGGTCGCGCGGCCGGCAGGCACCTTGTCGTTGGGCTTGCCGCGCATGATGGGGAAGTTTTCGCGGAAGGAGTAGGCCGCGAGACTGAGCCGCAGGAGGGGCTTGCCTTGGCGATTGAAGGGGTTCGCGCCTGCCGGTGCGGCGGCCGTGCTGCGGAACGGCAGTGTGGCGGCGAGGCTGGCGGCGGCGGTGAATTTAAGGAAATCGCGACGAGGGAGGGTGGGCATGTGAGTGGGGGCTGTGGGGGGAGACGCGAGCCAAACGAAACCGTGACGGGGCGCACGACACTTTTTCCGCCAAGTGTGACCTTCGTTTGGCTTGTCGCGGCTGCGCGGGGCGTGACGATGGCGGCTCCCCTATGCGCCTCGATTTACGCCGTGCTCTGGTTCTCGGTTTTGCCGCCCTCTGTATCGCCACCGACCTGAACGCAGGCGATGCGGCGAAGAAGCAGGGGGCTCGCGGCCAGTGGTGGCGTGAAATCGACACGGGGCCGTTTATCTCGGACACGATATTCACCGCGCCGGGGGGCGCGGTGGCTGCGCTCAAGGGGCTCGCGATCAAGGTCGGCCCGCGGCGCGAGGCGACGCTGGTCTTCGACACCGAGCTGCTGTGCTGGCGCGCAGGATTCGACGGCGGGGTGCTGCTCGCCGGCACGCCGTGGGATGGCGGCCACGGGGGCAACACGCACTATCCCGCGGGAGGAGACGGTTTCTTTTTCCATAACCCCACGGGCCGCGGGGCGGCGGCGGGTGGTGACTGGCGGGACGGAGCGGCGGGGCCGCTGCCTCATGGCGTGGCGCGTTATCGTGGGCTTTTCCGTCACGGCTCGGAGGTCGTGTTGCATTACACGGTCGGGGGCGTGGATGTCTATGAACGCCCGACGCTCGAGACGATCAAGGGCGTGCGGGCGCTTGTGCGCACCGTAAATGTCGGCCCAACGCCTGCCGCCGACCTCGAACTGCTCCTCGCCACGGCGAACGCGCCGAGGCTTAAGCCCGGCGCCAACGTCCAACTCGTCGGCGCTCCGACGGGCGTGACGCTTCGCACGGACGCCGAGGGCCGCACTGTCGTTGCGATCGCGCGGGGCACGGCGGCGGCGCACTTCGCGATCGTTTACGCCGAGCGGTCGCTCGAAGCGGCGTCGATGGTGGTGGCGGACCTCGCGCCGCTGCGGCGCGGCGGACCGGGCCTTTTTCCGCAGGCGTTTGCCGTCAAGGGTCAGCTCGATCCCCAGGCGGCGAAGCGGACCTATGCCGTCGATACGATCCCGCTCCCGTCGGACAACCCGTGGAAATCTCCGCCCCGCTTTGGCGGCTTCGATTTCTTCGCCGACGGCAAACGTCTCGCGGCTTCGACGTGGAACGGCGACGTGTGGATCGCCGAAGGCATCGATGGGGATCTGGCGAAGGTGACGTGGCGGCGCTTTGCGAGCGGTCTGTTCCAGACGCTCGGCCTGAAGATTGTGGACGGGATCATCTACACGCAGGGCCGCGACCAGATCACGCGGCTCCGAGATCTGGACGGCGACGGGGAGGCGGACCACTACGAGTGTTTCAACAACGACGTTCAAATCACGCCGGGTTTCCATGAGTTCAGCTTCGACCTCGAGACCGACCGCGAAGGGAATTTCTATTTCAGCAAGGCCATGCCCGTGAACCAAGGCGGCCGCGGCTTTGCGCCCTGGACGCCGCACAACGGCGCGGTGCTCAAGGTCAGCGCGGACGGCTCGAAACTCGAGCGCGTCGCATGGGGTCTGCGCGCGCCGGGCGGGCTCGGCGTCAGCCCCGATGGCGTGATCACGACCGGCGAAAACGAGGGCTCGTGGGTGCCGGCGTGCAAGATCACGTGGACGCCGCCCGGCAAGCTTACGTTCAATGGCGTGGTGCCCGGCACGTGGGAGCGTGGCGAGTGGCGCGGCCCGTTGCCCGGCGCGCCGACGGACTATGATCGTCCGCTCTGCTGGCTGCCCTACGCGGTGGACAATTCCAGCGGCAGCCAGACGTGGGTGCCCTCCGGCACCGCGTGGGATCCGCGGCATGCGGGGGAGATGTTGCATCTCTCCTATGGCAAGTCGGGGGTGTTTCGCGTGCTGCGGGATGAAGTCGATGGCGTCGTGCAGGGCGGCGTCTATCGGCTGCCGATCGAGGTGAGCGCGGCGGTGATGCGCGCCCGGTTTCACCCCGTGAACGGCCAGCTTTACGTGGCGGGTTTCCGCGGCTGGCAGACCAACGGGCGCGATGCCATCCACCGCGTCCGCTACACGGGCGTGACGACCCCGGTGCCCACGGGCCTGCGCGCCCATGCCAACGGCCTTGTGGTGGAATTCTCCGCGCCGCTCGATCCCAAGGTGGCCGCCGATCCCGCGCGTTACTCGATCAGCAAGTGGAACTACGTCTGGGGTCCCCAATACGGCTCGGGCCGTTTCTCCGTCGATCAACGTGACGCCGCGGCGGAGGCCAAGGCGCTGACCGTCGCCTCCAAAGGTTCGCACAACATCATCGACCCGGTGGCGGTCGCGGCGGCCCGCCTGCTCGACGACGGCCGTTCGGTCTTCCTCTACGTCCCGAAGATGACGCCCGCGATGCAGCTGGAGTTGAAGCTCGATCTCGCGGACGCCCAAGGCGCGTCCCTGCGCGAGACGATCTACCACACAGTGCACGTGCTGCGGCCGGACTTCGCCGTGCCGGGGGTGCGCTGGGATGAGATCAAGGTGGCGGCGTCGGCGCCAGCCGGCGAACCGGGCCTCGCGCTGAGCTTCAACTCCGAGATCACCGACACGGTGCGCGTGGACCAGCTCGCGCTCACGGTGCCGGAAGGCGCGGCGCCCTCGGTGTTCGTGACCCCGCGCGCGGGATCGTTTGGCGCGGCCTGGCAGGGTTCGCTGATCGTGCCGGAGCGTGACGACTACACGTTTTCTTTCGAGGGCAACGGCCACGTCACACTGCAAGTCGGCGGGCAGACGATCCTCAGCGGCGATCTGCCGCTCACCGCGCAGGCCCCCGTGACCCTCGCCAAGGGCGCGCACGCGATCTACGCGAGCTACCGGAGCCCGCGGACCGGCGAGGCGCGCGTGCGGCTGATGTGGACGAGTCCGCAGTTTCGCCCGGAGCCGGTGCCGGCGGCGGCGTTCCGTTTTCTCCCGCCGTCCGAGATGCAGGCGTGGAGCAAGGCGCGCGCGGGCCGCGAGATTTTCACGGCGGCAATGTGCGTGCGCTGCCACCAGAGCGGGCGGGGCGGCCTGCCCGCCGATGCGACGCCGGAGTTGCGGGTGAGTGCGCCGGATTTTTTGGGCATCGGAGCACGACTCGAGTCCGGCTGGATCGCCGAATGGGTGGCGGCTCCGCAGGGCTTTTGCCCGACGGTCGCGCCGCGGCAGGCGGGCGACGTGGCGGCGCACCTCGCGGCTCAGCTACCGGTGCAGGCGGCGACCGTGGCTGTGCCGATGGATACGGCTAGCATCACCGCCGGAGCCGCCCTCGTGGAAAAACTGCACCTTGGTTTCTGGATCGAGCCGCTCACGCGGGCGCGCAAGCACACCGACGCGGGGCTCGTGGAATTTCTGCGCGAACCGGCGCGGCATCATGCCGACACCGTGTTTCCCGACGTGCGTCTGAGCGATCACGAGGCGCGCCAGGTCGCGGCCTATGTGCGTTCGCGCCAGCCCGCGGCGGCGCGACCGCCGGCCGGCGACGCGAGCGTGGGGGCGGCAATTGTCACCCGCGTCTGCGCCGCGTGCCACGATCCCGGCTCCGGCGTAGCGGGCGTGTCCGCGAGCCTGGAGCAGATTGCCTACAGCGACTGGACGGTGCGCGGCTGCGTGGCGGAGCAGCGCGGGAGCGCGCCAGATTATCGTTTCACGCCGGAGCAGGTGGCGATGCTCATCGCCCTGCGCAACGCGGATCGCGATGTGGGCATGCAGTCGCTGCGGCGGTTTGCCCCGGCGGAGTATGCGGCGGCGCAGCTCAAGGCGCTCAACTGCGCGCAGTGCCACGCGGGCGGCGGCGAGCACAAGCTGCCCGACATCGCGCTGGCCGGGGAAAAATTTCAGCGCGAGTGGCTCGCCCAGCTGATCGCGGGGGGGCAGGCGGAAAAAATCCGTCCCTGGCAGGAGGCGCGCATGCCGGCGTTTGCGAGCCGCGCGGCCAACCTCGCACTGGGCCTCGCCGCCCAGCACGGGGTCCCGACCAAGCCCGAAGCCGTGCCCACCGCATCCAACCTGATGGCGGTGGGGGCACAGCTCGCCGGCGAAGGCGGCTACTCCTGCATCGCGTGCCACGACGCCGGCGGACGCAAGGCCCTCCAAGTCTTCGAAGGGCAGGGGCCCAACCTCCGGCTCGCGGGCGAACGGCTGCGCTACGATTATTATCAGCGCTGGATGCACTGGCCGCAGCGCATCGCACCCGCGACCATCATGCCTCGTTACACGAAAGACCGCGATCGCGCCCTCCTTGATGTTCATTTGGGCGGCGACGCTGAGCGGCAGTTCGAGGCGATATGGCAGTGGACGCGAAGCCTGCGATAGCTGCTTGCCGAGACCGGCGAGGCTCCGCGTTGGGCGAATGAACATTTCATTGCGCATAAATGTTTCGCTGGATTTCGGGCTAGGACTCGCCAACTCTCCGCCGGTTACTCCGTTCTTACCCTGACGCCGCTGCACCACCCGACCCGGCGGAAATTTCTGTTCCGACCAAGACAACCATGACCACAAACCCTGCTATCCCGCGCCTTGGCCTGTTGGCCAAGCGTCTGTTCCTGTCGGTGCTGCTGCCATTGGCGGCACTCCTGACCCCGGCGGCCGCCGCCGAGAATAACGCCGTCATCAGCGGCATCGTGACCAACAAGACCACGGGCAACGGCCTCATCGGCGCCAAGGTTGAGATCCCCAAGCTCGGCCTCACCGCGCTCGTGGACAACACCGGCCGCTACCTGCTCAACGTGCCCGGCGGCACGCACGAGCTGGTCGTGACCTACACGGGCTTGGATGAGCAGCGCGCGTTGGTCACCGTCGCGGCCGGCCAGCCGGTGCTGCGGAATTTCGAGATGAGCAGCGCAGTCTTCATGCTCGATGCCTTCAAGGTGGCCAGCGAGAAGGCCGGCCAGGCCTCGGCGCTCACGGCGCAGCGCAACGCGGACAATCTGAAGAGCATCGCCTCGATGGACGCTTTGACCGATTTGCCAAACATGAACGCCACCGAGCTCGCGATTCGCCTCCCCGGCGTGACTTTCGGCGATCCTGGCGACGAGGTCGTGGAGCAAATCAGCGTGCGCGGCATGGGCACGGGCACGACCTCCATCACGATCGACGGCGGCGGCATGGCGTCCTTCAGCGCGCAGGGCCGCACAACGCGTATGACGGCGTTCACGGGCGCGATGTTCGAGTCGCTCGAACTGACCAAGGGCCAGACGCCCGACCGCCCGGTGGATTCGCTCGGTGGCAGCGTGAACTTCAAGACCCGCTCGCCCCTCTCCATGCGAGAGAAGCGCCGCCTGACGCTTGACGCGCAGTATCGCACCGCGCCCTCTTTCACCGAGCAAGTGCCGCTCCGCGAGCAGCACCGCAACCACGGTCTCTTCAATGTCCAATACACCGAGAAGTTCGCGATCTTCGGCCAGGAGACCGAGAATCTCGCCGTTTCCGTGAACACTTTCTATAGCGAGAACGCGTTCGGATATTTCCAAACCAATCGTGACTACCAGCAGGTCAACACCCAGCCCGCCTACCTGTGGGACTATCGCACGCGCGACAACTTCAACGTCCGAAAGCAACGCAGCATCAGCACCAAGTTCGACTATCGGCTGACGCGCGACGATCTGCTCAAGCTGAACGTCGTGATCTACAACGCCCCCGAGCCGATGCGCCGCCAATACAACATGCGCGCGTTTGCCGGCAGTCAGACCACCGTGCCCAACGCCACCACCTCAGGTGTCGTCCCCGGCTTCACCGATCGCATCACGACCGTGCGCGCCGTGCCCACCGCCGCCAATGCCACCTCCGCCACGACCGCTCCAGCCCTCATGGATCAGGGCACGACCAACATTAACCGCGACCAGCGCGGTCGCCACATCGACCTCGGCGGCGAGCACAAGTGGGGCCGATTCGAGTTCGATTGGGCGGCGCTCTGGAGCCGCGTGCGCTACCGCACGCTCGGCAATGAGGCGAATCTCACCCACCGCATCGGCAACGTTCCGCTGATCGGCCCCAACGGCCGCCGTAACGACGTCGCCGGCACCGCCGTCAGCCCGCTCGACAACCTAGTCGGCCCTAACGGTGAGACCGGTGTGGGCTGGATCCTTGATCGCACGCAGGATGATCTCTACCCGCGCTTCATTCAGAACGGCGGGCTCGACTTCACGAACCCGCGGAACTGGCGCCCCACCGTCAACGGTCTGACAAGCAACTCCGGCAACCTCGACGTGAACCTCATCCGCGAACTGCGCGGCAACGTGAAATACCGCCTGCCCATCTTCGAGGAATACCCGACGTTCCTTAAGACCGGATATTCCATCCGCGATAATAAGGTCGAGCTCTACCGTGCCGGCCGCCGTTGGAGCTACATCGGCCGCGACGCGCTGCCGAACATCCCGAACTTCGTCACTTGGGACAAGCTGAAGACCGGTCGCAACCTTCCGTATTGGGAGGGCGCGCAATTCTACAACAACGGCCGCCTCGTGAATCCGGCGCTCTGGGAGGAAGACATCTATTTCTTCCACCAGAATCGCATCCAAAACACCAACCGCACCCAAGAGATCATCACCGGCTACTACGGCATGATCAACGGCAAGGTGGGCCGCTTCGGCTACCTCGGTGGCGTCCGCAGCGAGAACACCGTGACGGTCGGACGGGTCAACGTCCGCGCACGCACGCTCTCCACCAACGCGGAGCGCGCGGCCGACCCGGTGGGCTCCGCGATTCGCGACTACCTGAACCCGGTCAAGAACGCTGGCGAATACACTGAGAATTTTCCGAGCATGCACACGTGGTATGATCTCACGCCGAATCTCCGCCTGCGCGCGGCTTGGAGCACTGGCATGGCCCGCCCCTCGCTCGGCAATGCCGTCGCTGGGCTCGGCATCAACGAGACCCAGCAGACCATCACGTTTGGCAATCCCGCGCTCAAGCCGACCAAGTCCAAGAACTGGGACTTCGCCGCCGAATACAGCTTCGGCACCGCGAGCTACGTCAAGGTCGGCTGGTTTCACAAGCGGATCGAAGACTACATCCGCGCCAACCAGTCCATCGGGGTCGTCGGCGTGGGCGCCGACAACGGCTTCAACGGTCAATACGAGGGCTACGAAATCCTCGCCAATTCCAACGCCGGCAATGCGTTCACGCAGGGCTGGGAAGTCGAGTATGTGCAGAACTTCCGTTTCCTGCCAGGCGTGCTGCGCACCCTGCGGTTCTCGGGTAACTTCACGAAGCTCATGGCGCACGGCGACTATGGCACACCCGGGGTTTACCTGACCACGCAGCAAGTGAACGGCTTCATTCCCTTCACGGCCAACGCCAACCTCGGCTGGGATTATAAGAAGTTCGGCGTCTCAGTGAGCTACAACTATACCGATGGCAGCATCCGTGGCGCCTTCAATGTCGCCCAACCCTCGCGCAACCGCTACATGATGCCGCGCAGTATGTTCAACACGAACCTGCGGTATAACCTGCCGCGGAACATGACGCTCAGCCTGGGGGTGCAGAACATCTTCAACGAGCCGCAGCGCTACTACCGCTCCGTGCAGGATCAGCTGGAGACCTTCCTGATCCAAGGCACGACGCTTACGCTCAACTTGCAGGCTCGCTTCTGATTCTTGCGTTCCGAATCGGGTGGCTGGGGCTTGCGCCCTTGCCACCCGATTTTTTTTGGTCACATCAGACTGATGCGCCCGTATTGTTTGCGAATCCTCTTCGCGGTCGCCATGGCCGGACTATGCGCGCGATTGCCCGCCGCGGAGACGGGCGTCGTCCTCGGAGCTGGAGAATGGCGGGCGCTGGCGCCGCGGGACGAAATTCGCCCGGCTTTTTCGTTCGAGCCCGGTGACGACGGACGCGAACTGCGCCTCGTAATAAAGGCTGATGCACGTGAAGGCCTGCACGGCTATTGGTCGCGCGCGTTGCCGGTCGTGGGCGGGCAACATTACCGGTTCAGTGTTCAGCGCAAAGCCAGCGGTCTCGCCGCCCCGCGGCGCAACGCCGTGGTGCGGGTGCTCTGGCGCGACGCCGCCGGCAAATCCGTGCCGACCGACGAGCCGCTCGTCCGCGGCGTGCTCCCGGGCTTCAAACCCACGGCCGAGCCCGAGTATCCCGGCGAAACCAATGATCGCGGCGACGGCTGGGTCGAGGTTACGGGCACCTATCGGGCGCCGCCCGCAGCTACCCGCGCCGTGATCGAGCTTCACCTCCAGTGGGCGGCCAACGCCCGCGTCGAGTGGCGCGGCGCCTCCCTGGTTGCCACTGATCCGCCGCCCGCGCGGCTTGTGCGCCTAGCCTCCGTCCACTATCGCCCCAAGGGCGGAAAATCTCCGCTGGAAAACTGCCGCGAGTTCGCGCCTCTCATCGCTGACGCCGCGCGCCAGCGCGCCGATCTCGTCGTGTTGCCGGAGACGCTGACTTTTTATGGCCTGCGCCGGAGCTACGCCGATTGCGCGGAGTCGATCCCGGGACCGTCGACCGATTATTTCGGCGCGCTCGCGAAGGAGCATGACCTCTACATCGTCGCCGGCCTGCTCGAGCGAGAGGGCGCGCTCGTTTACAACGTCGCCGTGCTGCTCGCGCCCGACGGGAGCATTGCGGGCAAATACCGCAAGGTCGCCCTCCCGCGCGGCGAAATCGAGGGCGGCATCCAGCCAGGGTCCGACTATCCGGTGTTCGAGACCCGCTTTGGCAAACTCGGGATGATGGTGTGCTACGATGGATTCTTCCCCGAAGTTGCCCGGCAACTGACCTTGCGCGGCGCTGAGGTGATCGCGTGGCCGGTGTGGGGCTGCAATCCGCTCCTCGCCAGCGCGCGTGCCGTCGAGAACCATGTCGTTCTCGTCAGCAGCACCTACGAGGATGTCTCGCGCAATTGGATGCTCACCGCCGTCTATGATCGCTCGGGGCAGACCCTCGCGCGCGCCGAGACGTGGGGCACGGTCGTCGTTGCGGAGGTCGATCTCGCGCGTCGCACGCTGTGGCCGAGTCTCGGCGATTTCCGCGCCGAGATCGCGCCGCACCGGCCCGCGTGGGCCGGTGAACCCGCGGCGGCGCACGGGCATGAAGTGGTGAAATGAAAGCGGGCGTCGACGTATTCTTCTCGGACGATCGGCACCGCGCCGCTCTGCGTGGCAAACGTGTGGGCCTCATCACCAATCCCACCGGCGTCGATGCCGCGCTCGTCAGCACGGCGGCGCGCTTTCGCGCGTCGCGCGAATTCGAGCTCGTCGCGCTCTACGGTCCCGAGCACGGCGTGCGCGGCAATGCGCAGGCGGGCGAGTTTGTCGCGTTCTACGACGACGAACATTTCGGCCTGCCCGTCCACTCGCTCTACGGCCAGGCGCTCGCGCTGCCGGCCGATCCGTTGGCGGACATCGATGCGACGATGCGCGCGTTCGACACGCAGCACGAAGGCAAGCAGGTCGCGCCTGAGATGCTGCGCGGCGTCGAAGTGCTCGTGTTCGACCTGCAGGATGTCGGCACCCGCGTTTACACTTACATCGCCACGATGGCCTACGCGATGGGTGCCGCGGCCGCCGCCGGCATCCCGTTCATCGTGCTCGACCGCCCCAACCCGATCAACGGTGCGGACATGGAGGGGCCGATCCTCGAATACCCGCGGCACAGTTCATTCATCGGTCTCTATCCGATTCCGCTGCGGCACGGGATGACGACCGGGGAACTGGCCCGGCTCTTCAATGCCAGGTTCCTGCCGAATAAATGTGATCTCACGGTCGTGCCGATGACTGGCTGGAAGCGCGGTGATTGGTTCTCCGACACCCCTCTGCCGTGGGTTGCGCCGTCGCCCAACATGCCGACGCCCAACACCGCGACCGTCTATCCGGGCCAGGTGCTGCTCGAAGGCACCAATCTCTCCGAAGGCCGCGGGACGACCCGGCCCTTTGAGTGGTTCGGCGCGCCGTGGATCGACGGCTTCGTGCTCGCCCGCGAACTCAACGCCCTGGCCCTGCCCGGTGTCGCGTTTCGCGAGACGTGGTTCGCGCCGACGTTCTCGAAATTCTCCGGGCAGCGCTGCGGCGGCTGCCAGCTACACGTCACGAACCGTGAGGCCTACCGCTCCGTGACGACCGTGCTCGCAATCCTCGATGTCATCCAACGACTCCACGGTGCGAAGCTCCAGCTGCACCCCGACTACTTCGACAAGGTCATGGGCACCTCGCTCGTGCGCGAGGCGTTCGAGCGCGGCGAACCGTTTGCGAAAATCGCGGCCTCGTGGGAGCCCGGCTTGGCGGAGTTTGCGCGGCTCCGCGCTCCATTCCTGCTCTACTGAGCGCCGGTCCTAGGCTTCATCGCCCAAGCGACCGCGAGCGTCACGCTCGTGCCGATGAGCGTAAACCACGGCCAGAAAATCTCGCCGCCAAACGTGCCCTGCCACCATGCGCTCGTGGCCGGCAGCTTGGCCGGCCAGTAGAGCAGGTTCATCACGACCACGGATGAAATCATCCCGACCATGGCCGCGCGCATCCCGACGCCCCGGCCGAACAGCGCGAGGATCAAGCCGCCGAGCAAAGCGCCGCTCGTGAGCCCGCGCAGGGAAAAGGCCGCATTGAGCACAAACGTCACCTCGCGCGTCAGCCACGCGACAAAGATCAGGGCCGCTGACCAGAAGAGCGTCGAGTGCTTGCTGAAGCGCAGGAACCACGCCTCGTCGCGGTGCGGCAGCAGCGGTTTCAAAAAGTCCATCGTCGAGACCGACGCCAGCGCCGAGATCGCCGAACTGATCGAGGACATCGCGGCGGACAGGATCGCCACGATGAGGAAACCCCGCATCACCGGCGGCATCTCCGTCACGATGAAGATGGGAAAGACAAAGTCGTTGGACTTGATGCCCGGGCTGCCTTCCGGGAGCGGAATCTGGAAGATGTGGTGCTGGTAGAACACCCACAGCATCACGCCCACGAGCAGGAAAATGAAAAACAGCGGGAAGATCACGACCGCGCTGAAGACGAGGGCTTTCCGGCCCTCGGCCACATTGCGGCAGGCGAGCACGCGCTGCGCGATCAATTGGTCCGCCCCATGCGAGGAGAGCACCATCACCGTGCCGCCGATGATGCCCATCCAAAGGTTGAAGGGTGGGGCGAGCGAGAAGTTCAGGTTGAGCCACTCCAGCTTGCCGGCCCGCGCCGCCTCGCTGATCGCCGCGGTCCACCCGCCGTCGATCAGTGTGGGAATGTAGAGCAGGGCGTAGAGGCCGCCGCCGACGAACAGCACCATCTGCACGGCATCGGTCCAGACGACGGCCTTCATTCCGCCCACATAGGTGTAGGCCAGCGAGAGCAGGACAAAGAGCAAAATCGCCCCTAGAATCGGATCGACCAGGCCGCCGAGGCTGCACACGTCCTCGCCCAGCATCAGGCGGATCGGGATGCAGGCGACATAGACGCGGACGCCGGCCGAGAGCGGCTCCAGAAACAAAAAAAACGCCGCCGCCAGCCGCCGCGCCCCGCGCCCGAGATGCTGCTCCAGCAATTGGTAGGGCGAGAAAATCTCGCCCTTCATGTAGTGGGGCACGAGCACGACGGCGAGAATCACGCGGGCGATCACGTAGCCGATGATCATCTGGATGAAGCCGAGGTTGCCCCCGGCGCCAAACGCGATGGCCGGCACGCCGATGATGGTCAGCGCGCTCGTCTCTGTTGCCACAATGGAGGCACCGATGCCCCACCACGGGATGTCGCGCCCGCCGAGAAAATAGTCGCGCGTGCTGCGCTGATCCCGGCCGAACCAGACGCCCAGCGCGATCATGGCGCCGAGGTAAACGATGATGACGATCCAGTCGCTGACGCCGAAATAGCCGTTCATGGGGCGTCGTGATGGAGCAAGAAGCCGCCCGGGTTGGCGAGCCTTTGCTTCGCGGCTCGCGTCTGGCAGGCAGGTTCGTTTCGTTTTTCTTCTTCATGCGCTCCATCCCTGCCCCTTTTCTCCGGTTCACGGCGGTGTTCCTCGGCCTGCTGGCGTGCGCCGCCGCGCAGCAAACCCGCAGTGCCGACTATAACGCGACCGGTTCGCGCGGCTTGGCTCTCTACAAATGGTCCGGCGCGATCAACGTCCCCGATCCCGTCGCGGTCGCCGTGGACCCGCTGGGCCGCGTCTATGTCTCCGCCACCACGCGGCGCAAGGTCGGCGACCTCGACATCCGCGAGCACACGATGTGGATTCCGGACGACGTGGCGCTGACGAGCGTCGAGGACAAGCGGGCGTTTTTCCGCCGCGAACTCGCGCCGGGCAAACTCCGCACGCCACGCGGCTCGCTCAAGGATCACAATGGCGACGGCTCCATCGACTGGCAGGACCTCACTTTTCACACGGAGCGCATCTATCAGATGCGCGATACGAACGGCGATGGCACGGCGGACAAGATCACGGTCTTCGCCGAGGGTTTCAACACCGAGGTCACGGGCATCGCCGCGGGCGTGGGCTGGCACGACGGCTGGCTCTACGCCACCATCGCACCCGACTTGTGGCGGTTCAAGGACACCAACGACGACGGTGTGGCCGATGTGCGCGAGATCGTGGCGACGGGCTTTGGCGTCCACCTCGCCTACGCCGGCCACGACATGCACGGCCCCATCCCCGGGCCGGACGGCCGCATCTACTGGAGCATCGGCGACAAGGGCCTGAACGTGCTCTCACGCGAAGGCGTGCGGTTCGCCTTTCCCAACGAAGGCGCGATGATGCGGGTCGAGCCCGACGGCTCGAACTTCGAGGTGTTCGCGCGCGGCCTGCGCAACGTGCAGGAGCCCGCGTTCAACGACTACGGCGATCTGCTCGGCGTGGACAACGACGCTGACCAGCCCGGCGAGCGCGAGCGCTTCATCCACATCATCGAGACGAGCGACACGGGCTGGCGCTGCAATTTCCAATACATGAAGATGGACAGCCCTTGGATGCGCGACGGCCTGTGGAAGCCGCGCTTCGCCGGCCAGCCCGCCTATCTGTTGCCCGCGCTCGCGAGCTATTCGGACGGACCCGCGGGCTTCAAGATCGAGCCGGGCACGGCGCTCGGCTCCGCTCAGCGCGGGATGCTCCTCCTGAACGAATTTCCCTCGGGCAAGATGCGGGCCTTTCGCGCCGCACGCGACGGCGCCACCTTCGCGATGAAGGATGCCACCATCCTCAATGACGGCATCATGGGCATCGGCCTCGCCTGGCACCCGGACGGCTCGCTCTTCATGGCCGACTGGATCGGCGGCTATCCGCTCGACGGGATCGGCGCGGTGTGGCGCGTGGATGCGAAGGACGGCATCGACCAGGCGGCGCGCACCGAGACGCACCGTCTTTTGGCGGCGGGCTTTGAAAAACGTAACGAAGCCGAATTGACCGCGCAGCTCGCGCATCGCGATCAACGCGTGCGGCAGGGCGCGCAATTTGCGCTGGCGAAGCGCAACGCCAAGACCGCGCTTTTGAAACTCGCGGGCGACGGCCAGGCGAACCACCTCGCCCGCGTGCATGCCCTGTGGGGCTATGGCCAGCTGCTGCGCCGCAGCGCCGCGGAGTCGGGCCCGATGGCCGCGCTCCTGCGCGACGGCGATGCTGAGATCCGCGCGCAAGCGGCCAAGGTGCTGGGCGATGCCGCGACCTCCGGCGCGAAAGGCGCAGGCAAGGCGCTCATCCCGCTCCTCGCCGACGCCGAGCCCCGCGCGCGCCTGCAGGCCGCGATTGCCTTGGGCAAATTTCGCGAGCCCGCGGCGGTCGAAGCGCTCTTCGCCCTCGCCGCACGCGAAGGCACCGAGCCCGTGATGCGGCAGCCCATCGTCGCCGGTCTCGCCGGCTGCGCCACCCCCGCGGTCCTCGCCGCGCGGAAATCCGATGCCTCGCAAGGTGTCCGCCTGTCGGCCGTGATCGCTCTGCGCCGCCAAGCGGCTCCGGAAATTGCAGTGTTTCTCGAGGACGCGGATCCGCTTGTCGCCGCCGAGGCCGCGCGGGGCATTCACGACGACACGTCGATCCCCGCCGCACTGCCGCAACTGGCCGCGCAACTCGCCGGGGCTCCGCGCCACGACGCTATTGCGCGTCGGGCGATCAATGCGGCGCTGCGCTTGGGCACGGCCACTGAGGCCGCCCGCGTGCTGGAGTTTGCCCTCACGGAAGCGACCCCGCGCCCGTTGCGCGCGGAGGCACTCAATGCCCTCAAGGTCTGGGCCAACCCACCGCGCCTCGATCTCGTCGATGGCTGGGCGCGGACTTTCAATCCGCAGCGGATTGACGGTGTGCTCGCGCCGCGGCTCGAGGCGCTGCTCGCACTCACCGACCCCGGGCTGAAGACCCTCGCGATCGAGATCATGGTGGCGCACACGCTCAAGGCCGCCCCGGCGCAGATCGCGGCGATTGTGGCGGAGGCAAAGGCCTCGGGCGAACTGCGGGCGCAGGCCCTGCGGTTGCTCGGCGGCGACCAGCGCCAAGACCCGGCCTTCGGCCGCGCCTTGGAT
The DNA here is from genome assembly GCA_030693515.1 of Opitutaceae bacterium. Classification (GTDB taxonomy): domain Bacteria; phylum Verrucomicrobiota; class Verrucomicrobiia; order Opitutales; family Opitutaceae; genus ER46. The sequence goes on from JAUYAK010000129.1 coordinate 63,868, forward strand.
GTCGCGCTCGCGGCCGGCTCGCCGGCACCGCTTTACCGCGCGGGTCTTTCCCTGCTGTTGCCCGACCTGTCCGCCCGCCTCGTGGCGGAGACGCGCACCGCGTTGGCGAGTCGCAGCACGGCGGAAAAGCAGCACGCGATCGCCTTGCTCGGGCAGGCGGGCACAGCGGAGGCCGATGCATTGCTGGGCACGCTGGCTGACTCCCTGGTCGCTGGGAAATGCGAACCGGTCTTGAAGCTCGACGTGCTCGAGGCGGTGCAGGCACGCGAGGCCAAGAATCCCGCGCTCGCCGCCAAGGCGAAAGCCTACGCCGCCACTCCGACGAGCGTGGCGCGGGCGGAATTGCTGGCGGGCGGGGATGTCGGGCGCGGCCGCGACATCGTCGCGAACCACCTCAACGCCAACTGCACCGCCTGCCACGCAGCGGATGCCGCCGGCGGCAGCGAAGTAGGCCCCAATCTCCGCACCATCGGCGCGCAGCGGGACGCGGCCTACCTGCTTGAGTCCCTGCTCGATCCCGCCGCGCAGATCGCGACTGGCTACGGTCTCGTTAACGTGACGCTGAAGGACAAGCGTGAGGTGACGGGCACGCTGGCGAAGGAGACGCCGGAGGCCGTGACCGTGCGGGCCTTTGACGGCAAGCAGCAGGTGATCCCGCGTGCCGAGATTGCGAGCCAGTCCCCGCCCGTCTCGATCATGCCGCCGATGGGCGCGATTTTGCAGCCGCGCGAGCTGCGCGATGTCGTGACCTACCTTTCCAGCCTCAAGGGCGGCGGCCGCGGCGGGCGGCCCGCGACGAAGCAGGGCGAGGAGCCCTAGTTCCGGTGGGCGGGCGCGTCCCTGCGCCCGCATTCACAGCCGTAACGCAGGCGGACCATGCGGGCGCAGGGACGCGCCCGCCC
>JAUYAK010000130.1 GCA_030693515.1 Opitutaceae bacterium
AGCCTCGGCGGGCAGGGACGCCCGCCGCTACGGCTGAAAAAAGCCCCGGCTCCATGGAAAAACGGAGACGGGGCTTCACGAAATGCACCACCGGCGCTCGGGCCGCGAGGCTTACGACGAAACTTCGGTGGGCGCGGCCGGCGGGGCCTTTTGCTTGAAGATGAGCTTGTCGCCTTCGCGCGCGACGAGCACCGGCTCACCGTCCTTGACCTCGCCCTTGAGCAGCGCCTCGGCCAGCGGATCCTCGAGGTAGTGCTCGACGGCCCGGCGCAGCGGACGCGCGCCGTATTTCTCGTCGTAGCCCTTCTCGATGAGCAGGTCCTTGGCCTCCTGTGAAAACTCGAGGGTGATTTTCCGCTCGGTGAGGCGCTTCGCGAATTTCTCCGTCTCCAGCTCGACGATCTTCACGAGGTCGGCCTTGTCGAGCGGGCGGAAGAAGATGATGTCCGAGATCCGGTTCAGGAACTCGGGCTTGAAGACGCGCTTGGCCTCCTCCTGCACCTTCTCGCGCATGCGCTCGGCATCGTTGAAATTGCCCTGCGCGGCGGCAAAGCCCATCGAGGTCTGGCGCTGCAGGAGCTGCGCACCGACGTTCGAGGTCATGATGACGATCGTGTTGCGGAAATCTACGACGCGGCCGAGCGAGTCCGTGAGCCGGCCGTCCTCCATGATCTGGAGGAGGAGCTGGAGCGCGTCCGGGTGGGCCTTTTCGATTTCGTCGAACAGGATCACGGCGTAGGGCTTGCGGCGCACGGCCTCGGTGAGCTGGCCGCCCTCCTCGTAGCCGACGTAGCCCGGAGGCGAGCCGACGAGGCGCGAGACGGCGAACTTCTCCATGTATTCCGACATGTCGATCTGGATGAGCGCGTCCTGGTTGCCGAACATCTGCGCGGCGAGCTGCTTCGCGAGCATGGTCTTGCCGACGCCGGTCGGGCCCACGAAGAGAAACGAGCCGATCGGGCGGCGCGGATCCTTCAGGTCGGCGCGCGAGCGGCGGAGCGCGCGCGCGATCGAGACGGAGGCGATGTCCTGGCCGATGACGGCCTTCTGGAGCTCGGCCTCCATGGCGAGGAGCTTCTCGTTCTCCTTTTTCTCCATGCGCGAGAGCGGAATGCCGGTCCAATCGGCGACGACCTGCATCATCAGATCCTCGTCGATGGCGACCCGCTTCTCGTCACGCGATTTTTTCCACTGCTCCGTGCTCTGCTCCTGGCGGAGGCGGAGTTGCTTCTCCTGATCACGGAACTTGGCGGCCTCCTCGAAATGCTGGTCGCTGATGGCCTTTTCCTTCGCGGCGCACACGGCCTCGATTTCCTTGGTGAGGTTCTCGACTTCGGGCGGGCGGCTGAGGGCGCCGATGCGGGCGCGCGAGCCGGCCTCGTCCATCACGTCGATGGCTTTGTCGGGCAGGAAGCGGCCGGTGATGTAGCGATCGGAGAGCTTGACGGCGGCCTCGATCGACTTGTCGGTGAAGGTTGCCTTGTGGTGATCCTCATACTTGGAGCGGATGCCCTTGAGGATGAGAATGGTGTCGTCGACGGACGGCGCCTCGACCTTCACGGACTGGAAGCGGCGGTCGAGGGCGGAGTCCTTTTCGATGTATTTGCGATACTCGTTGAGCGTGGTGGCTCCAACGCACTGGAGTTCGCCGCGCGAGAGGGCGGGCTTGAAGATATTGGAGGCGTCCATCGCGCCCTCGGCGGCGCCGGCGCCGACGATGGTGTGCATCTCGTCGATGAAGAGGATGATGTTTTTGGCGCGCTTGATCTCGTCCATGACGGCCTTGATGCGCTCCTCGAACTGGCCGCGATATTTCGTGCCCGCGACCATGAGGGCGAGATCGAGGGTGATGACCTTTTTCTCGGCCAGAATCTCCGGGACTAGGCCCGCGGCGATTTCCTGCGCGAGGCCCTCGACGATGGCGGTCTTGCCGACGCCGGCCTCGCCGATGAGCACGGGATTGTTCTTGGAGCGGCGGCAGAGGATCTGGACGACGCGGCGGATCTCGTTCTTCCGGCCGATGACGGGGTCCATCTCACCCTTGCGCGCCAGCTCGGTCAGATCGCGGCCGAAGGCTTTCAGCGCGGGCGTCTTCACTTCCTTCTTGTCCTCGGGCTGGGCGCCGGGGCGCTGCGAGCCACCGGCCGTGGCTTCCTCGCCGCCGGTGTCGCCGGGGCCTTGGGAACCGGAGAACTGCGGGTCGAGTTCGCGGAGGATTTCGTTGCGCGTGCGCTCGATGTCGATCTCGAGGGACTTCAGGACGCGGGCGGCCACGCCCTCGCCTTCGCGGAGCAGGCCGAGCAGGATATGCTCGGTGCCGACGTAGGAGTGATTGAGCGTCTTGGCCTCCTTGCCGGCGAGGGCGAGGACCTTCTTCACGCGCGGCGTGTAGGGGATGCTGTTCTGCGTCTTGGTCTCCTGGCCGGTGCCGACCTGCTTCTCGACGGCGGCGCGCACCGTCTCAAGGTCGAGCCCCATCTTCTGGAGCACGCTGACGGCGACCCCTTGCCCCAACTTGATCAGGCCGAGGAGCAGGTGCTCCGTGCCGACATAGTTGTGGTGGAAGCGGTCGGCCTCTTTGCGAGCGAGCGCGAGCACCTGCTGGGCACGGGGCGTGAAATTGTTCATCGGTTCCTGTGACATGGTCGTGGGTCTGAGGGAGGTTTAATTCTTGTCTTGGTTGGTGAAATTACAATCGGGGCGGGCAAAGGCCGCAAACTCCGCGCGGAGACGCACGGCCCGCAGCACATCGCGCTGGCCGGGCTCAAACTCGCCCTTCTGCGCGTGCTGGAGATGGCCGGGCTGCGCCTCGATGAAGAGGCGGTCGATCAGCGCCCGGCTCGCATCCGGGAAGACGCCGAGGTCCACGCCGAGGCGGATGAGCGAGAGGAGATTCATCGCCTCGCTGGAGCTGAGGACGTGGCTGTTCTGCAGGATGCCGTAAGCGCGGCCGATTTTATCGAGGAGCTTGTTGGCATCGGCCTCGAGGAGCTTCTCGCGGGCGTTGCGCTCGTTCTCCACAATTGAGCGGAGCACGGAGTCGAGGCGCTTGATGATCTCGGCCTCGGACTCGCCGAGGGTGGTCTGGTTGGAGATCTGGAAAATGGAGCCGCTCGCATCCGAGCCTTCGCCGAAGAGGCCCCGCACGACCATGCCGAGCTGGTTCACGGCGCGCACGACTTTCTCCATTTGATTGGAGATGACGAGCGCGGGCAGGTGCATCATCACCGAGGCGCGCATCGCGGTGCCGAGATTAGTCGGGCAGGCGGTGATGTAGCCGAGGTCCGAGGAGAACGCGAAGTCGAGCGACTCTTCGAGCGTCGAGTCGAGATCGTTGATGGCATTCCAAGCTTTCTTGAGGTTGAAGCCGGCGCGCAGCACCTGGAGGCGGAGATGATCCTCCTCGTTGAGCATCACGGAGAAAGTCTGGTCCTTGCTGATGACGACACCCGCGCCGCTTTTCGCCCCGCTGAGCTCGCGGCTGATGAGGTGACGCTCGACGAGGATCTGCCGCTCCAGTTCGCCCAGTTCGGCGATGCCGAGGTTGAAGCCGCGTTTCATCGGCGCGGTGGCGGCGACGGCGGCACGGCAGGCCTTGAGGGTGGCTTCGCGCTGCGCGGGCTTGGCCCAGCCGGGAAAGGGCTGGCCGGCCAGGTTCCGCGCGAGGCGGATGCGCGTCATCAGGACGATGGCGGTCTTGCTGCTCGACGAATCCGTGAGCTCGCAGGGCGAATCGATGAGCTGCGCGATGGTCATGGCGTCAGGTGGCGGAGTCGGGCTTGAAGGCCTGCTTCACCTGGTTGATTTCATCGCGCGTGCGGGCGGCGTCCTCGTAGCGCTCGCTCTTGATCGCCTCGGTGAGGTCGAGTTCAAGCTTGGTGAGACGGTCGTAGAGGGATTTGCGCTCCAACGCGCGGGTCGGGACCTTGCCGGCATGCGTGGTGCCGTTGTGCATGTTGGCCAGCATCGGCTCGACCACGCCGTGGAAGGTCTCGTAGCAGGCCGGACAGCCGAAGCGCCCATGCTTCTTGAAATCGACGTGCGTGAAGCCGCACCGCTCGCACCGCACCCCGGTCGCGCCGGCTGAGCCGGCCTCGGGATTTAGCGACGCCTTCATGAGCAGATCTGCCAGCGAGAATCCGCCGGGATCAGTCACGCCCTTGGCCTGCGCGCACGCCTCACAGAGATCCATTTTATGAACTTTGTTGTTCACGATTTGGGTGAGATGGACGGTCGCGGGCTTGGAGCAGAGGTCGCACTTGAGCGGGTTGGCCATGAATGAGTAAAGGGTTTGCACGGACCATGCCACAGAGCAGCACGCTGGCAAGTGCGCGCGTGCGACGCGGTGAACCGGGCCGAACCGGCACGCCCGTGCGCGCCAAGAGTGCAATCGTGACACGTCTTGAAAACTGAAGCCGCGAGAAGCACGCGGCGAACTTTCCGCTCAAGCCCGCGGCGCCGGTGCCGAATTACCTCGGCCCCGCCGCGCTCAGATCCGGGTGCCATCGATCAGCACGCGCCGGCGGAATTCGGCCAGCACCCGCTGCGTGATCGGACCGGGCCGGCCGTCGCCGATTTCGCGGCCGTCGAGCTTCACGGCGGGGATGACTTCCGCGCCCGAGCCCGTGAGGAAACACTCGTCGGCCACCCAGATGTCGTAGCGGGTCATGTCGGCCTCGCGAAACGGAATGCCGAGGTCGCGCGCGATATCGATGATGGAGGAGCGCGTGATGCCCTTGAGCGCGCCCTGCGAGGCGGACGGCGTGATGATTTCGCCCTTGTGGACGATGAAGACATTATCCGCCGTGCACTCGGCCACGTAGCCTTGGTCGTTGAGCATGATCGCCTCGAGCGCGCCGAACTGCTTGGCCTCAATCTTCCCGAGGATGTTGTTCATGTAGTTCAGCGACTTGATCGTCGGCGGGAGCGCGGCCGGGTTGATCCGGCGCGTCGGCACGGTGACGATCGCGAGGCCGTTCTCGTAATACTCCTTCGGGTAGAGCGAAATCTTGCTCGCGATGATGAAGAGCGAGGGCTTCGGGCAGAGCCAGGGCGCGAGGCCGAGGTCGCCCACTCCGCGCGTCACGACGAGGCGGATGTAGGCGTCGGTGAGGCCGTTTTGCCGGCAGGTCTCGCAGGTGGCTTCGCTCAGCTCGGCGCGCGTGAGCGGCAGCTTGAGCATGATGGCCTTGGCGGAGTATTCGAGGCGCTCGAGATGCTCCTCGAGACGGAAGATGTTGCCCCCGTAGAGGCGGATGCCCTCGAAGACCCCGTCGCCATAGAGCAACCCGTGATCGAAAACGGACACCTTGGCGTCAGCGCTGTCGACGAATTGGCCATCAAGATAGATCTTCATCGTGCGGCAGCGTAGGGGTCGCCAAAAAGTTTTGTCGAGCCCGCCGCGGGGAATTTCTGCTTGTGCCCGCCATTTTTCGCCGAAACTGTCCGCCGGTTTTCGCGTCTAGTCCGTCCCCAGCCCCTTTCATCCCATGCTTATTCCCTCTCGCCGTTCCGGCCGCACCGCCGGTTTCACGCTCATTGAGCTGCTCACCGTCATCGCGATCATCGGCATCCTCGCCGCCATCGTGATCCCGACGGTCGGCTCGGTCACCGACAAGGCGAAGCGCGCCGTCGATCAGACCAACATCCGCGAGATCGCCAAGGCCGCGACCATCTTCGCGCAGGACAACAACGACAGCCTGCCCGATCCCTCGCCGGCCAGCATCCCGGCGACCGTCCTCAACGCCACGCAGCGCGCCTTCCTCTGGCCGGGTATCATGGCCCGCAACAACATCCTCACGGACCCCAAGATTTATTTCTCGAAGCTCGACCCCGCCTTCAGCGGCACCTACCCGCTCTCGATCATCGCCCAGACGGACGCGACCAAGCGCACGCTCGACACCACCTTCACGAGCGGCCGTTCTCCGTCCTACGAATTCATCGGCGGACTCCGCACAAGTGACCCGGCGACGACGCCTATCGTCTTCACCCGAGGTCTCCAAGCCAATGGCACGTGGAACATCAACAGCGGCGTCTATAAAGACACCGGCGGCTACATCGCCTTCCTCGGCGGCAATGTCGAGTGGTTCACCAACACGCAGACGCCCGCTCCCGCCTTCACCTCCAACAACTCGGGCCGCCGGGTGGGCAGCGTCCTCCAAGCCATCCCGTTTGCCCCGCGGCAGGCCCGCATCTATGGCGTCCCGCCCACCAGCGGCCCTATCCTCGGCAACCCCGGCACCGGCACCGCCGCGCAGCGCGGGCCTTGAGCACGCCTGATTCGCCTTTTGACCCGACCCGGCCCCGCCTAGGGCCGGGTTTTTATTTTCCCCCTTCCCCCACCGCCCGCGGCGCTCCATGTTCCCCGGCTCCCATGACGCCGCCTGCCACCGCGCCCGCCCGCCCTGAGTCCGTCGAACGGCCCGCCAAGCCCCTCCTGCCGACCTACGTCGTCGGCCACAAGAACCCCGATGCCGACGCCATCTGCTCGGCCATCGCCTATGCGGCCTTCAAGGAAGCCTCCGGGGAACGCGGCTACATCGCCGCCCGCTGCGGCAACTCCAACGCCCGCATCGACACCATCCTCGCGCGCTTCCACCTGCCCCTGCCGCACTATCTCAGCGACGTGTCGCCCCGCGTGCGCGATCTGATGACGTCCCCCGTGGTTTCCGTGACGGAAAACGCCACCTGCGCCGAGGCCCTCGAGCTGCTCGACCATCACGACATCACGCTCCTCCCCGTCACCACGGCGCGCAAGAAACCCGTCGGCACCGTCTCGCACGCGCAGCTCGGCAGCGTCTTCGTGCCCCGGGTGCGCGAGCCGCGCCTCATGCGCCAGGTGCATACCTCGCTGGCCAGCATTGCCCGGGCGCTCAAGGGCCGCGCCCTCCATCTGGTGGAGGAAAAAAAGGCCGAGGATCTCTTCGTGCGCCTCGGCACGATGGACATCCGCTCGTTCTGGAGCATCTCCGAGAAGGAGAGCATCCCCGCCGACCAATCCATCATCATCGTGGGCGACCGGCGCGACGTGCAGCGCCGCGCCATCGAGCTGGGCATCCGCGCGCTCGTCATCACCAGTAATCTCGGCATGGATGACGAGACCGCCGCCCTCGCCCAAGCCGCCGGCGTGAGCGTCATCATCAGCCCCTACGATTCCGCCACCACCGCCTGGGTCGTGCGCACCGCCTCGAGCATCGAGCGCACGATCGACCGCAACATTGTGACGGTGTCCGCCGACGACCGCATCGCCGACGTGCGGAAAAAATTCACCGTCACCAACCACGCCGTGCTCGTGAACAACGACGAGGGCACGCTCATCGGCATCCTCACCAAGAGCGACATCTTCAAGCCCGTGCCCACGCGCCTCGTGCTCGTCGATCACAACGAGCTCACGCAAGCCGTGCCCGGCGCCGACGAGGTCACCATCGCCGAAATCATCGACCACCACCGCCTCGGCGCGCTCAACACCGCGCAACCGATTCTGTTCATCAACGAGCCCGTGGGCTCGACCTGCACCATCGTCGCCGATCTCTTCCGCCGGCAGAACCTCCTCCCCACGCCCGCCATCGCCGGCATCATGATGGCCGGCCTCATCTCGGACACGCTCCACCTCAACGGCCCGACCACGACGAGCAAGGACGCCTTGCTCCTCGCCTGGCTCTCCGAGATCGCCGGTGTGAACTCGAAGCAGCTCGCCGACGAGATTTTCAACTCCGGCTCCGTCATCCTCGCCGTGCCGCCGGAGAAGGTCGTCCGCTCCGACTTCAAAATCTACGAGGAGGAGGGCATCCGCTTCGCCGTCTCGCAGGTCGAGGAGCTGGGTTTCGGCAACTTCTGGCAGCACGCCAAGGCCATCGCCCGCGCCGTGTCGGACCTGCGCGACGAGGAGAAGCTCGCCTTCGCCGCCCTGCTCGTCACCGACATCAACACCCAAAACTCTGTGCTCTTGGTTAAGGGCGAAGAGGTGATCATCGGCCGCATCGGCTACCCGCACGTCGAGCAGGACGAAATTTTCGACATGCCGGGCATCGTGAGCCGCAAGAAGCAGCTCATCCCCTACCTCACCACGCTCATTCGCGAACTAGCCGCCGACGGCGCCCTGCCCATCGGTAAAAGCGCGACCCCGTTTCGGAAGAAAAAGTAGGGCAAAGTAGGGCGGGGTCTGTGACCCGCCCTCGGGGCGAATACTCAACGCGCGAAAGGGCGGGCCACAGACCCCGCCCTACCCCGGACTCAGATATGAATCGCCTCGCCCGTGGTGGCCGCCGCGGCCTCCATGAGCGCCTCGCTCAAGGTCGGGTGCGCATGGATCGAGCGGTGGACTTCGTCGATCGAGAGTTCGGTGTTCATCGCGAGCACGTATTCCGCGATCAGCTCCGGCGCCTCGTTGCCGAGGATGTGCGCGCCGTAGATTTCGCCGGTCTTCGCGTCGGAGATCAACTTCACGAAGCCCTCCGAGTCACCCGCCGCGACGGCCTTGCCCGAGGCGGTGAACGGGAACTTGCCGATCTTGTAGTCGAGTTTCTTTTCCTTCGCCTGCTTCTCCGTCAGGCCCGTGCTCGCGATCTGCGGCTGGCAGTAGGTCGCGCCCGGGAAAATCTTCACCCGGCCCGCGTGGTGGTGGCCAAACATGGCGTTGACCGCGTTGACCGCTTCGAAGGTCGCCACGTGCGCGAGCCACGGCGGCCCGATGATGTCGCCCGCCGCGTAGATGCCCTTCACGCTGCTCTCGTAGCGATCGCTGACCTTCACGTAGCCGCGCTCCAGTTCGAGCTTCACGCTCTTGCCGACGGCGCCTTCGAGATTGGGCACGACGCCGATGGCGAGCAGCAGCGACTCGGCCTCGACTTCGGTCGAGTTGGCTTCGCCGGTTTTCACCAGCGACAGCTCCACCTTGTCCTTCTTCACGCGGATATTCTCCACCTTGGTGCCGACATGGACCGCGATGCCCTGCTTCTCGAAGGAGCGGTGCAGGCCCTTGGCCACCTCCTCGTCCTCGACCGGCACGATCTGCGGCAGCATCTCCACGAGCGTAACCTTCGTGCCGAAGGCGTTGAAGAAATACGCGAACTCCACGCCAATCGCGCCCGCGCCGATGATCACAATGGACTTCGGGGGCGACTTGCGTGGCTCGAGCGCCTCGCGCGACGTCATGACCCGCTGGCCGTCCACCTTCAGGTCGGGCAGCGTCCGCGGCTTGCAGCCGGTGGCGATGAGCACGTTCTTCGTCTTGAAAAACTTTCCCTTGTGCTCGCCTTCGGTCACCTCGACGAGGCCCGGGGCGCTCACCGTCGCCTTGCCGACGAAGTAATCGACCTTGTTTTTCCGGAAGAGAAACTCGACGCCCTTGGCCATCTGGCCCGCGACGCCGCGCGATCGATCCATCACCTTGGCGAAGTCGAAGCTCGCGCCCTTCAGCGCCACGCCGAACGTCTCCGCCTTCGCGAGCGAGCGGTAGAACTCCGCGCTCTTCAGCAGCGCCTTGGTCGGGATGCAGCCCCAGTTGAGGCAGGTGCCTCCGGCGCGCTCGAGCTCGATGCACGCGACTTTTTTCCCGAGTTGCCCGGCGCGAATCGCGCCCGCGTAGCCCGCGGGACCGCCGCCGATGACAATGAGATCGTATTCGATGGTTTCAGCCATGGCGGGAAACTCGCGATGCCGTCTGCACGGTCAAACGGAAAGTCACTCCGCACCTCCCGACCACCCCAAAACCACTAGATGTCGATCACGTCGTCCCGGCGCGCCCGCGTCGCCGGGCCGCGGGGCGGCGGCGGCGGACCCCGCCGCTGCATGAGGAGGCTGAGGATCAGATTGGTCACGCTCACCACCAGAGCGCCGCCCAAGGCTGACCAGAATCCCGCCACATAAAACCCCGTCACCAGCTGCCCCACCATGAGGAACAACAAGGCATTGATCACGACCACACCGAGGCCCATCGTGAAAATGATGAACGGCAGCGTGAACAGCACCAGCAGCGGCCTCAGGATCGCGTTGAAGAAACTCAGCAGCAGCACGACCACGAGCAGCGTCGTGCCGTCGCGGCACTCGATGCCCGGCACGATCTTGGTCGCGATGGTCACGCCGAGGGCGAGCACGGCCCAGCGCACCAACAGTTGGAGAAACGAGGAATTCATCGCGTGAGCCCTCACGCTCCGACTCGTCCTCCCGCCGGGCAATGAAAATCCTGATCATCCAGGACCATCTGCGCAGCGGCGGCACCGAGCGACAGTCCGTGCTGCTTGCCAACGCCTGTGCGGCCTCTGGCCATGCCGCCACCTTGCTCACGTTCCGCCCCGGCGGCCGGCTCGCCTCGACCGTCGCGCCGGACGTCGCGCGGCCGGTCCTTCAGCCCTTCGATCTCGGTCTAGACTGGTTCGCGCCCCGGCTCCTCGCTCGCGCGCGGGCGCTGGAGCCGGATGTCGTCCTCTGCATGGGGCGCATGGCCAACTGCTGCGCGGGCCGGCTGCAAAAAGCGCTGCCGCGTGCGACCGTCATCGCCACGATGCGCACGGGCAAGCGCCTGCCGGCGCGCTTTCGCGCTTCCCTGCACGCCGTCCGCCACATCGTCGCCAACAGCCGCGATGCGCGCGACACCCTCGTCCGCGAGCATGCGGTGCCGCGGGAAAAAATCTCCGTCATCCACAACTCGCTCGTCTTTCCCGCGCAGGCTTCGGGCGCCGCGGCGGCCTCGGCGCGCTCCCTCCTGCGATCAGAACACCACGCCACTCCCGCCACCACGGTGCTCCTCAATGTCGCGATGTTTCGACCGGAGAAGAACCAGCGCGAACTGATCGAGATTGCGGCCGGACTCCCTCCCTCGCCGGATTGGCAGCTCTGGCTCGCCGGGGATGGCCCTGCCCGCAGCGCGTGCGAGCGCCTGGTCGCGGCCCGGCAGCTCGGCGCGCGCGTGAAGTTCCTCGGTTTCCATCGCGATCCAGCGCCGCTCTACGGTGCGGCCGACTTCGCCGTGCACGCGTCGTGGAGCGAGGCGCTGTCAAATTTCCTCATCGAAGCGCAGGCGCACGGTCTGCCCGCGGTCGCCTATGAGGCGCAGGGAATTGCAGAGTGTTTCGTGCCCGGCCGCACCGGCTGGGTAATTCCGCGCGATGATCGCGCCGCGTTTCGTGCCGCGCTGGCGGCTCTCCTCAGTGAGCCCCCAGCCGCGCGCGAGGCGCGCGCCGCCGAGGCCCGCGCCTACGCGCGCGCCACCTTTGATCCCGCCCGGCAGGTCTCCGCCTACCTCGAACTCTTCACGTTGCTCACCTCGCGCACCGAACCATGACCAACAAGCAGCGCACCGACCTCATCGAGCGGCACATTCGCGAGCACAAATACGCCGACCTCCACTCGCTCGCGGACCTCTACAGCGGCTCGCTTTCCACCGTGCGCCGCGCGCTCGACGCGCTCGAGGCCCGCGGCGTCATCCGCCGGCACCACGGCGGCGCCTCGCTCATCTCGACCGATGCGCTCACGCAGGAGCACGATTTCGTCGGGCGCATCCAGCGCCAGGCCGATCAGAAATACGCCATCGCCGCTCTGATCGCGGAGCAGGTGCAGCCCGGCACGACCGTCATCCTCGACGGCGGCACGACGACTTACGCCGTCGCGCGGCTGCTCGCCGAAAAGCGCGTGCAGGTGATCACCAACTCCCTGCCTGTCGCCAGCCTCTTCGGCGAAGTCGGCAACGCCGAGACCATCGTCACCGGCGGCAGCATCCTCGGTCGCCTCGGCACGCTCGTAGGGCCCCTCTGCGAGGCATCCTTCGACGAAATTCATGCCGATGTCGCGATCCTCGGCGGCACCGGCATCACGGAGAGCGGCGTCTGGAACAACAACGCCCTCGTGATCGCGGTCCAGCGCAAGATGATCGCCGCGGCCGACCGCACGCTCTTCGCCCTCGACGCCACCAAGTTTGGTCGCAAGGCCCTCAGCCTCGCCGCGCCGTTCGGCCGCGGCATGACCATCGTCACCGACACACGCCCCGCGCCGCCGGTGGTCCACGCCATCGTCTCCGCCGGCGCCACGCTCACCCTCGCCGGCCGGTGAGTGCGCATCCTGACAGCCTCCTGTCAGCAGTGTCCCGCGTCGTAGCGCCGCGGGTTGCGTTTGGCGGCTTCGTTCACTTCGTGGGCGCGTGACTCCTTCCGTCAGTTCCAAGCCTGAGTGCATCCGCCTGCGCGGCGTGCGCCAAAACAACCTCAAGGGCTTCGACCTCGATGTCCCGCTCGGGCGCTACATCGCCGTCACCGGCCTCAGCGGCGCGGGCAAGTCCTCGCTCGTCTTCGACACCCTCCACGCCGAGGGCCAGCGCCGCTACGTCGAGACCTTCAGCGCCTACACCCGCCAGTTCCTCGACCTGCTCGACAAACCCCAGGTTGATTCGATCGAAAATCTCCGGCCCTCGATCGCCATCGAGCAGACCAACACCGTCAAGACCTCGCGCTCCACCGTCGGCACGATGACGGAGCTCACGGATTTCTTCAAAGTCTGGTTCAGCCACGTCGCCGCCTGCTTCGATCCGGCCACCGGAGAAAAAATCGACGACGACTCGCCGCAGTCGATCTGGGAAAAGTCCGCGGCCGCCCATGCCGCCCGCCCGGTCATCGTCGCCTTCAAGATTGCGAAGCCCGCGAGCCTTTCGTGGCCGGAGATTCTCACGAACCTCAAAAACCAGGGCTACGTGCGTGTGCTCGTCACCGGCGCCATCCACAAGCTCGACGCCCTCCTCGCCGACGCGAAGCCGCTCGCCGCGGCCAGCGATCTCTTCGTTGTGCAAGATCGGCTGAACCTCTCCACTGAAAAAAAATCCCGCGGCCTCGAGGCGATTGAGACCGCGCTGCATTTCGGCCAGGGCGAGGTGCGTTTCTTCTCCGCCGACACCCTCGCGGAGATCGGCCATTTTTCCCGCGGCCTGCGCTCACCGACGACCGGCCGCACTTTCCGCGCCGCCACGCCCGCGTTGTTCTCTTTCAACTCTCCGCTCGGCGCCTGCCCCAAGTGCCGCGGCTTCGGCCGCGTCATCGAGATCGACTACCGCCAGGCGATGCCCGACCACTCGCTCTCGATCGACGACGGCGCGATCAAATGCTGGGAGAGCGAAATCTACGGCGACTCGAAGAAGGACCTGATGGTCTTCGCGAAGAAGAAAAAGATCCGCACCGACGTGCCCTTCGCCTCGTTGCCCGCGGAGCTGCAGCGTTTCGTGATCGAGGGGGAGCCCGGCTACGGCGAGGAGAACGGCAAGACCTGGCCGCAGCATTGGTATGGCGTGAAGGGCTTCTTCCGCTGGCTCGAGAAGAACACCTACAAGATGCACGTGCGCGTCTTCCTCTCGCGCTATCGCGCCTACAACCCCTGCCCCGACTGCGGCGGCAAGCGCCTCCAGCCCGAGGCGCTCTGCTGGAAATGGCAGGGCCGCACCCTGCCTGAACTCTACCAACTCCCCGTCTCCCAGCTGCTCGACTTGCTCAGCCCATCGCCCATCGCCGATCGCCCATCACCCGGCGACGCGCGCAGCGCGGCCCTCGCCTTCGATTCCATCGTCACGCGTTTGCGATACCTCACACAAGTGGGCCTCGGCTACCTCACCCTCGACCGCACGTCGAAGACGCTTTCTGGCGGCGAAGTCCAGCGCGTGAATCTTACGAGCTGCCTCGGCACCTCGCTCATCGACACGCTCTTCGTCCTCGACGAGCCGAGCGTCGGCCTGCATCCGCGCGACATCGACCGCCTTATCGCGATCATCCGCACGCTCACCGACGCCGGCAACACCGTCGTCGTCGTCGAGCACGACGAGGCGATGATCCGCGCCGCCGATCATCTCATCGAGGTCGGGCCTGAGCCCGGCAGCCGCGGCGGGCACATCGTCTTTCAGGGCACGTTGCCCGCCATGCTCGCCGCCCCACGCAGTATCACGGGCGCCTACCTCTCGGGCCGTGAGACGATCGAACCGCCCGCGACCCGCCGTCCCGTAGGCCGCCCGCTCGCGGGCGCTGCTTCCACCCGCTGGCTCGAATTTTCAGACGCCACCAAGCACAACCTCACCCACCTCTCCTTCCGCCTCCCGCTCCAACGCCTCGTCTGCCTCAGCGGCGTCTCCGGCTCCGGCAAATCCACGCTCCTCGATCACGTGATCCATCAGGGCCTCCTCACCAAGCGCCTCCAGCTCACCGAGGATGCCGCCACCATCGCCGCCATCACCGGCGACGACACCCTCGGCGAGATCGTGCTCGTCGATCAATCCCCGCTTTCGCGCACGCCTCGCTCCAACCCCGCGCTCTACACCGAGGCCTGGGAACTCATCCGCGAGCTCTTCGCCGCGACGCCGACCGCGCAGCAGGCCGGGTTCAACGCCTCGTCGTTCTCTTTCAACAGCGGCGAGGGCCGCTGCGATCATTGCCAGGGCCTCGGCTACGAGCGCATCGAGATGCAGTTTCTCTCCGATGTCTTTGTGCCGTGTCCGGTCTGCGAGGCGCGCCGTTTCAAACCCGAGGTGCTCGCGATCCGTTGGAATGATCGTTCCGTCTCCGATCTGCTCAACACATCGGTCACGGACGCGCTCGCGCTTTTCGCCGATCACACGGCAATTCGGACGCGCCTCGCCTCGCTGGACTCCGTCGGCCTCGGTTACCTCACGCTCGGCCAGCCGCTCAATACACTCAGCGGCGGCGAATCCCAGCGCCTCAAGCTCGTCCGCTACCTCGGCGGCTTCGCCGCCGCGCCATCGTCGCCGACATCCGGCGCGTTGCTCCTCCTCGACGAACCGACCACCGGCCTGCACCGCCACGACGTGAAGCGCCTCCTCGCCGTCCTTCAGGCCCTCGTTGATCGCGGCCACAGCGTCGTCGTGATCGAGCACAACCTCGATGTGCTCAAGTCCGCCGACTGGCTCATCGAGATCGGGCCCGACGCCGGCGCGAACGGCGGCCGTATCGTCGCCGAGGGGCCACCAGAGCTGGTCGCCGCCGCCGACACGGCGACCTCACCCTTCCTGCGCGATGCGCTGGCGACCGAAGATCGTGGTGCCATCGCGGCCGAGTCGACCGCGCCCTACGGTGAGTCGCTTACCCTCGGGGCCGGCGACCTCACGATCATCGGCGCGCGGGAGAACAACCTCAAAAATCTCTCACTCACGGTCCCGCACCGGCAGCTCAACGTCGTCACCGGCGTGTCGGGCTCGGGCAAGTCCACGCTCGCGTTCGACATCGTGTTTGCCGAGGGCCAGCGCCGCTTCATGGAGTCGATGTCGCCCTACGCGCGTCAATTCGTCGAGCAGCTCCCCCGCCCCGCCGTCGATCGCCTCACCGGCATTCCGCCGACCGTCGCGATCGAGCAGCGCGTTACGCGCGGCTCCCGCAAATCCACCGTCGCGACCATCACGGAGGTCGCCCAATACCTGCGCCTCCTCTACGCGCGCCTCGGCGTGCAGCACCACCCCGACACCGATCAGCCGGTGAAACCGCTCTCACCCGGCGCGCTGAAGGCGCTGCTCACGCGCGTGATGTCCGCGACGCCGAAAGCGAAAAAAGCGAAGCACCTCTACCTCTGCGCTCCGCTCATCCGCGGTCGCAAAGGCCACCACCAGCCCATCGCCACGTGGATCGCGAATCAGGGTTACGCAATCATGCGCGCCGACGGCCGCCTCACGCGTGTCGATGCCTTCCAAAAACTTGACCGCTACAAGGAGCACGACATCGAGGTCGTCGTCGCCGATTTGAAGACCGTCGCCCGGCCCGGGGCCGAACTCGACACTGCGCTCCGCCTCGGCAAGGGCGCGTGTTTCCTGCTCACCGAGCGCGGCGACATCCTCTCGTGGTTTTCGACCACGCGCACCGACATCGCGACCGGCGAAAGTTTTCCCGAGCTCGATCCCAAGAACTTTTCCTTCAATTCGCCGCGCGGCTGGTGCCCCACGTGTCGCGGCCATGGCCGCGTCTTCCCCTGGATGCTCGAGCCGACCGACGACGAGAAAGACGATCCGGCGGCGCGCCTGCGCGAGTTCGGCGTCGACTCCGCCGACGACCTCTCCGAAGCCGGCACGGCCTGTCCGGAATGCCACGGCGAGCGGCTCAACCGCGTGGGCCGGGCCGTCAAGCTCCACTGTCGCGGCAAGCCTGCGCCGCTTTCGCTGCCCGCGCTGCTGCGCAGCACGCCGTCCGAGCTGCTCGCCCATCTCGCCCGCCTCGACCTCGATGCCCGCGGAACATTGATCGTGCAGGACATCGTCCCGCAGATCGCCGAGCGTCTCAAGTTCCTCGACCACGTCGGCCTCGGCTACCTCTCGCTCGACCGCCCGACCGAGACGCTCTCCGGCGGCGAGGCCCAGCGCATCCGGCTGGCGGCGCAGCTCGGCTCCAATCTCTGCGGCGTGCTCTACGTGCTCGACGAACCCAGCATCGGCCTCCACGCCCGCGACAACGACCGTCTCATCGAGACCCTCCAGTCCCTCCGCGCCAAGGGCAACACCCTCCTGGTCGTCGAGCACGACGACGAACTCATGGCCCGCGCCGACCGCATCATCGACCTCGGTCCCGCCGCCGGCATCCACGGCGGAGAACTCCTTGCGCACGGCACGCCCGCCGAGATTCGCGCCAGCGCCAACTCCCTCACCGGTCTCTTCCTCGCCAAGGGCATCACGCACCCCCTGCGCGGCACGTATCGTCCCCTCTCCCCGCCCAAGGCGAAAGATTCCGCTCC
>JAUYAK010000015.1 GCA_030693515.1 Opitutaceae bacterium
CCGACACCGCCCGCGCGCGCCTGGCGCTTGCCGACGCCACGCTCGAAAGCGAACACGCCGAGCACCTCCTCCTCTCCGCCCGCCATTCGCTCGCCTCCCTTTGGGGCGCCGCCGCGCCCGACTTCGACACCGCCCGGGCCGATCTCACCACACTGCCCGCCGCCGCGCCCTACGAGACACTCATCGCCCGCCTCGCGGCCACGCCCGCGCAGGCCCGCTTCGCCGCCCTCGCCCGCTGGCGCGGCGCGCAGGAACGCCTCGCGCGGCGCGAAGCCGCCCGCGGCGAGGCCCGCTGGTCCGCCGGCCTCCGCCGCGTCGAAGCGACGGACAACTTCGGGTTCGTCGCCGGCCTCAGTTACGCGCTCCCCAACCGCGCCGCCGGCGACGCCGCCTCGGCCGAAGCCCGCGCCGAGCGCGACCGCACCGTTGCCGACGGCGAGGCCGCGCTTCACGCCGTCCGCGCCACGCTCTTTTCGTTGCATCAAGAACTCGGCCACGCGCGCATCGCCCACGACCTCGCGCGCGACGAATTGATCCCCGCCGCCACCGCCTGGCTCGCCGGCCTCGAACCCGGCCTCGCCGCCGGCCGCTACCAAGTCCGCGACCAGCTCGAAGCCCGCGCCGCGCTGTCCTCCGCCCGCCGCCGCCAAGTCCAGGCCGCCGCCGACTACCATGCCACGCTCGTCGAAATCGAGCACCTCCTCGCCGCTCCCGCCTCCTCTTAAATAAATCACCTCCTCCCATTTTCCCATGAACTGGAAACTTCCCGTCTCCCTCGTCGCCGTCCTCGCCCTCGGTGGTGCCGCGGCCTATTTTATCGTCGAACGCGGCCACGACCACTCCGCCGCCGGCGGCCACGATGGTCATGCCCACGGCGCCCCCGCCGCGCCGGAGGTTGTCAAAGGCCCGAACAACGGCCGTCTCCTGAAGGACGGCGATTTCACCGTCGAGCTCGCCATCTTCGAGCAGGGGCTGCCGCCGGAATTCCGTGCGTGGTTCACGGAGGCCGGCAAACCCGTCGCCGCCTCCGCAGTGAAGTTCACCGTGCAGCTCAAGCGGCCCGGCGACGTCACCGACACCTACAACTTCAAACCCGAGGGCGACTACCTGCGCGGCGATGCCGAGGTCTATGAGCCGCACTCGTTCGACTACATCGTCGTCGCCGAGCACGCGGGCCGCACGCACCGCTGGGCCTTTGCCGCGCCCGAGATGCAGACGACGATCCCCGCCGAAGCCGCGCAGCGCGCGGGCGTCGCCGCCGAGGTCGCCGGTCCTGCCACGCTGCATGAGACCCTCGCCGTTTACGGCCAGGTGAAACTCAACGCCGACAAGATCGGACGCGCCGTCCCGCGCTTCGCCGGCCTCATCCGCGAAGCCCGCAAATCCCTCGGCGATCCCGTCGCCGCAGGCGAGGTCGTTGCCATTCTCGAAACCAACCAGACCCTCGCCACCATCGAGGTGAAGGCCCCCATCGCCGGCCTCGTCGTCGAGCGCGAGGTCCACGCCGGCCAGACCGTCGCCGAAGGCGCGACCCTTTACACCATCGCCGATCTCTCCGAGGTCTGGGTCGATCTCAACATCCCCAAGCGCAGCCAGGCCCGCGTGAAAGTTGGCCAGACCGTCACGATCCACGCCGACGACGGCGGCGCCGAGGCCAAGGGCACGCTCGCGTGGATTTCCCCTGTCGGCTCCGCGGAGGCGCAGACCCTCGTCGCCCGCGTCGTCCTCGCCAACGCCGACCAGCGTTGGCGCCCCGGCCTCTTCGTGAAGGCCGATATCAGCCTCGCGCAGGAAACTGTGCCCGTCGCCGTCAAGGAATCCGCGCTCCAGACGCTCTTCTCCTTCACGGTCGTCTTCTCGCAGCACGGCGATCTCTACCAGGCCCGGCCGCTGGAGCTGGGCCGCCGCACCGGCGGGTTCGTCGAGGTGCTCAAGGGCCTCAAGGCCGGCGAGCGCTACGTCGTGGGAAACAGTTTCCTCATCAAGGCCGACATCGGGAAGTCCGGCGCCTCCCACGATCACTGATCGCTCGCCGCTCACCCACGCGCCCACCCGCCATGTTCGACCACCTCATCCATTTTTCCATCCGCCACCGCTGGCTCGTCCTCGTCCTCACGGTCGGGATGTGCGCGCTCGGCGCATTCAATTACCGCCAGCTCCCCATCGACGCCGTCCCCGACATCACCACCGTCCAGGTGCAGATCAATACCGCTGCGCCCGGCTACTCGCCGCTCGAAGCCGAGCAGCGCGTCACCTACCTCGTCGAGACCGCGATGGCCGGGCTGCCCAAGCTCGACTACACGCGCTCCGTCTCGCGCTACGGGCTATCGCAGGTGACGGTCGCGTTCAAGGACGGCACCGACATCTACTTCGCCCGCCAGCTCATCAACGAGCGCATCCAGGAAGTGAAGTCACAGCTCCCGCCCGGCCTCGAGCCCGCAATGGGCCCCATCTCCACCGGCCTCGGCGAGATTTTCATGTTCACCGTCGAGGCGAAGGAGGGCGCGAAAAAAACCGACGGCTCCCCGTGGACTCCCGCCGATTTCCGCGAATTGCAGGACTGGGTCGTGCGCCCGCAGCTCCGCAACCTCAAGGGCGTCTCCGAAATCAACACCATTGGCGGCCAGGTGAAGCAGTTCCTCGTCACCCCGCTGCCCGACCGGATGCTCGCCCACCGGCTCACACTGCCCGACCTCATGACCGCGCTCGCGCGCAACAACGCCAATGTCGGCGCCGGCTACATCGAACGTTTCGGCGAACAGTATCTCATTCGCGTGCCCGGCCAGGTGCGCACGCTCGACGACATTCGCCAGATCCTCGTCGCCCGCTCCGGGAGCCAGCCGCTCCGCCTCGGCGAGGTCGCCGAGGTGTCGTTTGGCGCCGAGCTGCGCACCGGCGCCGCCACCGAGAACGGCCGCGAAGTCGTGCTCGGCACCGTGTTCATGCTCATCGGCGAAAACTCCCGTGAAGTCTCCCAACGCGTCGCGGCGAAACTTCGCGACGTGAACCGCACGCTGCCCGAAGGCATCTCAGTGCAGACCGTCTATGATCGCACCGCGCTCGTCGATCGCACCATTGCGACGGTGAAGACCAATCTCCTCGAAGGCGCGATTCTCGTGATCGTGATTCTTTTTCTGCTGCTCGGCAACATCCGCGCCGCGCTCATCACCGCCGCCGTCATCCCGCTCGCGATGCTCTTCACGATCACCGGCATGGTGGCCAACAAGGTCTCCGGCAACCTCATGAGCCTCGGCGCGCTCGACTTCGGCCTCATCGTCGATGGCGCCGTCATCATCATCGAAAACTGCCTGCGCCGCTTCGGCCACGAGCAGCACCGGCTCAACCGCCTCCTCACCAAACCCGAGCGCTTCGCCCTGGCCGCCGAGGCCACCACCGAGGTCATCAAGCCGTCGATCTTCGGCGTGTTCATCATCACAGTGGTTTATGTGCCCATCTTCGCCCTCACCGGCATCGAGGGAAAAATGTTTCACCCGATGGCCTTCACCGTCGTCACCGCCCTCCTCGGCGCGATGATCCTCTCCGTCACGTTCGTCCCCGCCGCCGTCGCCATCTTCGTCACGGGAAAAGTCTCGGAGCAGGACAACGTCGCCATCCGCGGCGCCAAGGCCCTCTACCGCCCGGTGCTCCGCTTCGTCATGACGGTGCGCCCCGCCGCGGCGCTCGCCGCCGTCGTGCTGCTCGTCCTCGCCGGCTTCACGGCCACGCGCATGGGCACGGAGTTCATCCCCAATCTCGACGAGGGCGACATCGCCCTCCACGCGCTGCGCATCCCCGGCACCAGTCTCACGCAGGCGGTCAAGATGCAGGCGGAACTCGAGGCGCGTCTGCGGCAGTTTCCGGAAGTGCATCGCGTGTTCGCCAAGATCGGCACGGCCGCCGTCGCCACCGATCCCATGCCGCCCAGCGTGGCCGACACGTTCATCATGCTAAAGCCGCGCGCCCAATGGCCCGACCCGAAGAAAACGCGCGCGCAGCTCTTCAAGGAAATGGAGGACGTCGTCGTCCAGATTCCCGGCAACAACTACGAGTTCCTCCAGCCGATTCAGATGCGCTTCAACGAGCTGATCGCCGGCGTGCGCTCGGAGGTCGCAGTCAAGCTCTACGGCGACGACCTCGACACCCTCATGGGCTCCGGCAAGGAGATCGAGGGGATCGTCCAGGCCGTCACTGGCGCGGCCGATGTGAAGCTGGAGCAGATCACCGGCCTGCCCCTGCTCACCGTGCAGATCGATCGCGAGGCGCTCGCGCGTTACGGTCTGTCCGTGGAGGAAGTGCAGACCATCGTCTCCACCGCCCTCGGCGGCGCGACCGTCGGCCAGGTCTTCGAAGGCGACCGCCGCTTCGATCTCGTGGTGCGCTGGCCGGAAGAACTGCGCGGCAACCTCGAGGCCCTCGGCGCGATTCCCATTCCGCTGCCCAAGCTCGACGGCCCCGCCGCTCGTGTCGTGCCGGCCCGCCTGCTCGGGAGCGGCGGCACCGACGAGGCCGCGCCGTTTGCGTTCGTGCCGCTGCGCGAAGTGGCCGCCATCGAGATCGCGCCGGGCCCGAATCAGATCACCCGCGAAAACGGCAAGCGCCGCCTCGTCGTGACCTCCAACGTCCGCGGCCGCGACCTCGGTTCGTTCGTCGCCGAGGTGCAGCAACGCCTTACCGACGTGAAACTGCCCGCCGGCTACTGGCTGGAATACGGCGGCACCTTCGAGCAGCTCGAGTCCGCCTCACGCCGGCTGCAAATCGTCGTGCCCGTGGCGCTGTTCCTGATCTTCGGGCTGCTCTTCATGAGCTTCGGCAACGCGAAGGATGCACTGCTCGTGTTCTCCGGCGTCCCGCTGGCGCTCACCGGCGGCGTGTTTGCGCTGTGGCTGCGCGACATTCCGCTCTCGATCTCCGCGGGCATCGGCTTCATCGCCCTCTCCGGCGTCGCCGTGCTCAACGGCCTCGTGATGATCTCCTTCATCCGTAGCCTGCGCGCCGGCGGCAAACCCATCGACGAGGCCGTCGAGGAAGGCTGTCTAACGCGCCTGCGCCCCGTGCTCATGACCGCTCTGGTCGCCAGCCTCGGCTTCGTGCCGATGGCAATCGCGACCGGCGCCGGTGCCGAGGTGCAGCGCCCGCTCGCGACCGTCGTCATCGGCGGCATCATCAGCTCCACGCTGCTCACGCTCGTCGTGCTCCCCGCGCTCTACCGGATGTTCCATCGCCCGGAAGACACCGTTGAACCGTAAGCACTCGCACTCACGATCACCCATTTTATGAAACCGCTCGTCCGCCTCCTCTTCGTTGGACTTGTCCTCCCCGCCACGGCCTTCGCCCATGCGATGTCCAGCGCCGATCAACAGGCCGCCCTCGCCGGCGGAAACCTCGAATACATCCGGCTCGGCGCCGTCCATATGCTCACCGGCTACGACCATCTGCTGTTCCTCTTCGGCGTGATGTTCTTCCTCACGAAATTCGGCGAGATCGTGAAATTCATCACCGCGTTTACGCTCGGCCACTGTCTCACGCTCGTGTTCGCGACGCTGCTGCACATCCGTGCCAACTATTTCCTCATCGACGCCGTGATCGCCCTCACCGTCTGCTACAAGGCCTTCGACAACCTCGACGGCTTTCGCAAATGGATCGGCGTCCAGTCGCCGAACCTCCTCGGCGCTGTGTTCCTCTTCGGCCTGATCCACGGCTTCGGCCTCTCGACCCGCCTGCAACAGCTCCCGCTCGGCCACGACGGCCTCGTGCTGCGCATCCTGTCGTTCAACGTCGGCGTCGAGCTCGGCCAGATCGCCGCGCTCTCCGTGATGCTGCTCGTCCTCGCGCAATGGCGGAAAACCGCCTCCTTCGCGAAATTCAGCGGCGTCGCCAATGTCGCGCTCATGCTGGCCGGCGCGCTACTGCTTTTGATGCAGCTACACGGTTTCCAGCACACGAAGTTCCCCGAGGATCTCGTGCCGCACGACGACGAGAAACACCACGCCGCTGAGCACAAGGCGGCCGATTCGGTGCAAGGGCATTCGCATAGCACAAAGGTTCCCGGCAGCGTCGCCGAAATCTGGCAGGCGATCGCGACCCGGCAGGACCAGCTCGCGAAAACCCTGCGGGCGCAAAACCTTGATGACGCGCATGACTTCGCCTTTGCGATTCGCGATCTCGCGCAGGCCCTGGCGGCGCAGGCCCCCGCCGCCCAGAAGCCCGCCGCCGACTCCGCGGCGAAAACCATCGCCGCACTTGCGGTCGCCATCGACAACACGTCAGCCGCCGATGCCCAGGAAGCCACCGAAGCCAACGCCCGCGCGCTCGACGGCGCGATCGCCGCGCTCAAAACTCTTTTTCCCCTGTCCCCGTAATCCTCAACCCTCAGATCCACCATGATAACAAAAGCCATCCGTTCCCTCGCGTCCGTCACCCTCGGACTGTTTGCCCTCACCGCGTTCGCCCACGAAGCCGGCGGTCCCCTCACGGACTTCCAGAAGAATTACCTGAAGCAATATGAGAGTATCCGCGCCGCGTTGGCGGCCGACGATCTCGCCGCCGCCAAGAAAGCAGCGAGCACCCTCGCGGCCACCCCTACCGAAAAGGCGGCCAATGACGCCGAGGCCAAGCGTATCGCCAACCGGACCAGCGCCGCGAAAAAGCTCAGCGGCGCGGATTCACTCAGCGCCGCACGCGAGGAGTTCAAAATCCTCAGCCGGACCGCGGTTCACCTGGCCGAAGGCCAGAAGGGGTATTACCGCTATCTCTGCCCGCACGTCCCGAATGACCAGGGCAAGTGGGTGCAGACAAACAAGGACATCAGCAATCCCTACGAGGGAAAAGCCATGCCCAAGTGCGGCAAGGAGCTGACTGACTGACGCTCCACTTGCCATCGGAACGATCGCGGAGCCTTCGCCATAGGCTCCGCGGTTCGATTGCGCTGAATCTTCGGCACTGAGCGTGGTCTCGTGACCCATCTTCGCGGACCGCTCTTCGCCCTGCTCGCGGCGGCGCTTTTCGGCCTGAGCCCGCCGCTCGCGAAACCCCTCATCGGCCAGAGCAATCCTCAGCTCCTCGCCGGCCTGCTCTATCTCGGCTCCGGCCTCGGTCTCGGCACCGTGTTGCTCGGTCGCCGCCTGTTTTCCCCACACCGCCCCACCCGCGCGCATGTCGCCGGGCGGGACTGGCTCTGGCTCGCGGGTGCCATCGCGTTCGGCGGTGTCGTCGCGCCCGTGCTGCTCATGACCGGACTCGCGCGCACGGCGGCGGCCACGGCCTCGTTGCTGCTGAATCTCGAAGGCGTGTTCACGGCGCTGCTCGCGTGGTTTCTCTTTCGCGAAGGCGTGAACCGCCGGATCGTCCTCGGCTTCGCCCTCATCGTCCTCGGCAGTATCGTGCTGAGTTGGACCACCGGCGCGGGATTCAGTCTCTCGCCGGCCGCGCTGCTGATCGTCGCCGCGTGCGCGTGCTGGGGCCTCGACAACAATCTCACGCGCAAAGTCGCGCAGGCCGACGCGTTTTCCACCGCCGCGCTCAAGGGTATCGCCGCGGGCGTCGTCAACGTGTCGCTCGCGCTCGCCACCGGCGCGCACCTGCCCGCCGGCCCGAGTCTGGGCGCCGCGCTCGCCCTCGGCTTCGTTTCCTACGGCCTGAGCTTGGTGTGTTTCATCGTCGCGCTCCGGCACGTCGGCGCGGCGCGCACGGGCGCGTATTTTTCAACCGCCCCGTTCCTCGGCGCGCTCATCGCCGCACATTTTTCGGCGAACACCTCTCCGCGCAAATCTGGCTCGCTGGCGCGCTCATGGCCGCGGGCGTCTGGCTGCACCTGACCGAGAGCCGCGAGGACACCGAGCGCGCGCTGCGCAATGTGCGCTAGCGCTGCGCCGGCGCCCTTTGACTCCCGGCGCTCAACCCGACAGGTTGCCCGATTCCCGCCGGGCTCCGCGGCGAGCCCATCCACTTTGCATCCATGAATTCCGTCCTCCTCGAACTCTCCATCATCCTCGCCCTGCTGCTGGCCAACGGCGTCTTCTCGATGGCCGAGATCGCCATCGTCTCGGCCCGCAAGGCAAAGCTCCGTGCGCTCGCCGATGGCGGAGATGCGAGCGCGCGCCTCGCGCTCGACCTCGCCGAGTCGCCCAACACCTTCCTCGCCACCGCCCAGATCGGCATCACGCTCGTCGGCGTGGTGGCCGCGGCCTTCAGCGGCGCCTCGCTCGCCGCGCCGCTCGCCGCGTGGCTGAGGGAAATCGCGTGGCTCGCGCCCTACGCCGACCAGGCCGCGTTCGCCATCGTGGTGATCGTGCTCACCTATTTCACCCTGGTCATCGGCGAACTCGTGCCCAAGCGCGTCGGTCTCGGAAATCCCGAGGGCGTCGCCCGCGCGCTCGCCGGCCCGATGCACCGGCTCTCGCGCCTCGGCGCGCCGCTCGTCAGCCTGCTGGGCGCCTCCACCGATGCGCTGTTGAGAATTTTCCGCATCAAGCCTGAGCCCGAGGTGAAGGTGACCGAGGACGAGGTGCGCCTCCTCGTGCGGGAAGGCATGCGCGTCGGCGTCTTCCACCCGCAGGAGCCCGCCATGGTCGAAAGCGTGATGGCTTTCGACCGCCTGCCGATTCGCGATCTCATGACCCCGCGCTCCAAGATCATCTGGATCAATGCCTCCGATGCGCACGAGACCGTCTGGCAGCGCATCGTCGTCAGCGCGCACTCGGTGTTTCCGGTTTACGAGGGCCGGCGGGACAATGTGATCGGCCTCGTGACGGTGAAGGCCATCTACGCCAATCTCGCGGCCGGCGCCCCGGTCAACGTGCGCGACCTCTCCACTCCGGCGCTCGTCGTGCCCGAATCGCTGTCGGCCACGGCGCTGCTGGAAAAGTTCAAGTCGACCGGCAAGCACGTCGCGCTCGCAAGCGACGAGTTCGGCGCCATCTCCGGCCTGGTTTCCCTGCACGACATCATGGAGGCCATCGTCGGCGACCTCCCCTCGCCGAGCGACCGCCTGAAGCCGCGGGCCGTGCGGCGTGACGACGGCTCCTGGATCGTCGACGGGATGCTCGAAGCGGCGGAGTTCGAGCAAGCCGTCGCGGATTTCCCCCTGCACCAAGGCGTCGCGCGCGACTACCAGACCTTCGCCGGCTTCATCGTGAAGCACCTCGGCCACGTGCCCGCGGAGGGCGAATCCTTCAACCACCACGGCTACTGCGTCGAGGTCATCGATCTCGACGGCCACCGCGTGGACAAAGTGCTCCTTATCGCGCGAAGAACCCCTCCCACCATCACGCCCTGATCCAGACGGCACGCACCTCGGCAGCCCGGCTCGCGCTACCCCTATTTCGGCTGGTGCCCGCGGTGCGAAACCGCCCATGCTCCGCATCCATGGACCCCGGCGTCAGTCTCATCCAGGATTTGGCCATCGTGCTGCTCGCCGCGGGCTTGGCCGGCGCGCTGTGCCGCCGGATCGGCCTCTCGGTCATCGTCGGCTACCTCGTGGCCGGCGCCGTCATCGGGCCCTACACGCCGCCGTTCTCGTTCATCCAGGATCAGGACCGCATCCAGACGCTGTCGCAGATCGGCCTCGTGTTCCTGATGTTTGCGATCGGGCTCGGGCTGAGCCTGACCAAGCTCGCGCGCATGGGCTGGGCGACGCCCGTTGCGACGTTTCTCGCGGCATTTCTCGTCTTCGAACTCACGAAGCTCCTCGGCTTCGCCGCCGGCTGGCCGGCCCTGCACACGTTCTTCGTCGCGGCCATGTTCATGGTCTCCTCCTCGGCGGTCATCTCGAAGATCGTCGGCGAGATGAACCTCACGCACGAACGCGCCGGGCAGCTCGCGCTGGGTGTGACGGTGCTGGAGGACGTGGTCGCCGTCATTTTGCTTACGCTGCTGACGGCGCAGAGCGGCGGGGGCTCGGCCCGCGTAAGCGTGATGCTGCTCGGCATGACGGCGTTTGTGGTCGTGCTGGTGGGCGTGGGGCTGGTGATGGTGCCCGGCCTGATGCGCAAGCTTGAGGCGCGCGCCGATCCGGAGCTGCAGACGGTGACGGTGGCGGGCATCCTTTTCATCCTGGCCGTCGCCGCCGCCCGGGCCGGATATTCGCTGGCGCTCGGCGCGTTTCTCCTCGGCGCGATCGTGGCGGAGATCCCGCAGCGCTCCTCCGTGGAGAAGGCGTTCACGGGCATGCGCGATTTGTTCAGCAGCGTGTTCTTCGTCGCGATCGGCATGATGATCGACGTGAAGCTGCTGCTCGAGGTCTGGCCCTGGATCATCGGGCTCGGCGTCTTCGCCATCGTGGGCCGGGCGTTTGCGACCGGGCTCGCGCTGATTGTGTGCGGCACGCGGCCGCGCGAGGCGCGCCGGGCGGGGCTGCTGCTCGGGCCGCTGGGTGAATTCACCTTCATCATCGCGCAGCTCGGCGTGGGCGCCAAGGTTCTCCCGCCAAACTACTACCCGCTCGCCGTCGGAGTCTCTCTCTTCACGGTCCTGGCGGTGCCGCTGGTCAACCGCTACGCTGATCCGCTCCTGAATTTTCTGGAGCGCATCGAGCCGCTCCGGATCACCCGGGGGTTCGACGCCTACCATGCCTGGCTCGCGCAGGCGCAAAATTCGCCCGACTCCTCGCGCACGTGGCGCCTCGTCCGCGGCCGCATCGTGCAGATGGCGATCGAGATGCTCTTCGTCACCGGCGTGCTGATCTTTTCCGGGCAGATCATCGCGTTCATCGGCGAACACCTCCCGGCCACGGGCCTCGCGCCCGCGACCGTGCGCTACGTGGCCTGGGGCGCGGTGGCGCTCCTCGCGCTCATCCCGCTCGTGGCCATCTGGCGCAACGTCGAGACCATCGGCCTGATCCTCGCGGAGGCCTCCGGCGGCAGCACGCGCCTGCCGGTCCGCACCGTGCGCGGCGGCATCCGCGGCATCGCGGCCGTGCTGCTGGGCTACTGGCTCTACGCGATCATTCCGGCGAATCACCTCGGCGTCTGGGGTTGGTTCGGCATCGCGGTCGCGGCGGCGCTCGTGGTTTTCCTTTTCTCCCGGCGCCTCATCTACTGGCACAGCGAATGGCAGTCGTCGGTCACCTCCGTCCTGGCCGGCGACCCGACCGCCGCGGAGGCCGAGGCGGCGCGCGAGCGCCGGACGCAGAACCTCGGCTCGTGGGACGTGAAGCTCGGCGAATGCGTCGTGCCCGATCACGCCGGCTACGCCGGCCAGCTCCTCTCCCAGCTCGCGCTGCCCACTCGTTTCGGCTGCGCCATCCTTGAGATCGAGCGCAACAACTACGTCATCACCGCCATCCGGCCCGAGCTGCGGCTCTACCCCGGCGACAAGCTCCTGCTGATGGGCCGGGCCGAGCAGCTCGCCAGCGCCCGCACTTTCCTCACGCGCTCGCCCGCCGCGGCGGATCAGACCGTGGAGTTCCGCGGCTCCGTGCTCGAGACCTTCCTGGTGCCCGCCGGCCCGCGCGCGGGCCGCTCCTTGGCCGACCTCGGCGTCGCGCAGCTCACCGGCACGCGCATCGTCGGTATCGAGCGCCGCGGCCAGCGCATCATCGCACCCGCCGGGGCCGAGCGCCTGGAGCCGGGCGACAACGTCCTCGTCGCCGGCACCCTCGCGCAGATCCGCACCTTTCGCCGTTGGTTGCATGCCGCCGCCTGATGCCCATCGTCCCACTTCACCTCCGCCAATCATGAAACTCCTCCGCCTCCTTCCCGCCCTCTTCGCCCTCGCCATCCTCGCCGGCTGCGGCAAATCCGATCCGCACGCCGGCCACAACCACGGCGGCCACGCCCATACCGCGCCGCACGGCGGCCTCCTCGTCGAGCTGGGCGATCACGCCGCCAACGTCGAGCTCGTGCGCGACGATGCCGCCGGCAAGCTCACCGCCTACGTGCTCGACGGCCACGCCGAGAACTTCGTGCGCCTCGCCGCCCCGTCGATCACGGTCACGGCCTACGCGGCCGGCCAGCGGCAGACCGTCACGCTCGCCGCCGTCGCCAACAGCGCCACCGGCGAGACCGTGGGCAACACCTCGCAGTTCGAAGGCGCGGCCCCGTGGCTCAAGGACGCCGGCGAGTTCAACGGCGAGATCGGCGCCCTCGAAATCAAGGGCACAAAGTTCGCCCCCGCCGCCTTCAAGCTCCCGAAGCGCAAGGGCTGATCGCACTTCCCCTCCGCGCCTGCACCTTCGTTTTCCGTCCCCGCCGACCCGCATGATTCCCGTCACCGTCCTCACCGGCTTCCTTGGCGCCGGCAAGACCACGCTCCTCAACCGCATCCTCACGGAGCACCACGGCAAGAAGCTCGCCGTGATCGAAAACGAGTTCGGCGAGGTCGGCGTGGATCACCAGCTCGTGATCCAGAGCGAAGAGGAGCTGTTCGAGATGAACAACGGCTGCATCTGCTGCTCCGTGCGCGGCGACCTCATCCGCATCATGGGCCGCCTGCTCAAGCGCAAGGACCAGCTCGACGGCATCCTCATCGAGACCACCGGCCTCGCCAACCCCGCGCCCGTCGCGCAGACCTTCTTCACCGACGACGAGGTGAAGGCCGCCTTTAAGCTCGACGCCATCGTCACCGTCATCGACGCCAAGCACGTCGCGCAGCACCTGGACAAGGACGACGAGTCGATGAAGCAGGTCGCCTTTGCCGACGTGATTCTGCTCAACAAGACCGACCTCGTCAGCCCCGCCGAACTCGACGCCCTCGAGGCGCGGATCAAGCGCATCAACGCCGTCGCGAAAATCCACCGCACCAAAAACTGCGATCTCCCCCTCGACCGCGTGCTCGATGTCGGCGGCTTCAACCTCCACCGTGCCACCGAACTCGACCCCAAGTTCCTGGAGCCCGAATATCCTTTCGAGTGGGCCGGCGCCTACGCCCTGCCGACGGGCACGCACACCCTCGAGATCGGCCACTGCGATCACCACCATGAGCACGGCCACGACCATTCGCACGAAGGCCATGACCATGCCCACGGTGAGCACGACCATGCGCACCACCATCACGGCAATCCCAACGAACTCGATGTCGTCGTGATGCCCGTGAAATCCCTCGCCGACGCCGACATCGCCGCGGCGCGCGAAGCGGCCGTCCATGTTTTCGCCGATTGGGAATCTCGCACCAATGAGGGCGACCCCGTCGCCCCCGGCGCGACGCTCCACCGCCTCCTCCTCGCCGAAGGCAATGGCCGCTTCGCCCTGAAGATCGCCGCGCCCGGCTTCTACCTCGTTTTCGAAAGCTGCGGGCACGATCCGCTGCACATCCGCATCATGGGCGAGACCGCGCGCCCGTGCTGGCAGCAGGATTTCCACGCCGCGCACGAGCACAACGAATCAGTCACGAGCGTGGGCATCGCCACTCCCGGCGATCTCGACGGCAAGAAGCTCAACGACTGGATCAGCGAGCTGCTCCGTGTCCAGGGCGGTGACATCTACCGCATGAAAGGCGTGCTCGCCGTGAAAGGGTCCAACAAGCGCCTCGTCTTCCAGGGCGTCCACATGCTCTTCGACGCGACCTTCGACCGCGAGTGGAAGCCCGGCGAGGCCCGCGCCAACACCCTCGTCTTCATCGGAAAAAACCTCGACCGCGCGAAGCTGACCGAGGCGTTCAAGGCGTGCCTGGCCTGAGCGACAGAGCAGCCGCATGGTCGCGCGAGGCTTCAGCCCGCGCCGAACGGAATGCCGACTTCCTGCGCGGGCTAAAGCCTCGCGCTACCCCGGTCCTCCGCCCGCATACACCCGCCTCCAGCCCGCGCAGGCCGCAATTCTGCAGCAGCAAACCACCCGACCCATTTCATCGATGACCCGCCCTCTCCGCGCCCTCGGCTTCGCCGTCGCGTTCACCAGCCTCGTCCCGCGCACCGTCGCCGCGCCCTACACTTACAAGGAGGCCAATAATTTCAGCGCCCAGTTGCAGCGCTCCTTCAACTCGACTCCGACCACCACCACCGTCTCCGTTTACAAAAGCACCATCACGGGCACCGGCTCGGGCACCGGCTCATCTTCCGGGTCCTCCCGCACCGGCAGCTCCGGCTCCCGCGGCGGTTTCGCCAGCCCGAGCGACAGCAACTCGTGGGGGATGCCGAGCCGCCAACCCGCTTTCAACTGGGGTCCCGGCCACGTGCCCAAACCGGATCCCGACGGCGACAAAATCGCGGCCGCCCGGATCCGCACCTGGGAGTTGCCCGCCCCGCCTCTCGCCGACGCGGCCGCCATCGCCCGCTACTATCAGTCCCGGGGCGTCTCGACCTCACGCGCGCATGAAGCCGCGCGGTCCGATGTGATCGACTACCAGCGCGCCAAAGCAAAACGCGAGAACGACGCCAAATGGGAGGCCTACAACCGCGAGCAGCGCCGCATCTCCACCTACCTCGCCGGGCAGAAAGCCGGTCGCGCCGCTTTCCTCGTCGAACTCGCCGCCGTCCGCGCCCGCGCCCGCGCCTCCGGCGGCGACGGCACCGGCACCGGTGCCGATCCCGCCCTCGCGAGCGCCTGGTTCGACCTCGCCGGCAGCACCCAGATGTGGCGCGGCACCTACATCGAATACGATCCTCTCGCGCGGCGTGAAGCCCTCTTTTTCGCGGCGCGCGCCGGCGTCCGCCGCGCCATCATTGCCGCGTGGGGTGAAGCCGACGCCGCCGGGGAAAATGCCGACTACTGGCGCGACCTCAGCGTCCTGGCGGGCGACACCGATGCCATTGCCGCCGTCTTCAAATCCGCCGACCAAGACCCCCGCTTCGGCTTCGCCCGCGCCGCCGCGCTCTTCACTCACGCCTATCAAGTCATGCCCGCCACCGCCTCGCCGCGCGAGAGTGCCGAGAAGGCGGGCGCCGCACGCGCGCTGTGCGCCTACTTTCTGGGCGATTTTTACGCGCGCGGTGATGCGACCCTGCCCGCCGATCCGGCGCGCGCGCTGGCCTGGGCGCGAAAAACGCCCGCCGCCTCACCCGGTGGGTGGCAGGAATTGCAAATCTACAACCGCGCCTATGCCCTCGAGCAGCTCGAAGCCAACATCCTCAGCGCCCGCGCCGTGGAGAACGATCTGCTCGCCGAGTGGGAGGCGCTGCTCACCGGCCCCGCCCAAGCCCGCGCCCGCCGCGCCCTTTACCCGATTTACCTCGGAAAGAATCCCGCCTTCCCGCGCTCGGCTCATCCCGCCAAGGCCCGCGCGCTCTTTCCCGACGGCCCCGACGATCTGCAGTTAATCATCGACGTGGGCGACTGGCCCTCCGCCGCCAAGTTCGAGGCCCTCCCGTTCGATCGCCACTCCAGCCTCCCTTTCCTGCTCGGCCGCCTGTGGCGCGAGCGCACCGACGGCAAACGCGATCTGGCCAGAGCCCGCGCGGCCTTTATCCACGCCATCTCCGATTCCCGCAGCAACAATGGCAACGGCGAGGCCGCCATCGGCGTGAGCGAAATCCAGCTCGAGCTCGGCGAGCGCTCCGACGCGCAGCTCACCCTCGAGAGAACGACCAAGCATTGGCTCGCGCTCGCGCGCTGGCGCGTGCAACTGCGCCTCGCCCTTGGCTTCTATCGCGGCGAATTCGGCGAGATCAGCGAAAAGGACGGCGACGCGCAGATGGCCCTGCTGGCGAAGGAAACCGCGAAACTGCCCGGCCACTTTCGCGATCAGGAGGAAAAGTTCGTGCGCGAGTTCGAGTTTCAGCGCATCGCCGCGCCCCTGCTCATGCGCTTCAACCGCCTCGAGGCCGTGCGGCTCGAGACCGCCTTGCCCACGTGGGACGGCCCCGTGGACATCGTCCGCCACCACCGAGAAAACCTCGAGGCGAGCCTGCCCGCGCTCCGTGCCCTCGCCCTCACCGGCTACGGCCCCGCCACGCGCCTCTGGGCCATGCTCACCCTGAGCAACTACGCCGCACCCTCGCCCGCCGACGCCGGCCTCGCGAAGACTTTCCTCTTCCAAAGCGGCATCCGCGGCGACGCCCCCGCCGTCGTCGTGCTCGCACAGCGCCTCTACCTTGACGCGCAGGAAGCCCGCCTCGCGCCCGACGCGACGCCCGCGCGCCTGCGCGAACAGTTCACCGAGGCCGCCGCGTGGCTCGAGGCCGCCTGGAAAACCGGCGACGAAGGCTCCCTCCGTCCGCTTCACACGATCTACCACGAGAATCTCGGCGGCCTCGGCTCCGCCGAGAAGGCGCACGCCCTCCTGCAAGCGCTCGCCCTCAGCGGCGACAAGGAAGCGGCCGCCGAGATAGCGGAACGCGAGGTGGCCGCGCTCAGCCTCAGTTCATTGCCGGCCACCGAAAAATTCACCCGCTTCGAAAAGCTGGCCGAGTCCGGCAACTCCGCCGCCAAACGCGAGCGCGCGATGATGATGTTTCGCGGCGAGGGCACGCCCAAGGACGACAGCGATCAGAGCAGCGAAGTGCTGTTCCTGCTCGAAGAGGCCGCCAACGCCGGCGACTTCACCGCCGCCCTCTGGCGCGTCAAAATCGAATACCTCGGCCTGTATAACGGGGCCGGCAACCGCGACGCCGACACGGTCATGCAGGACCGTTTTTACGCCAAAGAATTTCTCCACAACGTCGCCCACAACGGCTCGCCGCTCATGAAATACCGCGTCGGCCTGCTCTACCTGAACGACAAGAAGCGCGAACCCGAATGCTTCCTCGAACCCGAGCCCGCCTTTCCCGAACGCGCCCGCCGCCTGCTCGAAAAGGCGCGCGACGAAGGCGTGAAGGCGGCCGCCGAGCCCCTCGCGCAAGTCGCCGCGGAGCTTCGCCAGTGATCAAAGTGGGGCGGGCTTCCGCCTTAGCCAAGGCTACGGCGGACAAGGAAGCCGCGCCCTACCCCGCATACGCCCGCCGCAAAAACACCCGGTAGAGCCCGCCGCCCACCTGCCCGCCGAGGAGCGGCGCAATCACGTAAACCGTCAGCCAGCCCCAGCCGTTGGCGGAAAACGGCACGCTGCCCCAGCCGGCCAGCGCGCTCCACACCCGCGGCCCGAGGTCGCGCGCGGGATTGAAGCACGCCATCGTGAGCGGCCCGAGCAGCGAGATGAGCAGCGTGACCGTAAGCCCGATCACGACGGGCGCGAACTCGCGCGGCCGGCCGGCATTGCGCTCGTCCGTCACGCCCAAGATCACGAGCACGAGCACCGCCGTGCCGACAACCTCGATGAAAAACGCGGTCGCTGGCGGCACGAGCGCGCGGGCCGCCTCGGTCAGCGGCTTGCCGCCGGGATTGGGAAAATACTCCCCGAAGATCATCGCCGTGGCCTCACTGCCGGCCGCACCGCGCACGATGCCGTGAGCCGCCTCGTAGGCGGAAAGCGCGCCGGAGAAAATCCCGTGCAGCACCGCCGCCGCCGCAAACGCCCCCGCCATCTGCACGATCACGTAGCCTGCCACCCGCCGCACCGGGAATCGGCCGCACGCCGCGAGCGCGCACGTGACCGCCGGGTTGAGATGCGCCCCGCTCAGCGACCCGGTGAGAAAAATCGCGAGGGCGATGCCGAGCCCCCACACGATGGCGACTTGAAAAATCCCGACCTGCGCCCCGAGCAGCACCGCTGCCGCGACCGAGCCGCAGCCGAAGAACACGAGCAGGAACGTGCCGAGAAATTCACCGACGATCCAAGGAGGGAGTTTCATGGGAGGAAAGTAGGGCGGGTCTGTGACCCGCCCGTTCACGCCTTGAGTGTTCGCACCGAGTGCGGGTCACAGACCCGCCCTACTTTTTCAGCGCATCGCGCCGCCCATCGGCGTAGGCCCCGAACACCGCCTTGATCTCGTCGCGCACCCGGCGGAAGACCGCCATCTGCTCCTCCTCCGTGCCGGTCGCGTGCGCCGGATCCTCGAAGGGCCAGTGGTGGCGGTTGACCTGCCCGGGATAGACCGGGCACGCCTGGTCGGCGTTGCCGCACACGGTGATGACGGTCTCGATTTTTAGCCCGAGGAAATCGTTCATGTGCTTCGAGCGGTGCGAGGAAATGTCGAGGCCAACCTCGGCCATCGCGCGGACGGCGAGCGGATGGACGTAGCCGGCGGGCTTGGAGCCCGCGCTCTGCACGTCGAACAGGTCACCCGCCGCCGCGCGCAGCAGACCCTCGGCGAGGTGGCTGCGGCAGGAGTTGCCGGTGCAGAGGATGAGGACAGTGGGTTTGGGTTGGGACATGGCGATGGAGACAGACTATTCCGCGGCCCGGCCGAACGCGGTCAAACGTCGGCCGTGACAATCGCGTGACGACGCTCAGGCGGGCGCAGCGAGGAAGGCGAGGTCGAGCGCGCCACGCGCCCGCCGGCCGTTGGCGGCGACGAGTTCGATGCCGCCCTTCACCGCCCTGATGTCCTTCACGCGATCGAAGCCCGCCGGGATCGCGGCGACGCCGAGGATGTAGCTCACGACGGTCGGGCGCTTCCGATGGAGCGTGAGTGTCGTGGAGTGGCCGGCGCGAGAGAGAGCGTTGGGTTTCGCCGATTCGGCGAGGCCCAGGTGAAAATAACTCGTCGTGTCCTCGAGGCCCATGACCGCCGTGTGCCGGCCATTCCACGGCGCATAGTGGCGGCCGCCGTTGGAGATCCACAGGATCGTGTGGCGCAGCACGCGCGGATCGCGCAGCGCGAAATAGGCGTAGCGCTCGCCCGGGAAGGTCACGGCGTTCCAGGCAAAATCCAGCTTCGGGTCCGCCGTGAGCATCACCAGATCGTCGAAGCCGCGGCGCGCAGGATACACGCTCACATCAGTCGTGCCACCGGCGAGCAGCGGCACGCGGTCGAGCGAGCGGAAGCGCGCGCCGGCCTTGAGCGCCTGGTAGCCTTTGTTCTCCGGCAACTCGAACGGCACCGGCAGCACCTGCGCGCGCACAAAGCGGCTGGTGCTCACGACGCCGCTACCCTCGGTGTCGGGAAATTTCAGCATCGCATGATGGCCCACGCTCATCGGCCCCCGCATGCCGGCCATCACGTGGCGCTGATAGACCGCCGTGTGCCCGTCCACGAGCGTGAGGTGCTTGCCCACATGGCCGGCGCGCACCGTGAGATCGAGGCCCGCGTGCAGCGTCACGCGCTTCGGCGCACGCTCGATGGCGGAAAGCTGCCACGTCGCGTTGGCCGTTTCGCCGTGCGGCGGGTGCCGCTCGCCGCGCCACGGCGTGCCGTTGCCGCCGAAAGGCGCGCAGAAAAAATCCCCGCGCAACGCGTGCAGCAACGGCGGCAGCGCCGCGTCGATTTTATCCTCCGCCCATGGCGCGACGGAAAACGGCGCGACCGTGCGCCGTCCCAGCCGGAACTCCACCGGCCCGAGATGCCCGCCCAACCGGGTGAGCTGCGCGGCGACGTGGCTCGATTGCAACGCCCACGACGGTTGGCCGCGGACTTGGCGCAGAGGAAAGACGCTCATGAGGGCCACGAGCGTTTTGCGCCCAGCGCTGCGTGGCAAGCGTCGAGCCCCGAAAACCACGCGCCAATACCAAGGTCTGTTAATACTTGGATTGTCATGGCGAGGAGCGAAGCGACGACGCCATCTAGCTGTAGCGCCACGGCACACTTCGCGCACCTCGCGATGACAAAGGTCTAAAACCCAAGATAGGTCGGTATAAGACTTACCGCGCCGCCTCCACGTAGTCCGCCAAGGTGCGCAGGTTGGCGATAAAGGCGGTCGTGGTGATCTGGGGGCCGCTGGCCTTGCGGCCGGCGGGGCCGACCCAGCGGCCTTCCGCGTCGAGTGACTCGATGAGGGCGCGGACGCGCGGCTCCAAGGCCTTCGCCCGCGCCGCACGGGCGGCGGGGGTCTTGGCCTTCGTCTCGGCGGCCGCGCGTTTGGCGAGGATGGCGTCCCGACCGGCGGACTTTACCTCGTCGTAGTAGCTGAAGACCGCGGGCAGGCCGTAGCTGCCTTTCCACGAGTAGCCGGTCTGGCGTTCGGGACTCAGGTCTTCGACGCGATATTTTATTTTCCCGTCGCGGTCGCCGTAGATGGGGGTGTTGGTGCCGATCTCATACATGCGGGCCCAGAGGCCGGGTGAAATTTCGGAGCGCTTGAACCACGCGATGGCGCGCGGGAGAGGCTCGAGGTATTTCGCGTCGCCGGTTTCGAGGTGGAGGTCGAGGAGGAGGCGCATCGCGCCGCCGCTCTCGTTGGAGCACACCGCGGGCGGCTCGAAGGCGCGCGCCCAGGCGGGCTCGAGCTGGGCGTTGTATTGTTGCGCCCAGGTGGGCTGCGGTTCGGGGAGCTGCGCGAGCAGGAGGAAATCGCCCCCCTTCAGCGCGGCGGCGCGATACTCGGGGCGGCCGAGGCGCTTCGCGGCGTCGAGGAGCGTCATCACGCAGTCGCGGTGGGTGTTGTCGTTGAGCGTGTAGTAGCCGTTGTAGTTCGGCTTGGGATGCTCGCGCGCGTAGTCCTGCGGCATGCGCGCGGGTTGCACGGGATATTCCTTCGGGTCAACGGGCACGCCGCTCCAGCGCTGCGGCCAGCCACCGTTGGGGCGCTGCGCTTCAAGCATTTTTTTCAGCGCGTAGTCGCGCGCCTCGCGGATGCGCCCAGCGCGCGGGTCGCGCGAATCCTTGGCCGCATCGGCGACGGCGAGGAGAAGGCGGAGGGCGCTCTGGGTGTTGTCGTCGTCGAAAGTCGTGACGTTTTTTCGTTTCGCGGCGTCGGCGGCGGAGATTTTCCCCATGTCGGATTTGCGATACCACGCCGCACCGAGCTTCGGATCGAAATCGATGAGATAATCCCACCCGCCCGACGCGAGCTGGCCGACGGCAAGCGCATCCGCGGCGGCCTGGGCGGCCTCGAGATAGCGGGCATCGCCCGTCGCCTCGTGCGCGCGGAGAAACGCCAGGCCCATCGACGGTGTGCCCGGCGGCTGCACCCAGATTTGCGAGGCGGTGGCGGTGTTCTCGCCGGCGCGCTCCTTCAGATCGAGGGAGTAGCGCCACAGGTAGCCGCCCTCGGTCGCGAGGCCGCGCATGAACGCCGTCGCCCGCTCCATCGCCGCACGCGCCTCGCGTGCGAGCGCCTCATCGGCGGCGCGCAGCGGGAGCGCGACGAGGGCCAGGGCGATCAGGAGCGAGGGCGTGAAGCGAAGGCGGAAGGGGGAAGGAAAGGTCGCGGTCATGGGAAAATTCTCTGCGTTTCGACCCTGATACTCAGGGCGCGCCAGACCTGGGGGCGACGCATTTCACCGCGGACACTCCGACCCAAGCCCGCCTCGCCCCTGCCGGCCGGTCCCTTGACTCGCCGAAGCTTGATTCGCACGCTCCGCCAGAGCCACGTCGAACGCTCCCAAGCGATTCGCGACGTCCGCCTCGGCCGTGCCACGAGCCTGTGCGCCGCAAAAACAGCTCTCCCCATGAAATCATCCCCCTCCTCCTCCCGCCCCTTCGCGCGCAGCGTGATTTTGTCCACTGCAACCGTTGCGTTCCTGCTGGCTGGCTTCGCCAGCCGTGCCGCCGATTCCACCCCGCCCCGTCCCGCCGCGCCGGCCGACACCTCCCGCCTCGCGCCGCCCTACCCCGGCTGCGTGCGGGTTTTCAACGGCCAGGATTTCACCGGCTGGGTCGCCGACGCCTCGACGTGGAGCATCGTCGATGGCGCCATGCGCGGCGTGGCCGGCACCTCGCGGCTCGCCTACACCCGGGCCGACTACGGCAGCTTCCGCCTCATCTTCACCGCACGCATGAATCCCGTGAACGGTGATCACCTCGGCGTCCTCTTCTGGGGCGACCGCCCGGCCGATCCCGCCAAACCCAAGATCGATCTCGCCGGTTGGATCCAGTTCATGCCGCCGCACGGCTCGATGTGGAGCTACCATCCGCCCAAACACCACAGCCTCCCGCACGAGAAGCTCGTGCCCGGCTCGCGGGATTTCACGCGCTGGTCCGTGACCGAGCTGCTCTGCAACCTGGAGAAAGGCACGATGCGCGCCGCCGTCGATGGCGTCGAAATCGTGCGCTACACCCATCCCCACGCGAGCGAGCGCACCGACCCGGAGAAGCGAATCGTCGCCGGCACCATCGGGATGTTCCGCCACGGCGCCGGCGCCTCCGAATACAAAGACATCTACATCGAGGCGAATCCCAAGGAGGACAAGTTGATTACGGTGCGGTAGGAAACGATTGCTCGCTGTTGCTTTAGCAGGAGCGATCCCGGATGGGACTTTGCGCATCTTCACTAACCACAATCAAATCGGCTTGAGCCGCAAACCCGCGCTCCCAAGTTAGCCAACCAAGATGAGCAACGCGAAGTTCGTCACTACCTGTTAGGTGTCAGGTGTCATCGTGAGCGCCACCACATCCATCACTTGGGAGCAGCGGATGTTGCCACACTTGGAGGGTCTTGCCGCCAAGATGGTCAGGAGTCGGCACTTTGGCTACCTGAAGACTGTCGCAGATCTACTGGTTGGATTGAGCGGCCCGGGATGGAGTCGCCTCGCCGACGAGGACAGGATGCGCTACTTGGAGCAGATGCAGATTGATTTTCATCCGCGAGGGATGGGTGATTCCGAGTATGGTTCAGACCCTGACTACTCAGCCGTTTGTGACCTGATTGATTTAGAGGTTCGAGCAGTGAGACGACGACTATGACACCTAACATGGGATTGAGCCGCTGAACCCTTCTCTCACCGCCCCACGTTCGCCACCGCCGCCGCGCCGAGGCGGGCATCGAGTTGCGCGAGGTAGAGGCTGCGGGGTGTCACGGGGCGGCCTTCTGATTCGATGAGGCCGCGCGGCGCGTTCGGCGACCAGTCGCCGGCGACAAATTTTCCCACGCAGCCAATCGCGTAGTTCTGCGCGGTGGGCGGTTGCTGCACGACGATCGTCGGGCTCGTGCAGTTCCAGAGCACCTGTTGCGCGCCGGCCCAACCGTGGCCGCTGCCCGCCCACTGCCGATCCTGCACGCGGAGCTGGCGGTCGTCGGAGATATTGTCGTAGAGCGTGCCGACGGCCCAGCGGTGGTGCGGGCCCGAGTCGGCGTGCGACTGCACGGCCTGACCGTCGAGAAATACATTTGGGCCGGGGACGCGCGAGCCGGTCACAAACGTGTGCCGCGCCCCGCGCGCGGTGCAGCGTTGCACGAGGCCATACTGGCCGTTGAGCGAAAACGAATACCGCCGGCTCCCCGTGATGAGCGACACGGGATCGAGGTGCGCGCAGTCCTGCGTCGTCGTGAAAATCGAGGCGCCGCTGGCCTGCACCGCGTGGCTGAAATGCACGGCCGTCACGTCGCGCACCCAGGCGTTTTCCACCGCGCCGAGGTTCACGGCGATCCACGCGTGGGCCTCGTCGGAAGTCTCCTTGCCTTTCTCATACGCGGAGACGAGCCGGAGGTTTTCCACGCCGCACTGGGCGATCCGCGGAAACGTGTAGCGGTAAACCGCGCCGCCGCCGAATTTCGTATCGAGGGCGTTCATCACCGGTGCGTCGAGCGTCACGCGCGGCCCGTCGATGGCGGTGATCGTGCGCTCAAAATCCATCGTGAAGCCCTCGGCCTTCCACTGCTTGGTCTCGCCCGCCGGCGCGCCGGGGCGGTTCTTGATCCGGTCCATGCCGAGCTCGTGAATCCACGCGTCGTTCGCCACGCGGCGCAGCACGACGCGGTCGCCGACGCGCAGGCCTGCGGTCGAGGCGAGGGCAAAGGTCTTCGCGCTCCACGGCACGTAGGCATCGGTAACGTCGCGGCGCGAAGCCTCGGCGATTTCGCGCGTGGCGCGGGGCGCACCGACCTCGATGAGCGTGCGCTGCTTTTTTCCGGTCGCGAGAATCACGGTGCCGTCTTCATCCGCGCCTTCGCCACGCAGCACCACACCGCTGGCGCGGATCGCCAGCGTGCCCTCGACGCGATACAGGCCGCGCCGCAGCAGCACCGCGCCGCGCAAGCCGCGCGCATCGACGGGACGTTTTCCCGCTTCGTCGAGCGCGGCCTGGATGCGCGCGCCATCATCGCCGCTGGGCTGGGGTCCGAGCGTGAATGCGCCAGTCGCTTCCGGCAGCCGCACTCCGCCCCCGCCGTAGCCTGCCCGCGAGAAATCCGGGATCGTGTTGCCCCGTTCGTCGGCCCGGTAGGCGAGATGGCCATCGGGTCCGGCCTGCACCCACGCGCTGCCGGCCCCGGGTGCCAAGGCGGCCAAGACAATGAAGACGCCGGCAAGGGCGATACGGGAGACTGCAAGTCGCATGGTTTATGATCGGAGAGCGGGCCGCAGGACGCAGCCCCGCGCCGGACGATGCGGCGGAGCGTTCGCTTGCCACGACCCGCGGGCAACTCTTCCCTGCGTCCGTGCGTCGTGCCCGACGCGAAGCCATCCCGGCCCAGCCCCCTCCCCACCATGAAACGTCTGCTCCTCTCCCTCGTCGCGCTCGCCCTCGGCAGCGCCGCCCAAGCCCAGGACTGGGCCAAGGCCCGCCTCGACAAATCCCCCCGCCACCTCGAGTGGGTCACGCTCAAACACGGCGGCCGCGAGGTGAAGGCCTTCGTCGGCTTCCCCGAGGTCAAGACCAAGGCCACCGCCGTCGTGCTCATCCACGAGATTTTCGGCCTCTCCGACTGGATGCGCAGCATGGTCGATCAGTTCGCCGAGGCGGGCTACATCGTCATCGCGCCCGACTTCCTCTGGGGCGCCGGCCCCAACGGCGGCGGCACTGAATCCCTCGGCGGCCCCGACGGCGCTCGAGGCAAGATCCAAGGCCTCGCGCAAACGCAGATCGACGCCGACCTTGATGCGGCGGTCGCCTATGCGAAGCAGCTGCCCGCCTGCAACGGCAAGGTCGTCGTCGGCGGCTTTTGCTGGGGCGGCGGCAAGACCTTCCTCTACGCCGCGCACAATCCGGGCATCCAAGCCGGCCTCGTTTTCTACGGCTCGGCCGCCCCGGCCGAACTGATCCCGAAGATCAAGGCGCCCATCCACGGCTTCTACGCGCAGAACGACGCGCGCATCAACGCCGGTCTCCCCGCCGCCACCGAGGCGATGAAGGCGAACGGGAAGAAATTCGATCCCGTCACCTATGAGGGCGCCGGCCACGGCTTCATGCGCGCCGGCGAAGATCCCGCCGGCAGCGCCGAGAACAAGAAGGCCCGCGCCGATGCGTGGAAACGCATCAAGGACCTCCTCGCGAAGATTTAAGCCCCCAGTAGGGCGGGTCTGTGACCCGCCCTTTCGCGCTGCACGCCTTCGCCCGAAAAAACGTCCACGCAGCCGCACCAAGGGCGGGTCACAGACCCGCCCTACTTTTTCCCATGCGCCCTCTCGTAACGTTTCTCGCCGTCGTCACGTTCGTCTCGCTCGCCCTCGCGCAGACCCCGCCAGCGCCGCCGCCACCCAAGCGCATCCCGATTCCGGGTATTACCCTCACCACCGCGGAGCGCGCCGAGCTCACCGCCGGCGCCGCCGCCCTGGGCCGCGAAATCACCGCGCTCAGCGCCGAACTCGCCGGCAACCCCAAGCTCGCCGCGCTCGTGCCCGACGTGGCGGTCCTGCACAAGGCCGTCGATTGGGCGCTGCACTACGATGAATTCATGGCGCCGAAGGAAATCGCGTTTGCCCGGCGCACGCTGGACCTCGGCCGCGAGCGCGCCGCGCAACTCCGCAGCGGCACCGCGCCGTGGCTTGATGCCAACGGACTGATCCTGCGCGGCCACCGCTCCGCGCTCGACGGCTCCGTGCAGCCCTATGGCCTCGTCGTGCCCGAGTCGCTCAAGGGCGCGACGCGCGAGCTGCCGCTCATGGTCTGGCTCCTCGGCCGCGGCGAGAAGCGCACCGAACTCGCCTTCCTCGCCGAGCGCGACGCCGGCCCGCCGCAGCTCACGCCCAAGGACACGATCACGGTCGTGCCCTACGGCCGCTTCTGCAACGCCACCAAGTTTGCCGGCGAGGTCGATGTCTTCGAGGCGCTCGCCGCCGTGCGCGCGCAGTATCGCGTCGACGAGAACCGCATCGCCGTCGGCGGCTTCTCGATGGGCGGCGGCAGCGCCTGGCACCTCGCCACGCACTACTCCGGCCTCTGGTGCGCCGCGACGCCCGGCGCGGGTTTCGCCGAGACGCCCATTTTCACCAAGGCTCTTTCGCCTAACCGCGAGCCGCGTGCGTCGTGGGAGCAGTTGCTTTGGCGCCAATACGAGGCCACCGGCATCGCGGGCAACCTCTTCAATCTCCCCACGCTCGCCTACACCGGCGAAAACGACGGCCAGAAGGAAGCCTCCGATCTCATGGAGGCCGCCATGGCCAAGGAGGGCCTGAAGCTCGAGCGCTTCATCGGCCCGCAGACCGCGCACAAATACCACGACGAAACCAAGGCCGCGCTCACCCGCCGCCTCGAGCAACTCATCGCCAAGGGCCGAGATCCCAAGCCGCGCGAGGTTTGGTTGCAGACCTACACGCTCCGCTACCCTGACGGCCCCGGCGTGCGCATCGAGGGCATGGGCCGCCACTGGGAACTCGCCGAAGTCCGCGCCACCCTGCACGACAGCAACCACATCGCCGCGCACACCAAAAACGTGGAGGCGATCTCTTTCCCCGGCCGCGCCGCCAGCACCGTCATGCTCGACGGCCAGGAGCTGCGCCCCGCCGGCGGTGAGCTGCAATTTCACCGCGAGGGCGACGCGTGGAAACCCGGCCCCGCCCCCGGCCTCCGCAAACGCCCCGGCCTCACTGGGCCGGTGGACGATGCGTTCATGGCGCCGTTTCTCTTCGTGCGCCCGAGTGGCAAGCCGTTGAGCCCCGAGGTCGGCGCGTGGGTCGAGTCCGAACTCACCGCCGCGCGCAACCTCTGGCGCGATGTCTTTCGCGGCGAGGCCCGCATCGTCGCCGACCGCGCCGTGAGCGAAGCCGACATCGCCAACCACAACCTCATCCTCTGGGGCGACCCGTCGTCCAACGCCGTCCTCGCCCGGATCGTCGCGCAGCTCCCCGTGCAGTGGGACGCCAAGGCTCTCGTCTTCCGCGGCCGCACCTACGAAGCGAAGCACCACGCGCCGATCCTCGTGTTTCCCAATCCGCTCAACCCCGCGCGCTACGTCGTCCTCAACAGCGGCATCACCTTCCGCACCGAAGGCTACGGCAACAACGCTCACCAAACGCCCAAGCTCCCCGACTGGGCCATCGTCGATCTCCGCACGCCCCCCGGCCCCCGCTGGCCCGGCAAGATCATCGACGC
The DNA here is from genome assembly GCA_030693515.1 of Opitutaceae bacterium. GTDB lineage: Bacteria > Verrucomicrobiota > Verrucomicrobiia > Opitutales > Opitutaceae > ER46. The sequence goes on from JAUYAK010000015.1 coordinate 27,095, forward strand.
GGGCTTCTTCGACGAACAGTGGAGGTAAACAAATCCTCGCCACCGAGAACACCGAGTTCCAATCCGAGGACACACAGACTTGCTCCGTGAACTCCGGGTCTCCTCAGTGACCGCTGTGGCTGGCCCGGGAACTATGCGAATACATCCCATGCGCTTCTTTCTCATCCTCGCCTTGCTCAACTCCGCCTTGATCGCTTCCGCCGCCACGACCCGCAGTGTCGCCGGCACCGGCGCGCGCGGCTTCTCCGGCGATGGCGGCCCCGCCACCGCCGCCCAGCTCAACGATCCCTTCGGCGTCGTGCGCGGACCCGATGGCGCGCTGTGGTTCTGCGAATATGGCGGCCAGCGCGTGCGCCGCATCGCGGCCGACGGCACAATCTCCACCGTCGTCGGCACCGGCGCCAAGGGCCACACGGGCGACGGCGGCCCCGCCCTCGCCGCCACGCTCAACCTCCCGCACGAGATCCGTTTCGATCGCGCGGGAAATCTCTTCATCGTGGACATGATGAACCACGCCGTGCGCCGCGTGGACGCGAAGACCAAGCTCATCACCACCATCGCCGGCACCGGCCAGCCCGGCTACGCTGGCGACGGCGGCCCCGCCACCGCCGCCCAGCTCAATCAGCCCCACAGCATCCAGTTCGACCCCAAGGGCGATCTCTACATCTGCGACATCCGGAACCACGTGATCCGCAAAATCGACCTGTCGACCGGCTTCATCTCGACCTTCGCCGGCACCGGCAAACCCGGCGACACGCCCGATGGCGCGCCCATCGCCGGCACGCCGTTGCGCGGACCGCGCTCGCTCGACTTCGATGCGCGCGGCGATCTCTGGCTCGCGACGCGCGAGGGCAACCAGGTCTTCCGCTTCGATCTCGCCGCGGGCAAAATCCACCACGTCGCCGGCACCGGGAAAAAGGGCTACACCGGCGACGGCGGCCCCGCGCTCGCCGCCACGCTCAACGGCCCGAAAGGGATCACCATCGGCCGCGACGGCCGCGTCTATCTCGTCGACACCGAAAACCACGCCATCCGCGTCGTCCATCCGGCCACCGGCCTGATGTCCACGCTCGTCGGCCACGGCGCCAAGGCCGACGGCCCCGACGGCGACAACCCGCTCGCCTGCGGCCTGGCCCGCCCCCACGGCATCTGGATCGATCCCGACGGCACCGTCTTTATCGGCGACTCCGAAAACCACCGCATCCGCGCGGTGAAGTAGCCTCCACCTCCCATGAGCCTCCTGATCAAAAACGGCGAGATCATCACCGCCGACTCGCGCTACGTCGCGGACATCTACTGCGAAGGCGAAACCATCACACGCATCGACCACGGCCTCGTTGCGCCCGCCGGTTGCGAAGTCATCGACGCCACGGGCAAATACGTCTTCCCCGGCTTCATCGATCCGCATGTCCACATCTACCTGCCCTTCATGGGCACGTTTTCCAAGGATACCTACGTGACCGGTTCGCAGGCCGCGCTCGTCGGCGGCACGACCACGCTCATCGAGATGTGCTGCCCCGGGCGGAAGGACGATGCGCTCGCGTCGTTCGAACTCTGGATGGCGCAGGCCGCAGGCAAGAGCGCCTGCGATTTTTCGTTCCACATGGGCGTCACTAAATTCGACGCCACCACCGAGGCCCAGCTCCGCGAGATCGTCCGCCGCGGCATCGCGTCCTTCAAAATCTTCCTCGCCTACAAAGGGGCCTTCGGGATCGACGACACGGAGCTCTACCAGACCCTCAAGCTCGCCAAGGAACTCGGCGTCGTCGTCACTGCGCACTGCGAAAACGAGACGCTCGTCGCCGAGCGCTGCAAGGAACTCCTCGCCGCCGGCAAAACCGATCCCGCGCAGCACCACGAGAGCCGCCCGCCCGCCGTCGAGGCCGAGGGCGTGCATCACCTGATGACGTTTGCCGAGTTGACCGGCGCCGCGACCTACATCGTCCACCTCTCGTGCCAGGAGGCCCTCGATCAAGCCATCGCTGCCCGCCAGCGCGGCGTGCGCGTCGGCATCGAGACCCTCATCCAATACCTCACGCTCGACAAAACCTACGCGGAAAAGCCGAACTTCGAGGGCGCCAAATATGTGATGTCGCCGCCGCTCCGCGATGCGCGCAACCAGAGCGTGCTGTGGAATGGCCTGCGCGACGGCCTCATCAACACCGTCGCCACGGACCACGCGCCCTTCGATTTCGAAAAACAAAAACCGATGGGCCGGGATGATTTCACGAAGATCCCCAACGGCATCCCGTCGCTCGAGGAGCGCGTGAACCTGCTCTACACCCACGGCGTCGCGCGCGGCCGCATCGACCTGCACACCTTCGTGAATGTCGCCAGCACCGCCGTCGCCAAGCAGTTCGATCTCTTCCCGCGCAAAGGCGCGATCCAACCCGGCGCCGACGCCGACCTTGTGGTGTTTGATCCCAACTACCGCGGCACGATTTCTGCGAAGACCCAGCACATGAATGTCGATTACAGCGCCTTTGAAGGCTGGCCGCTGGAGGGCCGGGCGAGCGTCGTAACCGTCCGAGGCCAAGTCGCAGCCCGCGACGGCAAGTTCACCGGCACCCTCGGTCGCGGAAAATTCCTCCAACGCAAGCCCAGTAGCTTTTGACCACAGATAGCACCGATGAACACGGATAAAACCGCTGTCTTCATCCGTGATAATCCGTGAAATCCGTGGTTAAAAGTTCCGGGCTCTCCTTCACGTTCCCATGAGTTCCGACCATCTAATCCACTCAGAACTGAGCCACGCGATCATCGGTGCCGCCATGCAGGTGCTCAACACCCTGAAACCCGGTTTGAGCGAGAAAGCCTACGAAAACACCCTCGTCATCGAACTGAGGAAACGTGGCCACCGCGTCGAACAACAGAAGCGCTTCGACGTGCGCTACGACGGGCAGGTCGTCGACACCCTCGTGCCCGACCTGATCGTCGATGATTCGGTCATTGCCGATCCCAAAGTGACCGAGGATTTCACTCCGACCCATCAAGCCCAGATGATTGGCTACCTCACCATCACTCAGCTGCGGCTTGCCCTCCTCCTGAACTTCAAGCACGCCGACCTGCGTTGGAAACGCGTAGTCCGCTGACTGCATCCGTGGAGATCCGTGAAATTCGTGGTTAAAGAATCCTCCTCCGAGTTGATCGATTCCACTGCCGCCCTCGTCGGCGCGCGCGACTCGCGACTCTACAACGACGACCTGGCACCCGTGCCGCCTTCCGCGCGCAAGTGGGGGCTCGCGTCGTTTGCCGCGCTGTGGGTGTCGATGGCGGCGTGCATTCCCACCTACATGCTAGCCTCCGGCCTGATCGGCAGCGGCATGAATTGGTCGCAGGCCGTCTTCACGATCTTCCTCGGCAATGTGATCGTCGTGATTCCGATGATCCTCAACGCCCATGCCGGCACGCGCTACGGCATTCCGTTTCCCGTCTTCTGCCGCGCCTCGTTCGGCACGACCGGCGCCAACATCCCCGCGCTCCTGCGTGCGCTCGTCGCCTGCGGCTGGTTTGGCATCCAAACATGGATCGGCGGCGATGCGATTTTCAAAATCATCGGCGTCTTCGCCCCGGCCTTCACCGCCGGCACCCCGCTGCCGGTCCTCGACATCACGCCGGCTCACTTCGCCTGCTTCCTTTTTTTCTGGGCGATCAACATGTGGGTCATCTGGCGTGGCATCGATACGATCCGCGTGCTGCTCAACCTCAAGGCCCCGCTGCTCATCGTCCTCGGCCTCGTGCTGCTGGCGTGGGCCTGGCAGGCCGCCGGTGGCTTCGGCCCGATTCTCTCGCAGCCCTCGGCCTTCGATGTCGGCCAGCCCAAGGCCGGGCAATTCTGGGCGGTGTTCTTCCCCTCGCTCACCGGCATGATCGGCTTTTGGGCGACCCTCTCGCTCAACATCCCCGATTTTTCCCGCTACGCGAAATCCCAGCGCGACCAAGCCCTCGGCCAGGCGCTCGGCCTGCCGGCCACGATGGCGCTCTATTCGTTCATCGGCGTGGCGGTCACCAGCGCCACCACGATCATCTACGGCAAGACCCTCTGGGATCCCGTCGATGTGCTCACGCGTTTCACGAATCCCTTCGTGCTCGTCGGCGCGCTGTTCGCGCTCTGCCTCGCGACGCTCGCGACCAACATCGCCGCCAACGTCGTCTCGCCGGCCAATGATTTCGCGCAGCTCGCCCCGCAGAGAATCTCCTTCCGCCTCGGCGGGCTCATCACGGGCCTCATCGGCATCGTGATGATGCCGTGGAAACTCGTCGCCGATCCCAGCGGCTACATCTTCACGTGGCTCATCGGCTACAGCGCCCTGCTCGGCCCCATCGGCGGCATCATGATCGCGGACTATTTTGTTTACCGCAAAAGACACCTCAACGTGCCAGCGCTTTACTCCGCTGAAGGCGAGTATCGCTACGCCCGCGGCATCAGCTGGGTGGCGGTCAGCGCGTTTCTCGCGGGCGCGTTGCCCAGCCTGCCCGGCTTCCTCGCGCACGTCGGAGCAATCGCCGCCACGAGCGTGCCGTCGATCTTCCATTCGCTCTACAGCGTCGCCTGGCTCGCAGGCTTCGCGATCGCGTTCGTCGTCTACCTCGTTTTGCGCAAACTCGCACCGAACCATTGACCACGGATCACACGGATAAACACGGATGCAACCATCGGCTCTGTTTCCCTTTCCTTCCCTGCCTTTATCCGTGTTTATCCGTGAAATCCGTGGTTAAAAACACCGCCCTCTCCCGGCCTCCTCTCCCATGAAATCCATCCCCCTCCCGCCCACCGCGCACCAGCCGTCGCCCTACGTGGGGCCCTCGCTCGAGCAGGTGCTCGCGCAGCGCAAGCAGTTCCTCAACCCCGGCCTCTTCCTCTACTACAAGCAGCCGATTATGATCGTGGAGGGGAAGATGCAGTATGTCTGGGACTCCACCGGCAAACGCTACCTCGACGGCCTCGGCGGCATCGTGACCGTGAGCGTCGGCCACTGCCACCCGCACGTGCTCAAGGCCATCAACGCCCAGAACGCCACGCTCCAGCACAGCACCACGATTTACCTCAACCCCAACATCGGCGCCTTCGCGGAGAAGCTGGCCTCCAAACTCCCCGGCGATCTCAAGGTCTGTTACTTCGTCAACTCCGGCTCCGAGGCCAACGACCTCGCGCTCCTCATGGCGCGCCTCTACACGGGCAACTACGATGCCATCGCCTTGCGCAACGGCTACCACGGCGGCAGTCCCTCCTCGATGGGGCTGACCGCGCACAGCAACTGGAAATTCAACGTCCCGCACTCCTTCGGCGTCCACCACGCTGTCGCGCCCTATCCGTATCGCGGCCACTTTGGCTACGACGACCCCGACGCCGGCCGTAAATACGCCGACGACGTCAAGGACCTCATCGCCTACGCCACGCCCGGCAAGCTCGCCGCCTTCATCGCCGAATCGATCCAGGGCGTGGGCGGTTTCGTCGAGTTTCCGCAGGGTTATCTCAAGCACGCCTACGAACACGTGCGTGCCGCGGGCGGCGTGTGCATCGCCGACGAGGTGCAGACCGGCTTCGGCCGAACCGGCAGGCTGTTTGCAATGGACCACTATGCCGATCAGGGCATCACACCCGACCTGATGACCATCGCTAAATCGCTAGCCGCCGGCCTGACGCTGTCAGCCGTCACCGGGCGCGCCGACATCATGGACGCCCCTGCGCCAGGCGGACTGGGCGGCACCTACGCTGGCAACCCGCTGGCTGTGGCCGCTGCCCAAGCAGTGATTGACATCATGCACGATGAACAGCTGCCCGCGCGGGGCCAGCAACTAGGCGACCAGTTGCAACATCGGCTCAGCATCCTGCAGCACCGTGTGCCTCAACTGGCAGAGGTCAGGGGGCTGGGCGCGATGGTGGCTGCCGAATTCCGGAAGACCGACGGCAGCCCCGATGCGCCATTTACCAAAGATGTACAAGCCAGGGCACTGGCGAAAGGGCTGATTTTGCTGACCTGCGGCATGGACGGAAACGTGCTTCGCTTCCTGTTTCCGCTGACCATCGAACAACCCGTGTTTGACGAGGCACTTGAGATCATGGAGGAGGCCCTTCTCAG
>JAUYAK010000023.1 GCA_030693515.1 Opitutaceae bacterium
ACCACCCCGCCGGTCGTTCCACCCGGCCCAAGTCCACCCCCGCAACTTCCCTGCCCATGCCACTCGCCCGTTTCCATTCGCAAAAAAATCCCCTCGCACCCATCGGCCGGATTAAACAGTGAGTTTTTCAGAGGCTCCTTAACATGAAACCTTCGTGGCAACATTCCCCAAAGCGCCCAGCGACCTCAGCCGGGGCAATCTCCGCACCGGAGAAACCCGCCCTTCCTCACGCCTCCTCGGCCGTTTCACCAGCCACCCTGTCGAACCCCGTCGCGCCCGCGGGCTGGCCTCGCGTCCGGGTTTCGTTTCCTTTGCCCTGCCCACCCGATGCACCTCACCGACCTCGTCTGCACCGCCTGTTCCAAACCGCATGACGCCGCCGTGCCCCAGAACGTCTGCACCGCGTGCGGCAAGCCGCTCTTCGCCCGCTACGATCTCGCCGCCGCCGGGCGCACGCTGACCAAGGCCTCGCTCGCCGGCCGCGTGAAATCCCTCTGGCGCTACCGCGAGGTGCTGCCGGTGAAAAACGACGCTGACATCGTGACGCTCGGCGAAGGCTTTACCCCCCTGCTGCCCGCACCGCGGCTCGGCGCGAAGCACGGGCTTGCGCACCTGTTCATCAAGGACGAGGCGCAGAATCCCACGGCGAGCTTCAAAGCCCGCGGCATGACGACCGCCGTCTCGATGGCCAAGCAGCTCGGCCTGAAAAAACTCGCCGTGCCCTCCGCCGGCAACGCCGCCGGCGCCCTCGCCGCCTACGCCGCGCGCGCCGGCATGGAGACGCACATCTTCATGCCCCGCGACACGCCGCGCGCTAACATCATCGAGTGCGAGCAGATGGGCGCGCACGTCACGCTCATCAACGGCCTCATCACTGACTGCGGCGCCGAGGTCGCCAAGCGCAAGGTCGCCGAAGGCTGGTTCGACGTCTCGACCCTCAAAGAACCATACCGGGCCGAAGGCAAAAAGACCCTCGGCTACGAACTCGCCGAGCAGCTCGCGTGGAAGCTCCCCGATGTAATCCTCTACCCCACCGGCGGCGGCACCGGCCTCATCGGCATGTGGAAGGCCTTCGAGGAAATGGAGCGCCTCGGCTGGATCGGTGCAGCGCGCCCGCGAATGTTCAGCGTGCAGGCCACCGGCTGCCAGCCGATCGTGCGGGCTTTTATGGCGGGCGAAAAATTCGCCGCAGAGCACGTCGGCGCCCAGACGAAAGCGAGCGGCCTGCGTGTGCCGAAAGCCATCGGCGACTTCATCATGCTCGACGCCCTGCGGAAATCCGGCGGCGGCGCCGTGGCCGTGACCGATGAAGAAATGATCGCTTGCACGCGCGAAGTCGGTGCGGCGGAGGGCGTGTTCGTCGCGCCCGAAGGCGCGGCGTGCTACGCGGCACTGAAGCAACTCCTCGCCGAAAAGCGGGTGCGCCCCGAGGAAGTCGTTGTCCTTTTCAACACGAGCACCGGCCTGAAATACCTCGAGTGCTACGGCGGCTGAGCACCGCGCAGCACGCGCAGCGCAGCCTCCAAATCCGGATCACGACCGGCGCGCAGAGCGGCGAGCGTGCGCTCGATCTTTACGTCGGGCTCGACGCCCTGGCCCTCGATGCGCCGCCCCTTGGGCGCGACATAATCCTCGCGGCTGAGTTGCAGCTCGCCGCCATCCGGCAGGCGATAGAAACGGCTGGCGAGCACCGCACCCGCCGTGCGCCGGCCGATAACCGTCGCACGCCCGTGATCCTGCAGGACGGCGGAAAAAATCTCGGCCGCACTGCCGGTCGCGCTGTCGACCAGCACGACGACCTGACCCGCGTAATTGGCCGAGCCGAGCTGCCATGATCGTTTCACACTGCGGCTGCCGCTGCGCGTAATGAACGTGCCGCAGTCCACGCTGCGATCGAAGAACTCGCCGATCGTGATCCCGAGGGAAAACGTTTCCCCGCCCGGATTGCGCCGCAGATCGATCACCACGCCGGGCGCGGCGCGGTGCTTCACCAGTTCTCGCCCCAGCCAGCGCCGATCCGGCCCGTCGAATTCGTCGAAGCGCAGGTAAACGAAGCCGCCTTCGAGTTCCCGCGCCTCCTGCCGCGACGCCGTCGAGAGGGTCCGCGCCATCGCCGTGACGCGACGCTCGCGATCCTCGGCGTCGAGAAACACCCACGCAATCGTCTCGCCTTCCTCCGCCCGGAAACGCGGGCGTTCGCCGAGCGCCTCGCCTTGCCGCGACAGCACGATCCAGCCGACCTGCACGCCCACCTCGGCCGCGGGACTGCCCGGCAGCACTTCATTGACGACCCAGCGGCCTTCGAGGCGTGTGAGACCAAAGCCGATGCGCGCGCGCTGCTGGGTGCGCCGCTCCCGCGCCTGCGTGGGCGCGATCGCGTGCGTGTGGCTGTCGCCGAGCGGCGCGAGCATGGCATTGAGGGCCGTGTAGAGCGAGGTCTCGTCTTTCGCCGCCGCCGCCTGCGCCCCGAATTTCTCGCCCGCCGCCTTCCAATCGATCCCGGCCAGCTTCAAATCGTAGTGCCGGTCGGCGACGAGCGACCACGCGCGCTCAAACACCGCGAGGTTGGCCTGCGCCCGCGCCACTTGCTCCGCCGGGATCGCCGCCAGCGAGATGCGAGGCGGTGGCGTGGAGACGCACGCCGCCAGCGTGAAGAGGCAGAACGCGGCGAGAATCGCCCGGCCGGCGGCGATTGCGGCACCGCGGCGCATCACACCTCCACGAGGTCTTTTTCCACCTTCAGATTCCCGATGATGAAGTCCTGCCGCTCGGGGGTGTTCTTGCCCATGAAGAAGCCGAGGAGCTCGTCGCTGTTGTGGAGGTGGTTCAGGGTCACGGGTTCGAGGCGGATGTTCTCGCCGATGAAGTCCTTGAACTCACCCGCGGAGATTTCGCCGAGGCCCTTGAAGCGGGTGATCTCGTGGCCGGCGCGGAGCTTCAGCATCGCGGCCTGCTTCTCCTCCTCGGAGTAGCAGTAGATCGTCTCCTTCTTGTTGCGCACGCGGAAGAGCGGCGTCTCGAGAATGTAGAGGTGGCCGTTGCGGATGAGGTCCGGGAAGAACTGGAGGAAAAACGAAATCAGCAACAGACGGATGTGCATGCCGTCCACGTCGGCATCGGTCGCGATCACGACCTTGTTGTAGCGCAGGCCGTCCATGCCCTCCTCGATGTTGAGCGCGGACTGGAGGAGGTGGAACTCCTCGTTCTCGTAGATCACTTTCTTCGAGAGGCCGTAGGTATTGAGCGGCTTTCCTTTCAGCGCGAAGACCGCCTGCGTCTGCACGTCGCGCGTGGCGGTGAGCGAGCCGGCGGCGCTGTCGCCCTCGACAATGAAGAGCGTGCTCTGCTCGGCGCGCTCGTTGCGGTCACCAAGGTGGAGGCGGCAGTCGCGGAGCTTCTTGTTGTGAAGCGAGGCCTTCTTGGCGCGCTCGCGCGCGATGTTGCGGATGCCGGCGAGCTCCTTGCGCTCAATCTCGCTCTCCTCGATCTTCCGCTTCATCGCCTCGGCCGTCTCCTTGTTCTTGTGGAGGTAGACGTCGAGCGACTGCTGCATGAATTTGCCGACAAATTCCTTCAGGCTCGGGCCGCCAGGGCCGACGTTTGCCGAGCCGAGCTTGGTCTTGGTCTGCGACTCGAAGACCGGCTCCATCACTCGCACGGAGATGGCGGCGTCGATGGACTGGCGAATGTCGGCGGCGTCGAAGTCCTTCTTGAAGAAATTGCGCACGGTCTCGACCAGCGCCTCGCGAAACGCCGCGAGGTGCGTGCCACCCATCGTCGTGTGCTGGCCGTTGACGAACGAGTAATACTCCTCGCCGTAATGCGCGCCGTGGGTGAACGCCACCTCGATGTCGTCGCCCTCCAGGTGGATGATCGGGTAGAGCGGTTCGCCGCTGAGATTTTTCTGGAGGAGATCCTTGAGACCGTGCTCCGAGCGAAACGCCTTGCCGTTAAACGCGAGCGTGAGCCCCCGGTTGAGGAAGGCGTAGTTCCACATCATGTCCTCGATGAACTCCGCGCGGAACCGGAAATCCTTCCCGAAGAGCGCCTCGTCGGGCGTGAACTCGACGAGCGTGCCGGCGCGCTCGTCGCTCTTCACGACCTTGTGATCTTTCTTGAGCTTTCCCTTCTCAAACTCGACGAGCTTGGTCTGCCCGTCACGAAACGCCTGCGCGCGATACTCGAACGCGAGGGCGTTGACGGCCTTCTGGCCGACGCCGTTGAGGCCGACGGATTTTTGGAAGGTCTCGCTGTCGTATTTTGCGCCCGTGTTGATGATCGACACGCAGTCGACGAGCTTGCCAAGCGGGATGCCGCGGCCGTAGTCGCGCACGCGCAGGGTGCGCTCGCGCAGCTCGACTTCGATCTTCTTGCCGTGACCCATCGTGAATTCGTCGATGCAGTTGTCGATCGTCTCCTTGAGCAGGACGTAGATGCCGTCCTCCGCGTGCGAGCCGTTGCCGAGGCGGCCGATATACATGCCGGGCCGGAGGCGGATGTGCTCGAGCGAGCTGAGGGTCTTGATGGAGGCTTCGGTATAGGCTTGGGCCATGGGTATGGCGCGACAGCGTCCGATCGCAGGCGATCCTGACAAGCGAAAAGCCTGCGGCCTTGCTTCGCCCGAGGCGGTGCCTACCCTCCGTGCATCACCCCGCCCAGTCATGAAAAAACTTCTCATCATCCTTGGTCTCCTCGCGATTCTCGCCGTCGCCGCCGTTGTTTACGTGTCGATGAACCTCGGCCAGATCGTTACGGCGGGCGTCAACCGCTACGGCCCGCAGCTCACGCAGACGAAGCTCACGCTCGAGAGCGCCCGGATTTCGCCCTTCAGCGGCATCGGCACGCTCAACGGTCTCGTGATCGGCAACCCCAAGGGCTGGAGCGACGCCAACCTTGCCTCGCTCGGCAAAATCCACCTCGACGTGGTGCCCTCTTCCCTGCGCGGCGATCACATCATCATCAACGAGGTGATCATCGAGGCGCCGGTCTTCAACTACGAGACGAAGATCATTTCGAGCAACGTCGCTGACTTGCTGGCCAACATCGAGCAGGCCCTCGGGGGCGCCAAGCCCGCCGCGGATGGAAAAACCCAACCGGCCGCCAGCGGCGCACCGGTAAAGTTTTCGGTGAAAAAATTTCGCCTGCTTAACGGCAGCGTGCGCGTCGGCCTCGGACCCGCGGCCACCATTGTCCCGCTCCCCGCCATGGAGATCGACGAACTCGGCACCAAGGAGGGCGGCATCACCGTCGCCCAGGCCGCCTCGGTCGTGATGAATCAGATCGTCGGCAAGATCGTCGGCGTGACCGCGGGGGCCGCGTCCGACCTCCTCATGACTGGCGGCGCCGCCAGCGCGGAGAGCATGAAAAAGGCCGGCGAGGCGATCAAGGGGCTCTTCGGCGGCGGCAAAGACACGACGAAGAAGGAGCCCTGAGCTCGAAGTGTGGGAGTTGAGCGCAGGCGATCCCATCTGCCTTGGTTTTGTGCGGGCCTGTCCAGCATGCCACTGTGACGCCACGCGCCGCCTCGTCCGTTGACGCCGCGCAAGCCGCGCGCTCCCCTGCCCGCATGAAGATCACCTACTACCTCGAGGTCATTTCATCGTGGTGTTATTGGAGCGAGCCCGCGTGGGCCGACCTGAAACGGCGCTACGAATGTCGCGTCCGCTTCGACTGTAAGATCGCCAAGATGACCGCCGCCGACTGGCCCGTGTCGCGCGCGCAGTGCGAGTGGTTCTACCGGCGCAGCGGAACCGTCATGCGCTCGCCCTTCATGCTCAACGCGGGCTGGTATGAGCCCTTTCCTGCCAGCGGTTATCCGGCGGCGAGCTACGTCGCCGAGGCCGCGCGAGATTTCGGTTTCACGGGCGACGAGATCCGGCTCGCCCTCGCCCACGCCGCCGATCGCGAAGGGCGCAAGATCGGTCAGATGGACGAGGCCATCGCCGTCGCCGTGCAGGCCGCCGCCGGGAAGCTCCGCGCCGCCGCCGAATCACCGGCGGTCGCCGCACGCATCGAGGCCAGCACGCAGGAATTTTTTGCTCATCAGATCAACCAGCGCCCGGCCTTCGTGATCGAGGACGACATCGGCGACAAGGCCGTGTTCTCCGGCCTCGTGCGGATCGAGCCGCTCGCCGCGACGATTGATGCGATGCTCTCCGACACCGCGGCCTACGCGTCGTTCAAGGCACACTTCGGCGGGCCGCCGAGAACGTAAGCCGCTTGGCCGTTTACTCCGCCGTTTTCCCGGCTAGCCCCCGGGCAACGGAGCATGCAGTCGCTTGGTCATCGCCGCAGTCAGCGCCAGCAGCTGTGCCCGCACCTGCGCCAACTGCGCGCGGGTCGTGCGTGAGATCGGCGCACTGCAACCGATCGCCATCAGCAGGCGTCCGGTCGCATCGAAGACCGGCGCCCCGAGGGCGATCACGCCACTGTCGCCCACGTTATCCGTTAGTGCGTAGCCGTCATCCACGATCTTCTTTAGCAGCGCAAACAGCTCCGTCGCCGTGCGCGGCCCGTTTAATCCGAGCGCGGCCAGGTGCTTCGGCCGCCCGTGCCGGAGTTGTTCCTCGCGGCTTTGATACGCGAGCAACACCCGGCCCGAGGCAAACACCAGCGGATTCTCCAGCACGCCATGATTGTGGGTCACGGCGAGAGGATGCCCCGCCTGAATCCAGTCCACCACCACCGCCTGCCCAGCCTGCCACGTGGCGACGACGATCGTCTCGTCAAATTCGGCGGAAAACCCTTCGATATACGGCCGCGCAAACTCCCGCAAATTCGTCAACGGGTCCGAGCCGCCGCCAAGGCGGATCGCCGCCAGGCCGAGACGGTATTGCCGCGTGGCCGGGTTCGTTTCGGCGAAACCCGCCGCCACGAGCGTCTTCAGCAAATTGTGGGTCGTGGGCGGCGAGAGTTCGAGCCGCCGCGCAAGATCTCGCACCCCGATCCATTCGCCGTGCAAATCGAGCGCTTGCAAGAGACGGAGAGCTTTTTCGACGGATTGGATCATAGATTAATGGTTTCGGCGGAGAACATGCCGACCGAGCGAGACACTCATCCGAAGAGCGGTGCGCCGACAAGGTCGCAGTATTCGAGACTATTGAACACCGTTCGCAACCATCGGCCTCCGGCAGTGCGCGACCAAGTTCCGTAGCCAAATGCGCCACTATGCACGCACGCAATTGTTCTACTAATCGGAACACTAGTCGGCTAATCGAAATACAGGCTTGCGCTCACTTCTTGCCTTGATCTGAGTTTCAGCGTCCCCCTGCCCTCCGTCACCCCTCGCGGCCAACCCGCTCCAGTCATGAACAATCCCTTCCTGTTCTCGTCCTGCCTTCAACACGTGCGCCCCCCGGCACCGGCAGCCCGGCAGCATCGATCCGTCTCACGCGCGATTCTCGTCGGTCTCCTGGCCTGCGCCACCGCGCACGCCCAATCCGGGCCCGCCGCTCCCGCGCCGACGACCGACACCATTGTCCTCAGCCCGTTCTCCGTCACATCGGAAAGCGATGTGGGCTACGCCGCGGGCGATTCGCTGGCCGCCAGCCGGTTCAAGACGCGTCTGATGGACTCCGCCTCGACCGTCTCCGTTTTCACCGAACAGTTTCTTCAGGATCTCGGCGCCAGCACGCTCGCTGAAGTGCTCGAATACGGCGTCAACTCCAACATCGACTTCGACCAGAACCGGCCCGACCCCACGATGTTTTATGTCGATGCCGGCCTGCAGAGCACGCGCATCAACAATCGAGGCCTGCTCGGCTCGAGTCTCACCGATTTCTTCCGCTCGCGCATGCCCGTCGATGCCTACAACACCGGCCGCTTCGATTTCGCCTCGGGACCCAACAGCGTCCTCTTCGGCGTCGCGAATTCCGCCGGCTCGATCAACACCTCCACGCTCCAGGCCGAACTCCGCAGGAATCACTACAAGTTCTCGGCGCAAGCCGGCCGCTGGGAGGATTACCGCGCGTCGTTCGACGGCAATTTCGTCCTCGTTCCCAATCGCGTCGCCGTGCGCGTGATGGGGGTGCATGCCCGCAAGGAAAGCTGGCGCGAATGGGACAACCGCGAAGACAACCGCGTCACCGGCTCACTGCGCCTCGTGCCGTTCAAGAAGGCCGGCACCCAGATCATCGCGTCCTTCGAGAAGGCCAACCTCTCCGGCATGTGGTCCGTCCCCCAGAACATGGGCGACAACGTCTCCTTCTGGGAGACGCTCCCCGATTCCGTGCGCCTCATCGACAACCGCGGCACGGCCGCCCTGGCCGTCAACGCCGCCGCGGCCCGCGGCCTCGAGCGCATCGGCGGCAACCGGCACTATATTGTGGCCAATTCCGGCGACATCTTCGCCAACACGATCAATCCCACCCTCGGCGGGATGAATCTCTATACCAGCACCAGCTTCTACGAAACCGCCGCGGCGTTCAACACGCTCGTCGGTGTCGTGCCCGGTTGGCAGCCCGCCATCTACCGTGACACGTTTCAGACCCTGCTGCCCGCGACGCCCGAAGCCGCCGCGCGGAATGGCCCGTATCAAGCCAATCTCGTCGCGCCCTACCACATCGGCTACGGCCCCGACACGACGAACGCCAGCGACGTCGAGCGGCTCTTCCTTCGCATCGAGCAACCCATCGGCAAGAATCTGTTCCTCGACGTGAGTTACCAGAAGGAAAAAGCCAAGGGCTCGGCCTTCCGGCTCGATACGCAGATTTCCGCCGATCCGAATCTCTACATTCCCGATGGCGCCGGGGGCGTGAAGTCCAATCCCTTCGTTGGCCGCTACTACATCGACGGTGCGCCGCTGCGCACGATCAATACCGACAACAACGAGGCCCTCCGCGCCTCCGCGCTCTACAATCTCAACCTAAAGAAACTCGGCGACCACAAGATCCTCGCGATGTGGGAAACGAGCGAGAACACCAACTCGCAGCTGCAGGGCAACCAGGTGCTGATCAACGCGCGCACCAACGCCCCGATCTTCAACGCCGATATCCGCAACGCCAACAACCGCGTCGACTACCGCACCTATATCACGCCGGGCACCGATTACCGCTCGTGGTTCGCCGGCACCTTTGCGGACAACCAGCTCGTCCGTCTCAATGGCATCGACTACAAGAAGGACTTCACCGACCGCAGCGTGTCGGGCAACAAATCCGAGGCGAAGACCTACGTCCTCGCGACCCAGAGCTCGTTCTTCGACAAGAAAGTTTTCCTCTCGCTCGGCTTTCGCCGCGACGACTACTCCACGTTCACCCGGGTTGCGGCGCTGCTCGCCGCCAACGATCCGCGCGTCACCTCCGGCCAGCGCTATGCCGGCGATGGCACCCTCACCGACCAGTATCTGACGATCAATAGCGAGACCTTCGACACCTACACCGCCGGCGTCGTGTGGCACGCGCACCCCTTGCTCTCCGTCTTCGGGAATCAGGCGACCAACGTCGCCCCCGCCATGACCAACCGGCGCGTCATCGCCAATAACTTCGATGTCCCGAATCCCGTCCAGGGCAAAGGTTACGACACCGGCATCATGCTGCGGCTGCTCAACAACCGCTTCAACGCCCGGCTCACCTATTTCAAGGGCGAAAACCCCGGCAATCCCGTGAACCGCGTGAACTCCGTCGTGGTCGACCACGACCGGATCATCAGCGCGCAGATGACCTCGATCAATCCCGCCACCGGCCGACCCTATATCACGCAGGCGGAAGCCAACGAGAAATTCGTGTATCAGAAATCGCGCGGCGGCACTGTGGGCACCTACGGCGGCGCGCTGCTCGACGGCCTCTCCGACGACGTTACGACCGGCTATGAAGCCGACCTCAAGTTCAACCCGTCGCGCGCGTGGACCTTCACCGGCGCGGTTTCCTACACGAAGCTCGAGCGCGGCAATATCTTCTCCGAATTCGAGCCGTGGTTCGCCGAGGTCCGGCCCTACCTTGAACGCTTCGGCAATCCCGCCGGTCTGGTCGACCAGAACAACAGCCCGGTGAATGTGGCGGAACACGTCGAGCGGATGCAGCTCGCGATCGACGATGTGCGCAACGCCGGCGGGTTCGGTTTCAACAACCGGCCCTACAAGGCGAACATGTTCACGCGCTACTCGATCGCCGCCGGCAAGCTGCGCGGCATCTTCTTCGGCGGCGGCGTCCGCTGGCAGAGCCAGAATCGTGTGCAGCGCGTGGTCACCGGTCTTTCGGCCCTCGGGCGGCCCCAGTATGGCGCGGTCCTCTATGGCCCGGAGATCCTCGAGGTGGATGCGCTGCTCGGCTACTCGGGCAAAACCGACTTCTTCGGCCGGCGCACCAATTGGCGTGTCCAGCTCAACGGCTACAATGTGCTCAACAACCGCGAAATCCAGGTGCTGCGCTATTCCGCCGACGGGACCCGCCTCTGGCGCGTGACCCCGCGCGCGCCTGGCAGCTGGCGGGTCTCGTTCTCCGTCGATCTGTAATGCGCCCGGAAGTTGACCGCGGATTGCACGGATACAATCACTGCCTTTATCCGTGTGAATCCGTGCAATCCGTGGTGAAAAAATGTTTGGGTTGTCCGGTTGCGGCTGCGCCGCGCGGCGGTTCGTGCCTGGGCTCTGTTTCGGCGTGAGTTTTTCGACCTAACGAAATGCTCCCGCCCTCGCAGAAATTGTCCACCGCGCCGGCGCTCTCACCGGCCCGCGCCTGGCTGCTCTGCGTCCTGCTCTTCCTCTCGGCGGTGCTCTGCTTCCTCGACCGGCAGGTGCTCAGCGTGCTCGCACCGCAAATCATCGCGGAGTTCGGGATGTCGAACACGAGCTACTCGCGCGTCGTGTTCGCCTTTGTGCTGAGCTACACCGTCATGCTCGCGCTCGGTGGACGCGTGATGGATGCGCTCGGCACGAGGCGCGGCTTGGGGCTCGCGGTCGCCTTTTGGTCGGTCGCGAGTGCGGCGCACGCCTTGGTGACGGGGCCGCTCACGCTCGGCGTGGCGCGGTTTTTCCTCGGCGCTGGCGAAGGTCCGGCGATTCCCGGCGCGATCAAGGGTGCCGTCGAGTGGATCGACCCGAAGCGCCGCGGTCTCGCGATCGGTCTCGTCACGAGCGGCGCATCGCTCGGCTCGTTGATCGCGCCCCCGCTCGTGGTGTGGACCGCCTCGCACATCGGCTGGCGCGGCGCCTTCGCCGCCACCGCGGCCCTCGGTGCGCTCTGGCTCGTCGCATGGCTGCTCGCCTTTCGCGGCCTGCCCTCGACCACCACCACCGCGTCCGCTTCCGACCGACCCGTCTCGACGTGGCGCACGCTTCTCGCCCGGCGCGAAGTGCGCCGCCTGCTCGCCGCGCGCTTCTGTTTCGATCCGGTCTTCTACTTCTACATGTTTTGGATTCCGCAGTATCTCTCGCGCGAGCGCGGCATGTCGCTCGCACAGATTGGCGCGCTCATCTGGATTCCCTTCGTCGCCCTCGAAATCGCCAACCTCGCCGCCGGGCAGGCGTCCGATATGTGCGTCGCCCGCGGCTGGTCCCGCCCGCGCGCCCGCCTGGCTCTAATGCTCGTCGCCGCGTTGCTCACGCCCGCCTCGTTTTTCGTGGTCCTCGCCGGCACCCCCGCCCTCGCCATCGTGCTCATGTCCGTTCTGATGTTCGCGCACGGCATCTGGATCACGAACTTCATGACGCTCGTCGGCGACACGGTGGAGTCGCGCGATGTCGCCACCACCGTCGGCCTCACCGGCTTCTGCGGCGGCATCGCCGGCATGTTGTCGAATCTCGTGATCGGTCCGGTCGTGGATAACTATTCCTTCACCCCCATCTTCCTCGCCTCCGCGGTCGTCTATCCGCTCGCGTGGCTCATCCTCAGCGGCCGTTCGCCGCTTCGTTGATTTCCTTTCATGTCCGCTTCTTCCTCCGACCCTGTCGTCCGCATCCCGCGTCGCAAGCCGCGCACCGCCCGCATCGGCCTCTTCGGGGTCGGCTACCACGTTTATTGGGGCCAGTTTCCCGGTCTCCTCGACGAGCTCCTCGCCAAACTCGCCGTGCTCGAACAGCGCGTCGCCGCCACCGGCGCAACCGTCGTGAATTTCGGCATGGTCGACAAAGCCCAGGACGCCTACGCGCTCCTCCCGAAACTCAAGGCCGCCGACCTCGATCTCGTCTTCTGCGACATGGTCACCTACGCCACCTCGGCGACCTTCGGCGCGATCATCCGCGGTCTCGATGTGCCCATCGTCCTTGTCGCGCTCCAGCCACTCGCCGCGATGGACTACGCAAAAGCGACGACGCATTTGCAGCTCGCGAACGACGATTTTTGCTCCGTGCCCGAGTTCACCGGCGTCGCCATCCGCATGGGCAAGCGCCCGCCCGAGGTCATCCTTGGCACCCTCCACGATGATCCCGCCGCCGAGGCCGAACTCACCGAGTGGTGCGAGATCGCGATGGCGCTGCACGACCTGAAACGCGCCCGCCTCGGCCACTTCGGCCACCCGATCGAGCACATGCTCGATATGCAGACCGACCAGACTGCGCTCACCGCCGCGTTCGGCCTCCACGTCGTCCAAACGGAGGCCGACGATCTGCTCCGGCTCAGCCGCGACATCACGTCCGCCGAGATTGCCGCGAAAAGCGCCGAGATCCTCGCGCTGTTCGACACCCCCGATCCGAAGGCCGACCCGCTCACGCGCAAGCTCACCGACGACGATCTCCAGATCGCCGCGCGCACCGCGGTCGCGCTCGATAAGTTCGTCGCGCACCACGCGCTCGACGGCCTCGCCTACTACTACGACGGCGAGCCCGGCAGTCCGCTTCGCGAACTTGTCACCAATCTCATCGTCGGCAACTCGCTCCTCACCGCCGCCGGTTTCCCGATGTGCGGCGAGTCCGATCTCAAAACGTGCGTCGCCATGCTCATCATGGATCGGCTCGGCATCGGCGGCAGTTTCGCCGAGTTCCACCCGATCGATTTCCGCGAAGGCTTCGTCCTCGTCGGCCACGACGGCCCGCACCACATCAACATCGCCGCCGCCAAGCCCGTCCTCCGCAGCCTCGTGAAATACCATGGCAAACCCGGCAAGGGCGCGGGCGTGGAGTTCAAAATCAAGGAAGGTCCGATCACGATGCTCAGCATCGGCGTGACGGCACAGGGCAAATTCAAGTTCATCATCGCCGAGGGCGAGAGCGTCCACGGTCCGATCCCCGCGACCGGCAACACCAACACCCGCGGTTTCTTCCGCCCCGACGTGCGCACGTTCCTCAAGCGCTGGGTCGCCGAGGGGCCGACGCACCACTTCGCCCTCGGTATCGGCCACCGCGCCCAATCGCTCCGTCGCATCGGCGAAGCGCTCGGTCTCGAGACCGTCGTCATCAATCTCGCGCCATGAAAACGCCTGCCTTCGTTCTCGCCGCCGCGTTCACTCTTTCCACCTTCGCCGCCGAACCCACCCTCGAAGCCGGCTTCCGCGCGCCGCCGCCCGCTGCCCGCCCGCACACCTACTGGCTCTGGCTCAACGGCCACGTCGATCTGCCGACCGCTGCCGACGAGCTCAAGGCTATGCGCGACGCCGGCCTCGGTGGCGTGCTCCTCTTTGAAATGGGAGCGCGCGGCGATCCCGCCACCACCCCTCCGCCCGGTCCGGCCTTCCTCAGCGCCGATTGGTTGCAAAATCTCCGCGCCACCACCGAGCAAGCGCGCGCCCTCGGACTCCAGGTGGACATGTCCGTCATCAGCAGTTGGGACATGGGCGGTCCGTGGATCGAGCCGAAGCACGCCGTGATGGGCCTCTACTCGACCGAGACCACCGCCACCGTTGCGGCCGGCACGCCCCTTGATCTCGCGCTCCCGTTTCCTACCCCGGAACGCGCCGCCCCGCTCGGCGCCGATGGTCGCCCCGCCTTCTGGATCGACGTCGCCGTCCTGGCCCTTCGCACGCCACGCCGCCTGCCTGCGCACGAATTTGTCCTGCGCCTCGAACCCGTCGGCATCCACGATCTCGCCGCTGTTGTGCTCGACCAAGGCAGACCCAACGCCCCCGCAGCCCTCGCCGCGACGATGACGCCTGTCCGTGAATTCAGCGTCGCCGTCTCCACCACCGGCACCGACGACCGCGACTTCACCGAGGTCCACCACGGCGCGCTCGCCGCCACCGCCGGTCCGCAACGCTTCGCCCTCCCCGCCGGCACGCGCGCGACGTATGTGCGCCTGCGCCTCATCTCCGGGCACGACGACACCCGTCCGCGTTGGACGCTCGGCGAATTCGAAGTGCTCGACGGCGCCGGCCGGAATCTCGCCGCCTCCCATCGCGTCGATCAGGCGCGCGGCGGCGCGCTCCTCGTCCGCGAGCCGGTGCCACTCACCTTCACCGCCTGGAGTG
Source organism: Opitutaceae bacterium (assembly GCA_030693515.1). Taxonomy (GTDB): domain Bacteria; phylum Verrucomicrobiota; class Verrucomicrobiia; order Opitutales; family Opitutaceae; genus ER46. The sequence goes on from JAUYAK010000023.1 coordinate 14,332, forward strand.
CCGGCAAACTCCATGACGGCCTCCGCGAAGGTGCCGGCGGCGTGTTCGCCACGGCTGGTCGCCCTTCGTTCGATATCGCCGACCTCAAAGACGTCGTCGACGTCACCGCGCACGTTGATCGCGACGGCCGTCTCCGCTGGGCCGCCCCGCCCGGCCAATGGACCCTCCTCCGCTACGTCTGCATGGTCACCGGCGAAAAACTCAAGGTGCCCAGCCCCTCGTCCGACGGCCTCGCGAGCGACCACCTCAATCCCGACGCGACGCGTCTGCACATGGACCACGTGATCGCCCGGCTTCGCGCCGGCCTCGGACAGGATCTGTCCCGCAGCGGCCTCGAAAATCTCTACCTCGCCAGCTACGAAGTCGTCGGTCGCGTTTGGTCCCCCGTCTTCGCCGGCGAATTCAAACGCCGCCGCGGCTACGATCTCACGCCCTTCCTCCCGACGATCTTCGGTGCCCGAATCGGCGGCGAAGCGACCACCGCCCGTTTCCTTTTCGATTATCGTAAAACCCTCGGCGAAGTCGTCGTCGATGCCTATTACCGCACCGCCGCGGAGGTGGCCCGCGCCGCCGGGTTGAAAATCAAATCCGAAGCCGGCGGCCCCGGCCCGCCCATCCACACGCCGCCGATCGAGTCGCTTTCGGCCTATGGCGCGATTGACAGCATACAGGGCGAGTTCTGGCCCTTCTGGCCCGACAACGACGCCATCAACGTCATCAAGGAACCTGCCTCCGCCGCGCATATCTATGGCAAAAGCCGCGTGCACCTCGAGGCGTTCACCTCGTTTCACCACTGGGCCGAGGGACCGCAGGATTTGAAGCCCAGCGCCGATCGCGTGTTCACGGAAGGCGGCAATCACTTCGCCTGGCACACTTGGACGCATCAGGCCCCAGACTACGGGCTCCCTGGTCTTGTCTATGGTGCCGGCACGCATCTCAGCCGCAGCGTCACGTGGTGGCCGAAAGCGAAGCCGTTTCTCGACTACCTCGCCCGCGGTTCCTTCCTCCTGCAACGCGGCCACTTCGTCGCCGACGTGCTCTATTACTACGGCGACGCCGGCATGAACTTCGTCCTCCCGCGGAAAAACCCCGCGACGCTCGGCCCCGGCTACGACTACGATGTCACCAACGCCGAAGTGCTCCTCAACCGCTTCACCGTCCGCAACGGCCGCCTCACGCTCCCGGAAGGCACCAGCTACGCGCTCCTCGTCCTCCCCGACCGCGACGACATCCATCCGCCCGTTCTTGAAAAAATCGAATCACTCGTCGCCGCCGGGGCCACCGTTCTCGGCCGCCGCCCCACCCGCGCCTCCGGTCTCGAAGGTTTTCCCGTCAGCGATGCCCGCGTGCGTGAGCTCGCCGCTAAACTCTGGGGTGACCTCGATGGCCGCACGCGCACCAGCCGCACCCACGGCCGCGGCCGTGTCTTCACCGGCGTGACCGCGCGCGCCGTGCTCACAGCCCTCGGCGTCGCCCCCGATTTCACCGCGCCCGCCACGCTCGACTTCACGCACCGGCGTGACGGAGAGGACGAGATCTATTTCGTGCGCAACAAGACCGCCGCACCCGTCGCCGAAACCGCCACCTTCCGCGCCGGCGACCGCACCCCGGAACTATGGGACGCGATTTCCGGCCGCATCGCCCGCGCCCCCGCGTTCCGTCGCACCGCCGCCGGCATCGAGGTCCCGCTCACGCTCGCGCCACACGGCTCGATCTTCGTGATCTTCCGCGCCCGCTCCACCGCCGCGCCGCTCCCGGTCACGAGCGAAAACGCCCCCGGCCTCCCCGCCCCGCTCGCGCTCGATCGCGACTGGACCATCGACTTCGCCTCGCCGCTGGGCGCGCCCGCGCGCGTGACCCAACCCGAGGTCGGCCCGTGGACCGCGACGGGCTCCGCCGAGCACCGCTATTTCTCCGGCACCGGCACCTACCGGAAAACCTTCACGCTCCCCGCCGGGTGGCGCGCGCCGGGGCGTCGTATCGCCCTCGATCTCGGGCGTCTCTGGACCATCGGCGAAGTTTTCCTCAACGGAAAATCCCTCGGTGTGCTCTGGACGCCACCGTTCCGGGTCGATTGCACCGAGGCGTTGCGCAACGGCGAAAACGAACTGATCGTTGAAGTGATCAACCCCTGGCAAAACCGCCTCGTCGGCGAAGCCCGCGACGCGATTCCCCGCCGCACCCGCACCAACATCCTCGTTTCCCAGCGCAAGCCCTGGAAGGACCTTGAGCCGCTCGCGTCCGGCCTATTCGGCCCCGTGCGCCTCGTGCCGAGCCAAACGATCACCCCATGAACGCCCGGCTTAATATCCTCCGCTGCGTGCCTGCCTTCGCGGTGTTCGCCACGGGTGTCGCCCAGGAAAAGCCGGTGTCATCGCCTTACCGCGAGCCTTTCGCCCAATCGTTTCCCAACCGTCAGGAGCAGCATCTCCAAATCAAGGCCTACGCGGACCAGCTCCTGAAAACGCAAGCCGACCGAACACTCCGCGCGGTCGAGCCTGATTTTTCCAGCCCCGCTGCCTACGAGCGTTCGCTGCAGCCGTATCGCGATCGCCTCCAAGCGTTCCATGGCACACCGCCTCCCGGCGCACGCGAGGGCCGGGTGACGAAATTTCTTCAGGTGGGCGAAGACGCCGACTGCACGATCTTCCGCGTCTGGATTGAAGTCATCGACAGCGTGGACGCCTACGGTCTCTACCTCGTCCCGAAGAAATTACCGCCCACCGGCAAAGCCCCGCTGCTCATCGCCCAGCACGGCGGCGGCGGCAACCCCGAGGCAATCGCCGATCTGGATACGCGCATCAATTACCGCTCGTTCGGCCGCGAGGCCGTGCGGCGCGGCTACATCGTCTGGGCCCCCGCCCTCGCGATGCGCTCCAGTTTCAGCGGCGATCCGACGATTCCCGGCGCGAGTCGCGAAGTGCTCGACCAAAAGCTGCGCCTCGCCGGCACGAGCATCATCGGGCTCGAGCTGCACAAAATCATCGAGAGCACGCGCACGCTGCTGCGCACCCGCCCGGAAATCGACGCCCAGCGCGTCGGGATGACGGGGCTCTCGTGGGGTGGTTTTTTCACGATGTATGCGACCGCACTGGCTCCGTTCATCAAGGTCGCCGCGCCCTCCGGCTATTTCCGTGACACCGCAGTGCTGCTCGAAAAAGCGGCGGCCGACACCGCCACGGCCGCCGACCGCGAACTCTTCGGCGCCCTCGGCCACTTTCAGGCCGTCGCGCTGATTTGCCCGCGACCCTGCCTCGTCCAAATCGGCGAGCAGGACGGCACTTTAAATCCCATGACCGGCGCCCGCACCGAGGCGGAGCGCGCCGCAACCTACTACCGGAAACTCGGCGTCGCCGACCGCTTCCAGTTCAACGCGCACGCGGGCGGCCACGAGTTCGACGTTCCCGTCATCCTCGATTTCTTCGACCGCCATCTCTGAGTCTCCCAGCGGCCCGCGCATGAAAACCCTCCGTCTCCTTTTGCCCGGCGTCCTGTTCGCGGCCAGTGCGCTCTCCGCCGCGACCGCCGCCCGGCCCAACATCGTCATCTTCCTCGCCGACGATCTCGGCTATGCCGACGTCTCCTGCTATGGCGGCAAGGACGTGCCCACGCCGCAGATCGACCGTCTCGCGCGCGAGGGTGTGCGGTTCACCGATGGCTACGTCACGTGCCCCGCCTGCGCGCCGAGCCGTCTGAGCCTCATGGCGGGCGCGTATCCGCAGCGTTTCGGCATGACGTGGAACGACGACCGCAGCGCCCACAAACTCCCCGATTCGCAGCGCCTCCTGCCCGAGTTGCTCCGGGACGCGGGCTACGTCACCGGCCTGGTCGGCAAGTGGAACATCGTCCGCCCGGCGGAGCAGGTCTTCCACGAAGTGCACGACTTCATCGAGTGGGAGTCCGATTATTTTCCGCAGGAAGATGGCCACTACACTGGCAGCCTCGCCACCAAGAGCCCCGGCTTCGCCTCCGGCAAGGTCGCCCGCTGGGGACCCGACCGCGACTCCGACGAATACCTTCCCGACCGCATGGGCCGACATGCCGCCGAGTTCATCGCGCGCCACGCCGCGAAGCCGTTTTTCCTCTTCGTCAGTTTCAACTCCGTCCACAGCCCGTGGCACGGCCGCCGCTCCGACCAAGCGCGCTTCGCCCATCTTCCGCACGAGGTGATGCGCCTCTACTCGTCGATGATTGCGGGCCTCGACGAAAATGTCGGCCGCGTCCTCGACGCCCTGCGCGCGCAGAAACTCGAGGATAATACGCTCGTCGTCTTCCTCAGCGACAACGGCCCCGCCAAGGGTGGCCCGCACATCGAAGGCTGGAAACCGGATTGGCCGAAACAACTCATCGTCGGCTCCACCGCTCCGTTGCGCGGCGCGAAGACCGAGCTGCTCGAAGGCGGCATCCGTGAGCCGTTCATCGTGCGCTGGCCCGCGCGGTTCAAGGGTGGCGTGACCTCGTCGCATCCCGTCATCGCCAATGACCTCCTGCCCACCGCCTGCGCGGCCGCCGGCGCCGCGATTCCCGCCACGACCGCGGTCGACGGCGTGGATCTGATGCCGTTTCTTACGGGCCAACGCGCCGGCGCACCGCACGACACGCTCTACTGGAAAATCAAATCCGCCGCCGCCCTCCGTCGCGGTGACTGGAAACTCCTGATGCTCGCCCCCGAATGGAAGCCCGAGCTCTACCATCTTGCCACCGACCCCGGCGAATCGCGCAACCTCGCCGCCGCCGAGCCCGTCCGCGCACGCGAGCTGCACGCCGCCTGGCAGGCGTGGAATGCGCCGCTGCCCCCGCCGGCCCGGCCGCCGCCCCAGGCTCCCGCGCCCCCGCGTTGACCGCGTCTCTCGCGTGCCTTTCCCTTCGCGCGCGATGAATTCCAAACGGCGCCTCTCCCACGCGCAAGGCTACCTCGGCCTCGGCATGGTCGCGGAAGCGGCGGCCGAGCTGGAGCGCATCCCAGCGCCCGAACGCGATGCGCTGGAGGTGCTGGCGTTGCGCGTGGCCGTGCGGCAAGAGCAGGGCGACTGGCCAGCGCTCGCGGTGCTGGCCGGCGAGTTTGCGCGCCGCGCGCCCACGGAGACCTCCGCCTGGGTCACCTGGGCCTACGCCACCCGCCGGTCCCAAACGTTGGCCGCAGCGGAAAAAATCCTGCTCGAAGCCGAACCCCTTCACCCTTCTGAGCCCACGATTCAATTCAACCTCGGCTGCTACGCCTGCCAGCGCGGGGATCTCGCCGAGGCGCGACGCCGCGTCGATCGGGCCATCGCCCTCGATCCCAATTTCCGCGCGCTCGCGGGGACCGATCCGGACCTCGCGCCGCTGCGCGCGCTGGAGGACACTCAGGGCGGACTGTCAGCCGGCAGCACCATTTGACGCTCGCCGCACCGCCGGCCGCTCTCGACCTTTCCCGTCGCCCCAATGCCCGTCGCCCCTGTCCTCCAGCTCCGCCAACTCGCCAAATCATTCGGCGGAGCGCGGGCGCTGCGTGGCGTGGATTTCGACCTGCAGGCCGGTGAGGTGCATGCCCTGCTCGGAGAAAATGGCGCCGGCAAAAGCACGCTGATCAAGATTGTCACCGGCGCGCACCAGCCGGACGGCGGGACCATCGCCGTGGGCGGTGAGCCGGTCGCCGACCTCACGCCCGCCGCAGCGCAGGCGCTCGGGATCGCGTGCGTCTATCAGCAGCCGGCTCTCTTCCCCGATCTCAGCGTGGCGGAAAACATCGCGCTGCGCCTCGAGCGCGGCGGCGCCTTTCGCACCGTCGGCTGGCGCGCCCGGCGCGAGTGCGCGCAGGACCTCCTGCGCCGCATCGGAGCCGCGATTTCGCCGGAGGCTGAGGTGCACTCGCTCTCGATGCCCGAGCAGCAGCTCGTCGAGATCGCCTGCGCGCTCGGCTCGGGCGCGCGCATCGTGATCATGGACGAGCCGACCGCCTCGCTCACGCATCAGGAGCAGCACCTGCTTTTCGGCGTCGTGCGCGACCTGCGGAAAAACGGTGTCGGCGTCATCTATATTTCGCACCGGCTGGAAGAAATTTTTGCTCTGGCCGATCGCGTGACGGTCCTGCGCGACGGCGAGAGCGTGGGCACGCACCCCGTGGCCGCGATGGACGAGGCGGGGCTCATCCGCCTGATGGTCGGCCGCGAGGTCGCGCAGATCTATCCGCCCAGCGAAGCGGCGCCCGGCGCGGTCGTGCTCGCGCTGCGCGGCGTGGGCTGCACGGCCTCAGGCGTGCGCGACGTGACGCTCGACGTGCGCGCGGGCGAAATCGTGGGTCTCGCGGGGCTCGTCGGCGCGGGCCGCACCGAGCTGGCGCGCGTGCTCTTCGGCCTCACGCCGGCGGACACGGGAGAAATCTTGCTCCACGGCCAGCGCGTCACGCTGCGTTCCCCACAGGAAGCCGTCGCCCTCGGGATCGCCTACGTGCCCGAGGATCGCCGGCGCCACGGCGTCGTGCTGGAAATGCCCATCGCGCACAACATGACAATGGCGGTGCACCGACGGTTGTTTCGCGGCGCCTGGCTGCGCTTCGGCGCCGAGCGCTCACTGGCGCTCGATTACATCCGTGACCTGGCCGTGAAATGCACCGGACCGGACGCGCCCGGCGGCAGCCTTTCCGGCGGCAATCAGCAAAAAGTCTCCCTCGCCCGCTGGCTCGCGACGAAGCCCAAAGTTCTCATCCTCGACGAACCCACGCAGGGCGTGGACGTCGGCGCCAAGAGCGAAATCCACAAGATCGTCCGCCGCCTCGCCAAGGAGGGTCTCGCCGTGCTGCTCATCTCGAGCGATCTGCCCGAGGTGATCGGCATGAGCGACCGCATCGGCGTGATGCGCGGCGGGACCATCACCGCGATGCTCCCAGGAACGGCCGATCCGCACACCGTGATGGCGGCGGCGCTGGGCCAGGAGGAGACCGCAGGATGAGCCGCCACTTCCGCGAACTCTCCGTCGTGGGGGCCCTTGCCGTCGTGCTGATCGCGATGGCCTTGTTTGCCCCGGCGTTTTTTCAGCCGCAGCCGCTGCTCTCACTCGCGACGCGCGAGGCACCGACGCTCGTCGTCGCCTGCGGCATGGCGGTCGTGATCATCTGCCGGCAGATCGACATCTCGGTCGGCTCCATGTTCTCGGTGGTGAGCGTGTGCGCCGGGCTGCTCGCGGCGCGCGGCTGGCCGCTGCTCCTCGTGCTGCCGGTGGCGGCGGCGCTCGGCGCGGCGCTCGGCGCCCTGAACGGCCTGCTCGTCGCGGGCCTCAGGCTGCCGTCGATTGTCGTCACGCTCGCGACAATGGTCGCGCTGCGGCAGGGCTTGAATCTCGTGCGACAGGGCGAGTTTGTGAACATGCCCGACGCCGTGCAGTGGTTCGGCCTGCCGCAGGCCACCGGACAATGGCTGCTGGTCGGTTCCGCCCTGGCGCTGCTTGTGGGGCTGGGCCTCGCGTTGCGCCACTTGGCGGCCGGACGGTTTGTGTATGCCGTCGGCACCGAGGCGGAGGCGGCCCGACTCGCCGGCATCCGGCCGCAGCGCGTGACGTTTGCCGTTTTCGTTTTCATCGGTGCGCTCACCGGACTGGCCGCGATGATGAACATCGTGCAGTCGCCCCAAGTGCAGCCTCTCTCCGGCATGGGCCTTGAGCTGAAAGTCATCGCGGCCGTGGTCGTCGGCGGTGTCGCCATCTCGGGCGGACGCGGGAATCTCTGGGGCGCTTTCGCCGGGCTGCTGCTGCTCGCCTGCGTCGCCCCGGCGCTGACCCACCTGCGCATCGAGGCCTATTGGGAAAAGGCGATCCAGGGCGCGATCATTTTGCTCGCGGTCGTGGCGGATGGGGTGAGGCAACGGAAGCAAAACTGAGCAACCACGGATTACACGGATGAACACGGATAAAGGCCAAACAACCGAGGCTTCTCATTCTGGGCGGAGCGACGAATCCAGCAGGAGATGCGATAGCTTTGCGCGATGCGAATATCCCAGTGGATTCTTCGCTCCGCTCAGAATGACAGGCAACTTGGATTCATCCGTGTTCATCCGTGTAATCCGTGGTTGGTTTTCTGCTCGATGAGTTCGCCGCCTTCATCTTCCCCGCACTGGAAAGCCCTGCTTCTCCGCCACGAGATGCTGCTCCTCTACGTGCTGATCGCGGAGTGGCTGTTTTTCTATTTCGCCGGCACGACCACCAACCGCCGTGGCATCGTGGTCGGCTTTGGGACGCTCGACCGGCAGTTCGATATTCTCCGACATTCGTGCGAAATCGGCCTGCTCGCCCTCGCCCTCACACCGGTGATCATCACGGCGGGCATCGATCTCTCGGTGGCCTCGCTGCTGGGGCTCTGTGCGATTCTGTTCGGCAAATTTTGGCACGATGCCGGCATGCCGATCCCGCTCGCGGCGGCGCTCGCGCTCGGGTGCGGCGCGCTCGGCGGGGCGCTCAATGCCGCGCTCATCACCACGCTGCGCCTGCCTCCGCTCATCGTGACGCTCGGCACCTATTCGCTGTTCCGCGGGCTCGCCGAGGCGATCACGCGCGGCTCCGCCACCTACACCAATTTTCCGGAGAGCTTTCTCTTCTTGGGGCAAGAGCGGTGGCTCGGGCTGCCGACGCAGGCGTGGCTGTTTTTCGCCGTCGCGGCCGGCGTGTGGGTGCTCGTGCACCGGATGACGTTTGGTCGCTCGTTCCGCGCGATCGGATTTGCGCCCGATGGCGCGCGCTACGCGGGGCTGCCCGTAAATCGCCGGGTCGCACTCGCCTACATCCTCGCGGGCCTGATCGCGGCGCTCGCCGCCATCATCTACACGGCGCGGCTCGGGCAGGCCAAGGCCGACGCCGGCATGGGCTACGAACTCTTCGCCATCACCGCGGTCGTGCTCGGCGGCACGAGCATCTTTGGCGGCACCGGCAGCGTCCATGGCACGCTGCTGGGCGTCGCCGCCATCGCGGTCCTGAAAAACGGCCTCGCCTCGCTGCCGGTGGTGATGCGCATGAACGCCGCCGAGGAAATGGCCGGTCTGCTGACCGGCGCTTTGTTGCTGCTCGCGTTGACGGCGGGCGTTTTGCCACGACTGTGGGCGCAGCGGCGCCCGCCTCCGGCCGCCCCCGCGATAGCCTCTTCCACCCCGCCTTCACCCGCATGAAATCCCTCCTCCGTCCCCTCCTCGCCGCCACGCTGGCGCTTGCCTTGGCCAGCGGCGCGTTTGCCGCCGCCGCTTCGTCGAAACTCATCGTCGCCTTCCTCCCCAAGTCGAAAGGCAACGCCTACTTCATCTCCTGCAAGGCCGGCGCCGAAAAGGCCGCCAAGGAACTCGGCGTCGAACTCCTCTTCGACGGCCCGACCGATTCCAATGCCGCCAAGCAGAACGAAATCGTCGAAAACTGGATCACGCTCGGCGTGGATGTGATCGCGGTCGCCGCCGAGAATCGCGAGGGCATCTCCACCGCGCTGCGCAAGGCGCAGAAGCAAGGCATCAAGGTCGTGACCTACGATGCCGACGCGATGCCCGACGCCCGCTCGTTTTTCGTGAATCAAGCCACGCCCGAGGGCATCGGCCAAGCGCTCATGGACGAGGCCGCGCGCCTCCTCAATGGCGAGGGCGAATTCTCGATGATCGTGGCCACCCTCACCGCTGCCAACCAGCGCGAGTGGCAGAAGCATATCGAGGCGCGCCTGAAGGAAAAATATCCCAAGATGAAGCTCGTCGCCGTCCGGCCCTGCGACGACCTGAAGGACAAGGCCCAGTCCGAAGCCACCGCGATGATGAGCGCCAACCCCAATCTGAAACTCATCATGGCCATCTGCTCACCCGGCGTGCCCGGGGCGGCCGAGGCCGTGAAACAAGCGGGCAAGACCGGCCAGGTGAAGGTCATCGGCCTCGGCCTGCCCAACGAGAACAAGCGCTACGTCCACGAAGGCGTGACCGACACCGTCATCCTCTGGAACACCGGGGATCTCGGGTATCTCACGATTTACGCCGGTGTGGCCCTGGCCAAGGGCGAGCTCAAGCCCGGCGCGAAATCCTTCAAGGCCGGCTCGCTCGGCACCTTCGCGATCCAAGGCGACAACATCCTCCTTGGAAAGCCGTTCGCCTTCAACAAGGGTAACATCGATCAGTTCAACTTCTGAGGCTTGCCCCACCCGATGACCTCGCGCGCGTTCCCCTTCCGTGTCGTGCTTGCCCCCGCGATCCTCTGGATCGCCGCGACGCTGGCGCAGGCGGAGCCGGCCACCGAGCCGCGTCCGCGCGACGCCGGCTGGGTGAAACGCCACGAGGAGTTCGTCGCCCTCGCGAAGCAAGGTGGCGTCGAGGTGCTCTTCGTCGGCGACTCGATCACTGATTTCTGGCGGCGCGAGGACAAGAAGTCCGGCGGAAAGAAAATCTGGGATCAGCACTTTGCGCCGCTCAAGGCCGCCAATTTCGGCATCAGTGGCGACCGCACGCAGCACGTGCTCTGGCGGCTGGAGAACGGCGAGCTGGAGGGCATTTCGCCGAAGGTCGTCGTCCTCATGATCGGCACGAACAACACGGGCTTCGAGCGCGACGGCAAAACCGTGCGCAACACCCCGGCCGAGACCGCCGAGGGCGTGACTGCGATCGTGAAGAAACTGCGCACCGCGCTGCCCCAGGCGAAGATTCTCCTCCTCGGCATCTTCCCCCGCGGCGAGAAGCCCGATCACCCGCAGCGCCGCCAGATCGCCGAGATCAACGCCGTCATCGCCAAGCTCGCCGACCGCAAAACGGTGCACTACCTCGACCTCGGCCCCCGTTTCCTCACCGCCACGGGCGCGCTGCCCAAGGAATTCATGCCGGATTTTCTGCACCCTGGCGAACTCGGCTATGAGATCTGGGCCGATGCCATCAAGGCGCCGCTCGCTGAGTTGCTGAAGTAGGCGTCGGCCGTCGCGGCAAGGTGGCGAGGCTTCGCCTCGGCTACATCACACGCTTTGCCGACCATTCGCGCGTGATCATAAGGCCCGTGACACCCGGCTCCTCGATCGTGCCGTTGATGAACGGGCCGAGAAGCTTGCCGCGATACTTGGAGGTCATCTTTTGGCCGTTGATGTCGCGCACGACGCTGAAGGCCACGATGTCACCGTCGAAGGTCCCGTCCACCAAGTCGGCATAGATGTGTTCGCCCCGGGGGCCCGGCGAGGTGAGGCCGCCGACGACACGCTTGCCTTTAAGAACCAAGGTGAGCCGCGCTTCGCGCACGACGCCGGACCGAAGGGTCTGTGTCCAGGTCCAGTTGCCCGAGGGATCGGCGTAGGCGGTCAGGGGCAGCAGACAGACCGCGACAAGGGCGACGGCGGGGCGCAGCAGCATTCTCATGACGACGAGCGTTAGCCGTTCTCCGGCCGCTGGCAACGCCCGGCTCGACCACCCATCGCGGACATCACCCGCGCGCCAGCGCAGGCATCGGCAGCGAATCGCGGCGCGTAGGCATCGGCGCATGATCGGGGCGCGGCAGCGGCCCGATGAGATCCGCGAGAGCGACGCGTGCGCCGCTCGCGAGGCTGCGATTGGCGGCAATGCCGACCAGAACGGAGCAGGCTCCCGCCCGCTCGTCGGCGGCGCGCAGGTATTTGTCGGGAGCGGGCACGGCGCTAAAAATATCCTCCAGCATCAGCCGATCGCCCCCGCCGTGGCCACCCGCCGCGGTCCAGGGCTCGACTTCGTAGCCCGCGCCACGCAGCGGCACCACCCGCGTCGTCACGGCTGGCTGCGTATCGCCCCCGGGCGCCGACTCGACACCGTCGGCATACACCGTCTCGACCACGCGGTGCTCGATGCGGCCGAGCGTGCCGTTGAAGGCGACGGTGTAGCCCTCCCACGCGTTGAAGGCATTGAGCGAGTAGCTCAGGGTCGCGCCCGTGTCATAGGTCACGAGGGCGTTCATCGTGTCCTCAATGTCGATGCCCGGGCGAAACACGCAGCGGTCGCGCCAGTAGCCATCGTGCCGCTCCGTCTCCAGGTAGAGCGCCCGCAGCACGTCATTCCCCGCGAGATCGAGGCGGAAGGCGCACGCGTCAGCCTCGGGGCAGGTGAGGCAGCGCTCATGCGCGCCCGCGAGGCCCAGCCGCCGGGCGGTCGCCGGCGTGTAGAATTCCCGCTTGCCCGTCGCCATCACGGACACGGGCGCGGCCCCCAGCCACCAATTGACCAGATCGAAGTGATGCGTCGCCTTGTGGACAAAGAGGCCACCGGAATTTTTTTTCTCCGCATGCCAGCGGCGGAAGTAATCGGCCCCGTGGTGGGTGTTGAGCATCCAATGGAAATCGACCGAGAGGACATCGCCGATGGTGCCCGCCATGAGCAAGTCCTTCACCTGCGAACGGGCGGGCGAATACCGGTAGTTGAATGTCACCCGACACTGTCGCCCGGTGCGGCGGCGCGCCTCCAACAGACGGCGGCACTGCTCCGCATCGGTCGCCATCGGCTTCTCCGTAATGGCGTCGCAACCCGACTCCATCGCTCGCACGACGAAATCGACATGCGTCGCGTCCGGGGTTGTCACAATGACGGTGTCGGGCCGGCATTCCGCGAGCATGCGGTCAAAATCGGCCGCGGCATAGCCCGTCGCCGGACGGGCGCCATTGGCCAAGGAACGCCGCCGGGCGACCTCGATCCGGCCGGCATTGGCATCGCACAGGCCTACCAATTCGGCCGCGGAAGCATGCACGGTCTCGATCGCGTCCTGATATAGCCCGCTGCGTGAGCCAACGCCCACGATTACACAACGGCGGCGCGCGAGCGGAAAAGCGGGACGAGAGGGCGAATCGGACATGGCGAAGCGGGAGGTGCCGTCTGGTCACAGCGCACGGTTGGAATCCGCGCCCCGCAACGAATCGGTCAGCCGGACAGTCGGGCCGGGTCCCTCTCGTTCGTCCACAAAAAATCCCGCCCAAAGCGGGCGGGATGACGGGGGAAATCAATTCAGCGACGGCTACTTCGCACGCGATGCGACCCACTCGCGCTTGGCCGACGCACCGTCGCGACCCGGTGCCTCGACCGTGCCGGTGAGTTTGTCACCTGCGAGCGTGGCCTCGTATTTCGAGACGCGCTTGTTGCCGTTGAACTCCGTCGTGACCGTGAAGCTGAGCTTGCCGTCCTTGAAGGAAGCGTCGCCGATCGCGGTGTCGGGCACTTCGAACTGGCCCATCGAGAAGCCCTTCATGGAGCCTGAGACTTTGCCCCCATCGACTTTAAGCATGAGCGTGCGCTCGGTGCCTTGGCCACCTTGGCGGCCGGCCTGCGTCCATTTCCAGGTGCCGGCGACAGAATCGGCCGCGACGGCGGCGACGGCTGAGAAAACAAACGCGGCGACGGCCGCGGTGAAGGTGCGAGTGAATTTCATGGGGATTAGGAATTAAGAAACAACGATACGCGCCATCCCTGCGGCATGGCACGCCCGCCAACAATCCCCCGCGCGCCGGACAGTCCCGCACGCGATGGCCGCAAGGCGGTGCCTACGCCTCGGCGCGCAGGGCCTGGAGCAGCGCCTGGATGTAGCCAAAGCAGAACGCGAACGCCTTCTGCCCCAGCGGATCACCCAGAATCTGCGGCACGTGATCCGGCATGATCATGCCCGCGTAGCCGACCTCGCGATAGGTGCGCAGCGCGCGCAGCATGTCCACATCGCCGTCGTCGGGCATCGTCTCGGAGAACTTGAGGAAGCCGCCGCGAATGTTGCGGAAATGGACGTTGAAGATTTTTCCGCGCCGCCCGAATTCGCGGATCACGTCGAAAATCTGCTCACCCGGCTTCTCCAGCATCTCGCACACGGTGCCCTGGCAGAAGTTGATTCCATGAAAGGGGCTCGCCTGCAGCTCGACAAACTTGCGCAGGCCCGCCGGCGAACCGAGCACCGTGTTGACGCCACGCCAGCCCGTGCCCGGCGGCATCGCCGGATCCTGCGGATGGCAGGCGATCCTGACGCCCGCTTCCTCGGCCACGGGCACCAGTTTTTTCAAAAAATACCCGATGCGGTCCCAGTAAATCTCGTCGGTGATGCGGCCGGCCTCGGTGAGCGGCGGCTCCTGCTTCGACTGCGCGTAGTCGAACGTGCTCAGGCTCGCCCCGCCGCGTCCGATCGTGCGCTCGGTGCGCACCACCCCGATGAAGGTGAGGTTGTATTTCGCCATCGGAATGCCCGCCTTGCCGCAGTTGCGGATCATCTGGCGAAAATGCTCGAGCGTGCGATCGCGCTCGGGATCCTTGGCCAGCATGATCTCGGGGTGCTCCGATTTGGTGATGTAGCTTGAGCTGAGCGGCAGCGGCACGCAGTCGAGCTTGAGGCCAAACGACTCGACGTGCTTCCGCAGGCGCACGAGCCCGTCGACACTCCACGCCTCTTCACCCGCCTTGCCGACTTTTCCGCTGCAAATGTTTTTGACGCCAAACGCCGCCAGCGCGCGCAGCGTAGTCTCCGAGTGATCGTGCTGGTGCCCGGCATGCATCAGGATCGGCTTGGCGGCGGACGCGGCGGCGCGCGCGGGTGCAGGTGCGGCGCCGAGCGTGACAGCGGCGGCACCGGCGGCGGAGCGCGCGAGGAATTGGCGGCGGGAAACAGATGAGGCAGGCATGGGGAGGATGGGGCTGCGCGTCGTTTCTTCCCCGCGTGCGCCGGAGTCAAATGCAATGTCGCGCCCCGAGCTTCGCCGTTGCCAAGCTCCCGGCCCGCGGCGGACACTGCGTTGCTTCCTCCCTCCCATCGCCGCCATGCGCCCCTCCTTCGCTGCCCGCCTCTTCCTCTTCGCCGCCGTCACCAGCCTGACCGCGCCCGGCCTAGCCGCGGCCGATAAAAAAGTCCTCCTCATCGCCGGCGCGCCGAGCCACGGCCCCGGCCACCACGAGCACCATGCCGGAGTGCGGCTGCTTGAGAAATGCCTGGCCGGCCAGACCGGTCTGAGCGCTGCCGTTTTCAACAACGTCTGGCCCGCCGAGGCCGAGCTCGCCGCCGCCGCCGCCATCGTCATCTACGGCGACGGCGGCCCGAAGCACATCGCCCTTCAGGGTGAGCGCCTCGCGCAGCTCGACCGCGTGCTCGCGCGGGGCACGGGCCTCGGCCTGCTCCACTACGCGACCGAGCCCACGCTCGAACTGGGGCAGAAGGAGTTTCTCCGCTGGGTCGGCGCGGCCTTCGAGATTCACTGGTCGGTCAACCCGCACTGGGACGCCACCTTCTCGAACCTGCCCAATCACCCCATCACGCGCGGCGTGCGGCCTTTCACGATGCGCGACGAGTGGTATTTTCATCTGCGCTTCGCCGAAGCCCGCCGCGGGCTCACGCCGATTCTCAGCGCCGTGCCCGACGCCTCGACCATGAGCCGGCCCGACGGCCACCACGCCGGCAACCCGACCGTCCGCGCCGCTGTCGCGCGCGGCGAGCCCCAGACCGTGGCCTGGGCCTACGAACGCCCCGGCGGCGGCCGCGGCTTCGGCACGACCGGCGGGCACTACCACAGCAACTGGGCGCAGGAGGATTTCCGCCGCCTCGTGCTCAACGCCATCCTCTGGCTCGCCAAACTGGAGGTGCCGCGCGACGGCTTCTCGTCCACGGTCACACCCGCGGATCTGGCCGCCAATCTCGATCTCAAGCCTCTGCCCAAGGCTCCGAATAAGAAGAAATGAAGCCCGCAACGGCGCCTTGACTCGGCGCCGCCCAACAGCCTTCTTCACCGCCGTTCCCATGAACCTCGCCACCACGACGCTTTCCTCGCGCTTCGCCCACGCCTCCGTGGTCGTCGTCTCCGTCGTGGCCGTTATTTCCGCCGTTACTGGCGCACCGCGAGGCTCGTAATCGTCGAAACGACTTTTGCCCCTCCGGTGCCAAACCGGAGGGGCTTTTTTTTGGCCTCACCGGAAGCCACCGTGAGCGGGCGCTCACTCACCATGAAATCGCCCACGCTCCTCGCCCTCCCCCTGCCCGCCGATCCCACCCGGCCCGCCGATCCCACCCGGCCCGCGCCGCTCCGCGAACGCGCCCCATGGCCCGAGCCCGCCCACCTGCGGCCGTTGTGGCGCCCCACCCCGGCAGGTCACGATCTCCTCGTGCCGAATCCGCGGCCCGATCTCACCACCGATCCGCATACGTTGCTGATGCTGGAAACCGGCTGAGCCCGCGCCCACCCCTCGCCGCCTCACTCCGCCCGACTCGCCCGGCCCACGCCCGCGGCGGCGCCGCCCGAGGCCGGGGTCGCGGCGTCCTTGGCAAATATCGACGCCCAGATGCGGCCGGTGAACTCCCGCAGATCGTCGAGCAGCGCGTAAAGCAGCGGCACGATCACGAGAGTCAGGAGCGTCGAGGCGAGCAGGCCGCCGATCATCGTGCGGCCGAGCGGCGCGTAAGCCATGCCCACGACCTTCGAGGTGCCGAGCGCCATCGGAATCAGGCCGCAGACGGTCGTGAGCGTGGTCATCAGAATCGGGCGGAAGCGCGCGCGGCCGGCCTCCACCAGCGCCTCGAACCGCGCCTTGCCCTCGGCCCGCAGACGGTTCGCCATGTCCACGAGCACGATCGCGTTGTTGACCACCACGCCGACCAGAATCACGAGGCCGATGCGCGCCATCATGTCGAGCGGCGTCTCGGTGAGATAGAGTGTCCACACCACCCCGAGGTAGGCGAACGGCACCGCGATGATGACCGCCAGTGGCAGCACGAACGACTCGAAGAGCAGCCCCATCAGCAGAAACACGAACACGATCGCGAGCGCGCCGGCGAAGCGCATCGCCTTGTCCTGTTCCGAAATGTCGCGGAACTCGCGGCCCTTGTCCCAGCGGTAGCCGCGGGGCATCTCGAAATCCGCCATCGCCTTGTCCACCGCCTCGAACAGCCGGCGCGAGTCCGCGCGCGGAGCCTTGGCCGTAATTTGCAACATCGTCTGCCGGGCCTCGCGCCGGATCGAGCCCAGCGTGCGCGAAACGCGCAGATCAGCGATCGACTCGAGCGGCACCTCGATGCCCGCGTCGGTGCGGAAAGTCATGCCCCGCACATCGTCCAACCCCGCGCGGTCGGCCTCGCCGAGCTGGGCAAAGATGCGCAGCTCGCGGCCGTCCGCCCCGGGGAAACGGCCGACCTCCTGGCCGCGCATCGAGTAGCCGATGCCACTGGAGACCGCCCGCGGGTCCACGCCGAGGCGCCGCGCGCGGTCCCGATCGAGCTGCACCTGCAGCTCCTGGCCGCCGCGTTCGCTGTCGATGTCCACGCCCACCAGACCTGGGATGCCGCGGAGGCGCTGCATCGCCTCCTCCGCGATCTGGAGGAGCGTGCCGGTGTCTTCCCCGTAAAGATTGATCGACATGCCGGCATCCTGCACCCCGCCGCCGCCCGTGGAGCGGCCGCGCTGGACGATGCCGGCCGGCAGTTTGAACTTCTCGCGAAAGTCCGCTTCGATGTCGTTGCGGTCCATCGGACCGGGCTTGGGCTCCAGCCCGAAAAGGCCCTGCACCCGGCGCGCGAGGTCAGTGCGCACGAACGAGTCCCACGCGCTCGCATACCACTGGGTGCGGGTGTTGTCGCGCAACCGGATCTGGATGCGGCCGTTGTTGTAGGTGAACCGCGTCTCGACGCGGTCGAAGTTGTAGCGCGCGGCGTTGGCGGCGAGGAACCCCTCGACCTCCAGGAAAAAGGCCTCGGCCCGTTCCAGCGTGCCCCCCGAGGGCAGCTCAAACATGAAATACATGGTGGTCTCGCCACTGCCGCCGAATCCGCCGGTCGGCATGCGCAGCTTCGAGTGGGCATAGGGCAGCGTCCACATCAGGGCGCCCACGACGACGAGTGACTCGATGCGGTGCGTCAGCACCCAGCGCAGGGCGACGGCATAGCGGTCCCGCGCCCAGCCCACGGCGCGCAGCTCCGGATGCTGCCGGCCGCGCGAGAGCCGCTGCGCCGCCAGCGGCACAAAAATCAAAGCGATGAAAAGCGACGCGACCAGTGAAACAATCACCGGCAAGCCGAGCCGGAGCATCCAGAACGAGAAATCGCCCCCGCCCTGCATCAGGATGAGCGGCAGAAAGACCACGATGGACGTGAACGTGGACATCACCACCGCAAGCCCGACCTCGCCAGCGCCGACAATGGAGGCCCGCGTCGCCTCCACGCCTTCCTGCCGCAACCGGTAGATGTTCTCCACGATCACGATCGAATTGTCCACGACCATGCCGGTGGCGAGCATCAGCC
Organism: Opitutaceae bacterium; assembly: GCA_030693515.1. Lineage (GTDB taxonomy): Bacteria > Verrucomicrobiota > Verrucomicrobiia > Opitutales > Opitutaceae > ER46. The sequence goes on from JAUYAK010000023.1 coordinate 32,503, forward strand.
CCATCATCGTGGCGATGTTGAGCGACCAGCCGCTGAAAAACAGCGCGACGATGGTGCAGAGCAGCGACAGCGGGATCGACAGGGTCAGGATGCCCGTCATCCGCGGTGCGCGCAGGAAGAGGTAGATGATCAGCGCGGCAAACATGCCGCCCCACAGCCCGGTGTCGGCGAGATTGTCGATCGATTGGCGAACCTGCACACCCTGGTCGAAGAACACGTTGAACTGCATGCCAGCGAGCTGAGGCAGCTTGGGGAGTTCGGCGATCGCCGCGCGCACCTCGCGGCTGATGCGCTCGATGTTGCCGGTCGAATCGCGCGTGATCTGGATGCCGATCGCCGGCTGGCGGTCCACGCGATAGACCGTTTCGCGGCGCGGGGGCCGGAGCTGCACCCGGGCGACATCGCTCAGCCGCAGCCGCCGCTCCGGATCGATGATGATCGCGGCGATATCCTCGACGGACTGGAAGCGCCCCATCGATCGCACGTAAATCTTGCGGCCGCCGTCCATCACCCAGCCGCCCGAGATGGCGAAGTTCTGGTTGCGCAGCAGGGCGAGCATCGTGCCCACATCGATGCGATGGCTGCGCAGGCGCTCATCGATCAGTTCGACCTGAATCTCGCGCGACTGCGTGCCCCAGATCTCGACGTTGCCCACGCCCTCGATGCGCTGCAGCACCGGCTTCATGTAGTGCTCGAGCCGGAACGCCGCGTCGTCCATGCCCGGCGGGATCGAGGCGACGAGGTTCATCATCGGCGCGTCGTTCTGGTCGTAGCGCCGCACATCGATGCGATCGATTTCATCCGGCAGGAGCGGTTTCACCCGGTCCATGCGATCGGTGAGCAGCGCGTAGGAGGCGCGCAGGTTGGTGCCGGTCTGGAACTCGACGCGCACGTTGCTGTAGCCGTTGTAGGAGTAGCTGGTCAGGCGCTTCACGTTCGGCACGGTGCCGATGATGTCCTCGATCTTGCGGGTCACCTTCTCCTCCACATCGCGCGGCGAGGCGTTGGGGTAGCGCGTGAAGATGCTGAGCTGGTTGCCCTCGTAGCCCTCCGGGTAGAGCGCGAGCGGGATCCGGCGCAGCGCGATGAAGCCCACCACGAGGATGGTCGCCAGGATCATCACGACCGTCACAGGCCGCGACACCGCGAAGCGCGGGATGCGATACGCGGCGGGCTCGCGCGGCGCGGGCGCAGGCGGGGGCATGGCGGCGGGCGCGCTCATTTGGCGAGCGGCACGGGTTGGCCGGTCGGGGCCATGGCTTCGACTGGCGCGGAACCACGCTGACCGGGGAAGAGGTAGTAAAGGGTCGGGATGACGACGAGCGTCAGCAGCGTCGAGGCGCTGAGGCCCACGACCACGGTGACGGCCATCGGCGCGCGGATTTCAGCGCCCTCGCCCAAGCCGAGCGCCATCGGCACGAGGCCGAGCACCGTGGTCAGCGTTGTCATCAAAATGGGCCGCAGGCGCGCGCGCCCGGCCTCGGTGATGGCCGTCTCAAGCGCCAGTCCGCGGTCGCGCAGGGTGTTGATGTAGTCGATGAGGACGATCGCGTTGTTCACCACAATGCCGGCGAGGATGATAAGGCCGAGAAACACCATGATGCTGATCGGAATGCCGGCGATCCACAGCGCGATGATGACACCGACCAGCGCGAGCGGCACCGTGGCCATGATGAGGAGCGGCTGGAGCAGCGACTCAAACTGGCTCGCCATGACGATATAGACGAGGAACAGCGCGAGCGCGAAGGCCAGCAGCAGGCTGTTGAGCGAGGTCTGCATCTCCTTGTTCTGGCCGGCGACAACGTAGGTGAACCCGGCGGGAAATTCCAGACCGTCGAGCGCCGTCACGATGTCGCGCGACACCGTCGAGAGATCGGCGTCGCGGAGATTGGCCGTGATGAGCGCGGTGCGCTGCTGATCCACGCGGCGGATCTCGCTCGGGCCCTCGTTGATCGTGAGGTCGGCCACGACCGCGAGCGGGATGGGCACGCTGCCGGAGGGGTTCACGATCAAGTTGCGCAGTTCCTCGATGCCAAGGCGGTCCTGTTCGCGCAGCCGCACTACGATGTCGATCATCTGGTCCTCCTTGCGGAACTCCGTCGCCGTGCGGCCCTGGACCTTGTTACGCACGAGATCGGCGACGCTGCGGAGATTGAGGCCATACTCCGCGAGCCGATCGCGCTTGTAGACGACTTGGATCTCCGGGTGGCCGCTCTGGAGGCTGGAGCGCACATCGACGAGCCCGGGCACGGTCTCGGCCAGCAGCGCCTCGGCCTCGCGGCTCAGGCGCTTGAGGAGCACAAGATCATGGCCGCGAATCTCGACCTCCACGGGACTGCGGAAACTGAACAGCGTGGGATAGGAGACCTCGATCTTGGCCGCCGGGAGCTCACGAAACCGCTCGCGGATGCGGTCGATGAGGTCCGGCTCCGCGTCTGACGGCAGGCCGGATTTCAACTTCACGCTGAGCCTCGCCGTATGCTCGCCCGCCGAGATTGAGGTGCTGGCGCCCTCCTCGGCGCCGACGGTGAGGGCGGTGCGCTCGACCTCCGGCTGCACCCGCACGGCATCGTCGATCTGCGCGACCACCTCGGCCGTGCGTTCCAGCGGCGTGCCGATGGGCAGCGTGACATCGAGGTTGAACTCACCCTGGTGCACCTGCGGGATCAGCTCCTTGCCCAGGCGCGGCACGAGGACGAACCAGCATACGAGAAACGCCGCCACTGAGCCGCCCAGCACGGCATGGCGCCGCCGCAGAGCCACGGCGATGAGGCGCGGATAGAACCGTTGCAGGCGTTGGAACAGGCGCTCGAAGCCGTCGAGCCCGCGGCCCGCCGCCGAGCCACCCAGCACGGCGGCAAGTCGCCCGACGCCCAGCACCAGCACTGCGACCGCCAGCAGCGCCGCCAGCACGATCGAGCCCACCAGCCGCAGCACGACCTCGGCGACCGCACGCATGAGGCTGAAGGCTAGCGGCACCGCGCCGGGCACGAAGAGAATCACCAGCCACCACCACGGCTGCACCACGAGCCAATGCCAGACGGACAGATGCAGCGGCTTCAACGGTGGCAGGGCTGAGGCACTGGCGCCAAAAATCTGCGCCACCGGCGGCACCGTGACCCCTTTCGAAAAATACAGCACCGCGCCCACCGCGAGAGCCGGCAGCACGAGCAGCCCGATCCAGCGCCAGTGCCGCGCCGTGAGCCAGCCCCACGTGCCGCCCAGACCCGCGGCCAGCGTGGCCGGAGCAGAAAACGAAAGCAGCCCCGGCCATATCCGCGCGCCCTCGATCCGCCAGAGGCGGTCGGCGGTGGCCCAGGCCGTAAAAGCCGGCCACCACGCGCGCATCCCGCGCCACGCGAAAAGGGAAATCCCGGCGAGCAGCGGCCAGAGCAGCAGGAAAGCGACGACCGCCAACGCCTTGAGCACCACGGCGACGATCAGGACAGGCACCCACGCGATCCGGCCCATTGCGAGCCCGGCGATGCGGCCGAGCTGCCGCGCGACACCCGCGCCCGCGGGCGCAGGCGTGAAGCCCAGATAGGCGCTCGTCTGCGTGCGCCAGCCCGTCGCCGGCGCCTCGAACTTTCGCGAGGCGAGCATCGGAATCAAAAACAGCGCGGTGCCGAGCGAGGCGAGCAGCGAGAACACGACCGTGAGCGCCATGTCGCCAAACACCTGTCCCGCCACGCCCTCGACAAAGACGATGGGCAGGAAGACCGCGACCGTCGTCAGCGTGGAGGCCCCGACCGCCATGCCGACCTCCTGGGTGCCGCGCACGACGGCGGTCTGGAGCTCATCGCCCTCCTCGCGACAACGAAAAATGCTCTCAAGGACGACGATGGCGTTGTCCACCAGCATGCCCACGCCCAGCGCCAGGCCACCCAGCGAGATGATGTTGAGCGAGACCCCGGCCATGTGCATCGGCGCAAAGGTCGCCACAATCGAGATCGGGATGCTGAGGCCGATGATGAGGGTCTGCACGAGATTGCGCAGAAACAGGTAGAGCACGATCACCGCGATGATGGCGCCGGAGATGGCATTGTTCTTCACCTCATCGATGGACTTGCTGATGAAGACCGATTGATCGGCGAGCAGCTCGACGGTGGCGCCGGGCGGCAACTGCTGGCCGATGAAGGCCGTCATCTGCCGGCGCGTGATTTGCTCCTGCGCGGCGGCCCGCAGGCGCTCCACCTCGGCGAGGGCGGCCTTGCGGGACTCAAGCTGAGCCGCCTCGGCGCGGGAACGCGCCGAGCCCGCGGAGGCCTTCTCCGTTTTCTTCGAGCTGCTGGAGCGGCTGCTTTCGCCCTTGCCGCTCGCGACGACCTTCATATCGAAGACGGAGGAGGCGCCGCGCTTTTCGCGCGCCGCGAGGGCGGCAGGACTGTTCTCGCCGGCCTTGTCGCGCGCAATCCAGGCCTGCTGCTCGGCCGTGCCGAAGAGCGCGTTGCGCACGGTCTCGGCGACCTTGACGATATTGGCGTCGGCCTCCTTGAAGATTTCGATTTCGACGCTCTCGCGGCCGTTGACGCGCGTGATGACATCGCGGTCCTTGTGAAAACGCGTGACCGTGGCGATGTCGCGCAGGCGGATATCGACGGCGTTGTTGCTGCGCGAGATGATGAGGGCGCCGATCTCCTCGATGGTTTTGAATTCGTTGAGCGTGCGGATGACGTATTCCGTCTGGCCCTCGCGGAGATTGCCGCCGGGCATGTTGACGTTGCCCGACTGGAGGCGCTGGCCGATCTGCGTGATGTCGAGGCGGAGCTGGGCGAGCTTGCTCTCGTCGATGGCGACGAGGAACTGCTCCTCAAGGCCGCCCTTCACCTGCACGGCGGCGACGCCGTTGAGCGACTCCAGCCGGCGCTTCACCTCGTGCTCCGCGAGGTGGCGGAGTTCGAAAAGCGACTGCGGGCCGGCGAGCCCCACGCGCAAAATCGGATCCAGCGAGGGATCAAAATGCAGGAGCAGCGGGCGCTGCGCGCCCTCGGGCAGGCGGAGCCGGTCGATTTTCTCGCGGACCTCCTGGGCGACGAGATCCATGTCGGTCTTCCACTGGAACTCGAGCATCACATCGCTCTGCCCGGCTTTCGAGACGGAGCTGATGGAGACGAGCTTGGGGATGACGCCCAGCTGCTGCTCCAGCGGCCGGGATACGACGCTCTCCATCTCCTCGGGCGCGGTGCCGGGATAGACCGTGCGCACCGTGAGCGTGGGATAGCTCATGTTGGGCATGAGCGTGAGCGCGAGCCGCTGGTTCGAGACCCAGCCGAAGACGACCACCGCCAGCACGACCATGAGGATCGAGACAGGGCGGCGGACCGTGAAGGCGTAGAATGAATCCTCGGCCCGGAACTTGACGGGAGGTGTGCTCATGCGGCGGCTGGCGAGAGGGGGCGAGGCCGCGCGCTCAGGTTTTATGGGGGGCCGCGGCCGGGGCCGGCGGCTCCTTGGCGAGTCCGGCCTCCGGCTGGATCGGAACAGGCGCGAGGGCGTTGACGGTCCGCACCACCGCGCCATCCTTCAAACCGGCATGGCCAACGACGATGACGTGCGTGCCGGGCTCGACGCCTGCGATGGCCTCGATGTTTTGCGGGTCCTCGTAGCCGGCCTGGAGTTTGCGCTTCGACGCGATCTCGTTCGTGACGGTGAAAAAATAACGTTCGCCGCCCTCGTAAACGATCGCGCGCTTGGGCACGAGCAAGGCGTCGGGGCGCGTCTCGGTGATGATGCGGACGTTCACAAACAGCCCCGGCGGCAGCTCCGCGGGCTTTTCGCCGCGCACGCCCACGGTGACCTTGAAGGTGCCGCTCTTGGGATCGATCACCGGGCTGATGCGCTTGACCCAGCCCTTGAAGATGCGGTCCGGCAGGAACTCCGAGGTCACCACGGCGGGCTGATCCAGTTTGACGACCGATAGGTAGCGACCCGGCACGAACACGCGGCCGACGATCTCGTCGAGCTTCACCATCGAAAAGAGCTTGGTGCCCGAGGCGACCCGCGCGCCCACCTGCGCCTCGCGGGTGGCGATCACCCCGTCGAATGGCGCGCGGACCGTCGTGTAGGAGTGGCGCAGCGTCGCGCGCTCGTAGCGGAGGCGGGCCTGCTCCAGCTGGTAGTTCTGGTTTTCGTGGTCCTGCTTGTTGATCAGCTTGGAAGCGAAGAGTTCCTCGGAGCGGGAGAAGTTGCGCTTGAGCTGCTCGTAATTGGCGCGGCTCTCGTCGGCATCGATGCGCATCTCGGTGTCCTCGATTTTCAGGAGCGGATCGCCGGCCTTCACGATCTTGCCCTCCTCGACGAGGAGCGCCTCCACCTGCCCGGTGGTCTGGGGGAAGATGTCCACCATCGCCTCGGTCTCGAGGGTGGTGTTGAAGGGCAGAAAAGCCGAGATCGGGCCGCGCACGATGGCGGCGGTCTCGACCGGCACGCGCTCCAGCGTGCTCTGCCGCGGACGCTCGCCATCGGCAGGCCGGCGTTGCACCGGTGTGGCCGGGGCGGTCGCAGTCGCGGTGTTGGCGGCGACCGCAGGCGTGGCTGGCTGAGTGGAAGGAGCGGTCGCGGCCGACGGCGACGGGCTGCGATCGCATCCGGCGGCCAAACCAATGAGGGTCGCCGCGCCGACGCGCGCAGCTAGAAGTCGCAATTCTGAGAACAACACGGGATTAATCAAATTAGGTGGTCGGGAAGGAGGTGCCTCCCGGGTGGCAACCGGGAAATTTCTGCAAAGCTTCGACGCAGGTCAAAGGTTTCGATGATTTTACTCGGCGCACGCGAGACGTTGCAGCGTCGCTACGGTTGCGCCGGACTGACACGTCGCCACCCCGCGCCGCAAACTCCGGACCACGCCCAGGGGCCGCTGGCTCAAGGCACCTCGTAAACTTCCACGATGACGAGGCCTTCGCTGGCGGCCGCACTGCGGACCTGCGCGCTGTATCGACCAGGCGCGAGGTTCACGAGCAAGACGGCATCCTTGCTGGAGGAACTGCCGAGGGCAAAGGCCCCCACCGCGGCGAAGGAAGCGCTGAGCGCAGCGGCGCCGGCCCAGTCGTTGTTTTCTCCGATTTTCGCACCGGTGGCGTTGTCAAACAGCTGGAGACTCGGATCGGCCATTGCGCCAGATAGGTTGAATGGCTGGAGGCCGAGCGTCGGCCCGACGGCGCGCACGAGCACGGTTTTGTGCGTCGTGCCCTCAATCGCGAAGCCCAGAGTCAGCGGCGTCGCGGGGGCGATGCGCTTAAGCACTGAGACGTTGATCAAGCGCGGCGTGCCGGCGGCATATGCGCTCGCCGGGGTCGCGTCATAGAGTTCCGCGATCACCGTGCCGGCGCCCGAGCCGGCGTCGCTCACCTGCACCGTGTAATTGGCGGCAGCGAGTGCAGGTTGGGAAATGCCGGCATCCTTTGACGTGGGGTCGCCATAGGGGAACGCTCCCACCCGGGCAAAGGCCGCGCTGAGTGCCGGATCGCCGGCCCAATCTCCGTTACTCGCGAGCGGGGCACCGCCGCCCTGGCCGATGAGCGCAATCTTTGGATCCGGCAAGACGCCGCTCACTCCGAACTGGGTCAGGGCGGGTCCGGCGGCGCGCGCGACTATGGCCTTGGTCCCGCTGGTGCCAGCGCCACCGATCACCGTGCCGATGGCCATGACCTCTCCTTCGATCAGCGACGCGAGGACCGAGATATTGATCAGCCGACTTGTCGCCAAGGGATTCCCGCCCGGCGTCGGGATGCGAAAATCGCTTGGATCGCGGGGATTGGTGCCAGCGATGTATTCGGCCCGGTTGCTCTGGCCATCACCGTCGGCATCAAGACTGGCATCGGCAGGATCAGTCGGATCGAAGCCGTGGGCTATCTCCCAAATGTCGGGCAGCCCGTCGCCGTCGTAATCGGCGTCGAGACGAAAGTTCACGACGCCGGGTGTCGGAACCATCAAAACAAAGAAGATGCCTCCGCCCGAAGCCCGGCCCTGCGAAACATCCGTGCGCTGCGGGCCGTAAATGACGTGATCGATCACGGTGAGGGAGGGGGAAACGAAACCGATTTCCCCCTGCACGGGCGACAAGCGGAACCCAGCATGACTTGGCCCTTTGGAAGGATCGTTGTCCGCGGTGAACGCAAGATAACCACCACCCCGGATGAACGTCAGCGGCGGGATCGGGCTGCGGGTCGGCCAACCGACGGGATTGTCCGTGAGGAAATATCCGCCGAGGTCCACGGGAAAGGGACCGGGGTTGTGCAGTTCGACGAAATCATCCCCGCGCGCCGTGCTGGCGTCGGCCAGCCATTCGTTGATCCTCACCGAGATCGCGGGCGACTGCGCGGCCGGCGCGTTGGCCGCCCCGAAGGTGGGTCGGCACAAGCCCCAAGCGCCGTTGGCCAGCCGGCCGATCGAAAAGTCCGCGATTTGTTGCCCCCAGGCCACTTTGTCGGCGATGCCGCCACCGGCCGCGGCGCTGCGTGTGAGCGTGAGATCATCGCCGCTCGCGCCGAGGGCAAAGCCGGTTAGCGGCGCCGGCACGGCCGCGTTGCCGCTCGCATAGACCACGAGGAACGCGCCGGGCGCGAGCGTCGTGCCAGCGGGAAAAGTGTATTTGTAAGGAAGCGCCGCGTTGTCGGTCAGGCCCCAACCGCTGAGGTCGGCCGGGGCGTTGCCCACATTTGCCAGCTCAACGATGTCAGGAAACACGGAGCCGAAGCTCGCGGTCGTGGCGTTGCTCGCGAGCACTTCATTGATGCGGACGATCGCCGCGGGCGCAGGCGGGACATAGCTCGTGTCCACCCGCCAAGTCGCGCTGCTGATTCGCGCGTTGGGGCCGAGTTCGGGGGTATCCTGAAAAGTGTTGGCGTCGTTTTTTCCGACGACCTCAAGCGTGTGGGTGCCGTTGGTGAGTCCCGTCAGCGTGATGGGGGTGGTCGTGGGCGTCTCCCCGCTCCACGCGCCGCCGTCGAGCCGCCACTTGTAGTGAGGCCAGCCGGCACCGCCCGGAAATTGATTCGCACCGGCGGGGATGCCGGAGCCCGTCATCAGCGTGCCGGTGGTCACCGTCGCCGTGGTGGCGTTTGTCGTGCCGCTGGGCGCTCCACCGAGGGTAACACCGAGCGCGCGCACGCCGCCCTTGTCACTGCCGTTGGGCCCGGTGCCGCGGGCGGGTGAGCGCGGATCGAGGCCGAACTGCCGCCGGATCTCCTGCGCGACGCGACGATAATTGTCCTTGGTCGGCGTCGGGATGTTTGAGGCGCCGGTCGCGGCGTCCACGACGACCTCATTGAGGAGGGCGGCCGCGCTGGTGTTGCCGCTCCCGGGGCCGGACCAGGCGAGGTCGGGCGGAAGCAGGTTGTTGTTGAAGGTGACAGCTTCCGCGCCGGTGTAATTGCGGACGAGTTTTTCGGCGGAGTGGATGAGGTTGCCTTCGACATACATCCCCCGCGCGCCCGGGCTGCCGTGGTCGGCGACGTTGAGGACCGCCGGGAGAAAGACGTTGGGATGGTTGGCGATGTCCTCGCTCCGCTCCGCGCTGCCGCGCGAGTTTTGATCGACGACGGTGTTGTTGAGGAAGGTCACGAAGTTGCCCTGCTTCGCGGTCACCGCCTGATCCACGTCGTAGAAAAGATTTCCGACCAGCGTCAATTCGGACGTCCGGCCGTTGTCATCTCCGCTGCTCACCGCGCTCGCGGAGTCCGGCGAGTTGACCCGATGCACATGCATGAAAATATTGCCCTCGATCCACGCATCGGTGCCATCGAGATCGAGGATGTCGTCGTCCGATCCGAGGAAGACGTTGTTGTAGACTTGGAGGATCGGTCCGGGGCGGTTGCCGCCGGTGAAGTCGATGACGTCGTTGTAATTGCCGGGCGTGCTGTGGCACTTCCCGAAAAATGAGTCGCGGATGATGGCGCGCCCGCCGGCTGGGGTGGAGCCCTTCCCGTGCACTCCCTCGAAGTAGGAGTTCGCGCTGGCGGAGGGGAAGATGCAGTTGCTCACCACGAAGGAGCCGCCGTCGAGGTGCAGGTAGGCGACATCCGTGCGCAGCCACTCGCAGTAGTCGAGGATGACATTCGAATTGGCCGCACAGACCACCGCCGGAGCGCCGCCAAAGTTGAAGAACACGTGGCGGAAACGGGTCTCCGGCGCACCGGCTGCGCCGTTGATTGTGAGGGTGCCGCCATTGGTCGTGGCCCCGGGAGCGCGGGTAAAATAGATGGGCTTGGCCTCGGTGCCCTCCGCGAGGAGGCGCCCACCGGCGGCCACCGTGAGGCCAACGCCGGCGGCCAGGTAAACGGACGCACCGGGCTCGATGGTGAGCGTCACGCCGTTGTTGACCGTCACTGGAGCAGTGATCTGGTAGGGACCGCCGGCGGCCGTCCACGTCGTGTCCGCAGCGATGGAGCCGGCGACATTCGCGACGCTGCCGTCGTCATACCACACCTCATGGTAGGTGCGCTCAATCTCGTTGCCTGCGGCATCGTGGGCTTGGATGAGCAAGCGGTTGATGCCGGGCTGAAGGACGATATCCCCCAGCGACCACTCGCCGATTGCGACCGTGTAGCTATTCGACGCTGCCGTGGCCGTCGCCACCCGCCATGGCACGTAGCTCGCGGCAACGCCGTTGACCTTCACGCCCTGAGTGCGCGCCGGATCGGATTTTCCGACGAGATCGCATCGCGCCACCGTGGTCCGCGGATACCCCGTCGCCGCATCAACCGCCGGGCCGCTCGTGACACTCAGGCGCCCGCCCACGAGGTCGCTCACGTAGGCGTGGCGCGCGGCATACCACTCCTTGCGCCGGCCGACACTCGACGCACCCACGACGCCGGACAAGACCTGATCCGCGAGGGCGTTGACGTTTGCGATCGAAAGCGGACCGCTGAGCAACTGCTGAAGTTTCGCGAAATAGAGCGGACCGAAGGCCGGGTGACGCAGCAACGGGTAAAGCACCGTCGGGGTGAGGGCCGCGAATCGTTCTGATCCATGCCGGATCATCGGGAAGAGATCGTCCGTGGCTTTCGCCGGGCTGTCACCGCCGCCGAGGATTGTGTCCAAATCGTAGGGGATGAGCCGGGCGCGACGATCCTTGACGCCGATGTAGAAGGAAAAGTCGTCGCCATACCCATTGGAAAGGTTCGTCTCTCCGTTGCCGATCAGCATTTGGGCGGCAAACCACGTCATCCACTGGTCCACATCGACCGTCGCCTGAACCGCCGCGACATAGTCGGCGTCCCAAGTGGGCGGGGCGACGAGCGTGGTGGAGCGTCCCTTGGCCAGCGACCGCGTCAATTCGACCAGGTCGCTCCACTCGTCCTCGGAAGCGTTCGTGCCCTTGAAATAAACGGGCCGATAGGGATCGGCGCCGTTGATCCCAGCAGGGGCTAGGTGCGCGAAATCGCCTTCCTGATAACGGCCCAATTCGTCGCGCCGCACGCCATAGAGGTTGCCGTTGGCATCCGTCGGAAAATGGTAGTCCGTGAAATCTGAATCCTGAACCTCGTTGCAGACGTAAAAGCCGTAGCTTGGGGCCGCGGTGCTGCCGCCGGTTGGGTCCAGATTATTCACCCGAATCTGAACCGGACGCGACTCCGGTGCCGTCAAGCCGGCGCGGCGCATGAACGCGCTGCCCAGGAGCTGGAGATAGGTGAATTGCGAATTGAGATTCAACGCGGTGCGGCCGTTCCAACGCGAATCGTTCGGGATGGTTACGTTGAAGCTCTGCGGCTGCTTGTCGGCGCTGTTGTGGCCGCGATTCCGCACTCCGCTCAGGTAGCGCAATTCCTTGCGCACGCCGTCCATGGTGAGGAAGGTCGCGTTGAACCGAGCGTGGCTGTCCTTTCCGGTGCCAAGGTTGATGCTGGCAAGTGTGGCGCGGTCGGCCGCCTTCAGAATCAAACGGTAAAGCGGTATCGCCCCGAAGTAAGCTTTGTTGTCCACCTGATAGAGGCAGTTTTGGGACTGTTCCGCGACGAAGGGGTCGCCTTGGGCCGCGTTGTTCAGTGCCGGCGCCGGCCACGTGCGCGCACGCCCTCCGTCCGTCGCTGTGATGTAGAATTCGACGATGCTGCCGTCTGCCTCGGCCGGGAGCCGCGCGCCAAAGACGTTATCGCCGGCGAGGCCGTCATTGTGCGCGCCGTCGTCGAACATCGCCACGGTCGTCCAGCCGGCCGAGCCGTCCTTGCGATAGGTGACGGTGACCGCGACCGTCGCGCCGCGGTCGTCGATGACCACTGCGCTCACCGTCACGGTCTGGTCGCTGGATGGAACCAACGGAAAATGCCGCACGCCGCTCACCAACGGCGCGATGTCCGAGGCCGCGATGCTATTCGCTTCACCAGGGGTGCCCTCGGCCTTCGCGCTCGCGCCCCAGTTTTGACCGCTGTTGTTGTCGAAGGCCGCATTGATCAATTCCAGCGACTTCCCGTAGCCATCGGCCGGGCTGCGCCAGCGCCAACCCCGATGTCCAAAATCCAAATCGTCCCGCTCGCGCACGGACCACGCGCCATCATCGGCGTAGTCCACCTGATCGATTGTAATCCCCCGGTCGTCCTTCAGGACGATGGAATCCCGCGAGTTGGAAAGCCGGCCCGTCCACCCCGCCACAAAATTGGTCACGGCCGGATACTTCGCGGAAAAAACCGCGCGATCCGCTGCCACTACGAGATAGCCGCCCGGCGCAATAGTTACGTTTGGAAACGTATAGGATACGCCGCGAACAATGCTCCAGCGATCCAAGCTTACCGGATTGGTCCCGGTGTTGTGCAACTCGATATACTCCTCAGAAATCCTCTCCGACGAAGGATGATACATGATCTCATTGATCACGATATCCGCCCGCATCAGCGCAGGAAAAATTAGGACCGCAAACAGCAAGCGGAGGCGTATCGCCAAGGAAGTCATGGGTGGAATCCGACAGAGCCAACCGACTACATCGGCAATCGCCATCCGGGGATGGTGAAAAGACCTGTGAAAATCCCTCTCCGAGGGGCCCTAAACAAGCAGCGCAACCGTCGCCAAGCGGTGCCGGGCAGCTACTCCAACGCAAACCTCCTCAAAATCTAGTGGTTTAACCCCACCCGCAGCAGAAACACGTCCGTTACGGGAGGTCGTATACTTCCAAGAGCGTCGAACCCGGTGTGGAGTCGCCGCTTTTCACCTGAACGGTATACGCTCCCGGAGCCAGCGAGAGGAAAACCGCGGCGTCGCGACTGCTTTCGTCGAGGAGACGGAAGGCTCCGGCGCGGTCAAACGCCTCGAGCAGAGCACCGGTCGTCCCGGCTGTTCCCCCAGCCCACCCTTCGTTGAACGCAACGACCCGTTCACCCTGAAAGACCTTGAGAACCGGAAGGGCCAACGCATCCGCCACACCGAAAGCCGACAACGTCGGACCAACCGCCCGCACGAGCACGTTTCGAGACGATGAGCCGGAAATGACGAAACCCGAGATGAGCGCACCATCATCTGAGGTCACCCGCGCCAGCGTCGAGATGTTGACGATCGCTTGGGCATTCGAACCGGCCGCAGAACCGCTGAATATCTGCGTGATCTTGCGGCCTTCACCGGCCCTGGTTCCAAGAAAGCGGCACGCGACGCTGCTTCCCCCGTTGTCGTAGATTTCGAGAATCCCATATTGCTGGGTGCCGGTCACGAGACCGCCGCTGTAGGGGCCGCCCTTGGCCAGTCCCCTTTCAGTAAGTGCCGCGCTATGCAACACGGTGACGGGCGCGCCGCCGCCGGTCGCGTAATCCGAATTGGTGCCATCGTCATAGGCGAGGCCGTGCATATCACCGGAAAAAAGCACCAGATTGGAGATGCGGTTGTCGCGGATGAAATCCGCCAACTCCCTGCGCTCCGTGGCGTAGCCGCCCCACGTATCAGAGCCCACCTCATCCGGCGAAATCCACGGGACCGTGCAGACCCAAACAATCAGCGGAAACCCACTGTCTCGCGCACTGATCAGTTCCTGCTTGAACCAAGCTTTTTGCGCGGCGCCGAGGCGGCTTTTGGAGGCCGACTCCCGCTGGGAGGCGGGCATAGCCGCGCTGCGCAGATCGGTCATGATGAACCGAACCCGCCCGACTGTGAACGCTTGCCCGATCGTGCCGCCTGCGACCGGAGTCGGGTAATGGGGCACGCGCTCGCGATAGGCGGCGCGAGCGGCATCACGGCCGGCGGCCGTCGAGTCGGTGTCGTTCCCGCAGAAGTCGTGGTCGTCCCACATGTAGGCCATAGCCATGCTGCGGTAGAACACCCCCTGGCTCGCATGCCCGAGAACCTGATCGTAGTTGGCGCGGTGGTCATTGATCTGGACCGAGTTCGTGTCGCTGTAGTGGAGATCACCCGTGTTGATGAAAAGCAGCGGTTTTTCCCGGATGATTTCATCGAAGACACCCTGATTGCCCGAACGGAAATCACTGCAACTGGCAAAAGCCACCCGGAAGGAAGCACGGCCCAGCGGAAAGGTCCTGAACTTACCCCGGGCGTTAGCCTCGGCGCGCACGACACCGCGCACTTCCAACGCATAAAAATAGTCGGTGTCCGGCTGTAATCCCTGCACGGTGAGCTTCACGGCGTTGCCACTCGTCGAGGCAGTCGTTACCGCCGCAGAGAACATTGGCGCGGTCAGAGACTCGCTGGGACTGACGACCAGACGCACGCGCACATTGCTCTCGTTGATCCGACCGGCGACAGTGGCGCTGGTGGGCGACACATTCCCCGCCCACACTCCGCCGACTACCGGCGAGCCGGTCTGGGCCGCGACTGAGACGCAAAACGCAAGCCAAACAGCGATCTGTTTTTCCGTCTTCATTAGGGGTATCAACCTAGTTTTCACGTGCGAAACCCGCGGGCAAATGAATTTATTGATAAATTCCGGCGCAGCCTACGTAGCCCGAAACTCAGCGTTTCCACGAGCGAAACGGGATCATCGCAATGCCAAAACCCACTCCACCGGCCGAGCGACGGATGGAAATCCCAACCATGAGCGAACGCGGAAGAGTTGCACCGCCCTTGGGCCAAGATTTCGCCCTCCATCCGAGAATCAAAATCCCGCAACTAACGCCGGCAATCATCGCCTGCCTCCCGGCAGACGAGACACGGAATGATCGTTTCTTGGTGGTTTTCGCGTTGCGCCACAAATGCCGCGCACTTGGGTTCCATCACTCTCGCAATGCCACGTGACCTGCTCCTCCTTTGGACCGACGTTCCGCTCCACGCCGATGCGCTCGAGGTCCTGACCCCACACGTGCGCCTCGCGGGGCCGAATATCCCCGCTGCGTTCACGGTGCCGGGCGAACCGGCCGCGGCGGATGCGGCCATCGTCGGCGTGCAGCGGAGCTGGGACGCGGCGGCTTTCGCCGCTGCGCCGCGGCTGCGCGTCATAGCGCGCACGGGCATCGGCTACGACAATGTCGATGTGCCCGCCGCCTCCGCGGCCGGGGTCTGCGCGCTCAACACGCCCGATGCACCCACGGAATCCACCGCCGAATTTGCGATCGCGCTTATGTTCGCCGTCGCCCGCCGTGTCGCCACCGCCGATCACAACTCCAAGGCCGGCGCGTGGAAAGTCGACGCGACCGTGCTCGGCTTCGACCTCGCGGGCAAGACGCTCGGGCTCGTCGGCTTCGGCCGCATCGCGCGCCGGGTGACCGAGATCGCCCGGGCGATCCGCATGGACGTGCGCGTGTTTGATCCGCTCGTTTCCTCCGAGGCGATCGCGGCCGCGGGCGCGACCCGCTGCGCCGATCTTTCCGAGCTCCTGCGCCAGGCGCGCGTGCTCTCGCTCCACGCGCCGCTCACGCCCGCGACGCGCGGACTCATCGGCGCGGCTCAGCTCGCGCTCCTGCCGGCCGGCGCGATCCTGATCAACACCGCGCGCGGCCCGCTCATCAACGAGGCCGCCGTGCTGGCGGCGCTCGATGCCGGCCGACTCGCAGGTGCCGGGCTCGACGTGTGGGAACGCGAGCCCGTCGCTGCCGATCATCCGCTCTTCCGCCACCCGCGCGTGATCGCGACGCCCCACATGGCGGCCTACACCGACGAGGGCCGCCGCCGCAGCCACGTCGCCGCCGCCGAGGGCGTGCTCGCCGTCCTGCGCGGAGACCGCACCCCTCTGCTCATTGATCCCGCGATGTGGGAACGTCGGCGCAGGTAGCGCCGAGCCCGCCACGCGTCGTCTCACCCGCGCTCGATCGCGCGCTCGTTTTCATCGATCACCCGCGCCAGCACGCGCGCAAAGCCCGCGGCGTTCTCCGGACCGATCAGGGAATCGTGCGCGCCGGCCACGGCGCACACCATGACGCGACGCCGCACGAGGCTCCGCCAGAACGGCACCAGCGTCAGGCGCGATCCGACGACGACGAACAGCGTCACATCGCCCGGATATTTTTCCGGCCGGTAGCGCGCGACCGCCTCCATGATCGGGTCGCCTTTGGGCCTGGAGCCAAAACCGCCGGACTTCGCGTGCCCGCGAAATGCCCGCCATTTATCGCGCAGGAATTCACCGCGCTCGCGCCAGGGCACCCGGTGCCACGCCCGCCAGTGCACTCCCAGGCGGCGCGCCAGGACCGCCGGCATGAGCCGCAGGCGGAGGTGCCACGGCAGCGGAAACGCCGGCTCGGTGTCGAGCAGGCCGAGCGTCGCCACTTGCCCGCCCAGCCGATGCAGCGCCATCGCGACTCCATACGCCATCCAGCCGCCCGCCGAGTGTCCGATCAGATGGTAGGGCCCGGTCGGAAACACCGCGCGAATTTCCCGCGCATAGCGGTCCGCCATCTCCTCCACCGTCGGCGCCCGCCTTGCATTTCCGCCCGCAGCATTCGCCCGCACCCCGAAAATCGGGCGTCCCGCCCCAAATGTTCGCGCGAGTTCGGCGAAGCCAAACACGTCGCCGCCCCAGCCGTGAATGCAAAATAGAGGCGCCCTGTCACCCGCCGGCCGCAGCGGCACGAGTGCGCTCCCCATCGGCACTCCGCCCTCCCCCTCAAGCAAGGTGGCGAGCGCCGCGACCGTCGGTGCCCGGAACAGCGCTGCAATCGGCACGCGCCGGCCCGCGGCAGCCTCCATCGCCACGGCCAGCTCCGCCGCGAGCAGCGAGTGGCCGCCGAGCGCGAAGAAGTTGTCCTCGCGCCCAATCGCCTCGTTGCGAAACACCCGCCGCCATGCTTCCAAGAGCCGCAGCTCGATCAGGGTGCGCGGGGCGGCGTCGGCCGTCGCCGTTGCGCATGGCGCAAAGTCCGGCCGCGGCAGCGCCGCGCGGTTCACCTTGCCGTTGGGCGTAAGCGGCAGGGCCGCGGCGCTCACGAATTGCGCCGGCACCATGTAGTCCGGCAGCGTGCGCCGCAAAAACTCCCGCAATGCCTCCGCTGCCGGTGCGCCTTCCGCCGCCGGCACGATGCAGGCGACGAGGTGCCGCTCGCCCGCCGCATCCTCCTGCACCGCCGCCGCCGCGTCGCGCACATCCGCATGCCGCCGCAGCGCCGCCTCGATCTCGCCGAGCTCGATGCGGAAGCCGCGCAGCTTCACCTGCGCGTCCATGCGCCCGAGGAACTCAATCTCGCCGCCCGCCAGCCGCCGGCACCGGTCGCCCGTGCGGTAGAGCCGCGCGCCCGGCGCGACCGCAAACGGATCGGGCAGAAACTTCTCCGCCGTCAGTGCCTCGCGGTGCAGGTAGCCGCGCGCCACGCCCGCGCCGCCAATCACGAGTTCGCCGGCGACGCCGACTGGCACGGGCTGCATCTGCACATCGACGACATGCACCTGCGTGTTCGCCAGCGGCCGGCCGATCACGATGCGTTCGGCCGACTCTACGCGCGCGAGCAATGACCAAATCGTCGTCTCGGTGGGGCCGTAGAGATTCCACAGCTCGCTCACGCGCGGGAGCAGGCCAGACACGAGCGCCGCGGGCAGCGCCTCGCCGCCTACCCAGGCGCGCAGCCCGGGCCGCCCGGCCCAGCCGGCCTGCAACAGGAGTTTCCACGTGGCCGGCGTCGCCTGAAACACCGTCGCGCCGCAACGGTCGAGCAGCGCGGCAAGCGCGCGGCCATCGGTGCGCGCCTCGTCCGGCGCGACGACGACCCGTGCGCCGCAGACCAGCGGGAGAAAAAGTTCCGCAACCGAGATGTCGAACGACACCGTGGTGCCCGCCACGAACACGTCACCCGCCGCCAGCCCCGGCTCGCGCTGTAAGCTGCCCAACGCATTTACGACTGAGCGATGCTCGATCACGACGCCCTTGGGCCGGCCGGTGGAGCCCGAGGTGTAGATCACATAGGCTGCATTCGCCGGGCCGGCGGTGTCGCCGGGCGCCGGGGCGGCGGGCACGGGGTCGTCGGCCCAGATAATTTTTCCCGCGTAGTCCTTGAACAGGCCCGCGAAGCTCCGCTCCGCCACGATCACCGGAGCCGCCGCATCCTCGAGGACGAGCGCGAGCCGCGCCGGCGGGAACTGCGGGTCGAGCGGCACAAAGGCACCGCCGGCCTTGAGCACGGCGAGCAGCGCCACGGGCAGCGCGGCCGTGCGCGCAAGGCAGACGCCAACGCGCACCTCCGCGCCCACCCCCAGCGTGCGCAGCCGCGCCGCAAGCCGGTCCGCGCGCGCGTCGAGCTGCGCATACGTGAGCGTCTGCCCACCGTCCGCGAGCGCGATCGCGCCGGGGGTCCGCCGGGCCTGCGCGGCGACGAGGCGGTGCAGCACGGGATCGGCGGGCTCAGGCACGGCCGTCGCATTCCACGTCACCAGCAAGTCGTGCCGCTCCGCGTCCGTGAGCAGCGCGGCGTCAGTCACCGGGCGGTCGGGCGCGGTGAGCAACGAATCGAGCAACGTGAGGAAATGCCCCGCCATCCGTGCGATCGTCGCAGGGAGGAAGAGCGCCGTGTTGAATACAAGCGTTGCCGTCCAGGTGTCGCCCACGGGTGTGAGGTGCAACTCGAGATCGACGTGGGTCGAGTCGGTCGTCAGCGGCCACGGCTCGGCCGTCGCTCCGGCGAGCTGCAGCGGCGTCGCGTCGGCGTTTTGCAGGGCGAAGAGCACGTGGAACAGAGGGTGCCGGCCGAGATCGCGCGGCGGGTTCAGCTCCTCGACGAGTTTCTCGAAAGGCAGCGCCTGATGCGCATAGGCGTCCACCGCCGTGCGCCGCACCCGTGCCAGTGCCTCGCGAAACGTGGGCCGCCCCGCGAGATCGGTGCGCAGCACGAGCAGGCCGGTGAAGAGCCCGATCGCACCGTGCAACGCGGGCTCGCTGCGGTTCGCGATCGGCGTGCCAACGGTCACGTCATCCTGCCCGCTGGCGCGTGCGAGCAGGATTTTAAAAACCGCGAGCAGCGCCATGAACGGCGTGGCGCTTTCCGTGGCCGCGAGGGCGCGCAGGCGGGCCGCCGCGTCGGCCGGCACCGCGAAATCGTGCCGCGCACCGACGAAGGTCTGCCGCGGGGGGCGCACGTGATCGAGGGGCAGCTCCAGTGCGGGCGCATCGCGCAGGCGTTCGCACCAGTGCGCGGCCAGCGCCGCGAGCGTCGCCCCGCCCAGTCGCTCGCGCTGCGCGGCCGCCCAACGGGCATACTGCACGCCGGGCGACGGCAGTGGGTTTTCCTTTCCCGCCACCGCCGCGGCGTAGAGCGCCGTCAGCTCGCGGTTAAACACGCCCACCGACCAGCCGTCCGCGACGATGTGGTGCCACACGCAGAGCAGCACATGGTCGCGCTCACCCAAACGCAGCAGCGCCGCGCGAAATAACGGCCCGCGTTCCAGCTCAAAAGGCTCGTCACGCCATCGCCGCAACGTGGCGTGGACCGTGGCCTCGTCGTCCTCGCCCGCCTCGGCGAACGCCAGCGCGAATGGCATCGTCGCCGCGATCTCCTGCACCGGCGCGCCTTTCGCCGCGGGAAAGCGCGTGCGCAGGCTGTCGTGCCGCGCGATGATCGCCGCGATCGCCCGCTCGAACGCGGCGCGGTCCAGCGGGCCGCGGATGCGCGCGGCCTGCGCGATGTGATACTCCATGCTCGCGCCCTCGAAGCGGTCGAGGAACCACAGCCGTTGCTGCGCAAAAGAGAGCGGCAGCGGGCCATCGCGGTGGCGGGCGGGCGCAGGCGCGTTTTCTTCGTGCGGGTGGTCGGCGAGGTGGCGCGCGAGCCGCGCGACCGTCGCATGCTGGAATATCGCCTCGGGCGGCAGCTCCACGCCGAGCGTGCCCGCGATGCGCGCGGCCAGCTCCATCGCTTGCAGCGAGTCACCACCAAGCGCGAAAAAATCGTCGTCCACGCCCACTGCGTCCGTCTTCAGCACCGCTGCCCAGAGCCCTGCGAGCTGACGCTCGCGCTCGTCGCGGGGCGCCCCTTGCACCGCGGTCCGCGGCTCGGGCATCGGCTCGGGCAGCGCCTTGCGATCGACCTTCAGGTTGCGGTCGAGTGGCAGTTGCTCGAGCGCGACCCACGCCGTCGGAACCATGGCCGACGGCAAGCGCGCCGCCGCATGCACCCGCAGCGCCGCGACCGCGAGCGTGCCGCCCGCGGCCGGCAC
>JAUYAK010000025.1 GCA_030693515.1 Opitutaceae bacterium
TGCGTCAACGAAAGCAGCTCAAGGCTGTTCCTCGAAGCCGTCCGATAATCCCGATATCGCAGACACCCCGAGTGCCGTGGTCTACTCGAAAGCTCTTTCGCGCCTCTCGATCATGTCGGAGTTATCGGCATGTCGGGATAAGGGGCTCCTCCCGATTCTGTGGGAGCTGTTTCCCGGCCATCCGAATTTGCTGCCCGCCTTCGAGACCGCCGCCCCGCTCGGCCCGCGCTACGTGCGCAAGCCCAGGCTCAGCCGCGAGGGCGCCAACGTCGCGCTGTTCGACGGTGGTGTCGCGATCGAGGAGACCGACGGCGCGTATGGCGGCGGAGCACCGATTTTCCAAGCGATGGCCAACCTGCCGGAGTTCGACGGCCACCGTCCCGTCTGCGGCGTCTGGGTCGTCGATCATGAACCGGCGGGACTTGGCCTCCGCGAGGACACGCGGCGCATTACGGGCAACCTGAGCCGGTTCGTGCCGCACTTTTTTCGATGAGCGCAGCACACGAGAATCCCTCCGCCCTGCGGATCGGCGCGACCGGCACGCTCAACGGCTGGCGCGTGCGTGTCGCCGGCCGCGTCGTCCTGGCCGTCGAAATCGACGGCGAGGATTATTTCTGGAACGAATTTCACCTCGTGGATAGCTCCGGCAACTCGGCCACGCTGGTCTTCGAGGCGGGCGAGGCCGGCCCCGAGTGGAAGCTCTTTCGGCCCTTCACCCCGCTACGGGCGCTCACCGCCGCCGAAGCGGCGTCCAAGCGTATCGGCGACAAGGTCAACCTCGACGGCACGCCCGTGGCCATCACGCTCGCGGACGAGTCCCGCGTCGTCCGCCTCGAGGGCCAGGGCCCCGAGGGCGTGGAGGTCGGCGACATCGCGCACTATTTCAACGCCGACACCGGCGACCGCATGCTCGTCGCGAGCTGGACCGGCGACGATATCGAGTTCTACGAGGGGCTGGATGTGCCCGGGCCAGTCGTGGAGCAGTCCTTCAACCTGCCAAAGAGCCGGCCCGGCGTGGTTTCAAATTTCTCGGGCGACTCCGGCCTGCGCGAACCCGTGCCCGCGAAAGCGGGCATCGGCTGGGTTCCCAAGCTCGTGCTCGTGGCGCTCGGTGTGATTGTCGCCTTCTCCGGCTACTCGTGCTTTGCGCGCAAGGCGGCGGCGCCGGCCGGCGCAGTGCGGCCGTTTGCTCCGACGCTCCAGCCCGTCAACGGCGCCGAAGGCGCGCTCAGCGCGCAGCCCTTCACCGTCACCGCGCAATCCGCCGTCGAAATCGCCACCCCTGCCGGGCGCCACCCACGCCGCGAATATGCGCTCCGCAGCGCCACGGGCGAACCCGCCCTGCTGATCAACGGCCTCAGCGGCGGCTCCAAGGAGTGGCACCTCCTGCGGCTCATCCCGCCGCTCGCCCACTTGCCGCCGGTCGAGGCGGCGCGAAGAAAGAAAGGCCAGCCCGTCTCGGTCGAGGGCCGCGCCTTCAAAATCCTCGACGTATTCCAGTCGAAGACCCTCCTCACTGAACCCGCCAAATCCGGTCCCGCCGCGAATGCCTTGGAATACGGCTTCCTCGCGACCGAGGGCGCGGAGGTGCTGCTCGCGCGTTGGAACGAGACGGCGATTCAATTCTGGCGCGGCACGACGGTCAGCGAGCCCGATGTGCGGGCGGCTTTCGGAAAATCAAAGCCATGAGTTTGGAATTCCACCACGACGTGCAACACCGCTGGTTAGCATCGCTCATATGCGGCGCGCTAGCGATAGGTGCCATGGTCATGATTCCTATCATCGGCATGACGTTCGGTGGCCCTCTTCTGCTGATGGCGGCGTTCTCCGGACTCGGGATTCTGACCGGATTGCTCTCATTGGCGGCCAACGAAAAACGGAAAAATTTCGCGTATGCAGGGTTCGCACTGTGCGCACTGCCTTGGGTTATTTTCGGCACCAAGATCGTCACCCACGCGATGCGCCAGCTCACGTGAATTTTCGCGGCAGCGTTTACCCTCACCGCACTGGCCGAACTGGAAACGCACGAGTGCTGCTAACTCTCACGTTCATATCGGAGCAATCTCCACGAGTAGAACGGCACTTGAACGATGACACCGAGACCGACCGCAAGTCGGAATGCCTCCAGTCGCGGCACGAGCGGTGAATTGATCAGCCGCAGCACAAGAAAAATTCCGATAAAGTAGCCCAAAAGCAGCACCGCCCAAAGCGCTCTTCGCGCAAGCAAGGGAAACGACTCTCTTTCCTCTCTACGCACAACCGCCGCCAAGACTACACCGAGGAGCACCGCGGCCGAAAACCACAGGAGTCCATAGTTCCATCGCTCAAAAGCGGTGTCGGCGAAAACAAATGTCGCAATCAAGCCCCCAACGACAGCCGCTGCGAAAGCGAGCACGAATACTGCGGTGAAAGGCCGGAGGCGAAAGCCTTCCTCCATGCGGGACTCACCGACCCTCCGTCCGGTTCTTAGCATTGCAAAGCAAGACTACCCCTTCGCCATCTCCAGGCCCCGCATCGTGCCTGTCGAGGTCGCGAATTTGTCGGACTCGATGCCCATGCGCTGGAGCATCGAGACGAAGAGATTCGGCAGCGGATAATTGTGCGTCGTGTCGTAGGCGAGGTGCTGGCCGTGGCGGAAGCCGCCGCCGGCGAAGAGCACCGGCAGGTTCGTCGTAACGTGGGTGTTGGCGTTGCCGAGATTGGAGCCGTAGAGGACCATCGTGCGCTCGAAGAGCGTGTCGCCGCCCTCGTTCACGGCCTTCAGATCGTTGAACAGATCCGCGAGCAGCTTCATGTGCCATTGGTCGATGGTCTTGAGCTGGCTGATTTTCGCCTCGGAGCGGCCGTGGTGGGAAAGGTTGTGGTAGGCGTCGGTGAGCTTGTGCTCCTCGTCGAGTTCGAGGGTCGGCGAGTTCACGCTGTCGAGCAGGAGCGAAATCGAGCGCGTCGAGTCGGTCTGGAAGGCGAGGCGCGCCATGTCATACATCAGGCGGACCTTTTCCATGTAGGCCTTGGGGCTCGCGGGATCGAGCGGCAGGGAGGCGGTGACCTTGGGCTTGGGGCGCTGCTCCCATTCCTTCGACATCTCCATGCGCTGCTCCAGCTCCCGCACACTGGTGAAATACTGGTCGAGCCGGTCCCGGTCGCGCGCGCCGACTCCGCGTTGCAGATCCTTCGCCTGGCTGCCGACGGCGTCGAGGATGCTCTGGCCCTGCGCGAGCTTGCGCATCTGCGCCTCGACCTCGGCCGGCGTGCCCTGCACGAAGAGTTTCCGGAACACGTCCGACGGTTTCTCCTCGCACGGGATGAGCACGCCGGAGCCGGTCCACGAGAGGCTGCGCTGGCCCTGGAGGACATTCACGCCGAGGGTGAGCGACGGGAAACGCGTCTCGTGGCCGATGCGCTCGGCGATGTATTGGTCGAGTGAGATGGTGTTGCGGAAACCACCGCTGCCGGGGTGCGGCGCCGCGGTGAGGAAACAGATATCCGCGGGATGGCCGCCATCGACATCCGGGTGCCACACGCCGCTGAACACCGTGAAGTCGTCGCGGTGCGCCTTGAGCGTCTCGAGATACGGCGAGAGTTCGTAACCGCGGCCGGCGTTTTTCGGGAAAAACTGATCGGGCAGCAGGCCGAGATTGTTGCAGATGCCGAGCATCCGGCGCGGCTTGGCCGTGGCCGCCTTGGCGGTCTCGCCCCGCGCAAAAGCCGGCAGCATCGAATCGAGCCAGGGCAGCGACATCACCACGCCCGCGCTGCGCAGAAACTGCCGCCGCGAGAGCGCCCGCTGCGCGGACACGAAGGAACCGGACACGGGGCGGGACGGACGGGCGGCGGGCGTTTTCATGGGGAACTTTAGGAGCGGGGCGGACTACTTGTTCAGAAACAAATCACTCTGCACGATCGCGTGGACCAGCGAGCGCACACCGTAGCCCCCGGGCGCGGCGCGATCGAGAATCTTTTCCACGGCGGGGCGATCGATGAAGCGCACCGGGGCGCCGGTGGCGTAAACGACGAGCTGCTTCACGAGGTTGCGGGCGATGGCGCGTTCATCCGTCAGCAGGAGGCGCTTCAATTCGCGCACATCGGCAAACGTCCGGCCATCCGGCAGCTCGCCGCTGGCATCGACGGGCAGCGCGTAGTGGAAGGCGAACTTCTGCCCGCCGAAACCGATGCCCGGAGCGGGGGCCTTGCCCTCGACACCCATCGCGCGGTAGTGCGTGCGGAAGCCACCCATCACATCGAAGCTCTCCAGCGCGAAGCCCGCCGGATCGATGCGGGTGTGGCACGAGGCGCACATCTCCTGCGTGCGGTGCTTGGCCAGCTGATCCCGGATCGTGACGGCACCGCGGATATCGGGCTCCACCGCAGGCACGCCCGCCGGCGGCGGCGTGGGCGTCTCGCCGAGGATGCGCTCCATGATCCACACGCCGCGCAGCACCGGCGAGGTCGTCGTGCCGTTGGCGCTGACCTTCAGCACGCTCGCCTGCGTCATCAACCCGCCGCGCACGCTGTCCGCGGGCAGCGCGACCTTGCGGATCGCCACGCCCTCGACGGGCGGCAGACCGTAGTGGGCGGCGAGCTTCTCGTTCAGCATCGCAAAGTCCGAAGCGATGAGGTTCCGCGCCGGCAAATCGCCGCGGAGCAGCTCGGCGAAAAACGCCTGTGTCTCAAACAAGGCCGACTCCGCCAGCAGGTCGTCGAGGTAGTAGTCGTTGTAGAGCGCCTCGTCGGGGGCCGTCACGCCGATGCGCCGCAGGTCGAGCCAGTAGTCGAGAAACGCATCGGAGAACCGCCGCGCCCGCGGATCGTTGAGCCAGCGCTCGGTCTGCGCCCGCAGCGCAGCGGGCTGACGCAGCGTGCCCTTGTCCGCCAGCGCGCGCAGCGCGGGATCCGGCGCGGTGTTGCCGAGGAAGAATGCCAACCGCGTTGCGATCGCGTGATCGTCGAGCCGGCCGGGCTTTTCCTCGATCGAGACGAACTCGGGCGAGCACAGCACCGCAGTATAGCCCGCGATCATCGCCTCGGCGAAACTCGCCTGGTTGCCCAAGGCGTGCTCGACCACAGGGAGGAAGCGCCGCACCTCGTCGTCCGGGACGGGCCGGCGGTAGGCGTGGTTGATAAAATTCCGCAGCAAGCGGGGCGCATCCAGCGCGGGATGGGCCGACACCACCTCCGCCTGCGCGCCGGGCTTGTCCGATTTGTTCAAGGGCAGGTCGCCAAAGAGCAGCGCATGCCCCGCCGTGGGCCAGCGCTCGTGGATCGGGCCCTCGACATCCATCCAGCGGAAGACGACGCCGGGCGAACCATCCTTCTCCGCGAGCGGATTCTGCCAGCGCGCCGCGCCAGGGCGGGAGCGAAAAAGCCGCGCCGCATCGACGCGGATCGTCTCGCCGGCAAGCAGCCAGACATCGAACTCCACCACCTCGGGCTTAATCTGCGCGTCAAAGGTCCCGAGCCAGCGCAATTGCCGCGGCGGCGTCTCGGAATAGACCGTGATCGGCTCGGAGCGCCGGCCGCGCGCCACCTTGTCGAGGTCAGGAATCCACCAGCGATCCGGTTTCTTCGGATCGGTCTGCACGGTCGGGCCAACCCAGACGGTGTGCGTCTGGAAACGCAGACGGTAGCGGCCCGCGGCCGGCGCCTTGAAGTTCGTGAACTTGGGCTCGAGCGGCTCGTAGTTGCCCGCTACGACGCCCACGCCCTCCAGATCGCGCGTCGCGGGATCGGCGGCACCGGCGGTCACGGGGGCCTTGCCCGCGCGCACCTCGGTCTGCGCCTCAAATCCGAGGACGGGAAACGTCGCGCGCTCCGGGCTCGTGTTGAACACCGAGAATTTCATCGGCCCCGTGAAGCTCCGCGCCTCGCGCGCGTAATAGCGCGTCGTCGCAGCAGTGGGCTGCTCGGACGTCTTCGCCATCACCTGCCGCAACGCGTAGTCGGCCACACCGAGGTAGCGCGCCATCTGCACGTGCGAGACATCGAGGGCCTCGCCGACCTTGTTGAAGCGATGCGCCTCCCCGTCCTCTGGCAGCGCGTCCTTCACCTGCAGCCACGGCGCATGCAGCAGGTCGCGCAGGGCGTTCTCGTATTCGTAGCGGTTGAGGCGGCGGCGCGTGGCCCGGCCTTCGTCGCCGGCGCGCGCCTGCTCGGCCGCCGCGAGCGCCTGCGCCAGCGGCGCAACAAACTCGCGCACTTCGCCCGCGGCCGGCCGCGTCTTTTTCTTCGGCGGCATCTCGCCCAATTCCACGCGATCGTGAACCTTGAGCCACCGGGCAAAATTTTTCGGGTCACCCGGGTTTAGCGCGAGCGAAGTCAGATCGAGGTCACCTTTCTTTTCCACCGCGTCGTGGCACGCAGCGCAGTGCTTTTCGATGAACGCGGCGGCGGCCGCTGGTTGGGCTTCACCGATCGACGCCAAAAGCAGCGCCAGCGCACCCATCGTGAGTGATTTCAAAGGCGGGGTTGGAAAATGGACGTGGGGGCTCACGGGCATCGATCGGATCGTATCGGCCATTTTCTCCGGAACGTCAATTGACCGCTCGCCGGTTCTCCCGCCCGGACGACGGTGGCCCCGGCGCGGTGCAGCGTCCCAGCCTCGAACCAACACCAGGATCGGATGTCTAGGGCATCATGAAATTCAAGCTGCTCCTGCTCCCCTTATTTCTCACCGCCGGCCCGCTGGTTCAAGCGGCGGTCGACGCAGCCCTTTCCGTCGAAATCCGCCTCGGAAAGACGTTGCCGCCGCCGCCGCCGGCAGTGGTTGTGATCAAGGAATCCGCCCCGAAGGGCCCGCCGCCGTGGGCTCCGGCACACGGCGTCCGCCGCCACCACGTCTACTATTATTATCCCGGCGCGAATATATATTTCCGGCCCGAGGATCGGATTTGGTTCTACCTCGACGGTCGCGAATGGCGTTTCGCCGCCTGCCTGCCCACGAACCTCCGCGTGGACTTCGAGCGCAGTGTCTCGCTCACCATGGCAGCCGACAAACCCCACCAGTTTCACGACAAGGTGCAGGCCTACTATCCCGCTGACTATTTTGGGTCGGTGGTTCGGGTGAAGGAAAAGGACCCCAAGCCCGACAAAGACAAAACGGATCGTGCTGACGACAGCTCGCCGGGCAGGAGCGATGCATCCCCCGGCAAGGGCCAAGGCAAGGGCAAAGGCAAAAGCAAGTGACCCCCGCCCGCGCGCCTACTTTCCGAATACGATCCCCTGCGCGAGCGGCAATTCCTTCGAGTAGTTGATCGTGGCCGTCTGCCGGCGCATGTAGGATTTCCAGGCGTCGCTGCCACTCTCGCGGCCGCCGCCGGTCTCCTTCTCACCGCCGAAGGCTCCACCAATCTCCGCACCGCTGGTGCCCAGGTTCACGTTGGCGATGCCGCAGTCGCTGCCGCACGCACTGACAAAAAGCTCCGCCTCGCGCTGGTCGCCCGTGAAGATCGCCGAACTCAGCCCCTGTGGCACGGCGTTGTTGAGCGCGATGGCCTCGTCGAGTGTGCGATAGGACATCACGTAGAGAATCGGGGCAAACGTCTCGTGCTGCACGATAGCCCATGCGTTTTCCGCCTCGATGAGGCACGGCGAAACGTAGAACCCGCCCGCCCGCGCCGCACCGGTCAGCCGCTGGCCGCCGGCGAGCACACGCCCGCCGTGCTGTTTCGCCGTCGCGATCGCCTGCACCCATGCTTCCGCCGCACCGAGGTCGATCAAGGGTCCCATCAGCGTCTCCGGGTCGAGGGGGTTGCCCACGCGCACCTGCCGGTAGGCCTCGATCAGCTTCTTCGTCAGTTTAGTCACGATTGACGCGTGGACGATCAGCCGGCGCGTCGAGGTGCAGCGCTGGCCGGCGGTGCCGACCGCGCCAAAGAGGATCGCGCGCAGCGCGAGCTTCAGATCGGCCGAGGGTGCCACGATGATCGCGTTGTTGCCGCCGAGTTCGAGCAACGAGCGGCCGAAACGGCGCGCCACGGCCTCGCCCACCCTGCGCCCCATCCGCGTCGAACCCGTCGCCGACACGAGCGCCACGCGCTGGTCCGCCACCAGCGGCTCGCCGATGGCCGCATCGCCGCACACGAGCGAAAAGATCGCCGGATCGACGCCGCACTCACGGCACACGCGCTCGGCCATTTTCACGCACGCGACGGCGGTGAGCGGGGTTTTCTCGGAGGGTTTCCACACGGTGCTGTCGCCGCACACGGCGGCGAGCGCGCTGTTCCAGGCCCACACCGCCACGGGAAAATTAAACGCCGAGATGATGCCCACGACGCCGAGCGGATGCCACTGCTCCATCATGCGATGCCCGGGCCGCTCGCTCGCGATCGTGAGGCCGTGGAGCTGCCGCGAGAGTCCGGTCGCGAAGTCGCAGATGTCGATCATCTCCTGCACCTCGCCCTCGCCTTCGGCGATGATCTTGCCGGTCTCCAGCGTCACGAGCCGGCCGAGGTCCGCCTTGCGCGCGCGCAGCGCCTCGCCGTAGCGGCGCACGATTTCGCCGCGCCGCGGCGCCGGCACCTCGCGCCACGCGAGAAAGGCCCGCTGGGCCGCGCCGAGGGCGCGCCCGAGCTCCGCAGGCGTCGCGGTCGTCACGCGCCCGATCACCGTGCCGTCGATGGGCGAACATTTCTCGATCACCGGGCCGGAGCCGAACCATTCGCCGGCAAACACGCCGGCGTTGTTCGCCTTGAGCCCCAGGCGAGGGAAGATTTCCGCCGCGACCTGCTTCACTGTCTTGGCCCGCGAGCCTTTCGTTTTCATGGTCGGCTCAATTCGTCGCCTTGGCGTCACCATACACCCGCCCGCCCCACTGCGTGCCGAGGAACTGCGGGAGTGTGATCGACTCCTGCTTCACGAAGCCCCGCGGCAGCGCTCCGCGCGCAAAGAGTTCGAGCACCGCCACCACGCCGGCCGCCGTCGTGAGCTGGATGGCCGAGAGCCGCCGGCCGCCCACCGTCGCGCCGTGCATTTTTTTCACGAAGCTCCGCTGCACGAGATCCCCGTCCGTCTCGCCCACGGCGCTCACATAGAAGACCACGACATCGTGATCTGTGAGCGGCACCTCCTGATCGAAGATCTGCGTGAGCAGCTTCTGCTGCGCGCCGAGGTTCAGGTCCTGCAGAAGAAACTTCATCAGGTCGCGGTGGCCGGGGTAGCGCATCGTCTTGTAGTTCAGCTCGCCCACTTTTCCCGCGAAAGTCTCGCACATGGTCGCGACGCCGCCGCTGGTGTTGAAGGCCTCGTATTCCACCCCGTCGATCGTGAGGCGCTCCACGCCGTCGAGCGGCAGCGTCTCGATGCGCCGGCCGTCGTGCAGCGCCTCGCCGAGCTGGCAGTATTCGTTGATCAGCCCGGCGGTGCTCCAGCTCAGGTAATACTTCATCTGGTTGCCGGCGAACTGCGGGAGCGCGCCCACGCGCATCTCGACCGAGCGCACCCGATCAAGCGAGGCCGCCAGCGATCCGCCCACGATGTTGATGGCGCCGGGGGCGAGGCCGCACTGCGGCATGAAGGTCGCGCCCTTGGTCTTGCGCGCGAGCGTGCGGATGAAGTTCGTCGTCGCCACGTCCTCCGTGAGGTCGAAGTAGGACACGCGCGCGGCCGCGCACGCCGCGGCGATGGCGCGGTTGAGAAAATAGGGCGCGGCACTCACGACGGCGTCGCATGATTTCACGAAGGTCGCGAGGGCCGCGGAGCGCGTCACGTCCACGCGCGTGGCCGCGGCCTTCTTCAGCCCGCGCAGCTTCAGGTTGGGCCGCACGTCGCCGAGCCGCACCGCCGAGCAGAAATCGCACGACTCCAAGAGCGTCGCGATCGTGCCGCCCACTTTGCCGCCGCCGATGATGCCGATTTTCATAGGTAGGAGCCCGCTTGCGGGCGATGATTGGAATGATGCTCAGCTTCAGGCGTGTCTCGCCTGCACGTTGCGCGGGTCCGTCGCGGCGATGATCACGCTCACGGACTTCTGGTTAAAGCCCTTGAAGCCGCCCTTGCGCTGGAGGTTCTCCAGATGGCTGCCGATCGCGCCGTCCCGAAGGAAGTTCTCGGCCTGCTCCGCGGTGATGAGGCCGCGCCCGAGCAGCACCTGCACGCGCGCCGGCCGCACGCGCCAGCGCTCGCCCTCGGTGAACGCCTGGCGCAGGAACTCGAAATCCGAGAACGGCCGCATGGTGTTCACGCCTTCGCGCGCAAGCTGATCGCGCAGACGGGCGAAGTCGAAGCGCGCCTCCAGGTGGTGCATCCCGGCCTGCAGAAAACTGTCGCCGTGCAACCCGCACCACAGCCCCACCGTGCGCAGGGCCGGCGCGGCGGGCAGCCGCTGCGAGGAAAAATCGATCTGCGTCTCCTCCGGCATCAGGTCCACATCGGCAAACACCACGATGCCCGCCACCGGCTGCTCGAGGATCTGAGCGCCCCAGCCCGCCTCGGCCCCGGCGTAGTAACGCTCGCGCTTGTGAAAACCCAGCTTCGCCAGAAACGCCATCAGATCCGCGAAGTGCTCGCGGGAGGAGCGGAAGGTATGGTGGTCGTGGTTGCCCCAGCCGAGCCCGAGCCGATCCTGGCGCCGCTTTTGAATCTGGCCCGCGCGGTTGCGCGCCTCCCAGAAGACCCGCTCCTCGGCGAAGAACAGCTCGGTCGCGACATCGCGGTTCACGAGGGCGAGCACGGCATCAAGCCGCTCGAACGCGTGCTTCACGCCATCCGCATCGTCAGTGAAATCCCGCCGGCGCGTCCGCCACAGCTCGCGGGCGTGCAGCGCCGCACGCACAAACTCCGCGGTCGGCTCGCGCACCACAAAGCCGCGGTGCCCGAGCCGCTCGACCGCGGTGAGTCGCGCGCCGTTTTCTTCGCGCACAAGCGCGCGCCGCAGCCGCGAGCCCCATGCACCCTCGATCACGGCACCATGATCGTGCGCCGCGATGAAATCCGCGACCGACTCCACGCGCAGCGCCAGCTCCGGCGCCGTGCCCTGGCGCACGACCACGCGCGGCAGCATCGCGCGCGGGTGCCACAGCACGGTCGTGCCAGCCGGCACCTCGACGCTCTCCTCCACAAAACCCACCGCGCGCAGCGCCTCGGCTTGCGCCGGCGTCGCCGCCACATGGTCCACCCACTCGAAGAAATCGTTGCACGTTTCGTCGCGCATCCGCGCCGCCAAGCCCGCGGCCCACGGGTGTTTTTCCAAAAACGCCGTGATGAGCGTGCCGATGGCACGCTCGGCGTCGTGGCACAACGGCCAGTCAAACGCGGGAGTCGAAACGGAAGCGTTCATCGTGGCGGGGGCTGCCATGCGGAGACTCTGCCGCGCCGAGCCCGCAGTTAGAAGCGAAAAGGCCGGTCCGTGTCGGAGCTTTACCCCTTCGCCCGTGCCGCTAGTCCTCACCCACGCCATGGCCGACGACTCCGATCCCCCGCGCAAGCACTACGGGCTCAAGCCACGCGAATTCGAGCGAGTGAACGAACGCGCCGATGAGACCCTGCCCGGCGAAGAATCGCCGGCCGTGGACGTGCATGCCCTGCTGCGAGCCAACCACGAGCGCCGTCGCGCCGCCGGACTGGAGGAAGCCCCGCCGCCCGCCCCGCGCCGCTCGCGCCGCAAGCGCGACTACTGGCTCGTGCTCATCCCCCTTGATCTGTTTTTCGCCGGTGTGCTGATCGCGCCTAACGCCGGTTCCTCGCTGAAGCTTTACGCGCTCGCCGGCCTCGTGATGTTCACCCTCGGGTTCACGTGGGTGATGTGGTTCGTGGTCGACGACTACTGACCCCGCCGCATCACGAGTTCCCACAGCAGCACGCCCGCCGCGACCGAAACATTGAGCGACTCGATCTTGCCGGTGCCGGGGATGGTCACGAGGCGCGAACACGCCGCCGCCAGCTCCCGCGCGAGCGCGGTCAAATCCTTGGCCATGCCCCACTCTGCCCCGGTCCTCGCTGGCGTTGCAGCGAAAAGGCTCAGGCCCGGCAGGGCTCCACGCCAGGTTGGATGTAGCCCATCGTTTCCCGGGCGTCGTCCGACACCCTTCAAACGCGAACCACGGCTCACGGCACCTCGTAAACCTCGATCAGCGCGATGCCCGCCGCGCTGTTCACACCGGAAACTTGCGCGGTGTAAGCGGCGGGCGGCAGCGTCACAAGCAGAGCGGAATCGAGGCTTCCCGCCGGCAACGCAAAACCCCCGACCCGTTGTGCCGCCGCCGCGAGCACCGCCGTATCGCTTGCCACACTCCAGTCGTTGTTTTCAGCCAAAAGTTGCGTGCCCTGAAAAATGCGCAGCCGGGGGTTTGAGAGTGCGCCGGCGACCCCAAACGCCGCCAGCGCCGGCCCCACGCCGCGCACCAACACCGACCGGGCGTGCTCACTGACGACAAAACCCGCGATCAGCACGCCCGCACCGGTGGTCACCGCGCTACGCGCCGACATGTTGATCAGTCGCGCCCCGGACCCGCCGCCAGCATCGTAGGCCTCCATGAGCGCCACGCCGGTCGTTCCGCCCGCCCCGGTCACCTGCACTGTATAGCCGCCCGCGGCGAAATCGGCGAGCAGCGCCGCGTCGAGGCTCCCGCTTGGCAGCGGAAATGCGCCGACCGCCGTCGTCGTGGCGACCATCGCGGAAGCATTGCCCGCCGTGCCCCAGTCGTCGTTGGCCACGAGCGGCGTCGCGCCGGCATAGGCCGCGATGCGCGGATTCGGCAGCACACCGCTCACCCCGAAACCGGCGAGGGTCGGCCCGACACCGCGAAGCAGCAGCGAACGCGAGCCAGTCCCGCCCACCACGAATCCGACGATCAGCGTGCTGGCATCAGCCCCGGCAAACGTGCGGACCGAAAGATTCACCATCCGCCCAGTCGTGCCGGCCACGGTGCCGAGCGGCTGCCATGCCGTCCGGCGCTGATCCCGGCGAAACTGCGGCCAGTCCGTCGCCAACGGTTCGATCGTGCCAGTGAACGAATAAATTTTTTTGTCCGAACAGCCGAGGTAGACGGCCCCATCGGTCGCAATCAGCGGCGAAGAGTCGGTCGCGTCGCCCAGCGTCGTCCGCCAGAGCAGAGCCCCATCGGCCCCAACCGCGTAGATCGCGTTGTTGCTCGATCCAAAAACAACCGAGCCGTTGGCTCGCACCGCCGGGCTCGAAGCGATCGGCTTCAACGCTGGTTGATTGGCGCGCGGGTAGCGCCAGCGCTCGGTGCCATCGGCATTGAGCGCCACGAGCCGGCCGCCAAAGGACGTGAAGTAAACCGAGCCATCGGCACCGAGCGCCGGCGCCGCCTCGATCGTCTCGCGCGCATCGTGGCTCCACCGCAGCGTGCCATCGGGACGCAACGCGTAGAGCTTGGCGTCGCGTGAACCGACATAAATCGTGCCGTCCGCGGCAATCGCAGGCGAGCTGGTGACGTTGTCGTCGGCCGCAAAGCGCCACTTCTCCTCGCCCGCGGGCGTGATGGCGTAAAGACCGTTGTCCCAGGATCCGACATAGATCGTGCCGTCAACGCCGATGGCGGGCGAGGAGTCGATCCAATCGTTGGCCGGAAAAGACCATTTCAGTGTCCCGTCGGCACGCACCGCCACCAGGTTGCTGCCCGCGCCCACATAGATCGTTCCGTCCGCGGCGAGAGCTGGCGAGGAGGCGATGAAGGTCCCGGCCTTGAATTCCCATCGCTTGGTGCCATCGGGCCGCAAGGCATAGAGCACGCCGTCCCAGCCGCCGAAATAGATCGTGCCGTCCCCGCCGATGGCCGGGGTCGAATCGATCCAGTCCGGCGCGGTGAACACCCATTTCTGCGTGCCGTTGGCATTGAGCGCAAAGAGCCGGCCGGAAGGCGTGGCGCTCGTCGATGCGCCGACTTGGACGCCGATATAGATCGTGCCATCCGGTCCGACCGCGGGTGAGGACTGAATCGCCCCTGTCGTCGCGGTGGAGAGGGTCGTGAATGCCCAGCGCTGGGCGCCGTCGGTCTGCGATCGCAGGACTCCAGCCAAGGCCAGTGCCGCGATGAGCGTCGCAATTTTTTTCCAAAGCAAAGGCATTACGTCCATGCGGGTATTATTCGGCCAAATTAAAAATCCCACGGATTATGGCGCAAGACCCGGCTCGGCCTTACCGGCCGCACCCGCCAGTTGACGGTCGCTTTGCGCTCCGGTGAACACGGACACTGTGAGGAGAAATTCGGTTCCATGCGCATCGCTGCGCACGAGTTCAAGCGTTCCGCCCGCGTGCCGGGCCAACCGGTGGCTGATTGCGAGGCCGACCCCGCCGCCGCCCCGCTTGGCACTGCGCACGGGGCGGAACAATCCGGCGCGCACCGCCGCCGGCAGCCCAGGACCCGTGTCGCGCACGCAAAAGGCCACGCCCGCCTCCGCCCGCCGCACCTCGATGGTCACGCTCGCGCCGGGCGGCGCAGCCTCGATGGCGTTGGCCACTAGATTGGCCAACACGAGGCCCGCCAGATTCGCAGTGCGCGCATCAATCCGAACCGCGGGCTCCGCGATCACCTGCAAGGCAATCCCTGCGGCCTCGGCATCCGAGGCCGCACGCTGCCGCGTAGCCTCCACCAGTTCCGCGGCGGGCACGGCATGGTCGGCGCGGCCATCGGCTTCGTCTCGCAACACCGTGGCGATCTCGTTGACC
Organism: Opitutaceae bacterium; assembly: GCA_030693515.1. Taxonomy (GTDB): domain Bacteria; phylum Verrucomicrobiota; class Verrucomicrobiia; order Opitutales; family Opitutaceae; genus ER46. The sequence continues at coordinate 14,627 of JAUYAK010000025.1, forward strand.
AGTGCGCGCAACCGGCGCGTGGTCTCGACGGCTGCACGGCACGCCTCGCCGCTCACGGCTTCCGCGGGGCCGACGGCCGTCTCCGCGACAAAGCCCTCGAGGCCGGCCAGCGGATTATTCAGGCCATGGATCAGGTGCGCACTGATGGCGCCCAACGCGCCGGTCTTCGCGGCGAAATCAAGCTCCTCGTTGGCCCGCGCCAAATCCGCGCGCTGCGCCTCAAGGCGGCGGCTGGCCTCGGCCAGCCGCGCAAAGGCCCAGACAAGCACGAGCGTCAGCAGCGCCGCGCCACCCGCAAAGGCCGCGCCCGCCTGCACGGCGAGCCCTCGATCCATCCGGGCGAATTCGCCTGCGACGGGTTCGCCATCGATCCAATACCGGGCCACACCGAGCCCGGTCGCCGCGCCCGGCTGGCGAAGCGGCACCACGACCTCAAGCAGCGGCAGCCGGCCGAAGCCGCGCGTCTCCAAGGCGAGGATCGGCGATACCGCCTCCAACGACCCATCCGCGACAAACCGCGCCTCGGCGTCAGGCAGCTTCGCGCCCCACCAGCGGGTGGCGGCCGCGTCGTCCGGCGCGATCGGTTTCGCCTCGCGCAACTGGCCGGCGGCGTCGAAGAGCTGCACGGCAAGCACGCCGCGGAGCGCCGCCGACTCGAGCACCGCGGCAAACATGTCGTCGATCGCAAACTCCGCCCCGAACTCCGCCAGCGGCGACTCGCGCCCCAGCTGCATGAGCGCCACGGCGTGAATCGCCTCCGCCTCGCGTCGCAGCACCTCGGCGCGCAGCTGTTCGCGCAGAAGCCAGGTGAGCCCCGCGATCAGCCCGCCTAAAATCGCGAGCGTCGAGAGCATCACCGCGAGCCGCATCCGGCCCAGGCGGACGCCAGTGGAATCCATGGGGCGCACGTTAAAAATTACGCTGCACCCCGGCGAGCCAAGTGTTCGCGCGGTAGCTGAACTCGATCTCATTCGAACGGCTCCGTTCCCAACGGTGCTCCGCAAACAGCGTCCATCGCTCGCTCACCTCGCGCTCCACCCGCACCAAGGTCTCGAAGTCCTCGGCGATCCGCGGCGGGGGCGCGAGGCCGGCGCCCACGGTCTGGTTCCGGTAATCCAGCCGTTTGCCTTCGCCCTCGGCACTGATCCGCCATCCCGCCCGCTGCCACGCCAGCTCCAGCCGGCCGCGCTTCTGTTGGAAATCGAAATAGCCCGAGGCGCCGTCGCGATTCTCCAACCGGCCCACAGCCGCGGCCAGCGACCACTCGCCCCCCGCCTGCCAGGCGGTGCGCGCCTTGGCCTCGCCGTCGCGTTGCTCAAAGCGCAGGTCCGTGCCGGGCAGCGCGCGGCCGCCGATCGTGTATTGCGTGCGCTGGGCATAGCGCCGGCGGATTTCAGACCAAGCCGCCGAAAGGATCAGGGCCGACGAACGCCGCCATTCCAGCCGGGCCCCCTGGCGCACCTCATCATAATCGCCCGCATAGTCGCGATAGTCGGTGCGCTTGATCTGCACCATGGGCTCCAAGCGAAACCCGGCCGGCAGTTTCACCCGGGGCGTGGCGGCCAGATAGCCGCCGCGCACGCGCGTAGGGGCGACGATGCGGCGCGCCTCCGTTTCGGACAAGTCGACCACCATGTCGCGCAGGTAGCCCACCGCCTTGAGCGAAAGCCTCACGGGCTCGGCCGGCTGCCAGCGGCCCTCGGTGTGAAAAACCCATTGCTGCTCGCCGCCCGTCTCCGGCGGCGCGGAAAAATACCGGATCACGTCTCCATTCAGGAATGACACGAGTTCCCAGCGGTCCCGCATCGGCCGCAGCATAATGGCCTCCACTTCCCCGCGGACGAAGCCACGCGCGAGCGGCGCAAACGGCGAGAGGAGGACGTTGTCGCGCCAGCCAAACGACGTGCGCACCGCAGCCGACGGGAGCCACGCACGGTCGCGCAACGCGTCAATTTCCGCTTGGAGCGCAGCCATCGCCTCTCCGGCCTCAGGCCCAACCGGGGCCGGCGGATTTTGCGCTGTGGCAGCGCTGGCCAGCAGGGCGGCGAAGACACCAAGGCTGGCGTTTCGGAGGGTGGGCAGCATGGGTGGTGGAATCGACTCGAACGGGTCTAGGCCAAGGAAAAAAGAGGCAGGGCAAGGTTTCCGAGGCCTCGCCCTGCCCGATTCCTGATCTTCCGCGTTCCCCGGCGGAAAGTCATTTAACTGCCAGCCGGCTTGCTCTCGTCGCGCAGTTTCTTGAGTTCCTCGCGGACCTGCTTGCCGAGACTGCGCTCGTCGGATTCGCGCTCCTGCTTGTCCAAGCGCAGTTGCTCAAGGATCGCCTTGCGCTCGGTTTCCGTGGCGGTTTTGAGCTTCTCAATGAGCGTTTTGCGCTCGGCGAGATAAGTGGTGCGGTTGGCTTGGAAGGTGGCGATGACAGTATGGACAGCCTTCGCCGTGTCCGACGCATGCTCATTCGGGCCCTTGCCGCTGCCGGGGGTCGTGGGGGTGTTGCCGGTCGTGGTCGCGGGACCACCGATGGTCGGGCTGGGAGGCGTCGTGCCGCTGCCCGTGCCACCAGTCGTCGGACCGGTCGGCGTGGTGTCAGGCTTGCCTGCCGCCGGAGCCACCCCGCCTGAATTGGTCGTGCCGGTGCCAGCATTGCCAGCGGGCGTGCCGGCCGATTGGGCGGACAGGCCTGCCGAGGTAAGCGCTGCAAGAGCGGCGTAGAGGACGAAGGCTGAATCGAGTTTTTTCATGGTATATGTATTGGTTGATGTTTTTAGGACTATGTTTGTTGCCAGCATCTCTTTGCACTCAACGTGCCATATGAAGATCCATCATCTTCTATATGATTAAAAACACTTTGCGAATTAATCGAGCAGTGATGTGGTGCGCATTTCGGGACCATTCACCCAAAAAGCGATGGGCGTAAGCGCCCAAACATCACCCGCGCCGCCTCACTCGGGCCGGGCGTCCTTGATACGATAACGGATGTAGTCCCGTGTAACTCCCAGCACCCGCGCCGCCGCCGAAACGTTGCCCTCAGTCTGGGCCAGCGCGCGGCGGATCAGCGCATCGATCGCGGTTTCGAGGGAAAATCCCTTGTCGGGCAATTGGAAATCCGGACTCACCCACGCCTCGGACCGAGCGCCCGGCGCGGCCCCGGTCGCGCTGGCCAGCGAGGAAAACGTCAGCTGATCGTCGTCAAACACCAGCGAGCGTTCAATCTCGTGGGCCAGTTCACGGACGTTGCCTGGCCAGCGGTGCGCGCGCAGCCGCCGCTGGCCAATCTCGGGAATCTGGCGGGGCGGCAGGCCGTAATTTTTACCGATCCGCGCCGTCAGGGCTTCGGCCAGCGGCACGATGTCGCCCCCGCGCTCGCGCAACGGGGGGATGCGGACCCGGAACAAGTCCAGCCGGTGCAGCAAATCCTCGCGGAACCGGCCCTCCGCCACGAGCGCGCGCAGATCGGTGTTGGTCGCCGCGATGATGCGTGCGTCGATCGTCAGCATGCGATTGCCGCCCACCCGGCGAATCGCCCGATCTTCGATTGCCTTCAGCAACTTTGCCTGCACCGCAGCCGACAGACTCGGGAGTTCGTCGAGAAAAACCGTGCCACCTTCCGCCGCCTCAAGCAGGCCGATGCGCGCCTCCTTCGCATCCGTAAACGCGCCCCGCTCATGACCGAACAATTCCGACTCTGCCAGCGCCTCCGGCAGCGCTGAGCAGTTCACCTCGACGAGCGGGCCTGCAGCCCGCGGCCCGCGGCGGTGCAGCCAGCGCGCGAGCGTTGTCTTGCCTGTGCCCGTCTCACCTTCGATCAACACGGGCGGCAACGCGCCCGTCACGCGCCGATCCGCCCCTAAAATTTTTTCCAGCTGCAGCGCGACCGGCGCAAGGGCGGAACCAAAGAAAAACCCCGCGTCGTCCGTGCCCTCGGCGGCCTGGCGATGCTGCTCGCCACGTCGCACCCCCCGCTCCCGCCGCGCCCTCGCCAGCCGCACCGCCAGCTCGTCGAGATCGAACGGTTTGACGAGATAGTCCGCCGCTCCCCGTCTCATCGCCTCAACCGCCCCGGATACCCCACCCTCCGCCGTCATCACGACCACCACGACGCTCGCCGGCACCGCCTGCTCCGTGAGCAACGCCAGGCTCCGGCCATCCGGCAGGTTCACATCGAACAGCGCAAAATCGAAACTGAGGTTGCGCAACGCCGCTCGCGCCTCGGCGAGCGTCGTGACTTGGGTCACCTCGATGTTTTCCTTCTCAAGATGCGAGGCGATGCGCCGCCGCAACAGCGGTTCGTCCTCGAGCAAAAGCAAGCTCGCCCGTGCCCGTTCCATGGTCACTTCCGCTTGATCAGCTCCCAAATCAAGACCCCCGCCGCGACCGAAACATTGAGCGACTCGATCTTGCCGGTGCCGGGGATGGTCACGAGGCGCGAACACGCCGCGGCCAGCTCCGGCGCGAGGCCCTGCTCCTCGTTGCCCAGCACGATGGCGACCGGCTTGCGCGGGGCATCGGGGTCGCGTTTCGGCCGCGTGCGCAACGACGTCGCGCCGCGTGTCGCCGCGCCCACGACCTCGAAGCCCGCTGCGGCCAGTTCCCGCGCGAGTGCGGCCAGATCCTTGGCCAGCCACACTTCCACCTGCTCGAGGCCGCCCTCAGCCACGCGGTGCGCGGAGTCGCTCGGTCGCGCCGCGGTCGCCACGTCGGGAATCACGATGCGCGACACGCCGAAAAACGCCGTCGTGCGCGCGATGGCGCCGAGGTTGTGCGCGTTGCCGATGCGGTCGAGCAGCAGCACCGGCTCGCCGGCCGCCGCCCACGCGGCGGGCTCCGCGGCCGAGACGCGCTGCAACACCGGCGCCCGCACCACGGCCACGATGCCGCCGTGATGGATCGAGCCCGCGACTTTCTCGAGTTCGGCCGGCTCGACCTGGCGGTAGATGCGCTTGGCCTGCGCGAGGGCCTTGCAGATGGCGCCGACCCGCTGCCCGGTCGCCTCGTCAAAGAACAACCGCAGGATCGATTGCGGATCACGTGCGAAGCGGGCCCGCACGGCGGCGAGGCCGCAGAGCTTCAGCTCGTCAAAGGCCGGCCGGGTCCGCGGGCCATCGGACAGGCCTCCGGCGGGCTCCGCGGACACCACTGCGCGGCGCGGCGCCGGCGTCTCGCCGCGCGACCGCGGCGCGCCCGCTGGAGCTACGAATTCTTCGCGCGCAAACCCCGGCCGCGGGCGCGGACGATACCCCGAATCACGTTGGGAAAACTGAGCCATGCGCCACGCTGACCGCCGCCACGCGGGAAAACCAAACAATTCTGCGCCCGGTTCCTCCGCCCCGGCCCCACGCCACTCGCGGCTAGCGCAGCGGTTCCCCGTAGGCGTTGACCTCAACTAGCGCGGCCGGAGAAATCGGGGGCCGCATCATCCGGTCGATTGTGGCTTGCAGCTTGATCCGCGCTGCGGCCGCCCCAGCGGGCAACCGGGCCAGGTCCAAGGCCTCCTCACGCAAACCGGTGCCCGCGATGTCGAACATCCGCCCATCCGCGAAAAGTTTGTAGCGATGATCCAGGGCGAAGATCGCCCGGGCAAACTTGGCCTTATCCCAGCCCGGCCGCGGGTCATACCAGAAGAAGGCCGATTCGCGGGGCGTCCCCTTGGCCCCCAGCAGTTGCGGCGCGAAGCTCACGCCATCCGTCTGCCAGCCGCCTGGGATCGCGCGGCCCGCCAGTTCCGCCAGCGTGGGCAGAAAATCGGAGGGGTCGATCAAGTCGGCGTTGATGCCGGGCTGGATCCGGCCCGGCCAGCTGGCGATGAGCGGGACGCGGATGCCGGTCTGCAGCGGCAGCCCTTTGCCGCCGCGGATCATCTGCCCATTCATCCGCGAGGTCACGCGCTGGTCCGTGCCGTTGTCGGAATAGAAGAGCACCAGCGCGTCGTCGCGCAGCCCGAGTTTCTCGATTTCGCCCACAAGCCGGCCGACCACGACATCCAGGTAGGCGACCATGTCCGGGAAATATTTTTGATCCTCCTCCAGCCGGCGCTTCGGATCGGTGTGCCAGACCTCCGAGAGCGGAGTCGGCATCACCGGCCAGTGCGGCAAGGCCATCGGATAGTAGATGAACATTTTTTCGTCGCGATGCCGGCGCATGAAATCCGCGATGAACTCCACGGAAAGATCCTCGCCGTATTTGCCCTCCACGGCGCGATGCAGGGTGCCGTTGCGCAGAAACGTCGGGTTGCCGTAGCGCGAGCCTTTGTCCTCGGTCTCCAGCGCGTGGTGCAGGGAGTATTCCTCAAAGCCGGCATCCTTCGGGTGCATGCCTAGGCCGCGGCGTCGCGCGGCGTGGGGAAAGTCCGGAGGATCGTAGGAGTGCAACTGCCACTTGCCCGCGATGCAGGTCCGGTAGCCAAAATCGCGCATCATGTGCCCAAACGTCTTCTCACCCGGCGGCAGCAGGCCAAAGGCGAGCCAGTTCCGGTGATTGTCGCGGCCGGTCATGAGTTCGAGGCGCGTCGGCGTGCAGAGCGGCTGGGCATACGCATGCGTGAATCGCAAGCCGCCGGCCGCGAGTCGATCGAGCTGCGGCGTCGGGTAGTCGGTGCCGCCGTAGCTGCCAAAGGCCTCGATGCCGATATCGTCGGCCATGATCAGAACGATGTTACGAGGCAGGGCCGAAACTGCCGCCCACGCCGGGGCGCAGAAGAAACCGGCGGCGAGCAAGCCGAGCCCCAGGCGGGTCGTTGCAGAATTACATTTCATAAAATCGGCCACCGCGCGAACGACACAGGAGCATCACGAAAAGCACGGCGCCCGGGAGTTTACCCCAGTTCCCCCACCACTGTGAACTCCTCGCGGTCGTGGTAAAGATGCACGATGCGTGCGCCCGGGCCGGCCAGAGGCGAGCCCGTCGCGCGGAGCTCGCGCAGAAACGCCACGGGATCGACGCGGCCGAACTTCAGGTTGATCACGAAGCGCCGGCACCAGCCGCGCGCCAGCCAGGGTGCCACCAGATGCTGGAGCACGTGGTGCGGATCCTCCACGAGGTCGCAGAACAGCCAGTCGAACACCTCGCCTTCGCGGGGCGCGAAGCGAAAGGCATCCTCGCGCAAATGCGCGATGGCCGGATGGTCGAGCGCACCGCCTTTCAACGGGCCGTTGTCGATCGCGGTGACACGGGCCCCGCGCTTGGCCGCGCTGTAGCTCCAGCCGCCGGGCGCCGCGCCGAGGTCGCACACCGTCTCCCCGGGCTGCGGCTCGCGGCCGAGGACGACGTAGGCTTCCTCGATTTTCAGGTAGCTGCGCGACGGGGCGAGATCGTCGTCAGCCATGCGGCGCTGGCCATGCACCCACGCCTCGCGCGCCACGAACAGGCGGCCGAAATCCGCAAAGAATACGAAAAGCCCGCGCACCGGCGCCGCACTCGTGCCCCGCGGCAGGTCGGCGATCGCGAGCTTTGCCACGCGCGAGAGTTTTTTCTTCAGCAACTCGCCAAACGCCGACTCGACGCCCCCCATGCGACGACCGAGGCCCACGAGTTCCGCCGGCCCCAGCCACACGCTCGGCCACGCCGCCTCGATGCGCTCGCCGCGGATCGCGCCGAGGAAAAACTCCGCGACGCGCGACGCGAGGGCGTTGACCGAATCGCCGCGGATCTCGATGGGCGCGAGCAGCGTGAGATGGGCGAAGACGAGATCCGGGGTAGCGCGGAGCTTCAGCCCGCGCTCGGGAGTTTCCGGCGCGGGCTGAAGCACCGCGCTACTTTCAAGCCGCACCCAGCCCGGGCCGCGCTCCGCGGCTTCGGTGCCGTGCAGCTCCGCCAGCTCGCGCGCGAGCAACATTTCGAAACCGGCCTGGCAGGTGATCAGCACGAGGGCCGAAGCTGCGGGCGCAGTCTCGTGTCGCGAGCGCAAAAAAGCCCGCATCTTCCGCTGTCGGCTATGCGGGCTGGGGCGGAGCGGCGGTTTCCCACCGCCGCCGCGCACAATCAAACCGGGCGCTTGGAAAGCGCCCCGTCTTCAGCGGCGTCAGCTTTTCTCGACCTTGGCACCGGACTTTTTCCAGCCGTCGATGCCGGGGGAGTAGTGCTTCACGTTCTTATAGCCGAGCGCGAGGGCCGCGCTGGCGGCCGACTGGTAGGCGTTGCAATACTGGTTGCCGCAGTAGGCGACGATGAGCGCATTTTTATCCTTGGGCAGCAGCGCGGCGAGCTTCGCCTCGTGGGCGGTAAAGTCGATCGCGCCGGGGATGCGGCCTTCCTTGAAGGAGTCGGTGCCGTTCACGTCGATCACCGTCACGGCCTTGGCCGCGATCGCCTTTTGGAGATCGGCGTGGGAGATGTCGGCGACCTTGCCGGAGCCGGCGAAGGCGGTGGCGGCGACACACAGGGAAACGAAGAGGGAGATGAGTTTTTTCATGCGGGGGGAGGCTAGCCGCCGGACGCCGCGGTGCAAGCGGCCGGCGCGGTTTTCAGAGCCGGTGCAGGTGGAAGCCGCCGTCCACGTCGAAGCACGCACCGGTGGAGAACGGGAAGCGGTCCTCGGCGATGGCGCGCACGGCGCGGCCGATGTCCTCGGGTTTCCCCCAGCGGCGGATGGGCGTGATGCCGCGCTCGTCGGTGATGATGAGCTTGTCGTATTTCTCCTTCACGCCGCCCGTCATATCGGTCGCGATCACGCCGGGGCGGATTTCGTAAACGTTGATGCCGTCGTTGGCCAGCCGGTCGGCGAAGAGCTTGGTCATCATCGCGAGCCCGGCCTTCACCATGCAGTAGTCGCCGCGGTTGATCGAGGCGGTGTAAACCGAGATCGAGGTGATGTTGACCATCCGGCCGCGGAAGCCCTCGGCGTCGGGGGCCTGCTTGAGCATCTGCTTCGCCACGAGCTGCGAAAGGAAGAACGGCCCCTTGAGGTTGATCGCATACAGGCGATCGAAGCTCTCCTCGCCCGCGTCGAGCAGATCGGCGCGGACCTTGGGCGCGACGCCGGCGTTGTTCACCAGCAGATCGATGCGGCCGAACTTCGCGACCGTCTCCGCCACCAAGCGCTCGCGATCCGCGGCCACGGCGACGTCGCCCTGCACGATGAAGCCGTCGCCGCCAGCCGCCTGGACGAGCGCAAGGGCCTCGGCGGCGGCCTCGGCATTGCCGGCGTAGTTGATGGCGACGCGCGCGCCGGTGCGGGCGAGTTCGATCGCGATCCCGCGGCCGATGCCGCGCGATGCGCCGGTGATGAGGGCGGTTTTCGAAGTCATGCGCGGGCACAGGAAAGAAAGTCGTGCCCGCGGGCAACGCCGTTTCCATCGCGCGACCCGAAAGGGCCTCGGAGCTATTTTCGGGTTACCACCGAACCACCGGCCCATTTGGCGGTCAGTGTTAGCCAACACACCATGCCCATGAAAAAAATAATCTTCATCCTCCCTCTGCTCGGCCTCGTCTTCGCCGGCTGCGCCAAAAAAGACACCACCACGGCCTACTCCGAGCCTACGATGGCCCAGAAGGCCGAAATGGCGGTCAAGGACGCCGCGGGTAAAACCAAGGACATGGCGATCGACGCCAAGGACGCCGTGTCGGACAAGCTCACTGAATGGAAACTCACTCCCGCCGACATCAAGGCCGACCTCGATAAAGGCGCCCGCGTGGTCCGCTCGAAAGCCTCCACCACCGGCGCCAAGGCCGGCGTGATGTTCGACAACGCCAAGGTCGTCACGGTCATCAACGCCAAGCTCGTGGGGGACTATAAGCTCTCGGCGCTCAAGATTAATGTCGATGCCGACAACGGTGTCGTGACCCTCAAGGGCACGGTGAAATCACCCGAACTGATCGGCCGCGCCATCGCGCTGGCGCTCGATACCGATGATGTCTCGCAAGTCGTCTCGCTCCTGAAAGTCGAAGCCTGAGGCTGAAAGCGCGGCGTGCCGCGCTCAATTCCGCCGGTGCATGCCCGGCACGGTAACACAAGGCGGCGCGGGGCTCGTCCCGCGCCGCCTCCTTGTTTCGTGCTATTTCGGCGTCACCCCGTGGCCCGCCGCAATGTGCGCGACCGAGATGCGGCCACCCGAAATTGCGTAGCCACCCTCGAAGGGATTGCTCGCGAGGAAAAAAGGCGTGTCGAGATCCGCGAACTGAAAGCCGCCCTGGCCTGCGGCAAAGCAGGCGGAGACCGTCATCGTCAGGATGCTCTCAACGTTGCCGCCGATCATGAGGCCGAGACCGCGCGCGCGCGCGACGGCGGCGATATCGAAGGCGGCGGCGACGCCGGCCTTCATGAGCTTGATATTAATCACGTCAGCGGCCTGTGCGTCGGCCACACGCACAGCATCGGCCGCACTGGTCACGGCCTCGTCGGCGGCGACCAGCCAGCCGGATTCGGCGCGCAGCGCCCGCAGGCCGTCGAGATCATCCTTGGGCAGCCACTGCTCGAGCAGCGCGGGCGCGATGCCGAGCGCGCGGAGGCCGCGAACCAGCTCGCTGGCGGCGGCGCGCGAGACGCCGGCGTTGCCATCGAGAATGAGCGGCGCATCCGGCGCGGCCTCGTGGATCGCGGCGAGGCGGGCGAGATCGTGCGCCGGGCCAAGTTTGCCGCCAACCTTGACCTTGATCTGACGGATGCCGCGGGCGCGGATATCGCGCGCGGCGGCGGCGGCCTCGGCGGCGGTGCCGGTGGTCACCGTCATGTCGGTTTCGAGTTCGGTGCCAGCGCCGCCGAAGAATTTCACGAGCGGCAAGCCCATGTGCCGCGTGAGCGCGTCGAGCAGCGCGACCTCCAGCGCACAGCGCGCGGAGCCGGAGCGGACCGGCGCACACTGCTCAAACTCGGCGCCGAGGGCGCGCCAGTCGCGTGCATCGCGGCCGATGATCCAGTCCGCGGCGCTCCGGAGCGCGGCGAGGGCATCGTCTTGCGTCTCGCCGTTATAGGGCGGGAGCGGCGCGGCCTCGCCGTAACCCAGCGCGCCGTCGACGAGCTCAAGGGTGACGAGCGCGTTGCTGGCCATCGCCTGCGCACCGCCGGCGATGCCGAAGGGCGCGTGCAGCGGGATATCGAGCGACGCGACTTGGAGGGACTTTACGGCGATGGAAGCGGACACTTGGCGAGCACAGACACCGGCCCGGCGCGAGGCAACGCGCGCTTTTTGAAGGAGGCCGGGCTCAGTTGTCCATCAGCCGCCGCCGCCGCTGCCAGTGCGCCCGCAGCGCGGCGGCGTGGCGATCGAGCACGACCTGCACCACCAACGCATCGTCGAGCAGGCCAATCTCAGGCACAGAGTCTGGGATGCGATCGAAACCCTTGAGGAAATAGAGGAGGGCAAAAGCCGCCTCGCGGATGGCGGGGGACAGGGTGGCGCGCTCCGCCGCGCACTCGTCGAGATAGAGGGCCAGTATCTCCAGTCGCTCGCGCAGGACTGCGCCCTGCTTGAGCGCGGAAATCTTGGCCTGCAGCGGCTGACGAAGCTTGCGGAGCCCGGTGAGCGAATGCGGCGTCACCAGGGCTCCGCCGCGCTCGACGTAGGACGCCGTGCTCGTGATGTCGGCGGCCGAGTTGGTGGCAAGGTAGCGGTCGAGATCGGTTGGGATGGTGGTTTCGGTGATTTTCATGGGATTCATGGGGACAAATGGGATCAAGCGGGGGGCGTCGCCGGGAGGGCCGGGAGGGCCGGGAGGGCCGGGCGGGCGGAGGGAGGCAGGGGCGCGGGCGGCGGCGCGCCGCGCGAGAAGAGGAGCGAGATCACGACCGAGGCGCCGAGCACGCCGGCGATGATGCCGAGCGACCAAGTGATCGGGAATTTGCCGCCGAAGAGATCGTTGAGCCACGCCATCTTCAGGCCGACGAAGATGAGCACGACGCCGAGGCCGTATTTCAGGAAGCGGAACTTGTGCACCACACCGGAGAGCAGGAAGAACATCGAGCGCAGCCCGAGGATCGCGAAGATGTTCGAGGTGAAGACGACGAGCGGCTCCTTGGTGATCGCGAAGATCGCGGGCACGGAATCGACCGCAAAGATGATGTCGCTAAACTCGATCGCGGCCAGCGCAACAAGGAGCGGCGTGCCGTGGCGGACGCCGTTTTCCATCACGAAGAACCTCTGCCCCTCGAACCGCGGCACGACCGGGATGAAGCGGCGGAGCAGGCGCAGCAGCGGATTCCTGTCAGGGTCCATCGGCTTTTCCGGCGCGAACAGAATCTTCAGGCCCGTGAGGATCAGGAAACCGCCGAAGACCCAGATGACCCAGTGGAACTGCATGAGCACCGAACCGAGCGCGATGAAGATGACGCGGAACACGAGTGCGCCCAGGATGCCGTAGAACAGCACGCGATGCTGGTATTGCGCCGGCACGCCGAAGAACGTGAAGACGACGATGAAGACAAAGACGTTGTCCACCGAGAGCGAGAGCTCGACCACGTAACCGGTCAGAAACTCCAGCGCAGTTCGGTCCGCGAGCTCGCTCGCCGCGGCGGCCGTGATCCCGGCGGCAATCAGCCGCGGGTCCTGCGGCAGCTTCCACTCGGCGTAGCGCCACAGCACGAAGCAAAACGCGAGCGACAGGATCGTCCATACGACGGTCCAACTCAGCGCCTCGCGAAAGCCCACGACGTGCGCGTCGCGGTGAAACACGCCGAGGTCCAGCGCAAGGAAAGCGAGCACGCCGAGCGTGAACAGCGCGTAGAACCACCAGTAGTCCGCAAACGGGAACAGAGCGGGCATAGTTGGTCGGATTGGATCTTCGAATCAGGAAAGGGCAGTCACCAGCCGAGACCGCCGGCGGCCATCAACGGTTCGCGGCGGCGCCGCGCCACACGGCGGCCTTGACGCGAGGCAACCTGCGTCTCGGCAGCGGCGAGGGCCTTTTCGACCGCCCCACGGAGCGTGTGGTCTGACCCGGTCGAGTGAATATCGGGGCCGGCGACGCGGAGATAGACACTGGCTTGGAATCGGGGGCTCGCTTCACGCTCGTCGTGCAGCCGCACCACCGCCTCCTCGAGGCGCTGGCGGGCGGCCAGGGCGAACAGGCGCTTCTCAATGAGGCGCTCGATGGAGGAGCGGGGGCGGACGCTGCCGTGCTGGAGAAGGAGTTTCATGCGCGGCCAAGGTAACAGCCGCGGCGTGTTTCGACTAATACGCAGTTTGACAGCGATTGTTAGCTTATCTCTAACTATGCTCCCTTCATGGACTGGCTCAATTTTCACCACCTGCGCTATTTCTGGATGGTCGCGCGCGAGGGCGGGCTGCGCCAGGCCGCGGAGAAGCTGCACATCTCGCCCCCGTCGATCTCGGCGCAGATCCACGAGCTGGAGGCGGCGCTCGGCGAAAAACTTTTCCGGCGCAGCGGCCGGGCCAACGTCCTCACCGACGCCGGCCAGATCGCGCTGCGCTACGCCGACGAAATCTTCGGCCTCGGCCGCGAGCTCGCCGGGGCGATCAAGCAGCGGCCAACGGCGAAGGCCCTGCGGCTGCACGTGGGCGTGGCGGACTCGTTCCCGAAGCTGATGACGCAGCAGATCCTCCAGCCGGTGTTCGCGCTGCCGCAGGCCATGCATGTGATCTGCCGCGAGGGCAAGGTGTCCGACCTGCTCGGGCAGCTTACGGCGCACCGGCTCGACGTGGTGCTGTCGGACGAACCCGCCTCGGGCAGCCACAAGGCGCGGGTCTACAACCATTCGCTCGGCGAATGCGGCGTCACGTTCTGCGCGGGCCCGCGCCTCGCGAACGCGCTGCGCAAGGGCTTCCCGCGTTCGCTGCACCAGGCGCCCGCGCTGCTGCCGGCCGACGGCACCGGGCTGCGCCGCTCGGTCGAGAAGTGGTTCCAGTCGCTCGGCATCGCGCCCCGCGTGCTCGCGGAGTTCGAAGATGCGGCGCTGATGAAGGTGATGGCGTCCGACGGTCGCGGCTTCATCCCCGTGCCCACGCTGGTCGCGCAGGAGGCGATTGATCGGTTTTCGTTGCGCATCATCGGCGCGACGGAGAAATGCCGCGAGCAGTTCTTCGCCATCACAGCGGACCGCCGCATCCATCACCCCGCTGTCGCCGCCATCACGAACGCCGCCGGCGGCAAAGCCGGCTGAACCTTCACCATGCTCGAAACGCTCCTCGACCCGCTCTTCCTCTTCTTTCTCGTCGGCTTCGTCGGCGGTGTGCTGCGCTCGGAGCTGAAGCTCCCCGAGGCCATCTATCATTTGCTCAGCACCTATCTGCTGCTCTCGATCGGGCTGAAGGGCGGCGTGCAGCTGGCCAAGGCCACGCCGGGCGAGGTGGCGCTGCCGGCGTTGGCGGCGCTTGCGCTCGGCGTCGTGATGGCGGTCGTCGTATTTTTCTTTGCCGGGAAGATCGGCCGGCTCGTGCGCGCAGACGCGGCGGCCTTGGCGGCGCACTACGGCTCCACGAGCGCCGTGACGTTTGCCGCCGTCATCGCGACCCTCGCGCGGACCGACACGGCGCACGAGGGCTTCCTGCCCGTGCTGCTTGTGATCATGGAAATTCCCGCGATTCTGATCGCGATTTTCCTGCACCGTGCGGGTGCCACGACGCGCGGGGCCGGTTACGGCAAGGTGGTGCATGAGGTGATGCTGAACCGCTCGGTTTTCCTCCTGCTCGCCGGGATGCTGATCGGGCTCGCGGCGGGGCCGGGGCGCTTCGAACCGTTCGAGGTCCTGTTCGTGACGGCGTTCAAGCCCATCCTCGCGTTCTTCGTGCTGGAGATGGGCCTGCTCGCCGCGCAACGCATCCCCGATCTGCGCAAGAGCGGCGTCTTCGTGGTCGTCGCAGCGATCGGCGTCCCGATTTTCGGCGGCGCGATCGGGGCGTGGGCCGGCCTCCTGGCGGGTCTCTCCCCGGGCGGCGCGACGGTGCTGGCGACGCTGACCGCGAGCGCCTCCTACATCGCCGCGCCCGCGGCCGTGCGGGTGGCAATTCCCGAGGCGAACACCGGCCTCTGCGTGGCGGCGGCGCTCGGGGTGACCTTTCCCTTCAACCTCGCGCTCGGCATCCCGCTTTACGGCTGGTGGGCAAATTGGCTCGCCGCACGCGGCTGACCCCGGGTAACTCGGCGGCGACTTTATCCGCCATGCCGAAAAAAATCCTCCTCGTCGCCAGCGGCGACCTCCGCCAATCCGCCAACGAAACCTGCTGGCCTGCCCAACACGCGATGGAACAGGCGCTGGGCGCAGCCGTCGCCAAGCTCGGCGGAAAAATCGCCCGCGCGCATCCCTATGATGCGCAGCGCAAGCACGGCTTCATCGCCTCGCAAAAGGAAGGCATGGCCGTCTTTGCCAAAATTGATCCCGAGGCGCCGCTCATCGTGGCCGAGGCCGTGTGGCAATACTCGCACCACGTGCTCGCGGGGCTGATCTCGCACCGCGGACCGATTCTCACGGTCGCCAACTGGAGCGGCACGTGGCCGGGGCTCGTGGGCATGCTCAATCTCAACGGCTCGCTAACCAAGGCGGGCGTCAAATATTCCACGCTGTGGAGCGAGAATTTCACCGACGAGTTTTTCCTGCGGGGACTCGCGACCTGGCTGAAGACGGGCGCCGTCAAGCATCCGACCACGCACGTGAAGCCGCTCGCCCGCGCCGCCATGCCGCCAAAGGCGCAGGCCATCGCGAAAAAAATCGCCGCCGATCTCCGCCGCCGCAAATCGATCATGGGCGTGTTCGACGAGGGCTGCATGGGGATGTTCAACGCCATCATCCCGGACGAGCTGTTGTTTCAGACCGGGGTTTACAAGGAGCGGCTCTCGCAGTCCGCGCTCTACGCGACCGCGCGCGAAGTGCCCGACGCCGAAGCGCGCGCGGTGTTCGACTGGCTCCGCGCCAAGGGCATGACGTTTCACCTCGGCACCGATGAGGCCACGGAACTCACCGAGGCGCAGGTGCTCTGGCAGTGCAAAACCTACGTCGCCGCGCTGCGCATCGCCGACGAGTTCGGCTGCGAGACCATCGGCATCCAATATCAGCAGGGCCTCAAGGATCTCCTCCCCGCGAGTGATCTGGTCGAAGGCATCCTCAACAACTGCGATCGGCCGCCGGTGAAGAATGCCGCCGGCAAAATCATCCGCGCTGGCCAACCGCTCACGCATTTCAACGAAGTGGACGAGTGCGCCGGCCTCGACGGCCTCTTTACGCAGCGCGTCCACACCGCGCTCGGCCAACCCGTCGAAAACACGCTGCACGATCTGCGCTGGGGCGCGCCCGACGCGAGCGGCACGACGGACGACTACGTGTGGGTCTTTCTCATCTCCGGCAGCGCGCCGCCTGCGCACCACATCGGCGGCTACAAGGGCACCGACTCGCTGCGCCAGCCCCCGATGTATTTCCGCCTCGGCGGCGGCACCGTGCGCGGCATCGCCAAGCCCGGCGAGATCGTGTGGAGCCGCGTTTTTGTCGCCGACGGGAAACTCAAGATGGACCTCGGCCGCGCGAAAGTAATTTCGCTGCCTCGTGAAGAAACCGAACGCCGCTGGAAGGAAACCACCGTCCAATGGCCGATCATGCACGCCGTGACCTACGGCGTGACCCGCGACCAGATGATGGCGCGCCACAAGGCCAACCACATCCAAGTCGCCTACGCGAAGTCGGCAAAGGACGCCGACCTCGCCATGTATGCGAAAGCCGCCCTCGCCCGCGAACTCGGACTCGAGGTCTGCGTGTGCGGGACCAAGGCAGACGGACGCGCGTTCTGATCCAAATCATGAAAAACAAACTCGTCGCCACCCTCGCATTCGCCGTGGCGGCGATGCCCGCGGGGGAGCCGGGCCGCCTCCCCCGCGAGCCGCTCCTGCTCCGCCGCGATGCGGCGGGCGCGGTCGTGCCGGTGACATCCGTCGCAGAATGGCAGCAACGGCGCACGGAGATCGTGCGTGGGATGGAGAAGGTCATGGGCCCGCTGCTCGCGCCGACCGCGCGCGCGCCGCTCGACGTGCGCGTGGAGGAGGAGACGGACGAGGGCACGTTTGTGCGGCGGCGTATCTCCTATCAAAGCGAACCGGGCAATCGCGTGCCGGCCTACCTCTGCATCCCCAAGGCCGCGCTCGCGCCGGGCGCGACGGAAAAGTTTCCGGCGGTGCTGGCCCTCCACCCCACCGACAACAGCGTCGGCTGCGGCGTGGTCGTGGGACTGGGCACGCGGCCCAACCGCGCCTACGCGAGCGAGCTCGCGGCGCGGGGCTTCGTCACGATCGCGCCCAACTATCCGCACCTCGCGGGCTACACGCCGGACCTGCGGGCGCTCGGCTACGCGAGCGGCACGATGAAGGCGATCTGGGACAATGTGCGCGCACTCGACCTGCTGGAGGCGCTGCCCTTTGTGCGGGGCGGAAAATTCGCCGCCATCGGTCATTCCCTGGGCGGGCACAACGCGATCTACACCGCCGTGCTGGAGCCGCGTATCGCGGCGGTGGTGTCGAGCTGCGGGTTCGATGCGTTTCCCGACTACTATGACGGCAATCCCGCGGTGTGGGTCGCCGGCAAGGGCTGGTGCCAGGAACGCTACATGCCCCGGCTGGCCGCCTACGCGGGCCGGCTGACGGAGATCCCGTTTGATTTCCACGAGCTGATCGGCGCGCTGGCGCCGCGCCCGATCTACATCAACGCACCGCGGCGCGACGCCAACTTCAGGTGGCAGTCCGTGGATCGCGTGGTCGAGGCGGCCCGCCCGGTGTATGCCCTGCATGGGGCGGCCGAGCGCGTGCAGGTGGAGCACCCGGACAGCGAGCACGATTTTCCCGACGCGCAGCGCGCGGCCGCTTACCGGCTGATCGAGTCGGTGCTGCGGTGACCCGCCGCGCGGCTACTCGGACTTCGAGATGCCGAGCTTGTCCATCATCTCGTAGAGCGTCGGGCGGCTGATGCCGAGCTCGAGGGCGGCGCCGGTGATCTTGCCGCCGTGGCGTTGGAGCGCGGCGGTGATCATCTCGCCTTCCAGCTTGTCGCGCGCCTCCTTGAGGGTGGTGGCGCCCGAGGCGCCGGCGGCATCGAGTTCGAGGTCGGCCGGCACGATGCGCTTGGCCTCGCTCATGATGACGGCACGACGCACGCGGTTCTGGAGTTCGCGGACGTTGCCGGGCCAGGGATGCTGGCGGATCGCGCGCATGGCGTCCGCCCCGAAGACGAGGCCAGACTTGCCGTTCTCGTCGGAGAAGCGCTTGAGGAACGCCTGGGCGAGGAGCATGGTGTCGTCGTTGCGCTCGCGCAGCGGCGGCAGGACGATTTGCACGACCGCGAGACGGTAGAAGAGGTCCTCGCGAAACCGACCGGACTGCATGCCCTTCTTCAGGTCGGCGTTGGTCGCTGCGAGCACGCGCGTCTCGACCACAATCTCGCCGCGGCCGCCGACGCGCTCGATGACGGATTCCTGGAGGAACCGCAGGAGCTTGACCTGAATCGGGAGGGGCACGTCGCCGATTTCATCAAGGAAGAGGGTGCCGCCTTGGGCGGTCTCGATGCGGCCCTTGCGCTGGGCGTGCGCGCCGGTGAAGGCGCCCTTTTCATGGCCGAAGAGTTCGCTCTCGATTAGGGTTTCAGGAATGGCGCTGCAATTGATGGCGACAAAGGGGCCGTCGCGCCGCGAGCTGCGCTGGTGGATGGCGCGCGCGGTCAGCTCCTTGCCGGTGCCGCTATCGCCGAGGATGAGCACAGGGGCATCGGAGGTAGCGACCTTGCGGATCGAGTCGAATACGACCTGCATGCGCGCTCCGCTGCCGACGATGCCCTCGAAGGAGCCGCCGCCGAGCGTGTCCTGGAGCTGGCGGTATTCCTTCTCGAGCTGGGCGACGTGGTAGCAGCGCTTCAGCAGCAGGCGCAGCTCATCCATGTCGGCCGGCTTGTTGAGAAAGTCGTAGGCGCCGAGGCCGATCGCGGTCATGGCCGGGCCCTTCTCGCCCTGGCCGCTCACAATCACGACCTTGGTCGTGCGGTCGATGGACAGGAGCTCAGTCAGCGTGGCGAGGCCCTCCTCGGGCGTGCCGGCGTGGGGCGGGAGACCGAGGTCGAGCAGGACGACAGCGGGCCGGTGCAGCCGAAACTGCTCGAGGGCCGTGGCGCGATCGCTCGCCGTCGAGACGGCATAGTCGCTCGCGAGCGCCCAGCGCATCTGGGTGCGAATCTCGTCCTCGTCATCGACGATGAGGAGCCTGGGCTTGCCGACGGATTTGGACGGCACGATGGGCGCAGAGGAGTCGACCGTCTTGAGGATGGGCGCGTTATCGTTATCGGAGGTATTTTTATCGTTCATCAGGCGACGGGGGCGACCCGCAGTTGGATTTTAAAAGTGGTGCCTTGCCCCGCTTCGCTCGTGACCGCGATGCGGCCAGCGTGGGCCTCGACGATCATCTTGCTCTGGAACATGCCGATGCCGAGTCCGCTCTTCTTGGTGGTCTGGAAGGGGCGAAAGAGCGAACGCGCGAGAAAATCCGCGCTCATGCCGCTGCCATTGTCGGCGACGGTGAGGACGGCCCAGCCGTTTTCGAGACTCGTGGCGATGCGCACCTGACCATCAACCGACACCGCCTCGGTGGCGTTGAGGACGAGGTTGGTGATCACCTTGTGAATCTGGTCGCGGTCGAAGGCGAAGCGCGGCAGCGGGCCGAGTTCCTTGGTGATCGTGAACTTCGGGCTGCGTTCGATGCCGGTGACGGCGCTCTCGACGACCTCGTTGAGATCCGCCTCGGCGGGCTCGATCTTGAGCTGGTGGCGGAGCGAGCCGAGCCGGCCGATGAGGCGGTTGATGTGCGTGACGGTGGACCCGATGCCGCGGAGCGCATCCTGGCGGAACTCCGGGTCGTCAAAGTGGACCGGGAGATTCTGCAGCATGATCGAGAGCGTGGAGGCGGCGTTCTTGAGATCGTGGACAAAGAACGCGGCCATCGCCTGGAAGGCCTCGAGCTGGGTGGAACGCCGGAGCCGCTCGGCCAGCTGGACGTTCAGGAGACTCGCCGCCGCCTGATCGCCGATGCACTTGAACAAATCGAAGTCCTGCGTGGAAAACGGCACGCCCGCCACCCGATCGCCGAGCACCATCACGCCAAGCAATTCGCCGCGGCTCACGAACGGGATGCAGACGCGGCGGCCGCTGCGCTCGAACTCCAGCGGATTGCCCTGCCGCAGCGTCTCCGCCCACGGCTCGGCCACGGACTCGAAATCCGCCGGCTCGGCCGAGGCCAGAAACCGCGTCATGAACGGCGCGGCCTCAAGCCGGAGGGATTCCAGCGAACCGTCTGACCCCGCAAGGTGCGAACTGGAAGCCTTGAGGACCAGGCTCTCCTTTTTCTCATCCAACAGCCACACACTGACGGAGAGCAGCTGGAAAAGCTCGGCGGTGAGCGTCACAAGCGCCCGGCACAGATCAGTCTGCTCAACGCGCGAGGCCGTGCCCTCCGTGAACTTCTGCCAGACCGTGCGGTAATCGTGCATCGGCCGCTGGAAGTGGCGGCTCACAAATTGGCGCAAGTGCAGCCGGAAACGATCGGATTGCAGCGCAGCCGCCAGCACGACCAGCGAGACGAGAATAAAGAAGGCTTTGGGCGCGAAGGCCGAATCGCCGCCGAAATACGTCACGACCTTGGCCAGCACGCCGACCACCAGCAAGTAGGCGCCGACGAGCGCCACCATGAGCGAACCCTGCAATGCGGCCTGCGAAGGATAGACCTCGGTATCAAAATGCCCGGCGCGGAAAAACGTGCGCAGCATCAGCAAACTCGCGGCGAGCAGCGCGCCCGCATCAACCGTCGCGAGGGAAAGGTCGGACGCGCGATAGAGCAGCACCTGGCTGCTCGTGTAGATGCGGACCAGGAAATAGAGGGCGAGCCCGATCAGCATGAACTTAATGCGCCACCGCATCGTGCCCACCGAACCGCGATACGTGCGCTCCAAGTTCCGCAGCACCCAAACCGCGCCGCCGAGCACCGCGAGATGCAGCGCCAACCCGGGCCAACCAAAGTGAATCACGCGGTTGGTGCCCCAGGACACATCCTCCACCTGCGCGATCAGATCGCCACGCCACACGATCACGAGCGCGACCGGCACTACAAACGCGCCCAGCACCGCCATGCGCGCCCGCCGAAGCGGCCCATGCTCGCCGCTCCCTCGGGCATAACTGAAGCTAAAGACCAACCACACCCCGGGCAGCAGCGCCATGCTCGCCAGGCGCAGCAGTTGCCAACGGTTGAACTGCTCCGGCAATTCGCTCGCCGAAGCCAAGGCCGAAAACGCACTCTCCGCCGCCAGCACCGCCATGCCCGCCGCAAACGCCCACCGCGATACTGCCGACCCGGCCCGAACGGCGGCCGCCACGGCAAAAGCCCCGCTACAGCACGCGCTGGCGATGGCAAAATAGGTGGCAGATTGCATCGGAAGTCATTCGGCACGGTGCCCGAGCCGCCTCAGCGCTTTTCGTCCGCATGACGCGACGGCCACCGATCGAGTGTCAGAAAAGCTTACACCCCCTGATTTACGCAATACAATATCTTTCATAAGATTACGGAAAATCTGACAATTTATAACCGAACAATCGTCTGGATATCGATACGTCTACCAATTGTCTGCGCTCAAGGTCCGCCGAGTGATAAAAACACATTACAATTAAAACCAAACACTTACGTATACAATCGAACAAATGGATCGGTCTTGGCTATAATTGCAGGATCTAGCCGAGGCAACCCATGCCGTGGCGCTCCCCTTATTGCTACACCCCCGCCCCGCTGCGTCATGAAACAACTCTCAATCCTGCTGGTGGATGATTCACCCGAAATCTGCACGCTCGCCGCTCACTGGCTCCGGGAACACCACACCGCGTGCGTTCACACCGGCTCGGATGCGCTGGCGGCGGTTTCGCTGCTGCATTTCGACGTGGTGGTGACGGACATCGTCCTGCCCGACCTCGACGGTCTGGCTATCATTCGCAAGCTCCGCCAGTCGCAGCCTTGGGTCCGCATTATCGCGATCACCGGCGGCGGCCGTCACTGCTCGGCTTTCGAATGCTCGCTCGCCGCGCGAGAACTCGGGGCCGACGAAGTCCTGCTCAAACCCTTCGACGAGGCGCAGCTTCGCGCAGCCGTGAAAAGCTCCCTCGCCCTGCGCGAGCTGCAATTGAACTAGATTCATCGGCCCGCCCGTCGGCCCGCGCCAAACCCTTTCCAGCCCAAGCCGCCCATGATCGCTCAAACCCTGCCCCTGCCCGCCGTGGCACTTCGCGCGCCCCGCATTGAAAACGAATCCACCGCCCGCCTGCGCAAGGCCGGCCTCCGCGTGACCGACCAGCGCATCGCTCTCATCGATCTCCTCTCCCAATGCGCGCAGCCCGTCACGATTGACCGGCTGTTCGATCTGACAGGCGACGACGGCTGCGATCTCGTCACGATTTACCGCACGATGTCGGCCTTTGAGCGCGCCGGGCTCGTTTACCGGAGCGGCTTCTCTGATCGCGGCGCGGCGCTTTACTCGATCGCGACGGGCAGCCAGCGCCGCTACCCGCTCGTGCGCAAAGGCTCCGCCGTCGTGGAACACCTCGACGACGCCTCGACGGACGAACTTCAGGCCGCGATCAACAACGTGGTGCAGCGCCTGAAGGCCCAGGGCTACGGCGAACTCGACTACATCGTCGAGTTCTTCGTCCACGAATCACGCTAGGCGGCAGCGGCCCGCCATGGCAGGCGATCCTGGCTCGCCCGCTCAACTCTAGGTTTGCCGTCGGAGGGGCGCGCGCCGAACTTGCCGCCTTTCACGATGCGCACCCCACCTCCCGCCCACCGCGCGTGGCGCCGCACACTGGCGGCGGCACTGCCGCTTCTCGCCGGCGCTCTCTGCGCCCAGTCGCTCCCGCCCGAGCCCGTGCCGCTCGACACGCTCGCGGCGTTTCGCCCCGTCGGCACCAACTGGAAGCTCGCCGGCGATCTCACCGGCGATCCCCGGCGCGACAAGACTCTGGCCGCCACCGACGGCACCGGCGTCCTCGTCTGCAATCCCGGTAAGGAAAAGGAAACCCGCACCCACCTTGTCACGGCCTGGGAGCACGGCGATCTGCAGCTCGATCTCGAGTTTCTCCTCACCCCTGGCTCCAATTCCGGCGTTTACCTGCAAGGCCGCTACGAGGTGCAGCTCTTCGACAGCTGGGGCGTAAAAAATCCGCAGCCCGCCGATTGCGGCGGCATCTATCACCGCTGGGACGCCGCGCGTGGCGTCGGCAAGGAGGCCTTCGACGGCATCGCGCCCCGTGCCAACGCCAGTCGCGCGCCCGGCCTCTGGCAAAAGCTCCACCTCGAGTTCCAGGCGCCGCGCTTCGACGCCGCGGGCAAGAAAACCCGCAACGCCCGCTTCACCAAAGTGGTCCTCAACGGCTTCACCATTCACGAGAACGTCGAGATCAGCGGCCCCACGCGCTCCTCGCTCGCGAATGACGAGAGGCCGCTCGGTCCGCTGATGATCCAAGGTGATCATGGTTCGGTCGCGCTCCGTTCCATCGCGGTCAAGCGCTACACCAGCAGCGCGCCGCTCGCCGTCTCCGGCCTGCGCTACAAACTCTACTCGGGCACCTACAGCAGCATTGGCTCCTACGACGCCGAGAAACCCAAGGCCGAGGGCGCGTTGGATCGTTTCACCCACGCCGCGGTCGAAAAGAGCGGCCGTTTTGCCCTCACCCTCTCCGGCTCGATCGAGGTGCCGCGCGCCGGCGCGTATCGCTTTTCGGCGGAGTCGAGCGGCGCCACGCGACTGCTCATCGATGGCGCTCCCGCGGTCATCCCGCTCGAGCGCGGCAGCCAGGCGGGCATCGTCTCCCTCACCGCCGGCAAGCACACCTTCAGGCTCGATCTCGTTCACAGCGTCAACAGCCGGCCCCTCCTCGATCTCACCGCGGAGGGCCCGGGCCTCGCACCCCACCTGCTGACCGTGCGCGAAGAAAACGCGCCGTCCACGCCTGTCTCCACAAAGAAAGGCGCCGCCGTCGCGCGCAAAGCCGCACCCACAAAAAAACTCCTCGTCGAGCCCTCCGACCGCGTGCTGCTGCAACGCGGCTTTGTGCCGTTCCATCCCCGCAAGCGCCTCTACGCGGCCTCGGTCGGCTCGCCCGCCGGTGTCCATTTCGCCTATGATTTCGAGACCGGCACGGTGCTCCGCGCCTGGCGCGGATCGTTTGTGGACGCCTACACGATGTGGGACGGCCGCGGCAACGACCAGACCGCCATCGCCAGCGGCCCCGCCCTCACCTTCCACGACAAACCCACGATCGCGTTGATCGAAAATGCCGCGGCCGGCGACTGGCCTGATCAGCCCGAAGCCTTGTGGAGTTCGCGCGGCTACACGCTCGAGCCCGACGGCACGCCGGTTTTCCTCGGCCGGCTGGCCGAAATCGAGGTCCGCGATCGCATCACCGCCGGCGCGGAGGGCCACGGGCTCACGCGCACGCTGGAGCTCAAGGGCAAGCTCCCCTCGTGGTCCACTTGGGTGCTGCTCGCGGAATCCTCATCCATCACCCCGCAGCCGGGCGGCACCGGCTGGATCGTCGGCGAGCGCGAGTGGTTCATCGACTGGCCGGCGGCGGCCGCCCACCGGCCCGTCGTCCGCCATGTGAACGGCAAGCAGCAACTCGCCGTCGCGCTCAACGCCGGCAATCTCGAGAAGCCCCTCACCTATTCCATCATCTGGTGAACCCCATGAAACGCCTCTGTTTTTTCCTGCCGGCCTTCGCCTGCGCCACCACCGTCGCCCTCGCGGCTGATGCACCCGCGCGCGTCAACAACCCCTCCGCCGCCGAGCGCTTCGCCAAGCCTTCCGAGGCGCTCACCGCGCGCGAGGATCGTTATTGGAAACGCACGCCCCTGGCTGTGCCGGACGACATCGTCCTGGAAGTGAGCGGCATCGTCCCCGTCGCCGGCCAGCGCCGCCTGCTCGTCACCACCCGGCGCGGCGAAATCTGGTGGGTGGACGGCGCCTACGCCGCCGATCCCAAGCCGAAGTTCACGCGCTTTGCCTCCGGTCTGCACGAGCCCCTCGGCATCATCGCCGCCCCTGCGCCGAAAAAAGGCTACTACGTCGCGCAGCGCCAGGAGCTGACACGCATCGAGGACACCGACGGCGACGGCCGCGCGGATGTGTTTGAGACAGTCGCCAAGATTCCAATCTCTGGCAGCTACCACGAATACAACTTCGGGCCCGTGCTCGCGCCCAACGGCAACCTGCGCCTCACGCTCAACGTCGCCTTCGGCGGCGCCACGCAGGCCCCCGCCCCATGGCGCGGCTGGATGGTCGAGATCACGCCCGATGGCCAGATGATGCCCATCGCCGCGGGCCTGCGTTCGCCCTGCGGTCTCGTTGTCACCTCGCAAGGCGACTGGTTTTTCTCCGACAACCAAGGCGAATGGATCGGCTCCGGCCACCTCACGCATGTCGCGCCCGGCGACTTCGTGGGCCATCCCGCCGGTCTCGCCTGGAGCCGCCAGCCCGGCTCCACCGTCAGCCTGCGGCCCGACGACATCAAAGATTTCGGCGAGCCCATGCACGCCGTCGCCAGACGCATGCCCGGACTGAAACCGCCCGCCGTGTGGCTGCCTCATACCATTCTCGGCATCTCCAACGCCGGCATCATCGAGGATCGCACGGGCGGGAAGTTCGGGCCGTTTGCCGGCCAGCTCTTCGTCGCCGACCAAGGCCAGAGCAAGATCGCCCGCGTCGCCCTCGAGCAGGTCGGCGGCGTGTGGCAGGGCATGGCGATCGCGTTTCGGGAGGGGTTCGAATGCGGCATCATCCGCCTCGTCCACGGCGAAGGCGGCGTGATGTTTGCCGGCGAGACGGCGCGCGGCTGGGGCGCTGTCGGCCCAAAACAACAGGGCCTGGAACGCCTCGAGTGGACGGGCCAAGTGCCCTTTGAAATTAAGGAAATGCGTGCGCAAGCGGACGGATTCACGCTCACGTTCACGTCGCCCGTCGACCGTGCATCGGCGGAGAACCCCGCGAACTGGTCCGCCGCGGGCTTCACCTACCTTTATCACCGCGCCTACGGCAGCGCGCCGGTCAACCGCCTCGCTTGCCCCGTGCGCAAGATCATCGTCGCGCCCGACGGGCTCAGCGTGCGCCTCGCGCTCGCCTGCGTGCGCGAAGGCTATGTGCATGAAATCAAGGCCCACGGCCTGCGCGCCGCCGGCGGCGCGGAGCCGTTGCTGCATCCGGTGGCCTTCTACACACTGAACCGCATCCCCGTCGGCGACCGCATCGTGCCGCCCGATCCGAAGGAAGCGGAGCTTTGCGTCGCTCCGATCATCGAGGCTGCGCTCGGCAATACCGCCAAGCACCCCATCAAGGCACCCGGCGACTGGCCCAACGACGAAGGCGACCAACAGATCCTCCTCGGCACGCAGCCCGGCCTGAAGTTCGACCAGACCCTCCTCACCGTGAAAGCCGGCGCGCGCGTGCGCCTGATCTTCAAGAACACCGACGACATGCTGCACAACTTCGTCCTCTGCGCCCCCGGCCGTGGCCAGGCCGTGGGCGAAGCGGCCATGGCGCTCGGTCTGGACGGTCCCACCAAGCACTACATCCCCGACACCGCCGATGTGCTCTACCACACCGCTGTCACGATGCCCGAGACGAGCGACACGATCTTTTTCACCGCACCGACCAAGCCCGGCGACTACGATTTCGTCTGCACCTTCCCCGGCCACGCCCAGCTCATGAAGGGCATCCTCCGCGTGGAGTAATCGGTCACCACATGGCTTCGCCTCTCCCTCCCCTGCCCACCGAGCCGCGACCCGGTCTCTATCGGCATTACAAAGGGCAGGAGTATCGCGTGACGGGACTCGCGCGGCACTCGGAGACGTTGGAGCCGCTCGTGATCTACCAGGCGCTCTACGGCGCGCGCGGGATGTGGGTGCGGCCGGCCGCGATGTTTGGCGAGACTGTCGAGATCGCAGGGCGGCGCGTGCCGCGATTCGCCTACGTCGCCGCTGAGTAAACCTCCGCCATGCGCGTCCTCCTCGCTTTCGACAAATTCAAGGATTCCCTGACCGCGCCTGCCGCCTGCGCCGCCGCCGCGCATGCGCTACGCGAAACGCATCCCGACTGGACCCTCGATCTCTGCCCGCTCGCCGATGGCGGCGAAGGCTTTTGCGCGATCCTCACGCAGGCGGCGAGCGGCACCGTGGAAACCCACACCGTCACCGGACCGCGTGGCGCGCCCACGCTCGCGACGATCGGTTTCGTCTACCTCGACGACATCCCTGATGCCGCATCGGCTCTGCTCGAACTTCCGAAAGCCCTACTCCGTCGCGACGCTTCCGTCGCCGTCATTGAGATGGCCTCCGCCTCCGGCCTCGCGCTGCTAAAGCCCGACCATCGCGATCCATGGCAGACCCACACCGGCGGCACCGGCGAACTCATCCGTCTCGCGGCGACGCGCAGCGTCTCCGCGATTCTCCTCGGAGTCGGTGGCAGCGCCACCCACGACCTCGGCCTCGGCGCGCTCGCCGCGCTCGGGCTTGAGTTTCTCACAGCCAGCAACGGACGCATCAGTCCGCCCCTCCCCGCGCGCTGGCCCGAAGTCGTGCGCATCGGCGGCGCGCTCGCGCCCAGCTTGCCGCCGATCCGCATCGCATGCGATGTCACCAATCCGCTCACCGGCCCCCGCGGCGCCGCCGCGACCTACGGCCCGCAAAAAGGCCTGCGCCCCGCCGATCTCGCGCGGCTCGACGACGAGAGCAGCCGGCTCGCACGCCTGCTCTGCGCGCAATGCGACCGGCCGGCATCGACGATGGATACGCCCGGCGCCGGTGCGGCCGGCGGCATTTCGTTCGGCCTCATGACCGCCACCGGCGCGCAGCTCCTCCCGGGTTTCGAGCTGGTCGATGCCTGGCTCGACATTGAGCGGCGCCTCGCCGCCGCCGATTTGGTCATCACAGGCGAGGGCCGGTTCGACGACAGCTCGCTGCAAGGCAAAGGCCCCGGCGCCGTCGCGGCCCGCGCCTTGGCGTTGGGAAAAAAGGTCCACGTCTTTGCGGGCCGCGCCACCGCCGCCCGCCCCCCGGCGCAGCTCTCGCTCCACTCGATCACGCCGGACGGCCTGCCACTTGACCAAGCGCTGCGTGAGTCGGCTCGCAACCTCACGGCAGCCGTGCGCGCCGCGCTGTAGAAGCCGCACAGACCCGCGGACCGGAAAACAGCTCGACCACTCCGCGAACGCCCGGCATCTCTCACCTTCTCATGGCCGGTGTCCCCCCAGCTTTGCCGTTCGTGCGCTTTTTCCCCCTGCTCATACCGTTGCTCGGGCTGTTCGGCTGCAGTGCGAGCCAGCCACCGGCCAAGGCACCGTTCCAGCCGCCGATTGTCACCACCGCGCCGGAACCCGAAAAACCCGTGCCCGGCATGAAGTCCGTGATGCTCGGCATTGATGTGCTTGAGGCCGATGGCTTCGCCACCCTGAAAGGCAAGCGGCTCGGCCTCCTCACCCATCCCGCGGGCGTCAACCGCCACGGCGTCAGCACCATTGAGGTGCTGCGCCGCGCGCCGGGCGTGAAGCTCGTCGCCCTCTTCGGCGTCGAGCACGGCATCAACAACGAATTTCCCGCCGGCAAGAACTACAACAGCTACACCGATCCCAAGACCGGCCTGCCGGTGAATTCCCTCTACGACGGCAAATCCCGCAAACCCACCAAGGCCCAGCTCGCCGGCCTCGATGCCCTCGTCGTCGATCTGCAGGACATCGGCACCCGCAGCTACACCTTCATCAGCGCCATGAAGCTCGCGGCCGAGGCCGCCTTTGAGAATGGCAAGGAGCTCATCATCCTCGACCGTCCCAATCCGCTCGGCGGCCTCAAGGTCGACGGTCCGCTGCTCGATCCCCATCTCGCGCTCAACAACTACGTCGGCGCCTTTCGCGTGCCCTACGTCCACGGGCTCACCATGGGCGAACTCGCGCGCCTCGCCCGCGAGACCCCGGGGGTGCTCTCCATCTCCGACACCGCGCGCGTCCAGGGCAAGCTCACCGTCGTGCCGATGCGCGGCTGGACGCGCGCCATGCGCTGGACGGAGACGGGCCTCACCTGGATGCCGACCTCGCCGCGCATCCGGGAATTTTCCGCCGTGATGGGCTACCCGATGACCGGCCTCGGCTGCGAGGCCCCGAGCGGCTTCCGCCACGGTGTTGGCGATCAATATCCTTTCCGCGGCCTCTCACACCTCTCGGCCAAGATCGACGTCTACGAACGCGAGCTGCGCGCGCTCAAGCTGCCCGGCCTGCAATTCCGCCGGGTCAGCGTGCCCAACGCCCGCACCGGCCAGCCCTCCATCGGGCTCTTCATCGAGGTCGCGGACTGGGAGGAGTGGCGTCCCGCGGAGCTGAACTTCTGGCTGCTCAAGCTCACCTGCAAACTCGAGGGCAAGAATCCATTCACCAGCAGCAAAGTGAATGACCGCGCCATCTTCGTGAAACTGCTGGGCTCGTCCGCCTTCGCCGCCGATCTCGTCGCCAAGGGCGAAAAGATCGACGTCGAGGCCTGGCTGCGCACCTGGCGCGCGCAGGCGAAGGCGTGGCAGGACCAGAACAAGCGCTTCTGGCTTTACCGCTAATCGATGCCGCGGATTGCAAAGAAAATCTCCCAGACCCAGCTCGCCCGCGAGCTCGGCATCTCGCAGGCGCTCGTCTCGCTCGTCCTCAACGGTCGCAAGCAGGGCATCAACGCCGAGACCTACGACCGGATCTGGGCCCACGCCGTCAAGCGCGGCTACCACCCCAAGGGCATGCGCCTCGCCGCCTCGCCCGCCGCGCAGGGCCGGCAAGTCGGCATCATCCTGCGGGCCCCGCTGCGCCTCAACACGCCGACGATGTATTTCGGCCACGTGCAGCACGGCCTGCACACCGCCATCGAGGCGCGCGAATACGCCACCGTCTTCCTCGGCGCCGAGGACCAGCTCGATGGGGAGAAACTGCGCCGCATCTTCGCGCCGGGCCACACGTTCCAGGGCATCGTGCTCGTCGGCGAAGTGGGGCGTGGATTCCTCGACGAGTTGCGGCGCTTCGGCCTGCGCATCGTCGCGGTCTCGGCCCGCTACCCCGGCCTCTGCCACTCCGTGCTCGGCAACGAGCCCCAGGCGCTCGAGTCGCTCGTCGAGCACTTGCATGCGCTCGGTCACCGGCGCTTCGGCTGGCTGGGCGGCAACGTCGGCCTCGGCCGCCACGAGGCCCGCCTTCAGGCGCTCAACGCCGCGCTGGATCGCGCCGGCCTGCGGCTGGAGGAGCGCTACACCGTGCGCCTTAAGGAAGGCGATCGCATTGATGGCGCAGACGCCGTGCGAATGATCCTACCCCATGCGCGCCGGCGGGACTTCCCCACCGCTTTCATCAGCTACAACACCTCGATGGCCTCCGGGGCCGTGCGCGAATTCGAACGCGCCGGCTGGCCCGTGCCCGCGCGCGTCAGCCTAGCCAGCGCGGACGTCTCGCCCCTCGCCACGGGCGGAGCGCCGCGCATCACCGCCGCCGGCTCCAATCCCGAGGCCCTGGGCGAGGCCGCCGCGCGCCTCGTGCTTGAACCTTCCGCCGCGCACGGCGACGGCTTCACTGATCTGATGCTGCCCGCGCAGCTCTTCATCGGCGACACCACCGGTCCCGCCAGCTGACGGATCTTCCGGGCGTCACGCGCCGCAGCTAGGTGGGAAACCCGCCCGTGATGTAGTTCTTCAGATGCTCCGCCTCGGCGCGGCTCGCGTCGGCCATCCAGCGCGTGACGTCGCCAATCGAAATCGCACCCACGATCCGTCCTTGATCCATCACCGGGAGGTGGCGGCAGCGCTTCTCGGTGAACAGCACCATCGTCTCCTCAATCGTCGCATCGGGCGCGATCGTGATCACTCCGGACGTCATTACCTCCGCCACACGCGTCTGCATGGGATCGACCGCCGGGCCGACCACGCGACGCAGCACATCGCGCTCCGTGAAGATGCCGACCAGCCGGCCGCCATCGAGCACCAGCACGGAACCCACCCGATGGCGGTTCATCTCGGCCACGGCCTCGGTCACTGTCATGGCCGGCAAAACAGAAAAGACATTGCGTCCCTTCCGGTCCAAAATCGCGGAGATCGGAGTATTCATAGGGTATTGGGGTAAACGAAGTGTGAGAGCACACGCGTCGCCCGCAACCCGAAAGGCTGCGGGCATTACGCCTCCTCAGCGGCCGAACAGCTTGTCCAGCGCACCCAGGTTCTTCAGCGGCGCGCCCCGCTTCGGTGCCACCGCCGCCGCGACGATCGGCTTCGGGGCCGCGGGCGCCGCCGGCGCGGCAACCGCCACCCCGCCGCGCAGCGCCTCGATCGCCCGATCCAGCTTCACCACCGAGACGGGCTCCGCCGTGCCCAGCTCCTGCGCAAAGAGACTCACGCGAAACTCCTCCACCAGCCAGCGCAGCGTCTCGCCGCCGGCCTGGCCGCGCGCGCGCGCCGCCGCTGCGATGTAGGGCGCGATCTGCGCCGCGCGCTCCGCATCCTTGGCGGGATTTTTCCGCGCGCGCTCGGCGCGGATCTTCATCGCCTTCAGGTAGCGCGGGAAATGCGCCAGCCGTGCATAAGGCGTCGCGCGCAGGAAATCCGCCGGTAGCAGCGCCGCGAGATCGGCCGCCAGCGAGGCCGGCGCCTCGGCCAGCACCTGCAACTCAAGGCGCAGCGCGAGAATCTCGCGCAGGAGATCGACGAGGCGCGGCACGATCCCGCGCAGGTCGGACCTCGCGCGTTCGAGCACCGTGGCAAACACCGCGCCGCTTGGCGGCGCCACCGGCCGCTCAATCACCCAGCGCCGGATCGATTCGAAGGCCTGCTCCTGCAGCGCCTCGATCGGCGCGAGTGTGGCGGTGAGCGGACCCAGCTCGCGCATCGCCCGCAGATCACGCTGCGTCCACATGAGGTCGGGGCCCAGCTGGCGGTCAAAGAGCGCCGCGAGGCCGGCGCGCGTCGCCGCCGCCGCCTCCTCGGTCATCTTGAAAAGCCGCCGCGCCACGCCCTCGCGCCCGGCCTGCAATCCGGGAAAGGCATGCACCGGCGCGCCCGCCTGCTCCGTCACGAGCACGCGCTCAGGCAATTCATCCCACGCCCACGCCGTGTGCGCAGGCGTTTCCCATTTCGCCCGGATCGCGCGCCACGCCGCCGGCTCCTCGCGCGCGACCGCGACACTCGCCTGCCGCGCTTGCGCGCGCAGCGCCGTGTGGATCTCCGGGAGTTCGCGGCTCGCGGCGATCTCCTGGCCCTCCGGGCCCACGACCCGCACCCGCACCCGGAGGTGATCGGGCGGCGGCTTGCCCGCCCACACCGCCGGGTCGAGCGCGAGGCGGTGCCCCTCCGCAATCACCGCGATCAGCGCCTGCGGCAGCGATTCGCGCCGCGCCGTGAGCCGGTCGCGCGGGGCGAGCTGCGCCGCCAGCGTCCGCGCCGTCTCGGCGAGCGGCACAAAACCGCGGCGCAGTTCCTTGGGCAGGGCGCGCAGGTAGTGCTCCACCTTCGGCTCAAGGTGCCCGGGCACGGCCCAGTCGAGCGCCGCCTCGGTCAGCGCCTCCGCGTCGCGCACGCTCACGTCGAGCGTCACGCCGTCGTCGGCCTGGCCGGGCTTGTAGGCGTAGTTGAGCGGCAGCGCGTTATTTTGGAGCGGCAACGCCACCGGAAACGCCCCGGCATCCACCTCGATCGTCTCGGGATCGCGCAGGTGCTCCGGCTCCATCATTAAAAACTCAGGCTCCGCCCCGCGCCGCTCGCGCACGAGATCGATGAGCTCGGCAACGGAGCTGATGCCGAGGTAGGGCGCGGACTCCGCTCCGCGCCGGACCAATTCGGCGGGGAGCGGAGTCCCCGCCCTACCCGCCGGCAGCAGCCGTGCCGCGTAGAATCGATACGCCATCTCGTCCAGATTCAGATAGCCGCTGTCGCGCGCGCGAGTGAGCAGGTCCTCGATTTTTTCCCGCACCGCCCGGTTGTGCGCCAGGCAGTCGAGGGGAAACGTGATCGTGTCGTTCACGAGCCCTTCGCGGATGAAAATCTCCGTCGCGTGCGCGGGATCGATTTTCCCGTAGCTCACGCCGCGGCTCTCGAGTTCCAGGCCGTAGAGCCGCGTGCGTTGCTTCACCATCACGCGACCAGCCTCGGCGTTCCAGAAGGGTTCGCTGTGCGCCACGCGCACCACATGCGCGCCCAGATCGAGCGCCCACAGCGGATCGAGCCGCGCGCACGTCCGCGCAAACAGCCGGGTCGTCTCCATCATCTCCGCCGCGATGATCCAGCGCGGGGGCTTCGCCCCTTTCTTCGGCGCGTCGCGTTGCGTCGCGTCGTCACTGCGTTTCCTCGGCTCCTCGCGCCGAAAAAGCGCCGAGCCGGGAAACAACGACACGCGCCGGTCGTGCGTCGCCTTGTAGCCGCCCTTTTCCTCGTCGAGGTGGGCGATGTTGCCGAGCAGGCCGGCGACGATGCTGCGGTGGATCGCGCGGTAGGACGGCGCGCCGAAGACCGACGTTTTTTCGTCAATCTCGCGCAGCCCGTGATAGGCGGATGTGAGCTTGAAGTCGTCGCGTTTTTCCAGCGTCTCGATCAGCTGAGAGTGGATGTCGCGCCACTCGCGCAGGCGCGTATAGCTGAGGAAGTGGTCGCGGCAGAAACGGCGCAGCTTGGCCTGCGTGAGGTGCTCGAACTCGTCGTGGAACGCCTCCCAGATGTTGAGCAGCGTGAGGAAATCCGAGTCCGGGTGGATGAACCGCCGGTGCGCTGCATCGGCCTGCTGCTGCTTGTCGAGTGGGCGCTCGCGCGGATCCTGGATGGAGAGGCCCGCCGCGATGATGGCGACTTCGCGCACAGCCTTCTCCGTCCGCGCCTGCAGAATCATGCGGCCCACGGTGGGATCGACCGGCAGACGCGCGAGTTCGCGGCCGAGGGGAGTCAGCACGCGCACCGCGTCCGCGATGTTGTCCGCGGCATCCAGCGCCCCCAGCTCCTCCAGCAGCGCATACCCCGCGCGGATGGATTTCGCCGCGGGCATGTTGATGAAAGGAAACCGCTCGATGTCGCCGAGACCGAAGGCCTTCATGCGCAGGATCACGTCCGCGAGGTTCGCGCGCTGAATCTCGGGCTGGGTGAAACGCGGCCGCTCGAGGAAATCTTTTTCCGAATAAAGTCGGATGCACACGCCATCGGCCACGCGGCCGCTGCGGCCTTTGCGCTGGTCCGCGCTCGACTGCGACACCGGTTCAATCGGCAGGCGGCGCGTGCGCGCCTGCGGCGAGTAGCGGCTCAGGCGCGCGAGGCCCGTGTCGACGACGAACTTGATGCCGGGAATCGTCAGCGAGGTCTCGGCGATGTTGGTCGCGAGGATAATTTTCCTCCGCTGCGTCGGCGCAAAGACCCGCTGCTGCTCAGCGTTGGTGAGCCGGCCAAACATCGGGATGACCTCGCACTGCCGCAGTCTCCGCCCTTCGAGCAGGTCGCCGAGCTCGCGGATGTCACGCTCGCTCGGGAGAAACACGAGGACGTCGCCCGCTTGGCTTTCGCGCACAATCCGCTCCACCGCCTCGGCGGCCCCGTCGATGTAGTGCAGCGCCTCCGCCCGCGCCGCGCGCTCGTCGCCCTCAGCCGCGTCGCTGCCCAGCGAGTCGAGCGGCGCGTAGATGACTTCGACGGGATAAGTGCGGCCTTCGACCAGCACGACCGGCGCATCGTCGAAGGCCGCGCTAAACGCCGCCGTGTCAATCGTCGCCGAGGTGATGATGATCTTCAGCTCGGGACGCTTGTAGCGCAGCGTGCGGAGGTGGCCGAGGAGGAAGTCGATGTTGAGCGAGCGCTCGTGCGCTTCGTCGATGATGATCGTATCGTAGTCGCGCAGCAGCGGGTCGCCCTGCACCTCGGCGAGGAGCATGCCATCGGTCAGGAACTTGATCACGGTGTCGCGCGTGGTCTCGTCGTTGAAACGGATCTTGCAGCCGACCTCGCGGCCCCACGCCACGCCGAGCTCCTCGGCCACGCGCCGCGACACCGACAGCGCCGCCACGCGCCGCGGCTGCGTGCAGGCGATGCGGCCGCGCGCACCGCGGCCCGCCGCAAGGCACATCTTGGGAATCTGCGTGGTTTTGCCCGAACCCGTCTCGCCCGCCAAAATCACCACTTGGTGGGCTTGAATGGTCGCCGTGATCTCCTCAGCGCGCACGCTGATGGGCAGCTCGGGCGGGAACTCGAGGCGGAAGGGAAACGGTTTCTCAGGCTGCGACGTGGACACGAAGAGGCTTGAGCTTCCAGGTCCGCCAGAGGAATGACAATCCTTCCATGCCCACGCCACCGCCCCTGCCTGAAGTCGTCGTCGCCCGCGTGGCGCGTATCGCGCGCTTCGACGGCCTGGGCGTGCTGGCCCTCGCGGGGGCTTTTGCACTCGTTTCAGCGCTGGACCACAAGGTCGCGCTCGCACTGATCGGCCTGGCTGCGGCCGGCGCCGGCGCCGCCGAGCTGCACGGCGTCGCCCTGCTGGGGCGCCGGGATGCGGGCGGGATGCGCTGGCTGCTCGCGAGCCAGCCGATCCTGCTCGCGGCGGTGCTGGCCTATTGCGCGGCCCGCCTGTGGTTCGTGCCGCTGCCGCAGATTCCCGAGTCCTTCCGCAACCTGATCGCGTTCAGCGCGGAGCAATGGGGGATGAGCGTGGAAGCCTATCTCGGCTTCATCAACCGCCTCACCCTGGGCGTCGTCGCCGTGGCCTCGGTGGCGTTGCAAGGCGGCATGTTCATCTACTACTGGCGCCGGCGCGCGCCAGTCCGGCAGGCGCTCGCCAGCGAGTTGTAGGAGCCGGCTTGCCGGAAAACTTGCGCGCGCGGCGGCGGCACGTAGCGTCCGCGCCATGTCGAAGGAACGCTACATCGAGGCGAAACAGAAGTGGGCCGAGAAACAGAAGGCCCGCGGGGTCGCGGCGCGCGCGGTCGCCTCCCAGGATCGCCTCCCGCCGGGCCAGAAGCTCACGACGGGTTTCCCGGTGCTCGACCTCGGCGTGCAACCGGAGGTGCCGCACGACAAATGGACCCTCAAGCTCGACGGCCTCGTCGAAAAACCGGTCACACTCTCCTGGGCGCAGTTCAATGCTCTCCCGCAGGTCGACGATGTGAGCGACTTCCACTGCGTGACGACGTGGAGCAAATACGACTGCCGCTGGGGCGGCGTCGCGTTCACCACGCTCTACGAACTGGTGCAGCCAAAGCCCGAGGCGAAGTTTGTGTATTTTACCGGCTACGACGGCTACTCGACCAACGTCGCCCTCAGCGCGTGCCTCGACGACGACGTGCTGGTGGCCACGAGCTTCGACGGCGCGCCAGTCTCCCGGGAGCACGGCGGACCCGCACGCGTGATTATCCCCAAGCTTTACGCGTGGAAGGGTTCGAAGTTCGTGAGCGGCATCACGTTTCTCGCCGAGGACAAACTCGGTTTCTGGGAAGTCCGCGGCTACTCCAACACCGCCGATCCCTGGACCGAGGATCGCTACGCGTGACGGACCGCGCGGCGGAGCCCCGGCAAGGGAATCCAAGGCCGAGTTCTCACGGCGCGGCTTCGTAGATCTCCGCCAGCGCGAGTCCTGTCGTTCCGGCGGCCGGAGTGCCGGCGGGCACGCCCACCTGCAGCGTGTAGGCGCCGGGCTCGAGCCAGATCAGCATCGCGGCATCGGTGCTGCTCGCACCGAGCGCAAACGCCCCCGCGCTCGTAGCGGCAGCGCGAATCAGAGCCGCATCGGGATCACGGAACCAGTCGTCGTTGGTTTTCACCACCGCGGCACCGCGATAGAGCGTCAGGTCCGGGTTGGGCAGCGTGCCCTGGACGTTGAAGGGCGCGCCGCTGAGCGCCGGGCCGATGCCGCGCAGCAGGACGCGCTGCGGCGCATGGCCGCCGATCACGAAGCCGGCGATGAAAGGCGAGGTCGGCGCGACCAGCCCGCGCACCGAGAGGTTGGAAATCCGCCGCGCGCCCGGGATTTCCGTGGCATCGAGCACTTCGTAGATTTCCGTCAGCACCGTGCCGGTGCCGCCGCCGACCGCGACGGAGTAGGCGCCGGGTTGCAGCGTGGTCAGCAGCGCGGCATCGGCACTGCCCGCGCGAAAGGGAAACGCCCCCGAGCGCGCCGCCGCCGCCGTGATGGCCGCCGCGTTGGCGGCCGGCGTGCCCCAGTCGTTGTTGGTCGCGACATTCGTCGTGCCGCGCACCAGCTGCAGCGCCGGATCCGCGAGCGCACCGGGCAGGTTGAAAGGCGCGACCGCCAGCGCGGGCCCCGCCACGCGCACGAGCACCTGCCGCGAGCCCGTGCCGCTCACGACAAAGCCCGTCAGCAGCGACGCCGCGCCCGGCTGCGTGATGCTGCGCACGGAGAGGTTGATCAACCGCTCTGCGCCCGTGAGCGCCTCAATCGCACCCGCGATGGGACCGGTGGCGTTGCCCACGCGCAACGAGCCCGCGAGCAGACCGCCGTTGAAAGTGACATCGAGCGCGGCCTGCGCCGCGACGGTAGGGACGGCGAGGCGCCCCACGGCGGTGAGGGTGCCGCGGGCCGAGTCGAGCGCGGTGTTGTTGAGCAGGAGCAGCATCGCCTGCCCGTCCGCGCCCACGATCGCCTGGCCGCGGCCCGCCGCGCTCCCGATGAGCGCGAGGGAGAACAGCCCCGCCGACGCGGCCGCCGGACCCGTGCGAGCGGCGCGCACGCCATCGAAGGCCACGTTCAATCCCGTGACATCGCCTGCAAGCATGCCCGCGGCCTCATCGATCGTGCCGCGGACGGTCACCGCCCGCGATGCGGTGCCGAGCGTGGTCGTCGCCGTCGAAAACCGGCCGGTGAAATCGACGCTGACATCCAGCACCGCGAGCCCCGAGGAAGTTGCCGGCAGATGGCCAAGGAAAACACCCGTGCGATCGGGCCGCACCAGGAGCGCGGCGTTGCCCGTGCCGCCCGCAAACCGCCCAAAATACACGCCGCTGAAATCCCGCACGGTGACCGTGAGCGTGGCCGCCTCGCTCGTCGCGGAGCCAAGGGCGTTGGTGACGACCACATCGTAGCGGCCGGCGTTCGCCGTCGTGGCGCTGGCGATGGCCAGCGTGTCGCGCGTCGCCCCCGCGATCGCGGTGCCGTTGCGACGCCACTGGTAGGTCGGCGCCGGCACGCCAGTGAGCGCCACAGTGAAGCTCACGCTGTCGCCCGCGTTGACGGTGCGGCTCGCCGGCGCATCGGTAATCACGGGCGCGGCGCGCACGGTGACGGTCGCGCTCGCCGTGGCGGTGGCGCCGGGAT
Source organism: Opitutaceae bacterium (assembly GCA_030693515.1). Taxonomy (GTDB): domain Bacteria; phylum Verrucomicrobiota; class Verrucomicrobiia; order Opitutales; family Opitutaceae; genus ER46. The sequence goes on from JAUYAK010000025.1 coordinate 52,858, forward strand.
TCGCCACGACCACCGTGTAGCTCCCCGCGTCGGCGAGCGTCGCGCTCGCGACGGTATAGGTGTTGCCCGTGGCGCCTGCGATCGCGACGCCGTCTTTCCCCCATTGAAACGTGGGCGCCGGCGTGCCGACGGCCGAGACGCGCAGCGCGACCGCGGTGCCGGCGTTGACGGTCGTATCAAGCGGCGGACTGGTGATGAAGGCCCCGAGGCCGCCGGCAACAAACGTGAAGGTCCGATCCACGGCGTCGGCGGCGGAGTAAAACGCGTTGCCCGCCTGCGTCGCCCGCACGACGACATTGCCGCCGTCACCGGTCAGCCGGCTGCCCGTCAGCGTGGCTGAGCCGGAGACGAGCGAAAGCGTGACCGGCAGGCCCGAACTCGCCGTCGCGGTGAGCGTGAGGCTTGAACCTGCGATCGCGCCCGTCACCGTCGGGGCAAACGCGATCGTCTGCGCACGTTTGGTGACAAAGACGGTGGCCGATTGCGAAAGCGTGGGGCCGCCGGCATTGGTCGCGACGACGTAGTAGATTCCAATGTCCGTCAGTTCGAGCGTGGAAAAGCCCAGCGCGGTGCCGGTGGCGCCGGCGATGGCGAGCGTGTTCTTGTGCCACTGATAGGTGATGGGCGCATCGCCCTCGGCGACCGCCGAGAGCGTGAGCGCATCGCCGACGAATCCGGCAAACGGGGCGGGCTGCGTCGTGAAGACCGGCGGCGGGGGAACTTGGGCCGAAAGCGTGGCCCCGAGGGCGAGGGGCGCGAGAAAGCGGAGGCGCATCCGTCGGTTGAACCAAGCCAGTGCGGCGTTGTCCATGCCGCGCTTTGCGCCGTCGTTCCGGCCGCCCGAGTTTGCATGAAGTGAATCCCTCCCGTTCGCGGGGTGGCATGCCTGTGGCGCCGGCGCTTCCGCCCGGTCCGAACCGCGAGGTCGCTCTGGCCGTGACCTGCGCCATCGTGATCGTTTCGATTCTGTTCCAGGGTCTGACTTTGAAGCCCGTCGTGCGCCGGCTGGTGAACCGCTGAGCCGCCGGGAATAGACCGCACTCACTTCATCAGTTTCGCGCGAATCGATTTCAGCTCCCTCCGGCGTTCGGACGTGGGCTTGGGGTAGGACATTTTCAGGCCCTTGAAGACGTCGAGGATGATCTCGGAAATGATCAGCCGGGCGTTTTTCTTGTCGTCGGCGGGGACGATGTGCCAGGGCGCGTGCTTGGTGCTCGTCGCGCCCAGACAGGCCTCATACGCCTGCATGTAGTCGTCCCAGAATTTTCGCTCCTCGAGGTCGGCCAGGCTGAATTTCCAGTTCTTGTCCGGATCGTCGATGCGCGCGAGGAAGCGCTTTCGCTGCTCCTCCTTCGAGAGGTGGAGGAAAAACTTGATGATCCGTGTGCCGTTGCGGTGGAGATGTTCTTCCAGATCCACGATCGAGCGATAGCGGTCCCTCCAGATGGTTTTTTCATCGAGCAACGCATCGGGCAACCGCTCGCTTTTGAGAATCTCCGGGTGCACGCGGACGATCAGGACTTCCTCGTAATAGGAGCGGTTGAAAATCCCGATGCGCCCGCGTTCCGGCAGCGACCGGGTGGTGCGCCACAGAAAATCATGATCCAGCTCCGTCGCCGTGGGGTGTTTGAAGCTGAAGACCTGGCAGCCCTGCGGATTGACGCCCGACATCACGTGTCGGATGGCTCCGTCTTTGCCGGCGGCGTCCATCGCCTGAAAAATCAGGAGCACGGAATGGCGGTTGGAGGCGTAGTGGAGGCGCTGCAGCTTGCTCAGTTCTTTGACCTGCTGCTTAAGCCGCTTCTTGTAGGCTTTCTTCGAATGATAGACGGCTTTGACGGACGTCGGCCACTTCGCGAGGTCGACTTTTTTCCCGGGGACACGGAAGGGTTCGGTGTGGATTTTCATGATTAAGCGATTGCGGGCTGGTCGGGTGTTGAGGCAGGAGCCGCGGCGAGCGCGGCGCGCACCTCCGCGTGGCGAGTTTCAAATTGGAGCCGGTCGCGGGGAGACTCCAGGGTGCGTTCGGCCGTTTCGGCGAGCCAGTGCGCGTGATCACGGAGCACCCGTCGCCGGCCCGGGCTGGCCGTGAGACTGGCGACCGTCTGCACCGCGTCCAGCATCCGGACCAAGATGGCGACATTGCCGGAACCGCTGGCCCGGATTTGATCGAACGATTCGGCCACCAGACTGGCAAAGGTGGGCCCGCTGGCGATCACCCTCAGCTGGCCTTCCTCATAGCGGGGCGACGAGGGAATATTCCGCGCGACCAGCCGCGCCAGAATCGCCCTCAGATAATCCACGCAAACGATGCCGGTCGTGGTGTCGTTGGAGCCGGGGGAAAGGGCGCGCAACGCCATGTCCACAATCTGCCGGATGCCGAAAGCCGCGTCCTGTTCCACTGTGCGGTAACGGCTGAGGCCAAAAGCCGCCTGCAGGCCGGAGATGAGCTCCTTGGCCGGCGGGGATTCAAGGACGACTGACACCAGCGGGGTGCCAGCGACCGCAAACTCGCCGACGCCAAGTTCCATCCGCACAATGGTTTTGTGCTCCCGGGCCAGACGCAGGAGGGCCGTGTTATCCACGTTTTGGATGTAACCCATCCCCTTGACCGGAATGATGCACCATTTTCGTTCCGACAGTGCGGGCGCGGCCTGATCGTCATGGTCAGCATCCGGTCCCTGGCCAAGGGCCGTGGGGAACAGCCGGTCAATGGCCTCGAGCGTTTCGCGGGCCACCGAGGCGATGATGTGCGAGGCCTGGATCGAAGAGGCGATGTGATGGATGAAGAAGATGAGCACGCCGATGCCGCCGATCGCCAGCACGACGCCGCCTGTCACCGCCAGGCTCGGCACAAATGCGCTGTCGTCGCCGCCGCGGATCGTGCGCAGCACAACCAGGCAGTAGGTGAAAATCCCCGCGAAGATTCCGAGCACCACCTGCGTGACGCGGTCCCGCATGAAGTTCCGCAGGATGCGGGAAGTATACTGGCTCGAGGCGAGCGTCAGCGTGATCAAGGTCATTGAAAACGTCACGCCCACCACCGTCATCATCGAGCCAGCGATGGTGGAAAGCATCCCGCGCGCACCCGCCGCGCCCGCGCCAAATAAGTGCGGCCAGCGGGCCATCCAAGTTTGACCGGCCCTGGAATCCGCATCGATCAAAGCCACCGCGAGCACAATGCTGTCGGCCACAATCAGCGCAGGGATAAACCAGAAGCTGCTCCGCAGATTGCCCCAGATGCTTTTCAGGCTGGTCATGGTTTAACTTTCCGTGGAGCCGGCTGGTTCATCGCTGAATCGTTACGCCACCGTTCCGTGTTTGTCGCTGGAGAGCGCTTCAAAGCCCGAGATGACGTCGAACAGTTCCTCGTCGATGCCGCTTTGGCGCAACTGGTGGAACGTGCCGTGCAGGGTCTCCAGCAGGTCGTCGATATTCTTGTCGGCGCGCTGCATCGCGGCCAGCCGGCTCGCATTTTCACTGGCGAGGGATTCCGCGCAGGCACGGAAGAGCGAAATGAAAAGATATTCGCGGATGAGCGCGCGCAGGGTGGCGGTGCCCCCGCCGATAACTTCGGGCCGGGATTTATTGGGCCACGCGAACTTCGCGCGCTCCTGCTCCCAGGCCGCATCGAGGGGCAGCAGTCGCTGGCTGATGGGATCGTATTGGCCGCCCGCGCGGGGTTGGTTGTGGAAGAGGTAGAGCGGCGCGTCTTCGCCTCCGGCCCGGTGCGCTTCGCTCTCGATCTGAATCTGCCCGACCAGCGGCGTGATGGCCTCGACGGAACTGGGCACGGTGAAAAGCCCGAGCGGTGACAGCCCTGCATCGACGAGTCGCGCATGCACGCGCTCTCCGACGGCCCACACGTGCACCTCGCCGGGCAACGCGGCCAGCGTCTCGATCGCATAGTCCGCGATGATATCGTTGAACTGGCCCACGAGGCCCTGATCCGAACCGAACACCACGGCCCGGATCGCGCCGGCTTTGGTGGGCTTTTCTGCATTCGCCGCCCGAGTCGACGGCTCGTTTTCCCGGAAATAGGCGCCGAGGCCGAGTTCCACGGTTCGATAGTAATCGCCCAACGCGCTGACCGATTTCTCGTATTGGCCGATGCTCGCCGCCGCCAGCGCCTTCATGGTGCGGACCACGGACTGGAGGTCCCCCGCGCTCGTGATTTGCCGGCTCAGGCTCGCGGTGGTGTCACTCATGGCTTCACGGGCGCCCCCGGCTCAACGAGCGGAGGGTCCGTCCGGCGTCTCCTTTCGTCACGCTCTCGCCCGAGCGTTTGCTCGACCAAGTGGCGCAGTTTGTCGGCCGCCCCCGCGATCGCCTGATGCATGGACTCCGCATCGCACGTCACGTCGAGCGGCTGATGACGCTCCAACCTGGCCTGCATCCCGCAACGCATCGCGTTGGGTCCGCTCTTCGGACCGTTCTCGTCCTGCAGGTGAACTTGGACGCGGGTGATGTGTGCGGCCTCATGGGCCATGGCGTGCTCGACGACTTCGCGAATGTGCGCGGACAGGGCCTCGCGGCCATCGATATTATGGTCGGTGTTGATTTGGATCTGCATCGTGGGAATTTTCCGTCATCTGCGACCTTTCGTCTATGGGGCAATGACCCACTCCACCCTCAAGGAGCAGGCCAGCGGGCAGCAAGTGCTTCCCCTTCTTCGGCCCTTTGAGCCACGGAACGATCCGCCTCAACCGGGCGGGCGGATATTCTGGTTCATGCGGAAGAGATTCTGCGGATCATATTTTTTCTTTGCCGCGACCAACCGGTCATAACCGGGGCCATAGGCCGCCCTGATCCGATCCGGTTCGTCATCCGTTAGGAAATTCACATAGACGCCGCCGGTGGCAAATGGCGCGATCGCCTTGAAGAAGTTCCGGGCCCAGGCGATGCCCGCCTTGTCCTCGGCCGCGGTTTCCCAACGGCCGTGCACATTACAAACATAAATGGCGTTGCGGTGGGAATACGCCATGGCATCGGACGCCGGCTTCGTCGTCGCTCCCCCGATGAGACCGAAAAAGATCTCGCAATGCGGTGAAGGAAGCTCGCCGATGGACTTGATCACCACATCGATCGCGCCGTCGCTCAGCTCGGTGAAATTGTGTGATTTCCAGTAATTACGCGAGCCCGGGGTCAAGAGGGGATCAAACGCCTGCTGCCAGGCACAGTAGGGCATGACGCCCACATGCTCACCGAGGACCGTGCCCAATTTGCGCAGCGGCTCGATCGCCTTCTGGCCTGCCGCCGCATCACCAAAATGGCAGAGCGCGAAGATCACGACCTCGGTGCCGTGGACGCTGGGCGGCAGGAAGGGCAGCGGTGGCGCCTTGCGGAGGACCACCCAGACGCTCGTGTCGGTGCCGAGATTCTGGCAAAACTTGCTGTAACTTCTGAGGGCCGCGGCGGCATCCTTGAGCGGGTAAACGATCAGGCCGGCGAGCACCTCGGGTCCGATCGGATGCAGCTTGAATTCAAACCTGGTCACGATGCCGAAATTGCCGCCGCCGCCTCGGATGGCCCAAAACAGGTCCGGGTTTTCCTTGCTGTCGGCCCGCAGCAATTTTCCGTCCGCCGTCACCACGTCGGCAGCCAGCAGATTATCAATGGTCATGCCGTGTTTCCGGGACAGCCAGCCAAAGCCGGCGCCCAGGGTGAGCCCGGCCAGTCCGGTGGTGGAGTTGATTCCAACCGGAGTCGCCAGTCCGAACGCCTGACACTCGTGATCAAAATCCGCCAACGTCACACCCGGTTCCGCGTGAGCCACGCGTGCGAGCGGGTCGCCCCGGACCGAGCGCAGCCGGGAAAGATCTATGAGTAGCCCGCCATCGCAAACGCCGTTGCCGGCGATATTGTGGCCGCCGCCCTTGATCGCGGTCAACAGTCCGTGCTGGCGCGCAAAATTCACCGCCTGCTGAATATCCGCCACCCCGGCGCAACGAGCGACCATGGCCGGACGGCGATCGATCATCGCATTCCAAACCGTTCGCGCTTGGTCGTAGCCCTCATCGTCCGGCCCGAGCAACGCGCCGCGCAAGGCGGTTTTGAGTTTTGCAATCGCGGCGGCCCCAACCGTCACTGATTCACCGTTCCCGCGAACAAAACTTACATCGTTCATAGACATTTCTCCAGATTGGTTGGGGGTTGTGGGCATCATCAACTGAACCCTCCGGCAGTGTTGGGTTCCATCGTGCAAGCATTTGGTCGCACTATCCCCGCATTTGAACGAATACCGGGTCAGCCTTAGTGGTTTTGTGGTCTGCCGTCCTGCTGCGCCTCAACCTTTGGCTGGAAGGGTGCGAGGGCTACGGTGGCGATCGCGATAATGACCGCGCGATCTTCGTCGCTGAGTTTGTCGGCGGTTTCGAACGTGCGCAAATTTCGGGGGGAATTTTCGCGGTGGTCTCGTGCACGGCGTTTCCGGCTTCGGTCATTTTTTCCAGCGGCACGGTGTCATAGAGGCCGGCGGTCAGCGCCAGTAGGATGGCGATCTGCCCAGGCACCGACACCGGGGAAAATTCCGGTTGCTTGAGGCAGGCGCGGATGCGGCGGCCGTGGTCGATGGTTTTGCGGGTGGCTTCATCCAGGCGGGCGCCGAAGCGGGCGAAGGCTTCGAGTTCCTCAAACTGCGCGTAGGCGAGTTTGAGCTCGCCGGCGACGGCGCGGTAAGCCGCCCGCTGCGCCTTGCCGCCGACGCGGGAGACGGACTTGCCGACATCGACGGCGGGCAGCACGCCGAGTTCGAAGAGCGACGGCGAAAGATAAATCTGTCCATCGGTGATCGAGATGAGATTCGTCGGAATGTAGGCG
>JAUYAK010000030.1 GCA_030693515.1 Opitutaceae bacterium
CCCACGAGTTCACGCCCCAGCGCTTCGCTCAACTCCCCCGCTGATTGCTCACCTCCGCCACTCGCCGGCTCTTTCATCTCTCCAATATAGCGGCCGCGATTCCCGCGGCTAGCCTGTGCTCGAGTTACCGCTTACGCTCAACCAGTCGTTGAACTCGTCCTGCGTGATGCCAGCGCCCTCCAGCCATTCCGGGATGGGCAGCTCGGGAATGATCTCATCCTTTACGCACAGGAGCGACCGCGCCCAGCGCGCAGTGGCGAGCGTCATGCAAAGCGGCCGGTGCTCTTCGGGCGCATCCTCGGGCGCGAGCTGGAAATTGACCGCCGTCACGACCGCATCGGAAAAGCCCCACAACTGAAGCAGCGCGCCGCCGGCGGAAGCGTGCGAGAAGCCGAGCCAAGAACGTTCGGCCGGAGCGAAATCCACCGGGTAACCACTCGATCGGAGCTGCGGCGCCTTGGAGTGCTTGGCGGCATACCGGTCGATCGCCATGAGGCCCAGGCCATGCATGAGGCCGGCGGTATAGGCGTCGTCGTAGTCCACAAACCCGGATTTTTGCGCGAGGTAGCCGGCAGCGATGCCGCAGCACACGGCGCGATTCCATAGGGTATTGGCGTCGAGTCCGTAGGCCTTGAGCGGGCGGCCAACGAGGTTCGAGGCGACCGCATACGTGACCAATTCCTTCACGCCCGTGAGGCCCACGCGCTGGATGCCCTCCAGCGGCGTCTGGATGGCGGCCCCCCGGCTGAAATGCGTGCTGTTGGCCATCTGGACAATACGCCCGCTTAGCCCTGGCTCCAGCACCACCAAATCCGCGATCATATCCATCGAGGCATGGTCGCTGGAGATGAGCTTCTGAAGTTTTTGCAGAATCTTCGGCGCCGGAGGCAGATCTCGCAACTGCCGGACAAGCGCTTCGGGCGTGGCTTTGGAGAGCGCGAACATAGACGGTAACCAATCGGTGCAACCCCCATGGGATTGAATTCTTTTCGCTCCAGCTAACCGTGCATGACATTCTTCTGACACTTGCCCCGCGAAAGTGCGTCCACCTCCCGCAACACCCGCCGGCGATATGAAAAAAATCATTATTTTGCTTCTCCCCTCGCTCCTCCTCGCACAACCAGGCCCTCCGGGCGGACCAGGCGGACCCGGTGGCCGCGGGCCGGGCTTCGGCCCCGCGCAGGAGACCAAACTGGTCGCCCAATTCGACAAGGACGGCGACAAGCGCCTCAACGACGAGGAGCGCGCGGCGGCCCGTGAGCACCAAAAGACCGCCCGTGCTTCGCGCGGCGGTCCGGGTGGGCCGGGCGGACGCGGTGCGATGTTCGGCGGTCGTGGCCGTTCCGGCGAAACGCCCACCCCGGGCGTGGCGCTCACAGCGGCCGACGTGCGCGCCTACGGCACCGAGCGATTCTACGATCCCACGGTGCTGCGCACGCTTTTCCTCGAATTCAAGAACCCGGAGTGGGAGCCCGAGCTGGAGGACTTCTACCGCACCGATGTCGATGTGCCTGCGACGGTCACTGTCGACGGCAAGGTCTACCGCGACGTAGGCGTGCAGTTCCGCGGCGCCTCGTCCTACATGATGGTCGGCCGCGGCTCCAAACGCTCGCTCAACCTCACGATCGACTATGCGCACAAGGCCCAAAACATCCTCGGCTACCGCACGCTCAATCTCCTCAACTCGAACGACGACCCCTCGTTTTCGCACGCCCCGCTCTACAGCCGCGTCGCGCAGGATTACCTCCCGACGCCGAAGGTGAACTTCGTGCGGGTCGTCATCAACGGCGAGAACTGGGGCATCTACGCCAGCGCGGAGCAGTTCAACAAGGACTTCCTCCAGGAGCGCTTCGGCTCCGACAAGGGCGCACGCTGGAAAGTCCCCGGCAGCCCCGGCGGACGCGGCGGCCTCGCCTACCTCGGCGACGACGTCGCTGCCTACCGCCGCACTTACGACATCAAATCCAAGGACGACGACGCCTCGTGGTGGAAACTCATCCGCCTGACCAAGGCGCTGGAGCAGACCGAGCCGGAGAAACTCGAGGCCGTCCTGGCGCCGATGGTCGATGTGGACGGCGCGCTGCGCTTCCTCGCGCTCGACACCACGTTTGCCAATGGTGACGGCTTCTGGACCCGGACGAGCGACTACAGCATCGGTGAGGACAAGCAGGGCCGTCTCCATCTAATCCCGCACGATATGAATGAGACCTTCAGCTTTGGCGGTGGCCCCGGCGGACGCGGCGGACGCGGGCCGGGTGGTCCCGGCGGCCCGGGCGGTCCCGGCCCCGAAGGCCGCGGTGGCCCGAATCGGCCCGATGGTGCGCCCGAGGGCCGCGGCGGTCCGCCCCCCGGATTCGGGCCCGGCGGTCCCGGCGGCGGTCGTGGGCCCGGCGGCTTCGGCGGCGGTGGCGGTGTGCAGCTCGATCCGCTCGCGGTGATGAAAAATCCCAACGCCATCATCGCGCAAAAGCTCCTCGCCGTGCCCGCCCTGCGGGCGCGCTACCTCGGCTATGTGCGCGAGATGGCCGAGACTTGGCTCGACTGGAAGAAGCTCGGCCCCGTCGCCCACGCCTACCACAATCTCATCGACGCCGATGTGAAGCGCGACACGCGCAAGCTTTACAGCTACGCCGCCTTCGAATCCGCCTTGGAGGAGGACGCGCGCAGCCTCAAGGCCTTCGCCGATCAGCGGCGGGCATTCCTCCTCGGCCACGACGAGATCAAGAATCTGCCACGCTGAGGGAGTGTGTCTCCCAGGGCACGCGGCGCCCGCGCCGTGTTTTCACGCGCGACCACGGCTCCAGCAAAGGGAAGGCACGCGCCCCGCGCTTGCTCCGCGCGCCAATCCACCTAGCGGTTGCGCGTGCCCGCCGCCCGCGTCCTCGTCCTGTTCGCGCATCCCGCGTTTCAGAAATCCCGGATCCACCGCCAGCTCGCCGCCGCCGCGCGCGCGATCGAAGGCGTGACGTTTCACGATCTCTACGAGGCCTACCCGGATTTCCAGATCGACGTCGCGCGCGAGCAGGAGCGGCTCCTCGCGCACGAGGTGATCGTGTTCCAGCATCCGTTCTACTGGTATAGCTGCCCGGCGCTCCTCAAGGAGTGGCTCGATCTCGTGCTCGAGCTTGGCTTTGCCTACGGTCCGGAGGGCACACGGCTCAACGGCAAAGCCCTGCTTGCTGCCATCACCACCGGCGGTGGCGCGCACGCCTACGCACCGGAGGGTCACAACCGGTTCACGATGGCCGAGCTGCTGCGGCCGTTCGAACAGACCGCCGCGCTCTGCGGCCTGGCGTGGCTGCCGCCCTTCGTCGTGCACGGCACCGTCCACCTCCTCGATCCGGCAGAGATCGCGCGCCACGCGGCCGAGTATGCGCGCCACCTCACCGCCCTGCGCGACGGCCGGACGCCGCCTGCGCGCACCTAAAACTTCCGCAACCCCTGCCCTGCATGGACAACGTCCTCTTCCACGCCTTCGTCTATCTCATCGCCGCAGTGATCGCTGTGCCGCTCGCCAAGCGCCTTGGCCTCGGCTCGGTGCTCGGCTACCTGCTCGCGGGCATTGTCATCGGGCCGCACGCGCTGAGCCTCGTGGGTGAGCACGCGGGGCACGTGATGCACTTCGCGGAGTTCGGCGTGGTGATGATGCTTTTCCTTGTCGGTCTCGAACTGCAGCCGGCGCGGCTCTGGGAAATGCGCGCCAAGCTCCTCGGCCTCGGCGGGCTGCAAGTCGCCGGCACGGCGCTCGCCGTGGCGGGGGTGGGTCTCGCGCTCGGGTTCGGCTTCCGGCTGCCGCTCGCCGCCGGCCTGATCCTCGCAATGTCCTCCACGGCGATCGTGCTGCAATCGTTTCAGGAGCGTGGGCAGATGAAGACCGCGGCCGGCGAGTCGTCGTTCGCGGTGCTGCTGTTTCAAGACATCGCAGTGATTCCGATTCTCGCGCTGCTGCCGCTGCTCGCCGCCACGTCTCCGTCCGCGGAGACGGCCACCGCTGCGACCGGTATCGCCGCGCTGCCGGGCTGGCAGCAGGCCTCCCTGATCATTCTCGCCGTGGGCGCCGTGGTCTTCGCCGGCCGGCATCTCGTGAATCCGCTCTTCCGCGCCATCGCGCGGACGGAGCAGCGCGAACTGTTCACCGCCGCGGCGCTGCTATTGGTCGTCGGCATCTCGCTGGTGATGCAGCTGGTCGGGCTCTCCGCGGCGCTCGGCACCTTCGTCGCCGGCGTCGTGCTCGCGAACAGCGAGTATCGCCACGAACTTGAGGCCGACATCGAGCCTTTCAAGGGCCTGCTGCTCGGGCTGTTTTTCATCACCGTGGGTGCAAGCATCGACTTCGGGCTGCTGCGTTCGCAGCCCGGCCTCATCGCGGGGCTCGTCGCGGGCCTGCTGATCGTGAAGTTCTCCGTGCTGTTTGCGCTCTCGCGGATCTTTCGTCTGCCGACGCCCGAGGGACTGACCTTCAGCTTCGCCTTGGCGCAAGGCGGCGAGTTCGCGTTTGTCCTGCTGTCCTTCGTCGTCGAGCACAAGGTTCTCGCGCCCGGCGAGGCCTCTCCGCTCGTCGCCGCCGTCGCGCTCTCGATGGCCGCCACGCCGCTGTTGTTCCTGTTCAATGAAAAGGTCGTGCAGCCACGCTTCGCGCGCCCCACGGCTGCCGCGCGTGAGGCCGACGCGATCGACGCCGCCTCGCAGGAGAATCCGGTGATCATCGCGGGCTTCGGTCGCTTCGGCCACATCGTGGGCCGCCTGCTGCGCGCCAATGGCGTCGGCGCCACCGTGCTCGACCTCGACGCCGAGCAGGTGGAGATCGTGCGCCGCATCGGCATCAAGGTCTATTACGGCGATGCGACGCGGCTCGACCTGCTCCACGCCGCCGGCGCCGCGCGCGCCAAAATCATCGTCATCGCGATCGACGACGAGGCGAAGGCGGTCGCGCTCGCGGAGACGGTGCAGAAACATTTCCCGCACCTGAAAATCTTCGCCCGTGCCGTGGGCCGGGTCCACGCCTACGAATACCAGAAGCGCGGCATCCTCACTTTTTACCGCGAGACGCTCGGCTCCTCGCTCGACCTCGGCGTCGATGTGCTGCGCGCGCTGGGGATGCGGGCGCACCAAGCCCACCGCGCGGCGCAGCTCTTCAAGCGCCATGACGTGCAATCCGTGCGCGAGCTGGCCCAGTTCTGGGAAGACGACGACGCGTATTTCAAGAACGCGCGCGGCCACATCGAGGCGTTCGAGCGGATGTTCCAATCCGACGCCACGGGCAAGCGTCCCGCCGGCGACCGCGCGTGGGAGCCTCCTCCGCCGCACGACCCCTCGCGGGGATGAGGGGCATGCTCGTGCTTATCGGGTTGCCGCCCGTCGCGCAGTTGGCCCAGATCAATGCCCGATCACCCGCGTCCGATCGCTTCCCCAAACCCATGCGCCTCACCCCTTGCCTCACCCTGCTCGCTTTCGTCGCCGTCCGCCTTGTCGCCGCCCCAACCGACGACGCCTATCGCCACGGTCCCGATTCGCTCCCGCAGCCCGGTGTGCCGCAGGGCATCGTCGGCGAATGGAAGAAACTCCCCAGCACGGCCTACCCCGGCACGCTGCACGACTACTGCGTCTATGTGCCCGCGCAATACGACGGCTCCACGCCTGCCTCGCTGATGATTTTCCAGGACGGCCAGGCCTTCGTGCGCGCGACCGGCGACTACCGCGCCGCCACCGTCTTCGACAACCTGATCTACCGGCGCGAGATTCCCGTCACGATCGTCGTTTTCATCAACCCCGGCCGCAAACCCGAACAGCCCGTCGCCAGCGCCACCGACTGGGGCGACCGCTCCACCAACCGCCCGCAGGAATACAACGCCCTCGACGACAAATACGCCCGCGTGATCGTGGACGAGCTGCTGCCCGAGCTGGAGAAAACCTACCGCATCTCGAAAAATCCCGCCGACCGTGGCATCGGCGGCGCGAGTTCCGGCGCGATCGCCGCCTTCACCGTGGCGTGGCACCGGCCCGATCAATTCAGCAAAGTGCTCAGCACGATCGGGAGCTTCACCAACCTCCGCGGCGGCCACGTCTATCCCGACCTCATCCGCAACACGCCGCGCAAACCGATCCGGATTTTTCTGCAGGACGGCGCCAACGACAACCGCGCCGTCCGCGGCGAAGGCGCCGCCGCCACCTACAACCCCGAGCGCGACTGGCACGCGCAGAACCGCAAGATGGTCGCCGCCCTGACCGAGAAGGGCTACGACGTGAACTTCGTCTGGGGCATCGGCACGCACTCAAGCAAGCACGGCGGCGCGATTTTCCCCGAGATGCTCCGCTGGCTCTGGCGCGACTACCCACGCCCCGATGATGCGCGCGACCCGAGCAACCGGGGGTTCTTGGTTTCCCCGGCGCAGGCTCCGGTCGCGCCCGCGGGGCAACGCTGAATTTGGGCAAAAAAGTGCCCGCCGTATACCCCTATACGGCGGGCTTTGCTTTCTTATACCCCATCCCTCCGCTAAGCGGAGGGTGTGGCCAAGACCGTGGCCGCATTCCCTCAGTCCACAACTGCAATCCCCGCCTCACGCAGAGCCAGTAGCGCGACGCGATGGCGTCATTAGCTTGGCCGCATTGCCCGGTCGCAGCCCCGCTTGGCCAGAGTGGAGGCAGCCTACGCCATCAGCCCTGCAACGACTTTGCCGGCGACGCCGGTGAGGCGGATGTCGAGACCCTGGAACTTGGTGTTGAGCCGATGGTGATCGATGCCCATGAGCGCGAGCATCGTCGCGTGCAGGTCGTGGACCTCGACCACGTTGTCCACGGCGCGGTAGCCGAGTTCGTCGGTCGCGCCGTAGGTCGTGCCAGCTTTCACGCCGCCGCCGGCCATGAAGACGCTGAAGGCGTTGATGTGGTGATCGCGGCCCGTGCCCTGCCCCATCGGCGTGCGGCCAAACTCTCCGCCCCACAGGATGAGCGTGTCGTCGAGCATGCCGCGCTGCTTGAGATCCTTGATGAGCGCGGCGCTCGCCTGATCGACGTCGCGGGCGCCGGCTTTCATGCCCTCCTCGAGCTGGCCGTGGTGATCCCAGGCGCGGTGGTAGAGCTGGATCATGCGCACGCCGCGCTCGGCGAGGCGCCGCGCAAGCAGGCAGTTGCTCGCAAACGAACCGTCGCCCGGCTCCTTCACCCCATAGAGGTCGAGCATCGCCTTGGGCTCCGTTTTCAAATCGGTCAGCTCCGGCACGCTCGTCTGCATCTTGAAGGCCAGCTCGTATTGCGCGATGCGCGTGGCGATCTCGGGATCGTAGGTCTCCTCGGCGAGCAGGCCGTTCATGCGCTGGATCTTCTCCTCGACGACCTGGCGCTGCGTGCTCTGGCAAACGCCGTCGGGATTACCGACGTAGTGGACCGCGTCGCCGCGCGACTGAAACTGGATGCCCTGGAAACGGCTCGGCAGCGCGCCGCTCGACCACTGCCGCGCCGAGATCGGCTGGAGGCCAAGTTTGCCCGCGGAAGTAAGCACGATGAAGCCCGGCAGCTCCTGCGTCTCGGCCCCGAGTCCGTAGAGCAGCCACGAGCCCATGCTCGGCCGGCCCTTGATGATCGAGCCGGTGTTCATGAACGCGTGCGCCGTGTCGTGGTTGATCTGCTCGGTCGTCATCGAGCGCACCACGCAAAGATCGTCGGCCACGCTCGCGATGTGCGGGAACAACTCGCTGACTTCGATGCCGGCCTGGCCGTGCTTGGCAAACGCCGTGAACGGCCCGCGGGCCTTGAGCACCATGTTCTGGAGCTGCGCGAGCTGCTGGCCAGCGGTGAACGACTCGGGGAACGGCTGATCGTGGAGTTCCTTCAGTTTCGGTTTCCAGTCGAAGGTCTCGAACTGCGACGGCCCGCCCGCCATGCAGAGGTAGATGATGCGCTTGGCCTTCACCGGCAGGTGCGCCGCGGTGAGCGCGCCGTTCCAGCCCGGCGGACGTTTGGCAGCCGGGCTGGCGGCCCCGAGCCGCTGCGTGAGCATCGCCAAAGCGAGCCCGCCCAGCCCGTAGGCGCTCTGCTGGAGAAACGCGCGGCGGTTGACGCTCAGCGCGTGGGTCATGGGGTCGAACGCGGGCATGATCAGTAGCGCGTGATGAATTCCTGCAAGTTCACGATGACGCGCGCGACCTGAGTCCACGCCGCGTGTTCGATGGGATCGCCGACCGGCGGCGCGGAGAGGCCGATGCGGAGGAGCTTGTCCGCGTCGGCGGGCGCCGCGCGATAGATCTCGCGCTGCGCCGCGAGGAGCTTGAGCAGCGAATCGCGCTCGGCGACGCGGGGATCGCGGCCCAGAGCACGCTGGAACGCCGCGCTCAAGCGCGCGGCGTCCGTCGTGCCCGCGGCGATCGCGCGGGCGGCAAGGTGGCGCGCGGCCTCGACGAAGGTGGGATCGTTGAGGAGCGTGAGGGCCTGCTGCGGGGTGTTGCTCACCGTGCGGGCGGCGGCGCATTCGTCGCGCGAGGGAGCATCGAAATTGGCGAGCATCGGATGCAGGAACGTGCGCTGCCAGTGCATGTAAACGCCGCGGCGCCATTGTTCGTCGTCGTCCTCCGCCACGTAGACGCGATCCGGGAATTGGAGCGCGGCGTAGTAGCCGGGCGGCTGATAAGGTTTCACGCTTGGACCGCCTACATCGCGGAGGTTGAGCAGACCGGCGGCAAAGAGCGCGTTGTCGCGCACGAACTCGGCCTCGAGCCGGCGCGGGTTTTGCGAAGCCAGGAGGCGGTTGCCCGGATCAGCCTCGCGCAGTTCGCGGCGCAGGCTGCTGCTCTGGCGGTAGGTCTCGCTGGTCACAATCAAGCGCATGATGTGCCGGAGGTCCCAGCCGCTCTCGCGGAATTCGACGGCGAGCCAGTCGAGCAGCTCGGGATGCGAAGGTAGCTCACCCTGCGAGCCGAGATCGTCGATCACGCCGCTGAGCCCGGTGCCAAAAAACATCGACCAAAGCCGGTTCACGACCGTGCGCGCTGTGATCGGGTTGGCCTTGGACACGATCCACTCGGCGAGGTCGAGGCGCGTGAGGCGCTTTTCCCCGGTGCTCTCGCGCCGGCCGGGCAGAAAACTCGGCGTCGCGGGCAGCACGATGGGGCCGGACTCATCCTGCCAGTTGCCCCGCGGAAGCACGCGCACGTCGATCGGCTGGGCGACCGCCTGGGTGACGAGCGACCAAGCGCGGCCATCGCGGGTCTCACGGATGCGCGCGGCGAGGTGTTGGGCCCGCTCAAGCGTCGGGCGGTCCGCGGCGTGGCCCAGAATCGCCGCATCGGCGAGCCGGTCGCGCTGCGCCGGGGTGCGATGCGCCGGATCGGCGCGCACCGCGGCCAAAACTTCCGCGCTCGCCGTCGCCAGCGGATCAGTCGCGGCCAACGGGCTCGTGAAAACGCGGAGCCCGGGCGGCACCCCACCGGTGAGGGTCAGCACAATCTCGTCCCCAGCCACCAAAAGACGAGGCACGGCCAATTGCCACACACCGCTCACGGCCGCCGCGGGGCCGGAACGAGGAATCTTCCAGCCGGTCGCGATGCCGATAACCTCGGAACCACCCTCGTAGCGCGGCTCCTTGGCGGCGGAGTCGGCAAACGCGATTTCGAGCTTCTCTTCCTTGGCGCCCGCCCGGCGCAGATGCGCGGCCAGGCGCAAGAGCGCAGGCGTCGCGCTGTCGCCGGTCGGGCTGAACTCGAGGCGCAAGGTCGCGAGGCGACCCGGTGCCGGTGCGATCGTAATGCTGGGCGGCTCGCTCCCTGCGCGAGCTTTCTTGGCCGTGGCGGCTTTCGCTGGCGACTCCGGTTTGGGCGCGGCGGTTCGCACCGGCGGTTCGCTCCAGCCGGACGGGTTCGTCTCCAGATAAGTGCGCGCCTCGGCCACCCACGCTTCGAGCTGGGCGGCGGGCACGGTCGCACGCACGGCCGTCAGTTCAGCCGCGAGCCGATCGCGGCGCGCGCGGAGATAAGCGCTCTCGACCTCGACCTCGGGCGGAAACGGGTAGTCGTTGTTGAACCCCTTCAACTCAGGGTTGGGCGTATATTGATAGTCAGAATACACGCCCCATTGCTTCACGTCGGCGAAGAAGGACTGCAGTTCGTAGAAATCACGCGCCTTGATCGGGTCGAACTTGTGATCGTGGCACTCGGCGCAGCCAAACGTGCTGCCGAACCACGCGGCCGCCACGGAGCGCACGCGCTCGGCGCCGTATTTGGCGAGATACTCCTTGGCCTGCGCGCCGCCCTCGCGGGTCATCATGTTGAGCCGGTTGTAGCCAGTGGCGACGAGTTGCTCGGGCGTAGGCGCGGGCAGCAGGTCGCCGGCGAGCTGCTCCCGGGTGAATTGGTCGAAGCGCTTGTTGGTATTGAACGCACCGATCACGTAGTCGCGATAGGGAAAGCTGCGTTGGTTCTGATCACCGTGAAAGCCGACGGTGTCGGCGTAGCGCGCGACATCGAGCCACCACACGGCCATGCGCTCGCCATGGCGCGGCGAGGCGAGCAGACGCTCCACCTGTCGTCCGTAGGCTCCAGGCCGCGCGTCGGCGAGGAAAGCCGCGGCCTCCGCCGGCGTCGGCGGCAGGCCGGTGAGATCGAGCGAAAGTCGGCGCATGAGCCGCGCCGGATCGGCGGCTGGCGACGGGGCGATCTTCTTCTCCGAGAGTTTCGCATGGACGAACGCATCGACGGGATTTTGAGCGTCCGCGGTTTTGGAATTCCGACGGTCGATGGGCTGGCCAGAGGGAAGCGAAGGCCGATCGAGCGCAGTGTAGGCCCAGTGCGGTTCATAGTGCGCACCCTCGGCGACCCAGCGGCGGAAGAGATCTTTTTGGGCGGGCGTAAGCGTCTTGTGCGCCTCCTCGGGCGGCATGGGATCGTCCTTGTCGGCGATACGAAGGACGATCTCGGATTCGTCCGGTTTGCCGGGGACAATGGGGATGACGCCGTTCTTGGTAGGCTTGAGCGCCTCCTCACGGAGATCGAGACGCAGACCGGCCTTGCGCGACTTGGCGTCGAACCCGTGGCAGTGGAAACACGTGTCCGACATGATGGGACGGATGTCGCGGTTGAAAGAAACCTGCTCGGCCGCACGCGCCGCGACAGAGCCCGCCGCCAACGCAATCAGGCTCAGAACCACACTTCGCATAGTCACAAATAGTAATA
The DNA here is from genome assembly GCA_030693515.1 of Opitutaceae bacterium. Lineage (GTDB taxonomy): Bacteria > Verrucomicrobiota > Verrucomicrobiia > Opitutales > Opitutaceae > ER46. The sequence goes on from JAUYAK010000030.1 coordinate 11,160, forward strand.
AGCGCATGGGCATCGAAGGAGGTCCGCGGAGGCAAAGAGCCGCATTGCCCATGCAATGCGCCCAAAAGCGGGAAGCAAGTGCAGCGGCGACAGCGTTGCACAAAGTTCGCGGCGCTCATCTAAGAAATCGCGACTTCATGCGTCTGGAACAATGCCCCATGAAAAAAACAATCCCCCTGTCCCGAGCACGCGCTCAAAAATATTTTGCCCGAACGAAAGACAAAGTGGGTTGACACTCCACTTTTCCTGACGCCAGTTTCGCGCTCCGCCGTTTCCCCCACCCAAAAAATTACTCAGCGCGCGATGCTGAAGCTCCTCAACCTTACACACGATTTTCTCCGTCAGACGGGCACTGTTCCTGCATTGCCGATCTTTGTCGGATATCTTCGGTGAGAGGATGAGGCTTATCTGTGGTTGCTTTCGCCCCCTTGCGATGCCTCACCTTTGCCGAGAACTTTAACCCCACCCCTCCTCCTTTTAACCTCCCTCATTAATTACTATGATTACCCAAACACTCCCACTCGCATTCCTCCTCGGCGACGCCACCGTGATGGAAGTCTTCATCATGGGAAAATGGATCATGTGGCCGCTCCTACTCGTCTCGTTCATCGTAGTCACCGTCGTGATCGAGCGCTTGGTCTTCATCTTTCGGGAAAACGCGAGCCGCGAGCCTGAGGTCGTCGAGAAGATGCTCGAGTCCGTCGAGCGCGGCGACACCGAGGGCGCGCTCGCCATGGGCGCCAAGAGCCGCGACTTCATCGCGAAGATTCTCACCTACTCACTGAGCAACCGCCAGTATTCGCTCTCCAACGCCTTCATCCGCGCCTCCGGCCAGGAGCTGGCCCGCTTCTCGCAAGGCATGGCGACGCTGGATACCTGCATCACAGCCGCCCCTCTCCTCGGTCTGCTTGGCACCGTCACCGGCATGATGGCGACATTCGGCGCGCTCGGCACGGGCGACATCGGAGCCGCGGCCGGTCAAATCACGGGCGGTGTGGCCGAAGCCCTAATTGCGACGGCGGGCGGTCTCTTCATCGCCATCCTCGGCCTACTCCCCTTCAATTACCTCAACGCCCGCGCTGAGAAGGCCAAGAGCGAGGTCGCTGACGTTTCCCACGCCCTTGAGATTCTCATCAAGAAATCCGAGAGCGGCGCATCGCTCGATCGCTGAGTCGCGCTTAAGCGTCACAGCCTCGCAACCAATCAACCCCGTTTCCCATGGCTGGATCATCCGGAGGCAACAGCGGCGGCAAGAAGAAGGCGCGCATTGAGATCATCCCTCTCATTGACGTCATCTTCTTCCTGCTGGCGACGTTCGTGCTTTTCACCCTTTCGCTGAACAAGTCGAGCGGTGTGGCCGGCATTAACCAGCCGCCCTCCGAGACCGGTGAGCCGCGTAACCCGAACGGGGTGACCATCTCGGTCACAGAGTCAGGCACGATTGCTTGGAACAAGGATTTCATCAGTCTCGCCGAATTCATCGACCGGCTAAAGGCTTTCAAAGCCACCGACCCGGACGGGCGCATCCTCATCAACGGCGACGAGAACGCGCTCTTCAATGCGGCGCTCTACGTCTTCGACGAGGCGCGCAAGACCGGATTCCAAAAGGTCTTCATCGAGACCAAAGTTCGGTCTGCCGGCAAATAGGCGTCCGGCTCAACACCCAACTCTCGCACCCATGTCAGGCACCACACCCAAGGCCGAAGAAGGCGTCAAGAAAGCGCGTATTGAGATCATCCCTCTCATCGACGTCATTTTCTTCCTGCTCGCCACCTTCGTGCTCTTCACCCTCTCGCTGCAGCGCATCACCTCCGTGCCGGTGACCCTGCCCGTCGCCTCCCCCCCTGGACCGCCGAATCCCAATGACAACACCGTCTATCTCCAAGTCTCCGACGAAGGAAACTACTACTGGAAGCAAGGCGCCCAAGGCGTGCCGGAGTTGATCACGGTCAGCGAAATCACCCCCCGACTCATGGACTACAAACGCGCCGAGTCCAATCCCCGCGTCTTGGTGCGCGGCGACACCCGGGCCAGGTTTGGCTCTGCAGTCTATGCGCTTGATGAGGTGCGCAAGGCGGGCATCGAACAAGTATCCGTCGAAACCATCTCGAGCCCCACGGGCCGCTAACCCACGCCCACCATGACACGCGATCTGATTCTCGGTATTCTCATTTCGGCGATCCTGCACGCGGCCGTTTTCTTTGGCGACCGCCTGATCCCTGAAAAAGCCGTCGTCGTAAAGAAACAGGAAGAGGCGCCCAAAATCGAACTCGTCGCGATGCCAAAAATCGAGGAAGAGCCCGAAATCGTGGAGACGACCGAAGAGGTAAAGCCCCTCGACCTCGCCCCCCCGATGCAGCAGGACGTGCCACAGCTCGTCACGCCAGACTCGTTTGTGCAGAAGATTCAGCCTCCGCCGCCCGAGGGCATCACGATTTCGGCGCAGATGAACATCGTCCCCGAAGTCCGCGATCCCAACATGTTCAAGGGCATGCAGGTCTTTGACATCACCAAGCTCGACCAGACACCTGTGCCACGCTTGCAAGGCCGGCCCCAGTATCCCTTCGAAATGCGCCGCGCGGGCATCTCCGGGGAAGTCGTCGTCGAATTTCTCGTCGACACCAATGGCGACGTGCAGGACGCCCACGCTGTCCGCTCCTCCCAGCGCGAGTTCGAGTCCTCCGCCGTGGCCGCTGTCAGCAAATGGAAATTCAAGGCCGGTCGCAAAGGTGGCCGCGATGTCATCACCCGCATGCAAGTCCCGATCGTTTTCACCCTCAACGAGGACTAATTCATGGCGACCACGCTTACATCCTTTTTTCCTTTCAAAGCTCAGGTTCTGCTCGCCGCGCTGACTCTTCTCGGCGCAACCGCCGCCGGCTACGCCCAGCAAGGCAAAGCCGCGGAGAAAAAAGCGCACAGTTACGGCGAAAAACTGAGCGAGGCTTTCACGAAGATGAAGCCCCTGCAGGATGCGCAGGACTACCCCGGCATGATCAAGCTCCTTGAGAGTGTGCCCGTGGTGCCCGGCAGTTACGACGAGGCGTCCGTGCTCAATACCAAGGCGCGCATTTATGCCGCCACCAGCAAATACTCCGATGCCATGAAGGCTTGGGAGCGGGTCGTCCAGCTCAACGACCAGAGCGAATATTTTGCGGAGAAGGACATGACCGAAGTCATTTTTTTCCTCGCCCAGCTCAATGCGCAAGAAGCCTCGGGATCGAAAGATCCCAAGATTCAATCCGAGTATTTCAAGAAGTCGGTCGGCTATTTCCGCCGCTACTTCGACAAGACCCCCAAGCCGTCACCTGACATCATCTCCACTTACGCGAGCATCCTCTACTACTCCGCCGTCGCCGATCCGAACAATATCGATCACGCCCTGCTCAAGGAAACACGCACGATCATTGACCGCGCGCTGACCAGCGCGATTAAGCCCAAGGAAAGTTTCTACCAGCTCTATCTCGCCCTCCTCCAGCAGCAGAACGACTTGGTCGCCTCGTCTGAGATTCTTGAGCTGGTGCTGAAGCAGAACCCCGCAAAGAAGGACTACTGGGCGATGCTCTTCGCCATTTACCTCCAGTTGAACGACAAGGCCCGCGAAAAAGATCCCGGCATGGCCCGCGACTACTTGGTCCGTGCGATTGTCACACTGGAGCGCGCCCAAGCCCTCGGGTTCCTCAATACCCCGAAGGATAACATGAACTTGGTCTCCTTCTACCTTCTGGCCAATCAATTCACCAAGGGCACCGAGCTGCTCTACAGCGGCATGAAGAAAGGCACCATTGAGTCCGAGCCGCACAATTGGCGTATTCTCGGCCGCTACTACCAAGAAGCGAACCTCTACCAGCAGGCCGTAACCGTGCTTAAGGAAGCCACCGCCCTCTTCCCCACCAACGGTGAACTTGAGGTCCAGATCGCCCAAATTTATCTCCAGATGGAGAAAACCCGCGAGGCCTTCACGCACGCGAAGCTCGCTGTCAGCAAAGGGAATTTCAAGGACACCAAACCCTACGGCGTCCACTATCTGCGGGCTTATACCGCCTACGAACTCGGCGACTTGGAAGAGTCCATGAAGGCGCTTGAGGAAGCTCAGAAATTCAGCGAGCACGAAAAAGACACGCAGTTCGCCCGCCTCAAGGAAGTCGTTGGCGAGGCGCTCAACGAGAAAGCCGAGAAGGCCAAAGCCAAGGAGACCCCCAAGAAGGCTGATGCTTCCAAGGCTCCTTCGCCCACCAGTGCCGCACCCGCAACCAAGACCGGCACACCCTCTAAGGCTGCCACCCAATCCAAGTAAAGCTCTCCCCACTTTCACATGAAGAAAAGCTACATCTATTTCATTCTACCGCTCGTGTTTCTGGTGGTGTTCTTCTTTGGCTTCTACCGAAGCGCCCACCAAGAATTCGAGGGCATGGAGCAAGCCAAAATCAAGGAGGCCTCAGATCAAAAGCGCGCCAAACTCGAGAAGGAGGCCAAAGATCGCGAAGCCGCCGTCAAATCAGCTCTCGAGGCCCAAGAGAAACGTCGCATCGAGAAAAAGGCCCGCGAGGAAAAGGAAGCCCGTGACAAAGAGCAGCGCGATCAAGCCCGGCAGAATCGCGACAAGGCTGGCCGCGATAGCGAGAAGCTTGAGCAACAAGCCCGTCGCCTCCAAAAAGAAATCGAGGTCGAGAAATCGGAGCTCGTGGCAGCGCAGACTGAGCGCAAGCGCGTCACTGACGAACTCGCCTTCCTCAAGGAATACGTCAAGAAGGCGGAATCCAACGCGAAGAGTCTGAATGGTGTCCTTGAGCGCATTGCCGCGGCCGACAAAGCGGCTGAGGAAGCAGCTAAAGCTGCCGCCGAAGCCGCCAAGGCTGCTGCCAAGAAATAATCTAACAATCCTTATCCCCTGCTATGAAAAAGTGGATGTATCTCATTTTTCCCGGAGTGATGCTCGGCATCTTTCTCGTATTCTATATGTCGCACGCGAAGGAAGTGCACGCAAAAGAGCAGCGCATCAAGATGGAGACGGCCAAAAAGCAGGCTGATGAAGTAGCCCGTAAAAAGGCCGCCGAAGCCAAGGCGCGTGAAGACGCGACCAAGCGCCAAGCGGAGCGCGAGGCTGAGGAAAAAGCCAAGCAAGCCGAGAAGGAAGCCAAACAACTGGCGGACGACAACCGCGTGAAAGCCCAGACCGAAGAATACTTGGCCAAGGGTAAGGCCGCGGCCAAAGAGGTCACCGAAAAGGAAGCCGAACTCGATCGTCTCCGAAAGGAAAAGGACAAGACGAGCCGCGAAGCCTTCGATATTGCCAAGCAGGTGGAACTCACCCGCGTAGCGCGCCGCAACGCTGAGCTGGAAATCCAACGCATGACCGAGATGATTCACCGCCGTGCATCCGAAAGTTCGCTCGTCCGCCCACCGGTGATCGCAACGCCTGCTCCGGCGAAGTAACGCCCCAGCTCTTCCAACCTTGTGGGTCGGCCCACTCTCTCAAACCCGGCGGATCCGCCGGGTTTTTTATTTTATCGGATTAGCAGTGGCTACACTCAAGTCTTGTAGTTTTTCTGCTTGCTCCGTTCCGCTCCGTGCGACTCCCTCAGCGCCCCGCTCGCGTAAGCGACGCTGGGAAAAATGTCGGGGCGTAGCTTAGCCTGGTAGAGCGCTACGTTCGGGACGTAGAGGTCGCGAGTTCGAATCTCGCCGCCCCGACCATTTTTATTCTCATGCGCGCATCTCGATAAGCCGCAACCGACCGCAGTCGGTTTGAATAGTCGCCGCTTTGCCTATCGCATAACTGCCTATCCTTCGACTTACTGGCTATCAGCCGTTGACGAGGTTGCCCGCACGGATGCTGTATCTTGGATCACGTGTCACCTTTTCGGCGCACAGCATGAGACCAAGCGCCCATAAGCTATCCGAGCTGGATATGGGCCCGTCGGGCAAAATTACATTGAGCAATTTATCCCTCAGCTGTCACGCAATTCGCTCAACCCTATCGAACTGCAAGCGCACGCTGGCGCGCTCGTGCGATAGAATACAGCAGAACAGAAATCGCAGTTGACATCCACCACCCCCTCGTGAGCTTTTCCACTTCTTGATCGTTGGCTTCCTAGCTCAATGGTAGAGCAGTTGACTCTTAATCAATTGGTTCGGGGTTCGAGTCCCCGGGGAGCCACCATCTCAAGCCCAGTTCGTAAAATTTGGGTCGCACGTTTTTTCCAAGTCCCTTTTCGGTTCTGGCGGTTTTCGTCGCACGCCGGCGTAGCTCAACGGTAGAGCACCTGTTTTGTAAACAGGCGGTTGCGGGTTCGAATCCCATCGCCGGCTCCACGCGTCGCAAGGCGCCGATTCTCCCCTGTCGCGAGCATCACTGTCCGGATGCGAATGACTTTCCCTCTCCGATATTTTTCACTGCCCGATGGTGTAATGGTAGCACGAACGACTCTGACTCGTTCTGTCTAGGTTCGACTCCTAGTCGGGCAGCCACTTTTCCTCTCACCCTACCTGGAATCGACCGCAATCTGCGGCTTTGTTCCTCCCCTTCCCGTCTCACGCCCCTGCATTTCCTCAGAAAAGCCGCGTAGTCGCAACGATGGGGCGCTACCCGCGATCTTCGCCAGATTGTGGGCCCAGCAGTGCGGCGCCAATGCCCGCCACGGCCTGCCGCCAAGATCAAATCCGACGGCGTCAACGACGTGTGGTGCGTCGACCTCGTCTTCGGCCCCACACAGCGCGGCACGACCGTGAAGTTCCTGACCCTCCTGGACGAATCCAGTCACTACTGCCTCGGGCATACTGGCGAGCGCCCGGCTGGGCATCCTCGAGGTCGCGGCGGCCCTCCAGGCAGCCGTCGCGAACCATGGCGCGCCGCGTCATCTGCGCTGTCACAACGGCGGCGAGTTTGTCGCCCAACATCTTCAAGCTTGGTTGAGCGACGCCGGCATCACGGGTGGACCCGCTCAGCCAGACACGACATTGGTCATCGAAGGCGGTCGGATTGTCTCGCTTGGCAAACACGGCAGCGTGGCAATTCCGTCCAATGCCAAAGTGGTCGAGGCCAAGGACAAGTTTCTCATTCGTAAACGGCTGGCCGGGGACCCCGTAGGCGAGAAGTGAGATTTTGTATACGGTGTCGCCATGGCAATCATTGCGACGGAGTTGATCGAGACGAAACGGGATGAACGAGGGCGGCGGATGACGCGGGCCGCCGAACGCGAG
>JAUYAK010000032.1 GCA_030693515.1 Opitutaceae bacterium
CGGTCTTGCGACCGCCGCTTCCGTTCCCCCTGCTGCGCTGTCCCTCACAGCGCAGCAAATTCAACTCACCCGCCGTCCACCACCGAAGACGGACCGGGTAAACCGAGTGACCGCCGACTGCGGCGGCTCGCCTTCGGGCACCGGCTCGGCGGGGGCCGCCGCAGCTGCGATGATCGCCTCACGCTGCTCCACGGCGGCCTCGCGTTCGACGAGTTCCTCCATGCGCTGCTTCAGCATCGTTTCCAGGTCCTGGAGCGAGATGCGATCGTCGCGCAGATTTTTCTGCTCAGCTTCAAGAATCTCGCGGGCGCGGTGCAGTTTTTCCCACGCGGCCTGCAGGCCCGGATCGTCGCCAAACGGCGCGCGGCTCGACGGACGCTGGAAGCCGTTGAGGCCCGCTGGCGCAGCGAGCGCCACAGGCTTCACCGCGGGCTTGGAGATCGGAAACGGCGGCACCGTGCGGCCCGCCTCGATCTCGGCTTGGAGGATGCGCAGGCGCGTTTCGTATTCGCGGAGGTTGGTCTCGCGCTCACGGAGCGCGTCCTGGTCCCCCTGCAAGCGGCGACGTTCCTCGGCGAGGGTCGCGGCCCATTTTTCGGAAGATGGCCGGGCAATTTTGAGGTCGGCGTCGGGCGTCGGAAACTTGATGATGGTATCCATGGAGGGGAACGGGTTCCTGTTGTCCCCAACATAGCGGATCGTCCGGCGCGGCGCTATGGGCCCGGCCGGCATTTACCCGGGCTTTACCGCGGAAACCCGGCCTCGCCGCTGTTTGCGGAATGTTTTTACGCGCGAAACAGCACGCTCTCGCGCCCAAACGTCCGCACCGCCAGCGCCACCGCGATCGCCGCATACGCGCACGATGAACCAAAGATCAGCGCGAGATAGCCCCACGGCCACGCACCCGACACGAGTTCCTTGCCCGCGAGCGACACATTGAGGATCGGGACGAGCGCGAGGCGGGCGTTGAGTTCCACCCCGGGGAGCAGCCCGATGATCGCGGGCAGGAGGATGACGATGATCAGCGGCGACGTGTAGGTCTGCGCCTCCTTGAAGCTCTTGGCGAAGAGCGAGAGCGTGAACAGCCCCGCGGAGAACAGCACCGCCATCGGCACCACGAGCCCGAGCACGCCCACGAGCCCGAGGGGATCGATGGTCGTGAGCGCCGTGATCTGCTCGGCGCTGCGGCGCGCGGCGGCACCGGAACCACCCGCGATCTTCTGGGCCAGGAGCGGCCCGCCGATCGCGAGCGTGAGGCCCATCGCGACGAGCGAGCACGCCACCGTGCCGAGCGAGGCGGTGAGGATCGTGAGGAATTTGCCCAGCACGAGGTCGATTCGCGCCACCGGGCTGCAGAGAATCGTCTCCATCGTGCCGCGCTCCTTCTCGCCCGCGGCAAGGTCCATCGCGGGATACATCGCGCCGACAAACGCCAGCATCAGGAACAGATAAGGTATCAGGCCGCCGACGATGTTGCCGCCGACCTTCGCGGGCGGCGCGACGTTTTCCGGTTTCACGTCGAACGGCACAATGGCCGTCGGCGGCAGTCCGCGCGCGGCGAGCCGCGCCATGACGATCGTGTCGCCGTAGGCCCGGAAGAACCGCTGCAGCTCGCCCACCGCGGCGCCGGAGCGCAGCTCGCCCACGTAGTTGTAGATCCGCACCGTCGCCGGCTCGCCGCGCTCGACGGCGCGATCGAAGTCGGGCGGGATTTCGACGGCGGCGCGCAGGGTCTTGGCCGCGATGCGCTCGCGCCAGCCGTCCCCGGCTGCGACCATCGAGACCTTGCCGTGGGCGCGCAGCGCCGCGACGAGGCGCGGGGAATCTGCGCCGCCGATCAGCGCGACATTCGGGATCGCGGCGGCGGCGTCCTGCGTGACCTTCACCGAGATGGTCGCCACCAGCGCGAGCAGGCCCGGCATGATGAGCGTCGGCACCACAATCATGGAGATGAGCGTGCGGCGATCGCGGAGCATGTCGCGCAGCTCCTTGCCATAGACGGCGAAGATGTGGGGCCAGTTCATGGGGCGAGGAGCGGCGGCGCGCCGACCGCGGTCACAAAGATTTCCTCCAGGTCCTGCTGCCCGAAACGCGACCGCAGCCCGGCGAGCGTGCCCTCGGCGAGCAGGCGTCCCCCGTGGATGATGCCGATGCGGTCGCAGAGCTTCTCCACCTCGCTCATGATGTGCGTGGAGTAGATGACCGTCTTGCCGCGATCGCGGCACTCGCGCACGAAGCGCACGATTGTGCGCGCGGCCATAATGTCGAGACCGAGCGTCGGCTCGTCGAAGATCATCACTGCGGGATCGTGGATGAGCGTGCGCGCGATGGAGGTCTTCTGCTTCATGCCCGTCGAAAACGTGTCGCAGCGCCGATCGAGGAATTCGTGCATCCCAAGCTCGTCGGCGAGGCGCTGGGTGCGGGCGGCGATGGTCGCGTCGGTGAGGCTGTTGAGCCGGCCGAAGTAGCGCAACGTCTCGCGGGCCGTGAGGCGGCCGTAGAGCGCGGTGCTGGCGGCGAGGAAACCCACCCGCCGGCGCACCTCGTGCGGATCACGCGCGATGTCGAAGCCCGCGACTGTCGCGCCACCGGCGGTCGGCTGGAGGAGCGTCGCGAGCAGGCGCAGCGCGGTGGTCTTGCCCGCGCCGTTCGCGCCGAGGAGCCCGTAGATTTGCCCGGGGTCGACGCGGAAGGACACATCGTCGACCGCGCGAATCTCCCCGCGTTTCCGGTCGCGGAAGGTCTTGGTAAGATGGCGCGCTTCGATCATGGCCGGGAAAAGGGGATTAATCGCGGAAGCGCGGGGGGACGGAAGCGCGGAATGGACGCCCCCGCGTTATTTTTCCCGCGACCGGCGACGAACCCGAGCTTCACGCTGGATTGCCCCGCTGGCATCGTCGCGCCAGATTTTCCCCAACCCCATGGCTTACGACGAAACGCTCGCCGCCCGCGTCGCCCACCACTTTGACGCCAAGAAGGTCCCCCACGAGGCCAAGCGCATGATGGGCGGCCTGTGCTTCATGGTGCGCGGCAAGATGTGCGTCGGCGTCGAATCGCACCGGCTGATGGCGCGCATCGATCCGGCGGAGCAGGCGGCGGCGCACGCGCGGCCCGGCTGCACGCCGATGGATTTCACGGGGCGGCCGATGCGGGGCTTCGTGTTCGTGGACGCCGCGCACCTGCGCACCGCGCGTCAGCTCGGCGCGTGGCTTGATCTTGCGCTGGCGTTCAACCCGACAGCGAAGAAATCGCGCAAGCGCGCGTAAGCCCACCGGCGCGGGCGCCGCGTGGCCGGTGAAGCGACGCGCCCGGGACAATCCCACTTCGTCGTAGCGGGCTGCCATCGAAAACCCCGCGAGCACAGAAGCCCGCGACTGCTTACTACGCCGGCGCCCACGCGCCTGCGCCGACCTCTTCCTCGACCTTCACTTCCTCGTCGGGCACGGTCGCAAGCGGCGCAAACCGCTCCGAGGTGAAGCCGAGTTCCTGGTCGCCCTGGTGGAATGGATCACGCGGGTTGGTCAGCTCCTCAAGCAGCAGGCCCACCGTCGCGGTCTCGCCGCCCCGCACGATTTTTTCGCGGCCGAGGAAGACCTCGCGCACGGTGTAGATGGTGTCCTTCACCGGCAGCTGCTTGTAGAGCGCCCGGATCGTGGGGGAAAACGTGTCGTTCACGCAGATGACTTTCTGACCTTTGACCATACTGCCGAGAAAAGCGGAACCGGAGAAAATGCAAAGCGGGAAAAGCCCCCGGGCGTCTACTCAATCCGCCCCTCGTCGAAATCGATCAGGTCCGGCACGCTCTTGATGTCGTCGGCGCGGTCGGCGCAACCCATCGCGGTGAGGGCAGTGAGCAGAAATTCGCGGCCGGCGGTGGTCATGCCCATCTGCACGAGGCGGCGGTTCCACTGCGCGGCGCGCACATCGGCCGGCAGAAGCGCACGCAGCCGCGCCTCGACCTCGGCCTCGTCGGCCGATTCGAGCACGATTTTTTCCACGGCCGCCGGCTCGATGCCGAGGTGCTGCGAGAGAAAGCGGTCGCAGCCGCGCTTGTAGTTTTTGGCGTAGCTCGGCGGCAGCGCGCCGTGCGCTTTCACGTAGCGGCACTTGGCTAGGAAGCGCGGCAGGTAGAGCAGCCCCGTCGCGGGATGCGCGAGGTAGGGCGACGGCAGGCAGGTGAGCACGTCGCCGGTGGAGCCGGGAATCGGTTTCGAAGGCACGGCCGAGGATCGCGGGCGCAGTCTCCGGCCGTCAAGGGTCTGCCACGCTCACGCCGGGCGCAGCGCCAGCCACCCATAGGCCATCGCAAACGCCGCACACTCCGCGTGCAGCAGCGCAAATCCGGCCCGCAGCGGCCGCGTGCGCAGCTCCGGCCACACGCGCAGCCACGGCAGCACCACGAGCCGCCCGCCCCACCAGAGAGCGATGCCGCCGCAACCCAGCCGCGCGAGCGCCGTGCCCGAGACGAGCTCGCGGGCGGCGAACAGGCTCACGAGGCCGGCAAACACCATCACGCCCCCGATGAAGCCATTCTGCGCGATCGCGAAGCGCCGGTGGATGTCGGGCAGGCGGGCGAGATTCTCGTCCCAGCCCGGCGGCACGGGCGTGAAATGCGCAAGCACCGCCGTGAGCAGGTGAAACGCCCCCGCCGCCCGCACGCCGTTGATCCAAAAGGTGTCGTCCATCGCGATTAAGCCGCAGCGCGGCGCCGGCGCACAGCGGCCGCCAGTCCCGCCAACACCGGGAGCGTTTCCTCCCACGCGAGGCAGGCATCGGTGACACTACGGCCGTAAACAAGCGGTCGCGCGGCATGGTCCTGCGTGCCGCCGATGAGGTTGCTCTCCAGCATCACCCCCGCGATCGCACGGTCCCCGGCCGCGATCTGCGCGGCGACCTCGGCCGCGACGGCGGGCTGTCGCGCCGGGTCCTTGCCGCTATTCGCATGCGAACAATCGATCATCACGTGCGGCGGGAGCTTGTTCTTGCGCAGAAGATCGGCGGCGGCGCGAACGTGCGGGGCAGAAAAGTTCGGCCCCGCCGTGCCGCCGCGCAGCACGAGATGCGTGTGGTCGTTGCCCGTCGTGCCCATCACCGCGGGCGCACCTTCGCGCGTAAGCGAGGGAAACCAGTGCGGGTGCCGCGCCGAGCGGATCGCATCGATCGCCACTTGCACGTCGCCATCGGTGCGATTCTTGAACCCCACGGGCATCGAGAGACCCGACGCCAGCTCGCGGTGCACCTGGCTTTCGACCGTGCGCGCGCCAATCGCACCCCACGCGACGAGATCGGCGTAGTATTGGCCGAGCGTGGTATCGAGAAACTCCGTCGCCACCGGCAGGCCCACCGCCACCACGCCCAGCATCACCTCGCGTGCATGCCGCAGCCCAAGGGTAATCTCGAAGCTGCCATCGAGCAGCGGGTCGTTAATCAGGCCTTTCCAGCCAACGACCGTGCGCGGCTTCTCGAAATACACGCGCATCGCGATCAGGAACTCGCGCGCATACATCGGCACCGCCTCCCGCAACCGCGCGGCATATTCCAGCGCCGCCACGGGATCGTGAATCGAGCACGGCCCGACGACCACGAGGAGGCGATCGTCCGCGCCGGTCACGATGCCCGCGATGTCGCGCCGCGCCTGCGCGATCGCCGCAGCCCCGGCCTCGGACAACGGCAGGTCCGCGATCAGCGCCGCGGGGGGAGCGAGCGGCTTGGTGGCGCGGATGCGCAGGTCCGAAGTAAGCGTAGGCATGAGCCGGCGAGTCGAGCCGCGGCCGAGGTTGGAATCAAGACCCCTACATTCCAAATGACTTCGCCCCGGGGCCTGATACCTTCGCGCACCTATGAAATCCCCATCACCCCTCCTGGTCTTTTCTCTCAGCGCCGCGGTCGCGACCGCCGTCCTCACCGCCGTCACGCATGCCGCCGACCCGGCGCCGAGCCCGCTGGCCGCCGCCCAAAAGGCCACCACGCCGCAGCAGGCCCTCGACCGCCTCGTCGCCGGCAACACCCGCTTCACCACCGGCGCCACCACGAAGCGCGATTTTGGCGCCGAGGTCCGTAACTCCGCGCCCGGCCAGTATCCCATTGCATCGTTCGTCGCCTGCCTCGATTCGCGCACCTCGCCCGACTATATCTTCGACCTCGGCGTCGGCCAGGCCTTCGTCGCGCGCGTGGCGGGCAACTTCGTCAACGAGGACATCCTTGGCAGCCTCGAGTTCGCCCACAAGGCGGCGGGCGCGAAGCTCATCGTCGTCTTTGGCCACTCCGCGTGCGGCGCCGTGAAGGGCGCGTGCGACGACGTGAAGCTCGGCAACCTCACCGCCGCCCTCGCGAAAATCCGCCCCGCCGTGGCCGCGGTGAAGGACGACGGCACCCCGCGCAATTCCAAAAACTCCGCCTTTGTCGAACACGTCGCCGCCGCCAACGTGCGCCTCGCCGTGCAGCAGATCCGCGAGAAAAGCCCCGTGCTGCGCGAAATGCTCGACGCCGGCCAGATCGGCCTCATCGGCGGCATGTATGATCTCAACACCGGCAAGGTGACCTTCTATCCCGACACCGCGGTCAACGTGAAGGCCCCGGCCCAGTGAGGCCCGGTCCCGCCATTAGCGATCCAGCTCGCCCGCCGCCCGTGTGACCAACACTGAGCGGGCGAGCGCCGCGTCCGACGCCTCCCCCTCGGCCAACGCCCCCACCCGCCGCGCCCGCGCGCGCAGCGCGAGAAACGCCAGCGACGCGATTTCGCCCGCCGCCGCCCGCTCACCGGCCGCGCGCACGTCGGCGACGACCGGGCCGACCTGGGCGAGCTTGAGGATTTTTTTCTCTACCAGGAAAAGACCCAGCGAGACCCCCAACGTGTCGAGCCACCCGCGCGGTTGCGCCGGGATGGTGTAGGCCAGCGCGGCGCTCGCCGGCGACCACTCCATGTAGGCGCGCACCTCGGCGTGGAGCTGGGCGAGCGCGCTGTCGGCGGTCGCCGGGGTCCAGCGCGCGGAGAAGGTCTTCCTTTCGCGAAACGTCTTCACCTCCCACACCCGCAGCAGCACCTCGTAGTCACCCGACGTCGCGCGCAGCGCACCGCTCACGATGTAGTCGAGCCCGCCCTCGGTCGTCTCGACGAGCTGGCGGAGATTTTCGAGTGACCATTCCGCGCCGAAATCGACGAGCCGGCTCTCACCCGACGCCGGCGTGAGCAGACCGACCGCCGCGCCGGGCTGGTAGGACGGGGAAAAGAAAAATGACTCCGCGAGCCACAGCGGAAAGGCGCGCGCGAGACGGCTGAGTTCATCATCCGGCTTGGGCTCGGCCTCGGGCACAAACGGATTGGGGATCCGCCCGGGCAGCGCGAGCTGCGCGAAGGCGATGCGCCGCAGCCGGCCCTCCTTGGGCGGGAGCAACTGCGCCGCCATCGCCTCAAGCCCGTAGCACCAGATCGGTTTGCTGATGCTGACCAGGCCGATGCGCGACGCCTCGCCCGGCCCACCGGACGCACCCGGGGCCGCGCCCGCCGGAGCGACCTCGGGCCGCGCCAGCAGCTCGGCAATGGCATTGGAAAATCCGTGCAGCCGGTTCTCGAGTTCGGGCCGGTTGAGGGCGAAAAGAATGTCGAGCACGTGTTGCGCGGAGTCGGCATTGCCCACCGCGAGATACGCCTGGAGCAAATTCAACCCCGTCGCCGGCCCATGCCGGTCCGCCGCATAGCGCGGCGCGACCAGCTCGATGATTTCCGCGACATGCCCGTGCATGCCGAGATCGCCCGAGAGCGCGACGAGCACATCCGCCCGATCGCCCGCACCACCCGCGAGGATCTCCTCGTAGATGGCCATCGCCCCCGGCAGGTCCTTGGCCTCGAGCCGCTCGCGCGCGGCAGCGAGGCGGGGTTTGACGGCGCCGGCGGGAGCTGATGTTGGAGCAGAGCTGGCCGCCAGCTCGCCCGAAGCGGAGGCGTCTGGTTTCTTCGCAGCGAAGCGATCGAAAAATCCCATCGCTCAAGCAAACGCGACGAGGCGGGAGTGGCGAACCTGTTTTCTTTGGAGCGGAATCTCGGTTCAGTTTCTCGGCGAATTCGAAGCAGCCAAGGCAAGGGATGAAGTCCATGCAGGAGTTCGGCTCAGAGCGAGGGAATCGCCGGGCCCCTCGACGGCTTAGTGGTCATCTCAGCGGGCTTGGCTGCCCCGGCAGATGACGCGGGCGGCTTTTCAGCGGCAGCCGGTTCGGACGCATCACCGAAATTGGGGAAGAGGCCCTTCATGATTTTCGAGATCGGTGTCGTGTAGCCCATGTAGAGCGTCCACGAATTCGGCCGAACACTGCTGTAAACGCGCCCGCCAAACGTAAGGTGGGCATCGCGACTGAGCGGGTAGAGAACATCCGCCTCGAACGCGACCGTGCGGTGAAAACGGTAGTGCGGCAGGTTGCCCCGGATGAGCTCGACCTCCCGGGTGGTGTCGTTGACAAATTTGAGTGACTCGACTTTGGCCGCGCCAAGCCGGGCGTGAAACAAAAGCCAACGCGCATCCTGGCCACCGAGATTGTAGCTCACGGTGTAGCCCGCTCCGCCAAACAGCCGCTGACGCGCGTCAAAGCTGCCCCGATCCGTCACCACGCCGTAGGAAACCTCCGGGGCGATGGACCAGCCTCCCTTTTTCCAGTCCTGCTTGTCGTGCAGTTGAAACGTGCCGGCGAACAGGCGCGCAATCGAGACTTCGGCGCCGAAGTCTCCCGTCCCGACAATCGCGGTAGCATCACTGGACGCCTTCGAGAAATTGTAGGTAAGGCGCGTCTCGAAATCGAAATTGCCTAGAAATTCGCCGAACCACCCTTTGCCCGCACCGGCCATGCGGGAGTTATTTTCCGACAGATCCTTCAGCCAGAGCGGGCTCCACGCCGCGCGATTCGAGTAAACGAACTCGATGAACGATGCCGTGTCGTCCTTTCCGGCAGTTTCAAGTGTTCCCTTCGCCGGGGTGTTTGTCGCGGCATTCGCGGGTGTGAAAGTGAACTTATACGGGCTCAGGAGCCGCACTCCGGCATGAATGAAACTCGTCGGGCCCGAATGCGTGAGGGCCGCAATCTCAGCCTGCGGCTGGGGCTTGAGTTCTTCCAATGCGGCCTTGGCGATCACGAGGTCCTTCTTTGCTCCGGCCACAAGTGCGTTGGTCGAGGGATTGTCTTGTTTCTTCCTGGCGGCTTCGGCGGCGGCCAACGCGGCTTCCTTCCGCGTCAGGTTTATCTTGGAGCGAACATGGTTCAGCTCGGCGCGCAGCGCCTCGACTTTGGCCTCCACCGTCTTTCTTTCCTCAGAGCCGGCCGGAACCATCTTGGCGGCTTCCTCGGCCGCTTGCAATTGCAGCTCGAGTTTTCGCTCGTCCAGCTCGTCGATGGTTTCCCTGCGGGCCGCCGCACCGGCGCCCGGGGCAGTGCCCTCGGCCAAAGCGGAAGCGAGTGGCTTCGGGGGCACGATCGGACGGGGACGGGGCAACGGGATCGGCTTGAGCGGAGTCCCACACCAGTCGCGGTATTCCTCCCAAAACAACTCGCTGTCATAGGCGAGGCCCTTCCGCGTCGCCGCCAGCATGGCGGCGACGTGGGTCCTAACCTCGTCGCGAAACGCGCCCGCACTCGCGCCTCGCGCCGCCAGCCAAGCATCGAGGCCGGCGTCGCTGGCTGGCGCCGTCGCGACGAATTGGGCGGCAGAGCGGGCAATCGCGTTGTTAAGCTCGGCCGGCATCGCGGGGGCTGGCGCCGCGCCATATAGCGCGACCGAAACGACGGAAATAAAAAGCAAGGGGATGGCTATTTTCATGGAGACAAGGGAGGTGGCATCACCCGGAACGTCCCGTCGTGACCCCGTCTTTCACTTTTCCACCAATGCGTATTTTCCCGGCTGGATGTCTTGGTCAACTTTGACGCGCTCAGCCTGCCTGGAACGGAACTCTTCCCTGAAATATCGTCGCCCGCCGCCACGTTTCAGGGCTTATGATTTCCACCGTGTCCGACGATCCCGCCTCCGCCCCGTCTACCCTCCGCACCCGGCCTACGCTGCTGTTCCGCCTGCGCGACTGGCAGGATGAGGCGAGTTGGAGCGAGTTCTACCGGCTCTACCACCAGTTCGTCTTCTCCTGCGCGCGCCGCGCCGGGCTCGCCCACGCCGATGCGGAGGAGGTCGCGCAGGATGTCTTCAAGCGCGTGGCCGAGACCGTGCATGAATTCGAAAGCGATCCCGCGCGCGGCTCGTTCCGCGGCTGGCTGCTCAACCTCACGCGCTGGCGCATCGCCGACAAATTCCGCGCCCGCAAGCCCCACGAAAACCAACCCCGCACCACGCCCGCCCCCGGCGATGATCGCACCGGCACCATCGAACGCCTGCCCGCCGCGACCGAGGGCGACGACGTCTGGGAGCACGAGTGGCGGCAGAGCCTCCTCGAGGCCGCGCTCGCCCGCCTCGCCCGCCGCGTGCCCGCGAAACAATTCCAGATTTTCGATCTCTACCGGCGGCAGGATTGGAGCGTGCTGCGCGTCGCGCGCGAGCTGGGCGTCAACCCCGCCACCGTCTACGTCGTGAGCCATCGGTTGACCAAGCAGCTCAAGGCCGAGGTCGCACGGCTTAGCTCGCAGGTCGGGTGACCAGCGCTCCACGGGATCGGCGGTAGCCGCGGGCCTCCGTGCCCGCCGGCTCAGGATATTCGCCAAACCTCAGCGGACCGGAACGCCTGCCGCTACGCCCCACTTGCCCCTCGCCAGCCGGCACGCCGGCTGCATTTTCCAGGAACGGTGCCGCCCGCGTCCCCGTCCTCTTGCCCACCCCCGCCGCCCATCGCCGACTACGAACTGCTGCGCCTGATCGGCCGCGGCAGCTACGGCGACGTGTGGCTCGCGCGCGGCGTCACTGGAGTTTTCCGCGCGGTGAAGATCGTCTGGCGCGACCGCTTCCCCGACGTGCGGCCCTACGAGCGCGAGTTTGAGGGCATCACGCGTTTCGCCGCCATCTCGCTCCGCGAGCCTTCGCAACTCGCCCTCCTCCATGCCGGCCGGCAGGACGCCGCCGGATTTTTCTACTACGTGATGGAGCTGGCCGACGACACCACGCTCGGTCGTGAGATCGATCCCGACCACTACACTCCTCGCACGCTGAAAGATTTCGCCGCGCACCACGGCCACCGCCTCGAGGTCGCCGAGGTCGTCGCCCTCGGCACGGCGCTCGCCCGCGCCCTCGCAAGCCTGCACGCCGCCGGGCTCGTGCATCGCGACATCAAACCCTCGAATGTCATTCTCGTCGGCGGCGTGCCCAAGCTCGCCGACGTGGGGCTCGTCGCACAGGCGAGCGCGCAACTCACGTTTGTCGGCACGGAGGGCTTCGTGCCACCCGAGGGCCCCGGTGCGCCGGGGGCGGACGTCTACAGCCTCGGCAAACTCCTCTACGAACTCGCCACCGGCCTCGACCGCCACGACTGGCCGCGCCTCCCGCCCGACCTCGCCACGCGCCCTGATCAACGCGCACTGCTCGAACTCAACGAAATCCTCGTCCGCGCCTGCGAACCCGACGCTCGCCAACGCTTCACCGACGCCGCGGCGCTGCTCGACGAACTGCTCCTCCTCCAAGCCGGCAAATCCGTCCGCCGGCTCCGCCGCGCGGAGCGCCGCACAGCGCGCGCGCTGCGGTTCGCAGCGGTGTTGGCGGTAATCGCCTGCCTGGCGGGCGCGGGCGCGTGGATCGAGCGTAAGCGCGCCGAGGAGGAAACGCAGCTCCGGCGGGCAGCGGAAGCGGAGCGGGATGCTCTGGCAAGACAGACAATCTACGCGGGGCAGCTTGCCCAAGCACAGCTTGCCTTGGATCAAAACGACTACGGCCGAGCGCGGCGGATACTCCCGGAAGCTGCGAAGACTCTCGGCGGACCCGCCGCCGTAGGCGTTGAGTGGCACATGCTATCCCGCATGGCACATGGCGACCCAAGCGAAGTCATGCGCGTGGGAGGCGAGCCGATCGACAGGCTAGTTCTTTCGCCGGACAGAGCGTTGCTGGCCGTCCACGACGAGTCGAAAGTTGTCACGCTCTACGACACAACATCGCGAAAGCCCGTTCGAAACATCAACGGCGTGCAGCGATTGGCGGGATTTTCGGCCGATGGCCGATGGATTATGGGTTCCAGAACCAATCCCACGACAGGCCTGCAAAGATGGCACGTGCGTGATGGCGAGCCGGAAAAAAATTTCTTACCCGGTGGTCCATTTCGCCCCCTTGGCTGCGAGCGCAATAATCGCATCGTCGCGTTCGAAGACTCACAAGCGGGTGGTTCGCGTCTTGGTCGAACAAACGGTCCGTCACTCATCGTCTGGGATTTTCCAGAGCAGCGTGAGATTTGCCGAATTTCGCTCGCTGACGCGGATCCAAGTATCGCATGGGATTTTTTCCTCGGGATTTCCAATCCCGACGGCACGCAAGCGCTGATTGTATGTGTCGCGTCGATGGGCTCTAAGAGTCAGTTCCGCATGACCCATGCAGACCTCGGCCCCGAGCCGCGAGCCGAGCACCGATTCGTCGGTGATTTTTTGCCCTCCGCTGCCGGCCACCAAGGGGGTGAGTCCGGCGGCCATTGGTGGGTCGCGGAGAAGGGATCCAACCGTCAGCTGATTTTCGATCCTGCGAGTCGCAATTGGAGTTTCGCGCAAATGTCTTTCCCGCCGGAAACCATCCTTCGCCTGGCACTCCCAGGGGCCGATCCGATTGCAGTCATCGCGTTTCAGGCGACCCTTGCGCTCTCAAGGTCGGACGGTTCCTCACCTCATTTGAGGAGGTTCGTCGGGCACTCCGCTGGAGTCACGACTGTCGCGGGCGACGCTGCCACCGGCGTCTTCAGTGCCGATTCATCAGGCGAACTTCGCTGGTGGGACCTCCACGCTCCGGCGGGCGGCGTCGTTACCCGCCAGTGCTGGGACCCGAAATCAGCCGCCTCCCGCGTCATCTTCTCTGAAGATGGAAACCGCCTCTATGTCCCGAGTGAAGAGACGACTGTTGCGATTCTGGACGCGAAGACTCTCGCGATTCTGGACGCAGCGCCGCGACTGCGCCGTCCGATTTCGGCTACGCCAATCGGGTTTTGGGCGGTGTCCGAGGATGCTCTCGCACTGAGCCACTGGGACACGTCCACTCGGGCAGTGACCAAGAGCCTTGCCCGATCATCGCAACCAGTCCATGCGTAAGCGGTAACTCGAGCACAGGCTAGCCGCGGGAATCGCGGCCGCTATATTGGAGAGATGAAAGAGCCGGCGAGTGGCGGAGGTGAGCAATCAGCGGGGGAGTTGAGCGAAGCGCTGGGGCGTGAACTCGTGGGC
>JAUYAK010000035.1 GCA_030693515.1 Opitutaceae bacterium
GTTGTAGGGCGGGGTCGCCGAACCCCGCCGTTTCGTCGGCTGCGTTCCCGGACGGCGGGGTTCGGCGACCCCGCCCTACATCGGACTGATGCTTCAGCGCGCCCGTGCGGTATGACCAGAGCTTCAGGAAGCGAGCGAGGACTTCCGGCGGCAGTTCGCCGCCTTGCGCCCGCGTCCATTGCACCTTGCGAAAACGATCCGGCACGAGCGCGTCGGACTCGCGCGTCGCGTCGATGGCAATCGGCAACACGAACGCCACGCCGGACGCGAAGCCCATCGCCCGCTCGGCGGCGAGTTCCCACTCAATGCGAAAGTAACCTTCGTGCCGCGCCTGCGTGTTGGTCGAGATGAGCGGGATGAACAGCACGCACTCCTTGATTTGGCGGCGGATTTTTGCGTCCCACTCGTCGCCGTGTTCGAGGCCACCGTCGGCGTCGAGCCACACCTCCATGCCCGCGCCGCGCAGGGTTTCGCAAATGCGCCGCGCGGCCTCCGCGTCTTGCGACGCGTAGCTGAGGAACACGGCTTTGTTGACGGATGCGGACATCGGTGGGGAGAGGGTGGAGCGCGACCGTGGGGAGAATTGCCGTTCGCCGCACGGGCAGGCGAGCGGATTGTTCCTTGCGTAGGGGCGCGGCTCGTCCGCGCCTGTCCGGAAAAGGCGCGCACGAGGCGCGCCCCTACTTCAAAAATCCGCCGTGCCCGGCGTGCGCGCAAACGGGATCACATCGCGGATGTTGGCCACCCCGGTCACGAACATGAGCATCCGCTCGAAGCCGAGGCCGAAGCCCGCGTGCGGCACGGTGCCGTAGCGGCGCAGGTCGAGATACCACCAGTAGGCTTTCTCGTCGAGGTGGTGGAGCGCCATGCCGGCGCGGAGCTGGTCGAGGCGTTCCTCGCGCTGGCTGCCGCCGATGATTTCGCCGATGCCCGGCACGAGCAGGTCCATCGCGGCGACGGTCTGGCGTTCGGGCGCGCAGCCGTCGGTCTGGCGCATGTAGAAGGCCTTAATCGCGCGCGGATAATTGTAGACGGTCACGGGGCACTTGAAGTGCTCCTCGGTCAGGTAGCGCTCGTGCTCGGCCTGGAGATTCGCACCCCACGCGACGGGATGCTCCCACGTCTTGCCGCTCTGCGCGAGAATCTCGACGGCCTCGGTGTAGCTGCAGCGGACGAACGGTTTTTCCAAGACGAAGTCGAGGCGCGCGAGCAGGTCCTTGTCGACGAACTTGGCGAAAAACTCGAGGTCGGCGGCGCAGTGCGTGCGCGCGTCGCGGATCAGGTATTTCACGAACTCCTCGGCGAGCGTCATGTCGCCCTCGAGATCGCAGAACGCCACCTCGGGCTCGATCATCCAGAATTCGGCGGCGTGGCGCGAGGTGTTGGAGTTTTCCGCGCGGAACGTCGGGCCAAACGTGTAGATGTTGGACAGCGCGTGCGCGAAGATCTCGCCCTCGAGCTGGCCGCTCACGGTGAGGAAGGTCTTCTTGCCGAAGAAATCCTTCGTGGCGTCCACCTGGCCGTCCTCCGTCATCGGCGGATGCGCGAGGTCGAGGGTCGTGACGCGGAACATGTCACCCGCGCCCTCGGCGTCGCTCGCGGTGATAATGGGCGTGTGGACGTAGAAGAAATTCCGCTCCTGGAAAAACTGATGCACGGCGTAGGCGAGCCGCGAGCGCACGCGGAAGACGGCGCCGAAGAGATTGGAGCGCGGCCGCAGGTGGGCGATCTCGCGGAGGAACTCGAGGGTGTGGCCTTTTTTCTGGAGCGGATAGGTGGCGTCGGCCTCGCCGATGATCGTGAACGACTCCGCGATGACCTCCCATTTCTGACCCTGGCCCTGCGAGGGCACGAGCTGGCCGCGCACCTCGATCGCGGCGCCCGTGTGGGCGCGCGCGATCTCGGCGGCGTAGTTCGGGAGCGTGGCGTTGGCGATGACCTGGATGCCCTTGAGGCAGGAGCCGTCGTTGACCTCGATGAACGAGAAGGCCTTGGCGTCGCGGCGCGTGCGCACCCAGCCCTGGAGGAGAATCGCATCGGCGGGCGCCGTGGCGTCGAGGGCGTGTTTGACGAGAGTGCGGGTCGGCATGGCGGCGGTGGGTGCCGCGCAACGAAGCGCGCGCGTGCAGGCGAGGCAAACCCGGAAACGGCGGCGCAGGGGGCTAGGAAGCGGGCTGGGTCCGGTGCAAGGCCCACGCTGTCCAACACGCCGCGGCCAGATCGATCACTCCGATTAACGCCAGCGGGGCGGGCGCGAGCTTGAGCGCCACCAGCGCGCCGCACGCCACGAAGACCCCGCTGCGCACCGCGACCGTCCAGCGGAAGAACGGCACCAACCCGGTTCGCGCGGCCGCGATGTAGTAGGCGGCGAGGCACAGCGTGAGCAGGCCGACGATGCGGGGCCACACCTCGGTGCTAGGCGGAAAACCGAGCGGGCCGAGCGTGGCGTTGGGAGCGATCAGCAGCCCGAGGCCCATGACCACGAGGTAGAGACCGAAAACAAAGACGGTTTTGGCAGGGGCATTCATGGGGAAGATTTCGGGGGCGGCCTTACGCGTTGAACTCCGCGGGTGCAGCGCCGGATGGGGGGCTTGCGGCGGGAGATCAACCGCGCGCTTCAGGCCAGGTCAACGCTCGGGCGGCCTTGCCGCCGACGGGGCGGGCGCGCAGCCTGCCGGGGCCATGACCTACCGCAAAGTCGCCATGCCCGCCCGCAAGCGCATCGCCCTCGTCGCGCACGACGGCCAGAAGCAGAATCTCGTCGAGTGGGCCAAGTTCAACCGCGGCACCCTGGCCGCGCACGAGATTTGGGCCACCGGCACGACCGGCGCCATGATGGAGACGGTGCTCGGCCTCCCCGTGAGCAAGCTCCTCAGCGGCCCGCTCGGCGGGGACCAGCAGGTCGGCGCGATGATCGTCGAGGGCAAGATCGATTTCCTGATTTTCTTCTGGGACCCGCTCGAGCCGCAGCCCCACGACCCGGATGTGAAGGCGCTGCTGCGCATGGCCGTGGTCTGGAACATCCCGACCGCGTGTGACCGCGCCACGGCGGACTTCATCATCTCCTCGCCGCTGCTCGACACGGCCTACGAACGCCGCGTGCCCGACTACGAGGCCTACCGCCGCGAACGGCTGGCGAACGACGACCTCAAAGCCGCGGCTAAAATCGCGAAGGGGAAAAGCTGATTGGTGTGGGAGGCCGGCCAAGCTGGGGTGGCGTCAACGATGGCCGGACTCTGGGTGTGGGGCCGCGGATATTCTCAAGCTTCGGGCGTGACCAGTTTCAGCTTGGGAAAATAGGTCCGGTAGCGCGCGACATCGCGAGTCACGAGCGTGAAGCCGGAAATCTCCGCGTGCGCGCCGATGTAGAAATCCGGCAGCGGCGACCTTTTGGCCCCGCCGGCCTTGCGATATTCGAGAAATGCCCGGCTCGCGCGGAAGCCGGCCTCATAGGGCAGCGGCAGGCGGCGGAAGACCGCAGGGCGCAGAAAATGATCGAGGTCTTCGACGGCGGAAAAATGTGCCGCGAGTTCGGCGTAGATAATCGGATTGAGTGGAATCGGTCCCTCGGCGTGCGCCCGTGCGAACTGGCGCGCGGACCAATCGCTCCACTTCGGATCGTTGGTCAGGATGTCCAGCAGGACATCCGTATCAAGCAGGCTGGGCATCAGTCTTCGCCGCGCGTGAGTTTCATCAACGCGTCGGTGGACTTGCCGCGCAGGTGCCCGCGGGCTTCCGCGAGCCAGTCGTCGATCGCGCTCGTCCGGCGGCGCTTCGGCTTGAGCACTACCTTGCTGCCCTCGGCGACAAATTCCACAGCGGTCCCCGGCTTCAGCCCAAAGCGATTGCGGATGCGCTGCGGAATCGTGACCTGGCCTTTGCTGGTGATGACCATGGCGCGAGTAATACCGGGAGCAGTCTTACCGGCAAGCGAAAGGTGTCCGGTAGCCCGGTTGGGCGCATCTCGGTTACTGGCACGCTCTTTTTTGCACGTGGCCGTTGTTCGTAGTTCCGGCTTCAGCCGGTCTGAAACTCACCCTGACCGCCTAAAGGCGGAACTACGAACTCGGTGGCTGCAATAAACTGAGATGCGCCTCCCGGGCAATCGCGTCGAGCCGCGTTACAGGGGAGGGAGCGGTTCAGGACTTGGCGGCGGTCTTGGGGACGGCGTGAAAGCCCATTTCCTTTTGCGGCAACTCGGGCGCGGGTGGCGGCGGTTCGAGGAGGGCCATCACGCGCTGGAGCACACGGACGATGGCGGACTCGTGGGTGTCGAGCCGGCTGGGTGAGTTTCTTTTCGAGCGACGCGAGCTTGCGGGCGAGTTCGCGCGTGTCGGTGAGCGCGGCGCGCATCGCAATGAACGCGCGCACGACGAAGACGCTCATTTGTTCGCCTCGGCGCCCCGAGGGGCACCCGCCGAGGCTCACCCGCAGATGTTCATCTGCGGGCTGTTTTGCTCCGCTTCACGACGCCATCTCCGTGCTGCCGCACTCCGTGCACGGCCTGCGGGCTGTTGAGGATGTTGGCCGCCATGAGGGCGCCGTGCTCGGTAAAGGCGTAGGGCAGGTGCTTCACATGGCGACCGTGCTTCAAGGTCACAATTTGTGACCTTAAGATGGCATCCTCCTGTTGTCTCAAATGTTGCAGGTCCAGCGCTTCCTTGCGCGTGAGCACAAACATGAAGTCCGATAGAAACTTCTCCCGATTCCGCTTCACCGCTTGGTTGAAGACTTTCGTGGCTACGCCGTAGATTTTGCGAGGTCGGCATCGAGGATCACGCGCTCGCCGCGGAGGGTGTGAATGACCGAATCAATCGCAGGCGACACGGCCGGGGTCTTGCGGGGCATCGCAGCACTCAAGCGCTGGCGAGCGAGCATTGGCAAACGGGATTTCGGTGCGAGACACGCCAAAAGGCGGCTGATTTCACAGCCCGACGATCTTGCGGATGCGGTTGGAGGTGGATAGTAGCACATCTTGCCACCATGACCCTTGATGAAGCGTTTGCCCTTGTGGAGCAGCTCTGTGAAATCGATCCGATATTTCGCAAGATACAACTGCGTGCAATTTGTCAGGAGGTCCTAGGCGAGATGACATCACGTGGCTTGGTGCATAGTGCCGTAACAGCGGCAAATATGAAGGATCGCCTGAATGGGTTCGTTAACGAAAAAGCCCGTCACTTGATTTCCCAATATGCCCGCGTTCTCGGACAGGCGAAAATCGAAACCTTTGATGGGTTGACCGAACGGCTTGAACAAAACGCGAGGCGGCACCTCGATGGGCATTTCTCCGCAGCGGCGCAGGAGTTAGAAGAGAACAAGACTCGTGTTCAATCAGGGGGTGCTGCAAACGGCATCGATCTGCAGCTCGACTATCAAAAAATGTGGCAGTGGGTTGGGCCGGAAATCCGAATTCTCGTCGCGGCGATGGAGAAAGCGACCCGCTCTGATCTCGAACGTGACGTCAAGACTGCTCCTCCAAGGCGGCCGGGACTGATTCCGGAAACCTTCCCGTGTAAAGCGACCAACACGCGTGTTCAGAAACTTTGCGACGAATTGAAGAAGCTCTCGCCAACAGACTTTCCCAATGCCTGCGCGTTTACCTTTCGCTCGTTCATCGAAATCAGTGTGTTTTGCTTTCTGAACTCGAAGGGCGAAACGCAGAAGATGCAGAACGATTATCTATCCGACGTAGCGGCGAAAAACGCAGGGAGGCCAGCTGATCGTGCGATCAAAGCGGTCGCAGATTGGACACCTGATTTGGGTGCGATGATGAAGCGCTTGACCGACGCCAACCGTGGGCTCTTAAGAAATAACCATACGATCAAAGCACTGAACAAAGTGATCCATGAGGAGCAGGAGCTCTTCGGGCTAAACCTCTCGACCCATAACCCGACTTATCATCCGTCAGAGGCTCGCCTCAGGGCTACTTGGCAGAATCTCGAAGAGTTTTTCAGAGAAGTGTTGGAAGAGTAAACATCCTCGGAGCGATGGGCCTCGGTGCGTTCGTTGC
This sequence comes from Opitutaceae bacterium, assembly GCA_030693515.1. Taxonomy (GTDB): domain Bacteria; phylum Verrucomicrobiota; class Verrucomicrobiia; order Opitutales; family Opitutaceae; genus ER46. Next base: position 6,011 of record JAUYAK010000035.1, read on the forward strand.
TCATGCTGTCGCGGGAGGGGTGTTTGTCGAAGTCGAGCCGATCATGGGAGAATTGTTTCCCCTCGGTGACCGTCTGGGTGCGGACCAACAGTCAGGTGCCGTGCGTGGAGCTAGAGGCGTCGAGGCGGCGTGCTTCCTCGAGATCGATTCGGTAAATGCGGCCGTGCTTACGGAGGAGAGCGATCAAGTTTGGCCCGTCGATTAGAGAGATGGGTTTGTCTTTGGCGAAATCGTAGGAGTCCGGGCCGTAGGATGAGGTTGTGACGAGGATGCCTCGGTTTGCCCCTTCGTTCATCACCGTGCCGTAGAGGTCGCGAACGGCGGCGACATCGACAGTGCGGGTGTAACGCTTCGCCTGAATGACGTATTTTCCGCCCCGGATAGGATCAGGATCAAAGACGATCGCATCGACACCGCGGTCGCGGGATGCCCGCGTGACCTTCACCTCCACTCCGCTGTTGGCGAACATCATTTCGAAGAGTTGCCGAACAAGGTGCTCAAAATCCTCCCACGGCATGACTGCGAGGTTCGCTTCTTCGGGCAACTGTCCAGTAACGTCCCGATTAGCGACGATTCGCCGGTCGTCGGTGTTCATCACGAAGATCGGCCGGACTGGGGCGGCGTTGAGGATGTTGGGGGTGGCGATGCCGCCTAGGTGTCTGAAGCAGGCATCGGCATCAAGATGCCCGGGCTGCAATGCGCGAAGGTCAGATTTCGAAGCCTGCAGCGACGCGACAATGCCGTTACGAGGTTGGCCTGTAGCCGGATCGAACCAGCTTTGATGGGCGTTGGCGGTAATCGTATCAAAGCTGTCACATGGATCACTCATTGCAGCAAGATAGGCGGCCCGGATGCAAAGCGCGCGGAGGAGCGTCTGCGAAGCACGCTTAGTGGCCGATGCGGAAAGCGGCTTCCACGATTTCGCCCGTGCGGTCACCAGCGCGAGCACAGAAAGATCTGGAACATCAATTGTGCAGACCGCAACTCGGGTTGCATTATCAAGTCCGAAATCGGATTTTTGCCACAGCAGTTGAGGCAAAGGATGGCGCGACAAAGTCGCGAGCATCAGCTGCCTGATGGCAGAGGCATCGCCAGTTTTGCAGCCTGCGAATAATTCAGCTGAAAGGGCGATGTCCTTGTTCAGTTTGGTCGTGACCTGCTGGATGGAAGATAGGAGTTCTGTTTCGAGTCGATCATGCTTCGCTTGGCAGTGATCCGCATAAGCACGGTCAGTTTTCCGGGACGACCCTTCGTAACTGTTCTCTCCAAATTGCCTTTCGTGTTGACGGCGAAGAAAGGTCTCCAACCGAGCTTTGTCTGGCAGTGGATTGAGTTTCGGCACCTTGTTAGGAAGTTGCGGAACCAACAGCTCAAGACCGTGCGGGGGGCCGAGAGCCTCTGAAGACAGCAACCATTCGATCTGTCCAAGTTCCAGCCCGTCTTTCAACGGTCTCGGAGTAAATCGCTCGCAGCGAGGGTCCAATACTGGCCCTCCAAATATTCCGTGGTAGAGGACGTAATTTTTTCGAGTCTCTTCAACACGATCAAGGTGCCTATCGTATTCTCTCCATGGATTTAGCCTTCGATACCTCATTTTCGAAAAATTTGATGGTCTAGAGAGATCTTCAATGAAGATGACCGCTACCTACCTGATAAGCTGCATGGCGAAGTCGCTCACCGAGATCGCTTTCAGTTTGGAGCTGTTAGTGAAGAGAAATGTGAGCTTCTCCGATTTTGATTTTCCGTAGTGCGCGACAAAGGCGGCCTCGGCCTTTAGCCGCAGAATGGGAATGCCTTCTTTCCGCCGCCGCCGGTGGCCGATGGGGAAGTGGACTTCGATCCGCGCAGTGCTCGTGCCGTCGCGGAAGAAGACTTGGACGGCGTTGGCGATGGAGCGTTTTTCAGGGTCGAGGTAGTCGCGGGAGAATTGTTTGTCCTCGGTCACGACCATCTGGGCGCGGAGGGCGTCGATGCGCGGGTCGGCGGCGACTTGGTCCTCGTAGTGTTCGGCGGTGAGATTGCCGTGGATGAGGCCGATCGCGGTCATGTATTGCAGGCAGTGGTCACGGTCAGCGGGGTTGTGGAGCGGGCCGGTCTTGTCGATGATGCGGATGGCGGACTCGTGCGTGGTGAGTTCGATGCGCGCGATGGCGGCGAGTTTGTCTTTGACGAGCGGGTGGAGCTGGACGGCGCACTCGACGGCGGTCTGGGCGTGGAACTCGGCGGGGAAGGAAATCTTGAAGAGGATCTGCTCCATCACGTAGCTGCCGAGGGGGCGCGCGAGTTTCACGGGCTGGCCCTTGAACGCCACCTCCTGAAAGCCCCACGTCTTGGCGGTGAGGACGGAGGGGTAGCCCATCTCGCCGGTCAGCGCGATGAGCGCGAGGCGGACCGCGCGGCTCGTGGCGTCGCCTGCGGCCCAGCTTTTGCGGGAGCCGGTGTTGGGCGCGTGGCGATACGTGCGCAGCGCGGAGCCGTCGAGCCACGCGTGCGAGAGCGCGTTGATGATTTGCTCGCGCGTCCCGCCGAGGAGAGCGGTTGCGACGGCTGTGGAGGCAATGCGCACAAGTAACACATGGTCGAGTCCTACACGGTTAAAGGAGTTTTCGAGGGCAAGCACGCCCTGGATTTCGTGGGCCTTCACCATGGCGACGAGGACGTCGCGGACGGTCGGGGCGGGCTGAGAGTTGAGAGCTGAGAGCGGAGAGCCAAACGCGGCGAGCGGGACGCCCGCGGCCTTGTTGCGGCTGATCCAGTCCGTTACGGCGAGGATGGCGCCGAGGTTGTCGGAGGGGTGGCCCCATTCGGCGGCGAGCCAGGTGTCGTTGAAATCGAGCCAGCGCACCATCGTGCCGATGTTGAACGCGGCCTGCACGGGATCGAGCTCGTGGCTCGTGCCGGGCACGCGCGCGCCGTTGACGATGCTCGTGCCGGGCACGACGGGGCCGAGGAGCTTGGTGCAGGCGGGATACTTCAGCGCCATGATGCCGCACGCGAGCGTGTCGAGGAGGCACCAGCGCGCGGTGTCGAGCGCCTCGTCGCTCGGCGAATCGTAGTTCAGCGCGTAGTCGGCGATCTCGGCGAGGAGCGCGTCAGGTGGCGGGCGGACGTTGGAAATGGGGGCGGACATAAGGGAAAGCTGAGAGCTGAGAGTTGGGAGAATCTCCAAAACGAGAACGGCGAGTGCGGGCCGTGGCAAACGGGGAAAGGGGCGTTAAGAGGCCGCGCCGTCATCGTTCGCCAAGATTTATGGGGAGGTGAAGGCCCCATAAGGATTCGGCGTTGCGCAGAGAACCGGCCGCCCAATCCGCAGTCTGCCCACCTTGTATGAAAACGATCTCCCCAGCTCTTCTGAAAACGAAACACCCGAGGGCGCTCGCACCGGTCCTCACGCTGTGCGGCGTGATCGGGCTCGTGGCGGGTTGCGCGTCCGACCCTGTGTCGCACGTGGTCTCGGCCCCGCCTCCGCCCGCTCCGACGGCCGCAACCACCGCGTATGTGACCACCACGGCGCCGACCACGACCACCACGCAGACGACCCAGACCACCCCCACTGGAACGGTGGTGACCACGCAGTCCCAGCCCGTCAGCACGATCGTCGTCACCCAAGCTCCGCCCGCGCTCCAACCGGAAGTGGTCATGGCGCAACCGTCGTCCGCCCATGTTTGGATTGCCGGCTACTGGACCTGGCGCAACAACCAGTATCAGTGGATGGCGGGCCACTGGGAAGTGCCGCCCTACGCCAACGCGAAGTGGAACGCACCCCGCTGGCAGAGCGAGAGCGGCGCCTACCGGTTTACCGAAGGCTACTGGAACTGAGCGGGCCTGACCGCGCGTATTTTCGATCAACCTCGGCGCGGAACGGTCCGCGCCGTTAAATTTTTTTGTGCCAGCGAGGCCACGCCGTTGTTCCTAGCCGCGTTGGGCCGACGGCACGAAGGCGCGCGGTGCCGGGCCGGTGTAGTTCGCGCCAGGGCGGATGATTTTTCCGTCCTCGCGCTGCTCGATCACGTGGGCGCACCAGCCGGCGGTGCGGGCCATGACGAAGAGCGGCGTGAAGAAGGCCGTGGGCACGCCCATCGTGTCGTAGGCGGGTGCGCTAAACCAATCGAGGTTGGCAAACATCCGCTTCTCCGCGGCCATCACCTGCTCGATGCGCTCGCAGACGTCGAACAACGGCGTGCGGCCGGCATCGGCGCAGAGTTCGCGGGCGATTTCCTTGATGATGGCGTTGCGCGGATCGGCGGTGGTGTAAACCGGGTGCCCGAAACCGACGACGACTTCCTTGCGCGCGAGACGCGCGCGGATGTCGGCCTCGGCCTCGTCGGCGGTGCGGTAGCGGAGCTGGATGTCGTGCGCGACCTCGTTGGCGCCGCCGTGCTTGGGCCCGCGCAGCGCGCCGATGGCGCCGGTGACGCACGAATACATCCCCGAACCCGTGCCGGCGATGACGCGCGCGGCGAAGGTGGACGCGTTGAACTCGTGCTCCGCGTAGAGAATCAGCGAACGGTCGAGATCGCGGGCGTGGAGGAGCGAGGGCGTGCGCTGGTGGAGCAGACGGAGAAAATGCGCCGCGAGCGACGGCTCGGCGGTCTCGGTCTCGATGCGCTGGCCCGTCGTGGCGAAGTGGTGCCAGTAGAGCAGCATCGAGGGGAAGCTCGCGAGCAGCCGCTCCGCGATGGCGCGGGCCGCGGCGGCATCGACCGGGCCGGTGCTGCCGGCCGGCGCGCGCTCGGGATCGAGGGCGCCGAGCGCGGAGCAGGCGGTGCGCAGCACGCCCATCGCATGAGCGGAGGCCGGGAGCTGCTCGAGCATCGCGCGCACGGGCGCGGGGATGCCGCGGAGCGCCGCGAGCCGCGCGTGAAACGCGGCGAGCTCCTCGCGCGTGGGCAGGTGCCCATGCACCAGCAGGTGCGCAACCTCCTCGAATGTCGCGTGCGCCGCGAGGTCGGCGATGGCGTAGCCGCGGTAGTGCAGATCGTTGCCCGTGTGCCCCACGGTGCAGATCGCGGTGTTGCCGGCGACGACGCCGGAGAGCGCGACGGATTTTTTGGTTTTGGGTGCGGCCGAGGGGATGGGTTCAGGGTTCATGGGGTGTTTTTTCAGCCGGTCGAATTCCTAGGCGAGCCGATGAAGCCAGTAATTTGGTTCCCGGTGCAGCGGCATGACGGCGAGGATCCAAATGTCGTCAGGGCGCTCTACAAAGAGGATACTGTAGGGGAACTCACGCGTGAAATGGCGGCGGACGGGCGGGCGGATTTGACGAAAGGCTTTTGGACGCGCGCGGGCTTCGGCAATCAGGCGTTCGATTTCGTCGTAGAATCTTCCGCTCAGGGTTTGGCTGATATCGGCGTAGTGGCGAAGAGCCTCGTTGAACTCCTCGCTTGCCTCGGGGTGAAGGCCGAACGCTTTCACCGCCCGGCAATCTTTCGCGCGCGGGCCATCGCCTCGATGCCGGGGACCAGCTTCACTTTGCCGCTTTCGATTTCAGCGAGGCGCCGAAGGGCGGTGTCGGTCCAGGCTTGTTCGATCTTGGGGTCAACCGCCGTGTGTGCGGCGAGGGTGATGCGCTCGATCAGCTCCGACAATTGATCGGGCGGGAGTTTGCGCGTCTCCTCCACGATCTGTTCGAGCGTCATCGGCATGACGGGAACGAAGCGCGAATGGGCCGTGGCGTCAACCTGACGGTAGGGTGACGGCTTTGGGCATCTGCTAGGCCCGCGGCGTGAAGATTGTCTGCTTGAGGTCCGCCGCGAGGTGGCGGCGGAAGGTCGCGAGATCCTTCACCGCGCCGAGGGAAATCAGCTGGCTGGCGAGGTTGCCGACGGCGGTGCCCTCGAGGGCGAAGCTCACGACCGGGAGGCCGCTGGCGTTGGCGGTGGCCTGGCAGAGGATGCGGTTTTTCGAACCGCCGCCGACGATGAGGATGCGCCGGAATTTTTTCCCAGCCATCTGCTCAAAGGCCCGCATCGCGTCGGCGTGGCCCTTGCCGAGCGACTCGCAAATCAGGCGCACGTAGCCGGCGAGGGTTTTCGGGCGCGGGAGCTTGCGGCGGCGGAGCTGCGCATCGATCGCGGCTTTCATCGAGGCGGGGTTGCCAAACTCGGCGAAGGCCATGTCGAGCGGCGCGGCGGGGGCGGGGAGTTTCTCCGCGGCGGTGATGAGCGCGGCCCATTCGCGGTCGTTGGTCGGGCGGGAGGCGAAGTCCTTGAGCGTGCCTTCGAGCATCCAGAGACCGATGACATTCGTGAGCGGGCGGTAGCGGCCGTCGCCGATGCGCTCGTTGGAGATGCGCGCGGCGAGCGCCGCGGCGCCGAGCACGGGGCGATCACTCTCGAAGCCGACGAGCGACCAGGTGCCGGAGCTGATGTAGAGATCGGAGCCGTCGGGCGCGGCGGGCATCGCATCGTAGGCGGCGGCGGTGTCGTGGCCGGGCACGGCGATGATCTGGGTCTTGGCGAGGGCGGCGGAGGCGCCGGCAATTTCCTTTTTCAGGCGCCCGAGCTTCGTGCCGCTCAGGACAGGCGGCGTGAACCACTGCGCCGGGATGCGGAAGTGATCGAGCGCGGCGCGCGACCAGCCGGTCGAGTGGACGTCGATGAGCTGCGAGGTGCTCGCGACGGTGAACTCGTTTTCCATCCGGCCCGAGAGGAGAAAATTGAAGTAGTCCGGGAGAAAAAGGCAGCGCGACGCGAGGTCCGTGATGGCCGGGCAGCGCGCGACGACCTCCTCGAGCTGGAGCGAGGTGTTGTAGAAGACATTCGGGATGCCCGTGGCCGCGTAGATGCGGTCGAGCGCGGCGCGGGTGTTGGCCAGGCGCTTGAGGCCGGGCTGCGTGCGGGCGTCGCGGTAGGCGTGCACGGGGAAGACGAGCCGGCCCGTGTCGTCCACGAGCGCGTAGTCCACGCCCCAGACATCGACACCAACGGAGGCGAGCGTCGCGCCGCGGGGCAGGGCGGCGACGGCCTGCCGCAGGCCCTCCTGCACCTCGTGCCAGAGCGTGCCGAGTTCCCAGTAGTCGTGGCCGCCGAGGCTGCGAAACGCATTGGGGAAGCGGCGCACCTCGGTGAGCGTGAGGCGGTTTTTCGCCCAGCGGCCGAGGATGACGCGGCCGCTGGTGGCGCCGAGATCGACGGCGGCGGAGTAGATCGTGCGGGACATGGAAAAGGTGGGACGGGTGACGCGTGGCAGAAGACGGGGGCAGGAAACAAAAGGACGGGCCGCGCGCGGTCACTGCAAATGTGCGTGCGCTCGCGTGCCAAGGAGTGACGCTATTTCACCATGCGGCCGAGGGGGAAATTCGGTTGCAAGGCCTCCGGTGCGACGCACGGTCTAGCCTTTCCCTCATGCTCAACTCCGAGCGAAAGCCCATCACCGGCAAACGCGTCCAGCTCATGGCCACGTGCCTCTGCGACGCATTCTACGACGACGTGGCCGCCGCGACGGTCGAGGTGCTCGAGCACCTCGGCGTCGAGGTGGTCTTTCCCGAGGCGCAGACCTGCTGCGGGCAGCCCGCCTTTAACGGCGGCGACTGGGCGGCGTCGCGCAAGGTCGTGCGCCACACCGTCAAGACCTTCGCGGGCGACGAGCCGGTCGTCGTGCCGAGCGGCTCGTGCGCGGCGATGATGTTTCACGGCGCGGTGCTCGAGTTTGAAAAGGAAAAGGATGTCGGCGAGGTCGAGGCGCTCGGCCGCCGCACGTGGGAACTGGCCGACTTCATCGTCCACGGCCTCGGCGTCACCGCGTGGCCGGGCCGCTATGATGCGACAGTGGCCTTCCATCGCTCGTGCCATTCGCGCGGCACCAAGAGCGGCGAGGCCTCGCTCACGCTACTCAACGCCATCGCCGGCGTGCGCGTGGTGGAGTTTGGCGAGGGCGAGCAGTGCTGCGGCTTCGGCGGCACGTTCTCGGTCTCGTTTCCGAATATCTCCACGGCGATGGGCGCGCTGAAGTTGGATCATGTGCGCGCCGTGAAGCCCGATGTCTTTGTCTCGGGCGACATGAGCTGCATGATGCACATGGGCGGCCTCGCCGCTAAGGAAGGCAAACCCATCAAGACCCTCCACCTCGCGCAGGTCCTGCGCGATGCGCTCAAACATGGAAAACCCAACTAAGTGCGAAGCCGCCAAGCCGCGCAGGTCCGATGACTTTGCTCCGGACTTCGCGGCTTGGCGTCTTTGCGCTTAATCCGAAAATGCGTTTCCAACAAATCGATCAATTCGCCGCGGAGCTGAAGGCCGACACGCGCGCGTCGGTCTATCAAAGCACCAAGACCACGCACGAGAAGCGCACCAAGCTCCTCTTCGATCAGTTCACCGATCCCAACCGCCTCCGCGAGATCGCCGGCGAGATCAAGCAGCACGCGATCGAGAACCTCGACACCTACCTCCCGCAGGTCGAGGCCAAGCTCCAGGCCGCCGGCGCGCAGGTCCACTGGGCCTCGACCGCCGAGAGCGCCTGCGAGACCGTGCTGCGCATCATGCGCGCGCGCGGCGCAACCAAGATGGTCAAGGCCAAGACCATGGTGAGCGAGGAGATCGAGCTCGCTCATTTCCTGGAGAAGCACGGGTGCGAGGCGCTCGAGACCGACCTCGGCGAATTCATCATCCAGATCGACCACGATCACCCGAGCCACATCGTCCGCCCGATCATCCACAAGAACCGCCGCGAGATCGCGCAGAGCTTCGAGCGCGAGGGCCTCGGCGCCTACAACGACGACCCCGGCACCATCACGCGGCGCGCGCGGCATTTCCTGCGGCACAAATACCTCGCGGCCGACGTCGGCCTCACCGGCGCCAATTTCGTCTCCGCCGAGAGCGGCCGCATGGTGATCGTGACCAACGAGGGCAACTCCCGCTTCTGCCTCGCCGCCACCAAGTGCCACATCGCCCTCATCGGCATCGAGAAAATCGTGCCGCGCGATCGCGACCTCGGCCTCCTGCTCAACCTCCTCGGCCGCTCCGGCACGGCGCAGGACCTCACCGTCTACACCGAGTTCATCGGCGGACCCAAGTCCGCCGCGCAGCCCGACGGGCCCGAGGAAATGCACGTCATCTTCGTGGACAACGGCCGCACCGAGGTGCTCGCGAGCGATTGCCGCGACATCCTGCGCTGCATCCGCTGCGGTGCGTGCCTCAACGTCTGCCCCGTTTACCGGCAGGCCAGCGGCCACGCGTATCGCAGCGTCTATCCCGGCCCGGTCGGCGCCGTGCTCTCGCCGCTCCTCGCCGGCGAAAAATTTCCGTCGCTCGCCGACTTGCCGAAGGCCTCGTCGCTCTGCGGCGCGTGCCACGAGGTCTGCCCCGTCAACATCCCGATCCCCGATCTGCTGCTGCGGCTGCGCAACAAGGCGAAGGAGGAGGGTGTGCCCTCGCCCGGCACACCGCCGATGGGTGCGTGGGCGCTGCTCGCCACGCAGCCGACCGTGTGGAAGGCGTCGCTCTTCGGCGGCAAGCTGATGAACCATCTGCCGACGAAAATGATCCCGGTCCCCGCGCTTCAGGCGTGGGCCGACAAACGCGAGTTGCCCCGCTGGCGCGGCGGGGAGTTCCGGAAGTGGATGAAGGAACGCAAAAGTAGGGCGGGTCTGTGACCCGCCCTCGGTGCGAACACTCAACGCGTGAAAGGCCGGGTCACAGACCCGCCCTACCTTAAAACCATGAGCCCCCCGAAAAAATTCGAACCCTTCATCCCCGACTCCGTCGTGATGCGGGAGTTCACGGTGCGGGCGGTGCTCACGGGCATCGTGCTCGGCATCGTGTTCGGCGCGTCGTCGCTCTATCTCGTGCTCAAGGTCGGCCTCACGGTGAGCGCGTCGATTCCGGTGGCGGTGATCTCGCTGGCGCTGTTTCGCGGCTGGTCGAAGCTTGGCGGGCGCGACGCCACGATCCTCGAGCACAACATCACGCAGACCGCCGGGTCCGCGGGCGAGTCGATCGCGTTTGGCGTGGGCGTGACGATGCCCGCGATTTTGATCCTCGGCTTCGATTTGGAGCTCACGCGCGTGCTGATGGTGGCGGTGCTCGGCGGCCTGCTCGGCATCCTCATGATGATCCCGCTGCGGCGCGCGCTGATCGTGCACGAGCACGGGAAGCTGAAGTATCCCGAGGGCACGGCCTGCGCCGCGGTGCTCAAGGCCGGGGTTGATGCGGAATCCCGTGCGCTCGCCTCGCCGTCGGCGCAGGCCGAGATGCGCGCCGCGGCCGCCGCCGGCCTGGGCGAATCGCCGGGCGCCAAGGTGGTCTTCGGCGGCTTCTTCATCGGGCTGCTCTACACGACGCTCAACCTCGCGTTCAAGGGCTGGAAGGATGTGTCGGAAAAAGTGTTCGGCCCGCCGCTGAAGGCCGGGTCGGTCGGCGTGGAGGTTTCGCCGGCGCTGCTGGGTGTCGGCTACATCATCGGCCCGCGCATCGCGGCGATCATGTGCGCGGGCGGCGTGCTTTCGTATCTGCTGCTGATCCCGTTGATCAAGTTCTTCGGCGAGGGGCTCACGGCGCCGCTCGCGCCCGGCACGACGCTGATCAAGGACATGAGTCCGGGCGGCATTCGCAGCGCCTACATCCTCTACATCGGCGCGGGCGCCGTCGCGGCGGGCGGCATCATCAGCCTTGTGCAGGCGCTGCCGACGATCTGGCACGGGCTGCGCGGCGGGCTGGCCAGCATCGGTGGGGCCGGAGGCGGCAACGCCGCGGCGCGCACGGACCGGGATATTTCGATCAAGGCGGTGGGTATCGGCATCGTCGTCCTCATCGGCGCGATCATGGTCGCACCGTCGCTGCACATGAACCTGCTCGGCGCGGTGCTCGTGATCGTGTTCGGTTTCCTGTTCGTCACGGTGTCGTCGCGGCTCACGGGCGAGATCGGCTCCTCGTCGAATCCCATTTCGGGCATGACGGTGGCGACGCTGCTCTTCACCTGCCTCGTCTTCCTGCTCGTGGGCTGGAAAGGCGGCACCTACTACGTCACCGCGCTCTCCGTCGGCGCGATCGTGTGCATCGCCTCGTCCAACGGCGGCACGACCTCGCAGGATTTGAAGACGGGCTATCTGCTCGGCGGCACGCCGCGGCTCCAGCAATACGCGATTCTGCTCGGGGCCTTTGCCTCGGCCGTCGTGCTCGGGCCGATTCTGCTCAAGCTCAATGAATCCGCGATCGTCTACGTGCCGGCGGCGCAGGTTGCTCCCGGCGGGTTGAAGACCGAGGTGGCGAACCTGGAAAAGGAAAAGCAAGGACTGGTCGGGCCGCAGTCGCGCGACGACAGCGCGCAGTATTTCGCCTGGCACAAGACCGACGACGCGGGCGGACCCGCGGGCAAATATCTCGTCAACGATCGCGGCGAGGTCGTGTGGCTCGTCGACCCGGGTATCAATGGCGCGTTCAGCAAGCGGCCCGACGGCACGGAGGTCCGCAAATTTGAGGCGCCCAAGGCGACGCTCGTTTCCTACATCATCAAGGGCATCCTCGACCAGAAGCTGCCGTGGGCGCTCGTGCTGCTCGGCGTGATGATCGCGGTGACGCTCCAGATGTCGTTCGTGCCGGCGCTGGCGTTTGCGGTGGGCGTCTATCTGCCGCTCTTCGCCTCGACGCCGATCTTCATCGGTGGGATGGTGCGCTGGCTCGTGGATCGGCGCATGCGGAAACAGGCGGCGTATGCGGCGATGGATGAGGAGCAGTTCACCGCGGAAACCGACAAGAGTCCCGGCGTGCTGCTCGCCTCGGGCTACATCGCCGGCGGCGCCATCGCGGGCATCGTGATCGCGTTTCTCGCGGGTGTGCTGGGTGATTTCGACGCGGCGGTGACGAAATGGTCCGCGGCGAACAATCCGTTTTACGAGGGCCCCTACGCCGATCTGCTCGCGCTGATTCCCTTTGCCGTGATCACCGTCGCCCTGTGGTGGGTCGCGCGCACGAATCCCATCGCCCCGAAAAATCCATGAGCACCGAACGCGAGGCCATCTTCTCCCGCATCCGCGGCGCGCTCGCGCCGCTGCACGAACGTGCGCCGCTGCCGCAGTATGACGCGGAGATTTCCGTGATGCGCGGCATGATCGCGGGCCGCGATCTCGCGGAGCTGCTGGCCGAGCGCATGAAGCGCGTGGGCAGCATCGCCCTCACCGACGTCGCGGCGCTGGTCGCGCACCTGCGCGAGGGAAAATGGCTGCGCGGCTACGTGGACCCGGCGCTGTGGCCGGGGCTGGCGCCGCATTTTGGCGCGGATTTCACGGTGGAGCAGACGTTCGACCGGACACGCGTGGACGACTACGCGTTTGGCATCACGCGCGCCTCTGGCGCGATCGCCGAGTCGGGCACGATCATCCTGAACGATGCGACGACCTCGCGGCGGCTCGGCTCGCTCGCGCCGTGGGTGCATGTGGCGGTGGTGGAGCGTGCGACGATTTTTTCCGATGTTACGCAGGCCGTCGCCGCGCTCGGCGACGATCGCAATGTGGTGTGGTGCACGGGTCCGTCGAAGACGGCGGACGTCGAGGGCATTCTCATCGAGGGCGTGCACGGACCCGGGGTGCAGATCGCGCTGATCGTGTAGGGGCGCAGCAAGACTGCGCCCCTACTGCGCTCCTGCCTCACGGATCGAGATCGTAGATCTCGACGAGGGCGGTGCCGGTCGTGGCGCCGACGCCGGAGACGACGACCGAGTAGCCGCCGGGTGGAAGGCGAAGCACGACGGCGGCATCGCGGCTGGCGGGGGCGAGCGCGAAGGCCCCGGCCTGCACGAAGGCCGCCGCGAGCGCGGGATCGCCACCCCAGTTGTCGTTGGTCACGACGGCGAAGTTGTGGCCGAGCGGCTGAACCGAGAGCTGCGGATCGGCGAGGGTGCCAGGCACGCCAAATTGCGCGAGGCCGGGGCCGACGGCCCGGATGAGCAGGGTCTTGGGCGCGGTGCCACCGATCACGAAGCCGGGCACGAGGGCCTGATCGCCGGTGCCGACGAAGCCGCTGGTGGAGACGTTGAGCAGCCGCGTCGGAGCGGTGAGGCCGTCCTCGTCATAGACTTCGGCCAGGGCGAGCCCGGAGGCGGTGGCGGTTTTTCCGGCGATGCGCACCGAGAAGCCGCTCGTGCCGGTGGCGCGGAGCGAGGTCGCGACGGAGGCGTCGTTGGAGGCGAGGTTGGAGATGGGGAACGCGCCGACGCGCGCAAACGCCGCGACGAGGGCCGCGGCGCCGCCCCAGTTGTCGTTGGCCGCGACCGGGGTGGTGCTGCCGAGGGGAATCACCTCCATCGTCGGATCAGCGAGCGTGCCGGCGAGGCCGAAGGCGGCGAGTGCGGGGCCGACGGCGCGGATGACGAGGGCCTTGGACGCGTCGCCTTGGATGACGAAGCCGGGCGTGAGGGTGCCGCCTGCGGGCACGAAGCCGCGGGTGGACACGTTGACGATGCGGCTCGGGCCGGGGTCGGCGACGGTGACGGTCGCGACGGCGGAGTCGGCGCGGCCTGCGGTGTTGGTGATCGTAGCCGCGTAGAAGCCGGCGCTGGCCCGGCTGACGTCGCCCAGCACGAGGCTGGCGGCGGTGGCCCCGCCGATTTCGGAGCCGTCTTTTTTCCATTGATAGCCCAAGCCGCCGCCGGTGGCCCCGACGGTGAGCGTCACGACACTGCCGGGTCCGACGTGCTGCGATTGCGGGTGCGCGGCGATCGCGGGCACGCCGGTCGCAGGGGCGTTGAGGGAGACAATGGCGGGAGCGCTGGTGACGCTGCCGCCAGAATTCGTAACGACGACGGTGTAGGCGCCGGCGCTGGCGGACTGGAGGTTCGTGATCGTGAGAGTAGTTTGCGTGGCGCCCGCGAGGGCGACGCCGTCCTTGCGCCATTGGAACGTGGGCGGGGGCGAGCCGGTCGCGGCGACGCCGAGGGTGAGGGTCGCGCCGGCGTTGGCGGCCTGGGTGGCGGGCTGGATCGTGATGCTGGGTGCGGTGCCGGCCGCGGCGGTGATGACGAACGTGACCGTTTCCGGCCCGAAGTAGTCGCCCATGCCGTTGAGGCGTTCGTAGGCCAGCAGCGAGACGGTGAAGGTGCCGCTGGCGGTGGGCGTGCCGGTGATGGTGCCGGTGGAAAAATTAAGGATGCCGTTGGGCAGGGCGTTGGGCACAATTACCCCCGGAGGTAAAGTGCCGTTGATACGAAACGAACCCGGCGGAATCGACGCGCCGGTGACGGTGAACACCACCGGCGTGATGGGCACGCCGACGGTGCCGAGGACGGTGGGCGCGCTGACCACAAACCGCGTCGCGCCCGCGAGCGAATGCACCGCGCCGAGCGAGGCCGTGGTGGCGACGGCGGAGCGGAGCAAAGAGACAATCTGCGAGGGAGCGGAAAACTCGCCGCCTCCGGCCGCCAGGCGCAGGAGAGGAGTGCGTTGGAGCAGAATCAGCACTCCGGCGACTGGCAGGCTGAGGCGGCGGGCGAGTTTCATGAAGGGTGCGGGTCCAAAGGAGGCATCGATAGCGAGCCGGGTGGGACCGGGCAATCCGCCTTTGGTGCACGCGCCCGTTTCAGATACCCGCCGGGCCCGGCGCGAGTGAGGCTAGCGCGGCCTATTCGGCGAGGATCGGCCGGATCTCGGCGCGAGTGAGACGGCCGTCCTCGTCGACAACGAGCGCGAGGAGCCGGCCCTTGGCCGCGAGGATTTCGTAGGGCGAGAGCTCGCCGTCGCCGTCTAGATCGAGGACGAGCATCACGGGATCGACCGGATTTGGGCGGTTGCCGGACGCCTCGAGGGTCGCGGCGTCGCCGGCCCGGCCTGGGCGCAGTTCGGCGACGGAGAGCGTGCCGTCGGCATTGGTGTCGAGGAGCCGGAGGCTCGCGGCGGCGTTGCGGATTTCGGCGGCGGAGAGTTCGCCGTCGCCATCGGCATCCAGGGCGCGGAACATGGCGCTTACGGAGCGGGCGCCGTGGTGGCGATGGGGCGCGGAGGCGGCGGGGGCTTGCGCGATGGCGAGCGTGACGCCAGAGAGGGTGAGGACGAGGGAGACGAGGCGGATGGATTTCATGGGATTGGAGCCGTTGCGCATCCGGTGCCGGCCGACAGGCTGGCGATCGAGCGGTGCGTTTTGGATTGGTCTGATTAGACGCCGGAATTGTTGGCGCTTTGTTTGGGTGGAAGGGAGAATTGTTAGGTGTGTGTAAGGTTCGGGGCGCCCGCTGCGGCGGCGTGCCCGAGAGGGGCACGCCGCGCAGGGCACACCGGCGGCGTTCACTTGGCCGGCGTGGGCGGGAGCGGACGAAGCTCGTCGCGGGTGAGCGTGCCGTCCTGGTTGGCGTCGAGTGCGAGGAGACTGGCGGGCGCGCCGGAGATTTCCGCGGCGGAGAGCTCGCCATCCTGGTTGGCATCCAGCGCGAGCATCACCGGATCGACGGGGCGCGGGCGGTGGCTGCCGTCACTGGGCGGGCCGCCGGCAGGACGGCCCCGGCGCGATCCCGCTGCGGGGGGCGTGGCACCGGTCGGACGGCCGGGAGCGCCGGCCGGGCGGCCGGGGTGCATTTCCGCGCGGGAGACGATGCCGTCGTTGTCGGTGTCGAGCGCGCGAATGACCGCGGCGGCGTTGGCGATCTCCGCGGCGGAGATGACACCGTCCTTGTCGGCGTCGAGCGTGCGGATGATGGGGCTGGGGCCGCCCCGGCCCGGACCGCCGGGACCGCCGCGGCGCGGGCCGCCCTCGGTGGGCGCCTGCGCGGAGGCGAGCGTGGCGCCGGAGAGTGTGAGGGCGAGGGAGACGAGGTTGAATGCTTTCATGGGTTTGTGGGTCCTCCCGTGCATCCCGTGCCGGCCGTGGTGGCTGGTGATCGGGCGGTGCGGGTGGACCTGCCATGAAAGACGCCCCGATTGTTGGGGGTCCGTTTGCGAAACGGGCCGAATTGTTCGGCCCGTGTAATTGTTTGGTAGCGCCGCCGGCCTTACGCCGCGGCGCACCAGCCCTTGGCGCCGGGGCGCCGGGTGGCGGTCATCTCGCCAATCCAGGTGCGGAGAAACGGCCGCACGCGGTGCAGGCGGACCTTCACGCTCGCGAGGGAGAGGCCGGCGCGCTCGGCGATCACGCCGTAGCTGTCGCCTGCGACGAATTGCGAGACGAGCGAACGATCAACCGGATTCAGGCGCGTCAACGCGCGGTCGAGGGCGGCGTAAATTTCCGCCGTGGCGTTGTGGCTCGAAGGATCGGGGATGCGGTAGATGGCGTCGTCGAGCGCGACCGTGGCGGGCCGGCACTGGCGGCGGCGCAGAAAATCGAGCCCGGCGTTGCGCGCCAGCGTGAAGAGCCACGACTCGAACACCGCCGGATCGCGCAGGCGGCTCAGGCGCCGAAACATCTTGATGAAGACCGTCTGCGTCACGTCCTCCACCGCATCGGGCTGGCGGATGATGGTGCGGACGAAGCCCGCGACGCGGCGCGTGTAGCGCCGCACGAGCTCGGACTGCGCCTCGGGCTCTTCGGCCTCGGCGCGGCGCACGAGGGCGATCAGCTCGGCTTTATCGTCTTCGGCGGGAGTGGTGGTGCGGGCGGGGAGAAAATCGGCGTGGGGGTGAATCATGAGGCCCCCACTACACCCGAAGCGTGTTTCGGAATCGTTTCGACCGGCGGCGGAATTGTTAAGGGCGTGTAAAGGCCCGGGGCTGTTTCAGCCGGACAGTTCGTCAAACCGCAGCAGACGGGCGCTGTTGAAGATGACGAAGAAGGCGCTGAACTCGTGGAGCAGGGCCGCCATGATCGGGCTCACGAGGCCGAAGGCGGAGAGGCCGGCGAACAGCGCGATGAAGGCGAGGCCCCAGAGAAGGTTCTGGTTGATGATGCGCAGCGTGCGGTCCGAGAGCGCGATGAAGCGCGGGAGCTGCCGGAGGTCGTCGCCCATCAGCGCGACATCGGCGGTCTTCACCGCGATGTCGCTGCCGAGGGCGCCCATCGCCACGCCCAAGTCGCCGGCGGCGAGGGCCGGGGCGTCGTTGACGCCATCACCGATGACGAGCACGCGCCGGCCGGCGGCCTTGAGCGCGCGCACTTCCTCCAGCTTTTGCGCCGGGAGGCACTCGGCCCGGTAGCGGGTGATGCCCGCTTCGCGCGCGATCTCGGCGGCGACGGCGGCCCGGTCGCCGGTGAGCATGACAAAATCCTCGATACCCAGCGCGCGGAGTCGCTCGGCGGTCTCGCGCGTCTCGGCGCGCAACGCATCGGCGAGCTGAACCACGCCGGCAAACCCGCCGCCGCGCGCCACAAACAGCGACGAGGCTCCGGGTGACTCCGCCGCCGACTCCGGCACGGCCACGCCCAGCGATTCGATCCAGGAGCGGCGGCCCGCGGCGAGATCGCCGCCGCGCACGCCGAGACCCGCGACTTCGTTGATCGCGAGTGTCCGATCGATGGCGAGGCCGCGGCGCTGCGCCTCGGCGACGATGGCCCGCGCGATCGGGTGCGTGGAGTGGGCCTCGAGCGCGGCCGCCGCCATCAGCACATCGGCCTCGGTCAGGCCGGGGGCGGGTCGCACCGCGAGCACGCGGAGCCGGCCCGTGGTGAGCGTGCCCGTCTTGTCGAAGACCACCGTATCGATCGCGCGCGCGGCCTCGAAGAAGCGCGAGCTTTTCACGAGGATGCCGAGGCGCGAGGCGACGGCCAGCGCCGCCACCATCGCCGACGGCGAGGCGAGCACGAACGCGCACGGCATCGCCACGATGATGACCGAGATCGCGCGCTCCACCTCGCGGGTGAAGAAGAGCACGAAGCCCGCGACGATCAGCACGAGCGGCATGTAGTAGCGCGTGTAGTCGTCGATGAGCCGCATGACGGGCGCGCGCGAGGTCTTGGCCTCCTCGACGATTTGTGTGACGCGGCCGATCACGGTGTCAGGGCCGGTCTGCCCGACGACAAACTCGAAGGCGCCGGTGAGATTCGTCGTGCCGGCGTAGACCGCGGTGCCCACGTCGGCATCGACGGGCAGCGACTCGCCCGTGATGGAGGCTTGATCAATCGTGGTGGTGCCGGAGGCGATTTTTCCGTCGGCCGGGATGGTGTCGCCGGGGAGCACGCGCACGCGGTCGCCGGAGCGGAGGAGCGCCGCATCGACCAGCTCCTCGGTCGCGCCGAGGCGGCGGGCCTTCACGCGCGAGAGCCGGGTGAGGGCCTTCACGGCTTCCTCGACGCCGAGGGTGGTGTGCTCCTCGAGAATCTGCCCCACGATCAGAATGGCAGCGACGATGGTGCCGGTCGCGTATTGCCCCGTGGCGAAGCACGCGAGGATCGCGAGCGCCACAAACTGGTCCATGTAGTATTTTGTGGCCTCAAAGCCGTCGGCCTTGAGCGAGACGAGACTGTCGATGAGCACCGGCACCGCGGCGAGGCCCAGGCCGATCATGGCCCAAAGGGAAAACACCTCGGCCTGATCGGGGCGCAACCAGGAGGCGACCGCGCTCAACGCGAGGCAAAGCAACCCGAGCGCGACCAAACCGAGGCGCACATGCATGGCGGAAAACCGGACGCGCGGGGTCTCGGCTTCGGCCGGCGGAGAGGCGGGCGCGGCGCTCATTTCGGATCGCGGAGGTAGATGTTGACCTGTCCGCCATCGGCCGGGAGCAGGGTCTTGGCCTTCATGCGGGGGAGAATCTGTTCGAGGGTCTCGGCGCGGAGGCGGGCCTCGACGAGCGCGGGCGCGGCGCGGTATTCGGCGAGGAGCGCGAGGAACGAGGCGGATTCGCCGCGCGCGCGGGCGACGATTTCGCGGGCTTCGGCGCCGGCTTGCTGGCGGATGCGAAAGGCGTCGCTGCTCGCGCGCGGCGCCGTCTGCGCCCGGTAGGTGCGCGCCTGCTCGAGCGTGGTGCGGGCCTCGACCTGTGCGCTCGTCACATCGGCGAAGGCCGTGGCCGTGGCCTGCGGGGGCGTGAGCGCGTTGACTTCGAACGCCACGAGATCGAGGCCGAGACGCAGGGCTTCCAGCCGCCGCTGCGCGGCCTCATGCACGCGGGTGCGCACGCTCTCGAGCCCCGAGCCGAGGGCGTCGTCGATCCGGGTGTGCGCGAGCACGCGGGTGGCGGCGTCCATGAGGGCGGCCTCGATGAGGGCGTCGCGCGCCGCGGGCTGCGCGGCGGCGAGGTAGGCGAAAGGATCGGTGATGCGGTAGCGCGCGGTGAGCCGCGCCTGCACGATGTTGGTGTCACCGGTGAGCGTGTAGCCGTCGGTCACGGGGTGGAGGCCGCGGCCCATGGGTGGCGGCGTGGCGGCGAGCCCGGCGTTGCCCGGGGGCATCACGGCGAGGAGCGAGGCGGGAATCTGCGGCGGGGCGGCCACCGCGGGTGGCAGGGCGGCGGTCTCCTCGGGCGCCCAGGCATGGAGCAGCACCTCGTGCTGCGTGCGCGTGGGGATCTTGACGACACGATCGAGCGGGGGCGGGAGCGCGAAGCACAGGCCGGGCGGGTGTAGTTCGCGCTGGAGGCGGCCGAGGCGGTAGATCACCGCGTCTTCGTTGGGGGCAACGCGCGTGATGCCGGAGCCAAGGTAGAGCGCGACGAGGCCGAACATCAGCCAGCGCAGCAGCCGGATCGTGGCGGCGAGGGCGCCGAACAGCGCCTGGCCGGAGCTGACGCCGTCGGCGCGGCGGCGGGAGGAGAGCGGAGCGTCGTCGCTCATCGGTTCGCCGGCGCGGCCGGCTTGAGCTGGTGGAACGGCGCGGTGTCCGTGTCCAAGATGAGCGTGGTGTTGTCGCGCGTCACTTTGCGCAACGTCTCGAGCTCGCGGAGGAAGGTGTAGAACTTCGGGTCCTGGGTGTGGGCCTCGGCGTAGATGCGCGCGGCGTCGGCCTCGGCCTGGCCGCGGGTTTCCTCGGCGAACTTCTGCGCCTCGGCGACGAGCACGGTGCGTTCGGCGTCGGTGCGGGCGCGGAGTTCCTCGGCTTCGCGGCGGCCTTCGGCGCGGAACTTGGCGGCGAACTGGCCGCGCTCGGCCTTCATCCGCTCAAAGACGTAGAGCGTGTTGGCCTCGGGCAGCGCGATGCGCTTCAGGCCGACCTGCTCGATCCCGATGCCGAAGGCCGCGAGCGCCTGCGGGCGGATGGCGGCGGCGAGCCGCGATTCGAACTCGGCGAGTTTGAGTTTCGCCGGATCGGTCGAGACGAGCTCCGCGAAATCGTAGCGGCCGAGCAGGGCGTTGCGCGCGCTGGTGGCGAGGCTGTCGAGCTTGGCGGGCGCGGCGGCCGGCGCGCCGAGGGCCTGGAGAAACTTCAGCGGATCGGTGACGCGCCAGGCGAGGAAGACGGGGAGGATGATGTTGCGCTTGTCCTGCGTGAGCGCCTCGGAGAGCCGGGTGTCGTGGAACGCGAGCCGCGTGTCGAAGCGATGCACGGTGTCCACGGGCCAGGGCCATTTGAAGTAGAGGCCGGGTTCGCCGAGGGTGCGCACCGGCGAGCCGAAGCGCGTGAGCACCGCGGACTCGTTGCTCGCGACCTGAAAGCTGCACATCGCGCAGCCGAGCACCGCGGCGACGACCGCGGCGATGAGCGCGCGGGTGAGGAATTGAAACGAGGACATGCGGAAAGGCGTTGGTTTTTTCGATGGGGCTCAGCGGGCCGGAGCGGGCATCGGCGGGGACGTCCCGTCGAGGCCTTGGTAGAAATTCACGCGCGAGCGGGCGCCGTGCGGGACGAGGATGAGCTGGCGCACCTCGGCGAGGGTGGCTTCGAGGGCCTCGAGCCGGCGGCGCGTCATGAAAGCTTCCGGCTGCTCGCGATAGGCGGCGAGCGGGGCGAGGAAGCGCGCGGCCTCGCCGCCGGCCCGGGCGCGGCGCTCGGTGGCGGCGGTCTCGGCCGAGAGGCGGATCTGCGCGGCGCTCATCTGCGCGGCGACGCCCGCCTGCACGGCGTAGGTGCGCGCGAGATCGACGAGCGCGGCACGCTGCTCCTCGGCGCTGATCACATCCTGGTAGGCGGGCGCGACGGCCACGGGCGGGTGCACATCCTTGAGGCCGACAAACACGATCTCCAGGCCGAGGCCGAGGCGGTCGCTCGCGGCCTGGAGTTCGGCGTGGATCTGGTCGGTGATTGCGCCGCGGTCGGTGACCATGAGCCCAAAGGCGCTGTGCGTGGTGGTGACCGTGAGCAGCGCGCGGTAGCCGAGCGCTTCGAGCGCGGCGCGCGCATCGCCTGCGTGCCGGAGGTAGGCGACGGCGTCGCGCACGCGGTAGTGCACGGGCACGTTGATGGTGAGGAGTTCCTCGCCCTGGCCGACGAGCAGGTTCTGCTCGCCTTCAAAGTGTTTCTCGGTCCACAGCACCGGTCCCGCGAGATCGCGCTCAAAACCGAGCGACACCTCCTGCACCCGCTCCGTGGGCACCACGACCACGCGGCCCCAGGGCCATGGCGCGTGAAAATGCAACCCCGGCGGCAAGGTGTCGGGCGCGAAGGCCCCGCTCCGCACCAGCACGCCGCGGCTCTCCACCGGCACGCGCGTGACGGCCGTCGAGGCCCACAGGCCGAGCGCGCCAAGCAGCGCGAGCGGCGCGGCAAGCAGGCGCGTGAGCTGCACGAGCCAGGTGTCGGCGAGCTTCACGCCAAACGTCCGCTCGATCGTCGCGGCGAGCGAGCGCAGCGGGCCGCTCTCGCCGAAGAGCGCGGGCAGCAGCACGCTGGCGGCGAGCACCGGGCCCTCCGCGCGCAGGCGCGCCGGCTGGTAGAGCCGGGCGATGGCGCGCAGGGCGGCTTCGGCGGCGAGCACGGCCGTCGCAAAATTCAAAGCGGCGCCGACCGCGGGGAGGGCGTTGTGCCGCGTGTAGAGGCGGAGCAGGAGCGCCGCGAGCAGCAGCGCGTGCGCCGCCGCGAGCAGGCGGGAAAAAGGCACGAGCGCCGCGATCCCGGCCGCCGGCGTGGCGCGCGTGATGTGCGCGCCGAAGGTGCCGAGGAAATGAAAGGCAAACGCGAGCACCGCCAGCGCCACCGCGGCGAGCTGCAGCTGCGCGGTCGTCGCCCCCGCCGTGACCGCGGGCGACCGCAGGTGAAACCACAGGGGCAGGCCCAGCGCCGCGATGGGGCCCAGCACGCAGAAGATCCCGCGCAGCCGCCACGGCAGGCGCGGGAGCGACGACGCCGCGACCGCGACGAACGCCCACGCCGCGAGCCCGCCGAGCGCGGCGAAGGCCGCGAGTCCCGTGCGCAGCGCGAGCAGATCCGCCGCGGCGGTCGCGACCGCCAGGGCGGCGGCGAGCGCGATCACGGGACCGCGGGGCGGGGAGGGGGAGTCGGGGCTGGGCATGGCGGCGGCCGCAGGAATCTGGGCCGCCCCTTATGTGCGGGGCTTTGCGCCGCGCATCAAATGCGTTTCCGCCGAATCGATCACTTCTTCTTTTTCTTGGTCGCGGCGGGGCTGGTCTTGGGATCGACCACGATGTCCTTGGTGGCGAGCCAGGCGGCGGCGCCGGATGAGTCGGTGCCGCGCTGGGGCGCGATGACGGTGGCCTCGAGCGCGGCGCCCGAGAGGCTGCGCTGCACCCCGTCGCTCGCGAAGGTCGCGCGCTCGTCGTCGAAGGTGAACTGTGAGGTCAGCACCGTGGCATCGCCGATCTTCACATGGAAGTGGAAGTGCCGGATGCGGCCCGTGTAGAGGCCCGGCTTGATCGTGCGGAAGGAGTAGCGGCCATCCGCGCCGGTCACGCTCTCGCCGTAGAACTGAAAATGGGGGTCGCGCTTGGCGGCGTTGCGGTCTCCGGAGTGATAATAGACGCCGGCTGCGTCGGTGTGCCAGATCTCGACCTTGGCGCCCGCGAGCGGCGCGCCGGTGAGATCGCGGACGACACCGGAGAGGAGAAACGGCATCCCCTGGGTCGCTTCCTTGGCGCCAGCAAGCCGCGTGAGATCGTTGTCGCGGTTGGCGGCGGGGATGGGCGGGAGGGTGTTGGTGGAGTTGAAGGGATAGAACGGACCTTCGGTGACTTCGGGCGTGCGCACGGGCGCGGCCGGCAGGGTCGAGGCGAACGCGAGGGCGGCGATCAGGAGGCGGGCGGGATGAGTTTTCATGGGGACGGGGAAAGCGGTGCGAAGCTGCGCGAGGAGCGGGCTCGTTGCACGTCGCAAATCAGGCGGCCGCGAGGCGAATCTCGGCGCGGAAGCCCCGCGGCACGCGGTTCGAGAACCGCACCTCGCCGCCGCACGCGGCGACGCTGCTGCGCACGATCGCGAGGCCGAGGCCGACGCCGCCGCCTTCGCGCGTGCGCGCCAGCTCGGGCCGGAAGAAGGGCTCGCCCAGCCGATCCAGATCCGTGGCGGGCACGCCGGGGCCCTCGTCCTCCACCGCCAGCACGATGCGGGTGCCGTCGCGGGTGGCGGAGAGGGTGACCGGGCCGGCGTCTCCGGCGTAGCGGAGGGCGTTGCGGACGAGATTGCCGAGGGCGCGGCCGAGCAGATCGGCGTCCGCCTGCGCGCGCAGGCCGGCGGGCACCGCCAGCACCACGCGATCCGCGGCGTCCTCTCGGGCGAGCGCCGTCTGGACGAGCGGATCGAGCTCCGTGGGGGCGAGGACGATCTCGCGGGGTTGCAGGCCGGCCTTGGTGAAGGCGAGCAGCTCGTTCACGAGCGTGCTCATCTGCTGCACCTCGTCGCGGAGATCGGCGACCGTCTCCTGCATCGCGGCGGGAGCCTGATCGGCGAGGATGCCGGCGGCCATTTGCAGGCGAGCGAGCGGCGAGCACAGCTCGTGGGCGACGTCGCCGAGGAAGCGTTTCTGGCCGTTCATGTGTGCGTCGAGCCGGATGGCCATGCGGTCGACGGAGTCGCCGAGGCGGCCGAGTTCGTCGCGCCGGTGGCTGTTGACGCGGGTGTCGAAGCGGCCTTCGGCGATGCGCTCGGTCGCGACGGTGAGCTGGCTCACCGAGCGGGTGATGCTGCGCACCAGGGGGAGCCAGAACAGCACCGAGGCGATCAGCACGACGCCTCCGCCCAGCAGCCAGGATTGCACGCCGAGAAGATTGAGCAGGCCCCAGAACGAACCCACGTGGGCCACCATCTTGGCCGGGATCGGGCGGTTGCCGCGCTCCGGGTGGGTGGCCGGCACGCGCAGCCCGACCCAGTAGCCGGAAGGCGCTGCGGTGCGGACGACGAAGCGTCCCGCGAGTCGATCCGGAGAGGGTGGGGTGAAGCCGGGCGGCGGACCGCCGCCCTCGCCGCCGCGGCGTGCGCCTTCGGAGCCGAAGCGGCTGCGCTCGCCCGGGGTCGCCGGATCGCGGGGCGAGCTCCCCTCGCCAGCTTCGCGGGCGGCCTTTTCCGCCGCATCGCGTTTCCGGGTGGAATCCGAGTCCCCTTCCGGACCCCGGCGTCGCGGCGGCGGACCGCCAAAAAATCCCCAGCCCGGTCCGCGAAAATCCAGGCGCTCCTGCACGGCGGGCGGCAGCGGGGACGCGCCACTGGTCGCGAGTCGGGTCTCGTCAAAGGCATAGAGGGCAAACTCGGCGTCGTAGGCCTCGGCGAAGCGCTTCAGCACCGCATCGCGCGCCGGCCCCTGCGCCGCCGAGACTTCACCGGCAATCACGTTGAACAGCACCTGCGCCCGGTCGCCGGTCGGGCCCGCGACGAGCGCGCTCCAGCCGAGCCCGCCTTGCACGACGACAAAGCCGATCACGAGCGCGGCGAGCAGCAGCAGGTTGAGCACGAGCCACAGCGAGACCTTCAGCGAAAGCGGGTAGGAGACCTTCATCGGCACGGGGTGAGACGCAGGCCATCCATCGGAGTTAGCCGGGTGGTCCGCAACGTTTACCTCCGCTTAATAATAAGTCTGCCTCATCCACACATGCGCTTAACCGGCTGATGGTTTTATCTGTCCGCATCCCCCATCATATGAAAAACGTCCATCGACTCACGGCACTTTTCATGGTCTCCGCCGCGGCGGCCACGCTCGCCGCCCAGACCGATCCGCGCATCACGAGCTGGCTCGTCTCGCCCTCCCGCCAATACGCCCGCATCTATGAAAGCGACGCGGCAAAAAACGCCGGCACCGCCGTCACCACCTGGAGCCGCGCCCAAGGCGTGCAGTCCGTGCCGAGCTACGCCGGCGTGATGCAGGTCTCCTATTCCGACAACTGGGTTTACCTCCGCTCGTCGGGACTCGGCTACCACGTGATGGGGCCGTGGTATCTCGACGCCGCGCACACGCGAAATTTCCCAAATTTCCCCGCCAACAACAACGTCCTCTACCGCATCCCGCGGAGCCCGACTGTGCCGGCGACAAAGACCTCCACCCGCGCCGGGGCGATCGGCTACTTCGTGGATGGCGTGGCGATGTTCGACTACACGGACACCTTCTCCTACTCGACGGCTGGCGGGGCCGATGCCCAGCCCGTCAACACGCTGCGCGGTGACGGCATCTGGAACCGCGACGCCTATGTGAACGAAGGCGTGACCTTCGACGCCGCCTTCGCGCACCAAGCCGGCAGCAACTACCATTACCATGCCACCACGCCGGCGCTGCGCCACCTGCTCGGCGACCACGTGGATTACAACGCGAGCACCAAGACCTACGCCGAGAGCCCGGCCACCGTCACGCGCCACTCGCCGATTCTCGCCTGGGCCTCGGACGGCTATCCGGTTTACGGACCCTACGGCTACTCGTCGCCGCTGGTCGCGACGAGCGCCGTGCGGCGCATGATTTCCGGCTACGTGAAGCGCGACGGCGCCAACGGCACGACGAACCTCGCGGCCACGGGCCGCACCACGCTCCCGGCCTGGGCGACGCGGGCGCAAAACCGCGCCGCGACTCTCGCGCCCACCCAATACGGCCCGGCTATCGGCACCGCCAACTACACGCTCGGCCACTACCTCGAGGACTACGACTACCTCGGCGATCTCGGGAAGACGCAGGGGGCGGATTTCGACTTGGACGTTTACAACGGCCGCTTCTGCGTGACGCCTGAATTCCCCAACGGGACCTACGCCTACTTCATTTCCATCGAGCCCGACGGGCTGCCCAAGTTTCCCTACATCATCGGCCGCTGGTTCTACGGTAGTCCGACGGGCGCCGCCGTCACCGCCATCAGCGAGACCGTCGCCGAATACGTGCGCGGCGGCCAGGCCTCCGCGATCGCGGTCACCGCCGTGCTGGTGAACGGCAGCGTGGTCCTGAGCTGGAGCTCCGTCGAGGGCGGCACCTACTCGGTCGCCACGTCGAGCGACGGCACGAACTTCACGACGCTCGCGAATGCCGTGACGAGCGCCGGGCTTACCACGACCTCCACGTCCGCGACCGTCGCCCACACTTTCAAAGTCACGCTCACCGCGGTCGCAACCTACGACACCCGGGGCACCGGCGGCCTCAGTGGCCTCGGCAACAACGCCACCGCCACCGTCGGCGCGAGCGGCACCGCCCGTCTCGTGAACATCGCCACGCGCGCGCAAATCGGCGGCACCGCGGGCACGCCCATCGCGGGCTTCGTGATCGCGGGCAGCGGGACGAAGCCGATGCTCGTCCGCGCCGTCGGCCCCGGGCTCACGAGTTTCGGCGTCACCGGCGCCCTGGCTGATCCCAGCCTCTCGCTCGTCTCTGGGACCTCGACGATCGCGACCAACGACAACTGGCTCGCGGCCGATGCCGGCACGTTTGCCGCGGTCGGCGCCTTCGCCTTTACGGTGGGCAGCAGGGACGCGGCCCTCGTCTCGCCGCTCGCGACCGGCGCCTACTCCACGCCGGTCGGCGCCGGGGGCGGCAGCGGGGTCACGCTGCTGGAAGTTTACGATGCCGACTCGGCCGCGACGCCGACGGCGCAGCTCATCAACGCCAGCACCCGCGCCTTCGTCGGCACGGGCGAGAGCGTGCTCATCCCCGGCTTCGTGATCAGCGGCACAGGTTCCGTGAAGCTTCTCATCCGCGCCGCCGGGCCCGCCCTCACGCCCCTCGGGGTGACGGGCGCGCTCGCCGATCCGCAGATCACGCTCTACTCCGGCGCCGCCGCGATTGCATCGAACGACAACTGGTCGAGCGCCAGCAACGCCGCCGAGATCGCCGCGACGGCCACGAGCGTGGGCGCCTTCGCCTTTGGCGCGGGCAGCCGGGATGCCGCGCTGCTCGTCACGCTTTCGGCCGGGGCCTATACCGCGAGCATCAGCGGCGTCGGCGGCACCACCGGCACCGCCCTCATGGAAATCTACGTCGCGCAATGAATCGACTCCCCCGTCTGTTCCTCGCGCTCGGACTTGTCGCCGGTTTGGCCCGCTTCGCCTCCGCGGCTTCGCCGCCGAACGTCCTTCTGATCGTCGCCGACGACCAGGGTTGGGGCGACGTGCCGTGGCGGGGCAGTCCCGCGCGGATGCCGAACCTCGATCAGCTCCGGCAAAGCGGCACGGAGCTGCTGCGTTTCTACGCCAGCCCGGTGTGCAGCCCCACGCGCGCTTCGTTGTTCACGGGTCGCTCCGCCGTGCAACTGGGCATCCGCGATCAGTTCGCCCCGAACAATGACGGGCTTTCGCTGCTCGAGCACCTGATGCCGGAGAGCTTCCGTGCGGCCGGCTACCAGACGGCGCTGATCGGCAAATGGCATCTCGGCTCCACGACCGCGGAACGCCGCCCGCTCGCCCGCGGCTTCGATCGCTTCTACGGTTTTCTCGGGCCCGCGATCGATTACTACACGCATCTTTTCACCGGACCCGCCGGCGGTCTCGACTGGCAGCGCGACGGTGTGACGCTCAACGAACCCGGCTACGCCACGGATCTCATCGCCGCGGAGGCGGTCCGTCTCCTCCGCACGCGCGATCCGGCGAAGCCGTTTCTCCACGTCGTCACCTTCAACGCGCCGCACACGCCCTACGCTGCGCCGGAGGAGCTTAAGGCCAACTACCCGATGCTCTCCGGCGATGCCCAGACTTACGCGGCGATGCTCGAGAGTCTCGATAACGGCCTCGGCCGCATCCTCGCCGAACTCGCCGCTCAGGGCCTCGCCCACGACACGCTCGTCGTCTTTGTCTCCGACAACGGCGGCACCGGCCCCGGTCGCAACACGCCCCTGCGCCTCAACAAGGGCAACATCTACGACGGCGGCATCCGCGTCCCCGCTCTCATCCGCTGGCCCGGTGTCGTCCGCGCCGGAGCGACGAGCGACCAGTTCGTGACCGCGCAGGATATTTTTCCCACGATCGCCGCCGCCACAGGGATGACGCCGCGCAACGGCCTGCCGTTCGACGGACTGAACCTCTGGACCACGCTCCGCACCGGCGCGCCCACGGTCGAGCGGACGTTTGCGATGGCGACGACCGTGAACTATGCCCAGTTCGAAGGCCGCATGAAGCTGGTCCGCATCGGCGCGCGGGACGAACTTTACGACATCGTCGCCGATCCCTCCGAGACCACGAATCTCGCGGCCGCGCAGCCCGCCGTGCTGGCGCGGCTGCAAACCACGCTCGCCGGCACGCTCGTCCGCTCGCTCGGTCCGGAGACCCACGGCGATGCGCGCGTGACCAATCTGTCCGTGCGGGCGGCCGTCGGCGGGACGGCAGGCACGCCCATCCTCGGCTTCGTCGTCACGGTCGGGGAGAAGCGCCTGGTCGTGCGCGCGGCCGGCCCGGCGCTGGCGGGGTTTGGCGTGGCGGGTGCGCTGGCTGATCCGCTCCTCGAGCTGCGGCAGGGCCAAACCCTCGTCCAAGCCAACGACAACTGGTCCGCGATCGATGCCGCTGCGATGGCGGCGGTGGGCGCGTTTGCGCTGCCGGCGGCCAGCAAGGATGCGGCGCTCGTGGTGACGTTGCCGCCCGCCCCTTACACGGCGCAAACCTCCTCGATAGTTGCTGGCGGCACCGGCGTCGCCCTCGTGGAGATTTACGACACCGGCGCTGGCGCCACGACCGCGCGTCTC
The DNA here is from genome assembly GCA_030693515.1 of Opitutaceae bacterium. Taxonomy (GTDB): domain Bacteria; phylum Verrucomicrobiota; class Verrucomicrobiia; order Opitutales; family Opitutaceae; genus ER46. Next base: position 34,819 of record JAUYAK010000035.1, read on the forward strand.
GTCAATGCCTCGGCCCGTGCCTTCGTCGGCACGGGCGCCTCGATCCTGATTCCGGGTATCGTCGTCGGTGGGGACGGTGCGGCGGGCCTGCTGATTCGCGCGGCCGGCCCCGCGCTGGGGAAATTCGGCGTGGCCGACACCCTCGCCGATCCGGTGATTTCACTTTATCGCGGCAGCAGCCTAGTCGCGACCAACGACGACTGGGGCGCCGCCGCGAATGCCGCCCAGATTACAAGCAGCGCCGCCGCCGCCGGGGCCTTCGCGTTCGACAACGGCAGCCGCGACGCCGCGCTGCTCACCACCCTGCCCGGCGGCACGAGCTACTCCGTGCAGGTGAGCGGAAAAAACAACACGACGGGCACCGTGCTTGTGGAATTCTACCTCGTGCCGTGACGGGCGCGGATCACTTGTAGGCCACACCCGCGCTGGCCGGACCGGCCAGGGGAATCACCTCGGTGCGGCTGAAGCCGGCCTCTTTGCACCACCGGCCAAAGTCGGCGCCGGTGAAGTCGAAGGCCTCGCCAAATTCAATCAACATGTTGAGCGACATCATCAGGCCAAAGGCGTTTTCGCGGCGCGCGTCGTCGATCAGGTTTTCGACGACAATGAAGGCGCCGCCTTTCGGGAGCGCGTTGTAGGCCGCGCGGATGAGGTGCATTTTTTTTCTCCAGATTCCAGTCGTGGAGAATCAGGCCCATCGTAATCACGTCGGCCTTGGGCAGCGGTTCCGCAAAGAAGTCGAGCGGCCGCGCGGTCACGCGGTCGGCGAGCCCCGCCGCGGCGATCTTGCGCTCGGCGATTTTCACAACCTCCGGCAGATCGGTCGTGGTGCAGTGCAGGTGCGGGTGCCGCTGGGCGACCAGCAGGGAAAGCAGGCCGACCGAGCCGCCGACGTCGCAAAGCGTCTGGTAGCGCGAGAAGTCGAACTTGTCCGCCAGCGCCTGAAAATTCCCGTGGGAGATACCGCTCATGGCGGCGCAAAACTGCTCGAGGCGCGCGGGACTGCTGTAGAGTTCCTCGAACATGGACTTCCCGGAGTGCTTGAGCTCGTTCTGCGGCTGGCCGGTGCGCAGGGCCTCGTTGAGGTCGCCCCAGAACGGGTAGAGCCGCGCGCCGGCCATTTCGAGAAAGCCGCCGAGGAACGCCGGGCTCTTACGATCGAGAAAGGCGGCCGTCTCTTCGGTGTTGCGGTAGCGGGACGCGGGGCCGTCGCCTTCGCGGGCGAGAAAGCGCAGCGCCACGAGCGTGTCGAAAAAGTCCGGGTTGGCGCGCACGTGGAGGCCGAGGGCGCGTTGCAGTTCGTCACCGGTCAGAGCGCGGTCGCCGAGTTCGGTGAAGACGCCGAGCTCGACGGCGGAGAGGAGGACGCGGGCCGGCCAGAAGGCCATGCCGGTTTCCATGATGCGGGCGGGGGAGAGGGCGGAGGCGGTCATTGGAGTGATAGAATTCCGAGGGCTGCGGGGCTGGGTGGGAAGGTTTCGCCTCCGGGTTGTCGCATGAAACAACGAAACAGAGCCTCACGGGGATAAGGACCCCAATCAGCAACGGGCAACGGGCCGGCTTGTTTTGGGGGCCGCCCCGGCACCGTCCGGCGATTATTGGATCGGAATGCGCGCCTTGTTGGCGGCGAGCCAGGTGTCGAAGTTTTGCAGTGCAGGATTAAGCGCGCGGGAGAGATCGAGCGGGCGCGCCGCGCAGAAGTCCGCCTCAAAGTCGTGCTTGTATTGAAACATATTGCCGAGGTCGTCAGCGCCCGGGAAGCCGAGTTTGCGATAGTCGTCGAAGGGCATCGCGTAAAACGCGACCGGCTGGCCAAGCGCCTTGCCCAGCGAGGCCGCCATCTGCGCGCCGGTGGGATGCTCGCCCGCGACGCCGATGGATTTGCCAATGTAGTTGTCGCCGGCCTTGAACACGCCGTAAGCGCAGCGGCCAATGTCCTCGGCCGCGATGCCGGGCAACTTCTTGCCACCCATCGGGAGAGCGAACACCAGCTTGCCGTCGGCGCCCTTCCGCGGGCCCATGCCGAAGTGGATGAGGTTTTCCCAATAGAACGAGGTGTGGAACAGCGTCGTCGGCACGCCCGCCTTGGCGAACTCGGCGTTGGCCTCGCCCTTGCCGTCGAAATGCGGCACCTTGTAGTTGCCGTGCAGCGTGGGCATGCGCGGGTCGGAAAGGGGGATTTTTTTTCGCGTGTCCTCGAGCGTGGACCATACGACGTGCTTCAGGCCGGTGGCCTTCGCCGCGCGGGCCATCGCGGCGACCTCGGCCATTTCCTTTTCGGCCGAGAAGTGCGCCCAGAAAAATGTGACGCAATACGCACCGTAGGCGCCGGTAAACGCGCGCACGAGGCTGGCCTCATCGTCCACATCGCCCGCGACGACCTCCGCGCCGAGCGCGGCGAGGGCTTTGGCCTTGTCCGATTTGGGATCACGGACGATGGCGCGCGCGGCGAAGCCGCCTTTCGGATCGTTGAGGATGGCGCGGACGAGTCCGCCGCCTTGGGCGCCGGTGGCGCCGAGAACTGCGATGATTTTTTTGCTCATGGAGGTGGGGATGAAGGGGCGGTGAATTGAATGGTCCGATGCTTTGCGCTTGGGCTCGCTGATACTTTTGGCAGGTGCGGCGGCCGCGGTCGGGGCGAGTTAACCTGTGTCGGAGAGCGGAAAAAACAACACCACAGGCACCGTGCTCGTGGAATTCTGCCTCGTGCCGTGAACCGCGAGGCAGCGTGGGGCGCGATGCGCCCCGTCTTTTAGCGCGCGGCCCGGAACATCCGGCTGATCACCGGTGAACTGCCGGCCTGAATCTCGCCGATGATTTCATAGCCGAAGCGCTGGTAGAACGGTATGTTCGTGGGATTTGACGTTTCAAGATAGGCGGCCACGTGGGCCCGATCGCAGACCTCCAGGCCCCGGGCGAGCAACGCGGAGCCGTAGCCCTGGCCCTGCCGCCGCGAATCGACGCCGATGGCGGGCAGATACCAGTGGGTCTCGTCCGGGTGCCCGGCGCCGACTTGCTCGAGCACGCCGAAGGCCTCGCCGTGCCGCTCGCTGTCCACCCCCTGCGCCATCACGGCCCCCAGCGCCTGCTCATCCGGACCCACGCCCGGCGGGAGCCAGAGCGCGGCCCCGGCAAAGTCCGCGGACCGGTAGGCCGAGCCGTGTTCAAAGCCCCGCCCGGCGAAATGCTTCAGCACCTGCGGGGCGAAAGTCAGATACTGCAGCGCGTCGGGAAACAGCCAGCGAAGGACCGGATCGGAGGCGAACGCAGTCGTGAGCGCGGCCGTCATCCGATCCCGGTCGTCGAGCGTGGCGCACAGGACTGAACGAGCGGTGGGCGGGGTTGTCATGGAGCGAAGGGGTGCGGGGCGCAGTTGGGGGGAGTGAAGCGGGGAGCCCTGAAGACGTTGAGGCTGGTGCAACTGCGCACTCCCTCACCCGTGGTTTTGAAATTGGGCGCGTTTATCCTGCTGGCAAGTTTGGTTTCGGCGGCTGCGGGAGGAAGCCATGCCCAACGGTTCGGCCCGGGGCAATCGGGCCGCGCTCCGGGGCCGCGTTCACTCCGGCCCGACCATCATGTAACCCGCCGAGCGCACAGTGCGTATATACTTGGGCTCCTTGGCGTCATCGCCCAATTTTTTTCGCAGCGAGGAAATATGCACGTCGATCGATCGATCAAACACGTCGTAGTTGCGGTCGCGGCACTCGTCGAGGAGGGCCTCGCGCGATTTCACGCGGCCCTTGGCCTTGGCGAGGCTCGCCAGCAAATCGAACTCCACCGGCGTGAGCACGAGGGGCGCGGTGTCCATCACCGCGGAGCGGGCGTCGAGGTTCACGCGCAGCGCGCCCACCACGAGTTCGGTGGGCGGCTTCTCCGCGGCACCCGTGGCGGTCGCGGTCGCGACGCTGCGACGCAGCACGGCGCGCAGCCGGGCGAGCAGCTCGCGCGTGGAAAAAGTCTTCGGCAGGTAGTCGTCGGCGCCGACCTCGAGGCCGACGATGCGGTCGACGTCCTCGACCTTGGCCGTCAGCATGATGATGGGGGTGGCGTCGTTGGTGGCGCGCAGCCGGCGGCAGATCGACAAGCCATCCTCGCCCGGCATCATCAGGTCGAGCACGATGAGGTCGATGCTCTCGCGCGCCAGCAGCCGGCTCAAGGCCTTGCCGTCCTCGGCCAGCAGGACGTCGAAGCCTTCCTGCGACAGGTAGCGCCGCAGCAGGTCGCGGATGCGGGCGTCGTCGTCGACGACGACGATGCGATCGACTTTGGTGGTGGCAGCGACGTTCATCGGCGACTCCAAAGATGTAACAGGCGCATTGTGGACGCCCAAGCCCGGTGTAAACCCCAGGGTTCGACCTTCTGTTACAAGTCTTGCGGGTAATCGGCGGCCGTTGTCGTCCACCCGTGAACCCTGTCACACACTGAGGGGCCATGGCGCTGTCGCCACGGCCTCGTCACCACAAGGAATGCCATGTCTGCACGCCCACTGCTCTTGATCCTGCTGACCTGGCTGCCGATGGCGGCGGCGCTGGCGCAGCCCGCGGCCGCGCCGCAGAACGTCGTCAACCTGTCGGCCAGCGCGGTGGTCGAGGTCGACAGGGACTGGATGAGCGTCACCTTCAGCACCCGCCGTGACGGCGCTGACGCCGGCCTGGTGCAGCGCCAGCTCAAGCAGGCGCTGGACGCGGCGCTGACCGAAGCCCGCGCCGCCGCCCGACCCGGCCAGCTCGAGGTGCAGACCGGCCAGTTCTCGCTGCAGCCGCGCTACACGCCGCAGGGCGCTGCGATCGCCGGCTGGCAGGGCACGGCCGAGTTGCTGGTGCAGGGGCGCGACAGCCAGGCCATCGCCCAGCTCAGCGCCCGCATTCAGACGCTGACGATCGCGCGCGTTGCGTACTCGGTGTCGCGCGAGGCGCGCGACAAGGTCGACGGCGAGGTCAGCGCGATGGCCGTCGCCGCCTTTCGCGCCAAGGCCGATCGCGCAGCGCAGCAGTTCGGCTTCAGTGGCTGGACGCTGCGCGAAGTGCAACTCGGCGGTCAGGAGCCGAATCCGGTCCATTCACAGCCGATGCGGGCCCAGCTCAGCCGCGGTGGCGTCGAAGAAGCCTTGCCGGTCGAAGCCGGCAAGGCGCTGGTGACGGCGGTCGTCAGCGGCAGCGTGCAGCTGCAACGCTGAGGCGCGCCCTCACTGGGCGACCCAGCCGCCGTCGACGTTCCAGGCTACGCCGCGCACGTTGTCGGCCGCCGGCGAGCACAGGAACAAGGCCAGCTCGGCCAGTTGCTCGGGGGTCGTGAACTGCAGCGAAGGCTGCTTCTCGGCCAGCAGCCGGCGCTGGGCTTCGGCGTCGTCGACACCGTCGGCGGCGGCGCGGGCGTCGACCTGCTTTTGCACCAGCGGCGTCAGCACCCAGCCGGGGCAGATGGCGTTGACCGTGATGCCGGTGGTGGCGCATTCCAATGCGGCCGTCTTCGTCAGGCCGATGATGCCGTGCTTGGCCGCCACATAGGCGCTCTTGTTGGCCGACGCCACCAGGCCGTGGGTGGAGGCGATGTTCAGCACCCGGCCCCAGCCGCGCTGCTTCATGCCCGGCAGCGCCAGCCGCATGGTGTGGAAGGCCGACGTGAGGTTGATGGCGAGGATGGCATCCCAGCGCTCGACCGGGAAGTCGTCGATCGGCGCCACATGCTGGATGCCGGCGTTGTTGACGAGGATGTCGACGCCGCCGAAGCGCGCTTCGCAGGCCTGCATCATGGCCTC
>JAUYAK010000041.1 GCA_030693515.1 Opitutaceae bacterium
ATCGCGCGCCGCGGTCAGATCGCGCTGGGCCGTGGCAAGCTGATCACGGACGGATGAAAGATCCTGGGTCGCCGCGGCGAGTTGCGCGCGGGCCGCGGCGGTCGCGCGTTGCGCGGTCTCAAGCGCGGCGGGCGCGATGCGTGGCGCCGACTCGGCAGCGGCGAGGGCGGCGCGAAGGTTGGCCGTCTCTTCGCGGTGGGCGACGAGGGCTTTTTCGGTCGCGGCGGTGGCGGTGTGGAGATCGGCTTCCCGCGCGGCGAGCTGATCGCGGAGGATGGCGAGTTCGCGGGCGCGGGTCTCGGCCTCGGCGGTGACCTTGGCTTGGGCCGCGGCCAGTTCGTCGGTCCGGGCGGTGAGGACAGCGCGGCTTTTTTCCAGATCACCGCGGGCGGCGGCCAGATCGCGTTGGGCCGTGGCGGCCTCGACGCGGAGGGTGGCCAGTTCCTGGGAGGCAGCGGCCAGCTGGCGGCCCTGCGCCTCGGTGGCCTCGCGCGCGGCGGCCTCGGCGGTGGCGAGGGTGGTGCGGAGGCGGGCGGCCTCGGCTTCGGCGGCAGACTGTTGGCCGGCCGCGGCGGCGAGGGCGGCTTCGGTCCGCGTGCGTTCTGCCTGCTCGCGCGTGGCGGCGGCTACGGAGGCCTGGGCTTCGCGCTCGGCGAGAGCCAGCTGCGTGCGGACGGTGTCGAGCTGGGCCTCGGCGCGCGCGCGCGTTTCGGTCACGCTGGCGGCGGCCTGCGCGGCGGCGGTGGTGGCGGCCTCCATCGCGGTGCGGGCCTGCGTGAGTTCGTGGCGCGTGCTGGCGAGGCGCTCCTCAAGCGCATCGAGCTGGCGGGCGGAACTCTCCGCATGGCCGGCGAGCTTGGCGTTGGCCGCGGCCAGCTCGTGGCGGGCGGCATCGCGCTCGATGTGGGAGGCGGAGAGTTCGCGGGCGAGAGAGTCGGCGCGGGCCGAGGCTTCGGTGGCGCGGACCAAGGCCTGCTGCGCCTCCTCCGCGACGGCACGACGCGCGGTGTCGGCGGCGACCTTCAGGGCGAGGTCGTGCGCGGCGGCGGCTTCGCGCGCGAGGGCGAGTTCGCCTTGCGCCTGGACGACGGCGGTGCGGCTCGCGGCGAGATCGGCGGCCTGCTGGGTGAGCGACGCCTGCGCCTCGCGGAACGAGGCCTGCACGCGCGCTAGTTCGTCGCGCAGATCGGGCCGCGCGGCGAGCTGGCTGCGGAGCTGCTCCACGGCTTGCGTGGCGGCGGCGAGATCGGTGGCGAGTTTGGATTTTTCCTGCGTGGCGGCGGCGAGCTGGGCTTGCAGCTCCCGGGCCTCGTTGCCGCCCGCGGTGGGCTTGGGCGCCTCGGACCGGGAAACGCTACCGGCAAGCGCCGGGCGGAAGCTTGGGCTGACGGCGCGCAACGCATCCAGGCGCCGCTGCGCCGCCGCGAGCTGTTCCGCGGAGAGCGTGCGCTCCACGCCGGCGAGCGCCGCGCGATCGGCACCAGACTCGGCGGCGATTGAGAGCCACACGAAGGCTTCGGCGACCGCATCCGGCGCGGCTTGGCGGCCCTGCGAGTAGGCGAGGCCGAGGTTGTAGGTCGCGACGGCGGCGGCGCGATCGGCGGGGATTTTTTCGGTGGCGGAGGCAGGGGCGGCGCTCGGGGAGGAGCGCTGGGGGGCGGAACTCGGTTCCGCGGCGGCCGCGATCAGCGGGGAGGATGCGATGGCGGCGGTCAGCTGCGCAAGGCGGGCAAACTTCATTGAGTCGCCGCAGTTGAGGCCGCGCGCCGGCGGAGGGCGATAAAATTCTCGCGGGTGATGCGACTGAAGATGAGCCGGGGAAATTGCACGCAGTCTTTACCTCGTCGCACGACCGCGCACAGTGGTCTCACTCCTCCCCATGAAGATCACCCCGTTGCGTTCCGTGTTGGTTTTTTCGCTCGCCGCGCTCGCCGCGCTGCCCGCCGCCGAATTGTTTGATGGCAAGTCCCTCGCCGGCTGGGAGGGTGACCTCAAATGGTGGCGCGTGCAGGACGGTGCGCTCACCGGCGGCTCCACCACCGAGAAAGTGCCGCGCAATTTCTTCCTCGCGACGACCAAGTCCTACCAAAATTTCGAGCTCACGCTGAAGCTGAAGCTCACCGGCACGCCCGGCACCGGCATGATCAACAGTGGAGTGCAGATCCGCAGCGTGCGCGTGCCGCAGGACACCGAGATGGCGGGCTACCAGGTGGACGCGGGCGACGGTTGGTGGGGCAAGCTCTACGACGAGACGCGTCGCCGCAAAGTCATCGCAGTCCCGGCCGACGAGGCGGCGGTCAATGCCGCGGTGAAGAAAGATGGCTGGAACGAATATCGCATCCGCGCCGAGGGCCTGCGCCTGCGCGCCTGGATCAACGGCGTGCCGACCTTCGACTACACGGAGACGGATCCCACGGTCGCGCTCGACGGGCACATCGCGGTGCAAATCCACAGCGGTGGGATCGCCACTGTGCAGGCCAAGGATGTCCGCATCGAGGAACTGCCGCCGACCCCGGGTGCCCCGACCTGGGCCAAAGTGGGAATGCCCAAGGCTCCGGATCCCGCAGCGAAGAAAAAGAAGGCCGCGCCGCCGGCCGACGCGAAGAAGGCACCGTGATTTGTTTCCGGTAGCCCGCTTCGGGAGAAGCGGGATTTTTCGACCTCTGATCCACCGCCGGTCCGGTATGCACCGCAGGTGCGCGCCGGCCGTCCAGGGGGGCGCAATGTCGCACGCGGCGCTTGACCGGGCCGGCGCGCTTGGCGAGAAACCGCGCCGATGAAAACACTGCGCGGGCTCGCGGTTCTGGCGTTGGGGCTGGCTGGTGTTATCCGTGCGGCCGACGCGCCGGCGGAAGACCGCCCGAAGACCCGCGAGGAGGCGCTCACCCGCGCCGGGGTGAAACTCATCGCCGGGCCCGCCACCGTGCCGCTCGGCAAGATCGCCGAGCTCAAGCTGCCTGAGGGCGCGCACTTCGTCGGCCCCGATTCGATCAAACTCTATTACCAGCTCACCCAGAACCAGCCGAGCGGGAAGGAAGTGGGCGTGCTGCTGGCCAAGGGCTACTCGCTCTACTTCGACTACAACGACTCCGGCTACGTGAAGGACGACGACAAGCAGGAACTCGAGGCCGACAAGCTGATGAAGGCGATGACCGCCAACGAGGACGAGATAAACGCCGAGCGCAAACGCCGCGGCTGGGACGAGATGAAGATCACCGGCTGGGCGACCAAGCCGCACTACGACGAGAAGACGAACAACCTGCGCTGGGCGATCCAACTCACGTCGTCGCACGACCAATTCAAGGAAGTGTTCATCAATGAAAGCATCCGCCTGCTCGGCCGCGGGGGCGTGATGAACGTGACGCTCGTCAGCGGCGGCGGCGCGGCGTTCAAGGCCGCGGAGATCGAGGCGGAGAAGCTGCTCGCCGCGAATTTCGCCTACGTCGACGGGCAAAAATACGCCGAGTTCAAATCCGGCGACAAGGTCGCGACCTACGGCCTCGCGGCGCTCGTGCTCGGCGGCGGGGCGTTTGCGGCGGCCAAACTCGGCTGGCTGGCTTCGCTCGGCGTGTGGTTCGGGAAATTCTGGAAGATGATCGTCGCAGGGCTCGTGGCGGTGGGCGTCGGGATCAAAAAGCTGTTCGGCAAGGTCACCGGCGCGCAGCCGAATCAGCCGCCGCCTCCGGCGGCCTGAGCGCGGCCGATGTCGGAATGGGCCTCATTCATCGCGGTCTTCTGGCTGCTGTGGGCGGCCGATGGACTGCGGATCGCGCGGCGGCGGAGCTTCACCGTAGTCGGCTGGCGGCGGGCGCGGGCGTGGTTCGCGCGGCTGAGCCTGCCGGGAGCGCTGCCGGTGAGCTGGCGCGTGACGGCGGAGGATGTGCCGGTCTCGATGGCGCCGCAGGGCCTCTGCAATCGCGGGACCGGTGAGGCCGGGCGGCCCGGTGAAGCTCCGCCGGTCGCCCGCGCGTGGGCGTGGGACGAGGTGCGCGAGGCGGTGGTCGCCGACGGCTGGCTCATGATCAACGGCGTGCGCTTCTGCCCGGACACGGGGCACCTGGGTGCGGCGGAACTGCTCGCGATCGCCCGGGCCGCCCCGGCGGCGCGCGAGGCGCGCGTGCGCCAGATGATGCGGCGCTGGCTGCTCCCCGCGCACCTGCGGCGCCGTCGGCGGGTGCTGATCGGCCGGACCCGGGCTGTGGTGGTCATGAACGGCGCGAGCCTGGCGGGGCTCTCCGCCCTGTCGGTTTATGTGGTCGCCGACGCCGCAGCGCAGGTGCCGGAGCGGGTGGGCGGGATGGTGGTGACGGCGCTGCCGTGGGTGCTGCTGGCGCTGGCCGGGCTGCATTTTTCGGCCGTGATCGCGGCGTGGCGCGCGACGCGGCGACTGCGGCCGGTCGGCCCGGAGAAGCGCGGCCTGAATCTTTTCACCGCGCTGCTGATGCCGCCGCAGGCGTTGAAGCTGCGGGCGCTCGTGGGCGAGGGTTTTTTCCCGGCGCAGCATCCGCTGGCGGTGCTGCTGGCGTTTGAGACGGGCGCGGCGCGGCGGGAAGCGGCGTTCCACACCCTCGCCGATCTGCGCTGGCCGGTGGGCGGGGCTGGAGATCCGCCGCTGGCGCGCGAGATTGTGGCATGGTATCGCGGCGCGCTGCGGGCGGAGATCGAATCCCGGCTCCGGGCGGCGGGGCTTGATCCCGAGGAGCTGCTCGCGGCACCCAAAGCCGACGGCCCGGCCAGTTGCGCCTACTGCCCGCGTTGCGGAGATCAGTTTGTGGCGGGGCGGCGTGTGTGCCCTCAGGGGGTGGAATTGCAGGCTCTGGCTCCGCGGTGAAACCTTGCAGCGGGGGCGGTGTCGCAGCAGGTGTTCCCTTTCCAACCATGAAACTCCTTCTTTCCCTCGGTTTCGCGTTGGCCGTTTCGACGGCGGTGCAGGCGCAGGTCTTTCGTCAGCATGTCTCCGGCGGCGACGAGCGCCGGCCTTTTCCCGCAGTGCGGATCGGAGCGAACTACAGTCATGGGCACCCTCATCGACCGCATTTCGGCGCGGTGACTTATCGCAGCCCTTATTACGGTGGGTATCACGCGGCGCCGGTGTTTCGCTACTACGAGGGTTATTCGACCTACGACTATCCCTACTATGGCGCAAACGATTATCGGTATTATGGCGGCGGCCGCGCGGCCTCCAACGGCCTGCTGCTCGGCGCGCTCGCCGGCGGGATTATCGGACACAACAGCGGGGATTTCCGGCACAACGGTTGGCGTGGGGCAGCGTGGGGCGCGGGGCTAGGCTGGCTGCTTGGTTCGGTCGTCGATGCAAACCGTCGCCCGGTCGCGACCTCCTACCCGAGCTCACCCGTCGTGGTGCAGCCGGCCGCCGTCGCCCCGGCACCCGCCGCCGCGCCTGCGCAACCGATCACGATTATCAACAATTACTACGGCCCGGCGACGCCGATGAGCGGCGCCAACGCCCTGTTTGGCCGCTGAGTCGCGGGGGCGTTGAATTTTTTGGGCGTGGCCGTCGTCTCCTGCGGCCGGCCGCCGGCTTTTCCTTCACCTTCGTCCCTTCCCAGCGTCTTCCTTCACCCGACATCATGAGCACCACGTCCCGTTTCCTCTTCGCCAGCGTTGCGGCAGTCCCGGCCTTTCTGGCCGGTTGCGCCACCTCCGCGGGGGTCAGCCAGCCCGCCGGCTCGCCCGTCGTCGAGCTGCGCCCCGATGAGCGCGGCTCCGTTGCCGGCACCGGCATCGAGTCGCAGGACATGGTGACCGTCACGGACAAGATGGCGCGGAGCATCCTCGCCATCCCGCAGATCGCGCGGGCCCCGGTGCCGCCGAGCATCGTGCTCGATCCGGTGGTCAACAACACGCGCTTTCCGATCAACAAGGACATCTTCCTCACGCGCATTCGCACGCAGCTCAACTCCAAGGCCGCCGGCCAGGTGAGCTTCCTCGACCGCGAGATGATGCGGACCCTGGAGCGTGAGCGGGAGCTCAAACGCAGCGGTCAGGTCACCGCCAGCGCCGACCCGCGGGCGAGCGAATTTGGCGGCGCAGACTATTTTCTCACCGGCAAGCTCGACGGCATGACCACGCGCACCTCGGCCGGCACGAGCGACTACGTGCTCTACAGCTTCCGCCTCACCGATGCGCGCACGAGCCGCATCGTCTGGGAGGACACCGCCGAAATCAAGAAGCAGGGCCTCGAGGACGCGGCCTATCGGTGAGCGCGCGCCCTACGGTTTCTGGCGATCCCGCAACGAGCGTCGTTTTGCCCGTAGGGCCTCAGCTTGCTGAGGCCTTTCGTGATCGAGGCCTGACCAAGGTCAGGCCCTGCAATGTCAGGATCGCACTCGTGAGCATCGCTGTCGCTTGCCTCGCCGGCTGCGAGACGCTGCCCGAGGAAACGCGATCGCGCGCGCCCGCCGCCACCGCCGCGGATCGCCGCGTGCCCGTGCCGGAGCGTGATCGGGTGCTCTACGATTACCGCACCGCGGCCACGGCCCTGCGCGCGGGCGACTACGACGTGGCCAAGGCCCGCCTCGACGATGCGATCGCGCGCATCGGCGGCATCATCGCCAACGACGCCGATGCGGCCCGCGCCCGCGGGCTCTTTTCCGCGGAGAGCACCAAGGTCTTCATCGGCGAGCCCTACGAGCGCGTGATGGCCTACTTCTACCGCGGTCTTCTCTACTGGCGCGACGGCGAACGCGACAACGCCCGCGCCTGCTTCCGCTCCGGCCAGGTGATCGACAGCGATCCCGGCCCCAAGCAGGAAAACTACGCCGCCGACTACGTCCTCCTCGACTACCTCGACGGCCTCGCGTCCGCGAAACTCCACGCCGACGGCAGCGACGCCCTCGCCCGGGCGCGCGCCCACGCCGGCCCGAGGCTCGCGCTGCCGGACTACGACCTCGCGGCCAACGTCCTCGTCTTCGCCGAGTATGGCTACGGTCCGCGCAAGTTCGCCGGCGGCCAATATGGCGAGCAGCTGCGTTTCCACGTCGAGGATTCGCCCTCGCGTTCCGCGCGCCTCGTGCTCGCCGGCGGCCGGCGCATCGTGCCGCTGCCGGCTTACGACGACCTGGGCTTTCAGGCCACGACTCGCGGCGGCCGCGTGATGGACCACATCCTCGGCAACAAGGCCCAGTTCAAGGCCGCCGCGAGCGTCGCCGGCGACATCGCGCTCGCCGGCTCGGTCGTGGCCAGCGACAACGCGCGCCGCCGCGAGCGCCGTGGCAAGGACGGCGACGACGCCGATGCGGCCGCCATCGGCCTCGGCATCCTCGGCGTCCTCGGGAAGGTCGCCTCCGCGGCCACGCACGCCGAGGCCGACACGCGCCAGTGGGACAACCTCCCGCAGCGCCTCAGCTTCGCCGCGTTCACGCTCCCGCCGGGCGAGCACCTCGGCCGCCTCGAATTCCTCGATCGCGAAGGCCAGGTGCTCGCATCGCGCTCCCGGCCGGTGAAGTTCACCGTCGCACCGGGCGAGCGCGATACCGTCGTGTTTTTGAGCGAACTATTGCGCTGATCCGCAGTCTCACCCTTCCCCGCCACCGCCCATGAACACCAAGCCGCTAGTCCTCGTCATTTCCGTCGTCGCCCTCGCGTTCTTTGCGGGTTGCGCGACCGAGCCCGGCCCCTTCGCGCCGCTCGACACGACGAAGTTCACGCTCGAGAACACCGACCGCTTCGTGCTGCTCGATCAACCCGCGCAATTCTCCGTGACCTGCACCGGCCTGCAGGAGCGTCCGCTGGCCGATGGCCGCCTCGAGGTCGTCGCCAACGTGAAAAACCGCGAGCCGCGCCGCATCGAGGTCCAGATCAACTGCGTGTTCAAGGACGAGCAGGGCTTCTCCACCGGCGACGAGACGCCGTGGCAGACCCTCATCCTTTCGGAAAACTCCACCGAGGCCGTGCGCTTCACCGCGATGAACACCCTGGCCCGCAAATACACCGTGCGCGTCCGCCAGGCGCGGTGAGTTATTCAACGCGCGCCCGCGCTGCCGCCATGAACCGCCTCCCCTCACTGCTCGCTCCGCTCTCCTGCCTCCTCGCGCCGTTCCTGGCCGCCCAGTCGCCGGAGCAAGCGCCACCGATTCCGCCGCCCATCGTGCAGGCGCCGCCGCGCGCCCTGCCGGCCAATCCGTCGATCGGTCCCAGCTTCGGCCAGCGCGGCTACGGCCTGGACGCCGATACGCTCATCTCCCGCCAGACGGCGGACGGTATTCTCGAGGGCTTCAAGAAAGCCTACGTCAAGGACGGCGCCCCGCGCGTCGTCATCTACGTGAACCGCGCACTCATCGACCCCTCTACCGGCCGGGCGGAATCGACCGAAACCTCCGGCTCCGCGCCGAAGACCGGTGCCGCCCAGCGGACCGCGCCTGCGCTCGCCGACCAGCAGACGGTGCGTGACATTGAGCGGCTCTTTGGCCGCGCCTTCCGCCACGCCGGCGCGCAGCTCGCCGATCAGAAAATCGCCGCCTCGCTCCTGCCCGACACCCCCGGCGCGCACCTCACCGGCGAGGCTGCCGCCAAGGATCGCCAGGCCTTCGCCAACATCGCCGATGTCGCGATCGAGGTGCTCATCTCCAGCCGCAACCTCACCGTGCCCGAAGTGTCGGGCGATGTCACCGTGCCTGTGCCCGACATCCAAGCCACGGCGATCCGCCTCAAGGATTCCGCCATCATCGGCCAGGCCGCCGCGAGCGACATCATCGGCAAAGGTGTGCAGGCCGGCCGTGTGATCCGGTTGTTCGGCGTGGCCGACATCACCGAGGCCACCGCCCTCGCGTTGATGGAGGACATGCTGATCGGGAAGAAGTGAAGCTCTCGCCGGGGCAGCGAGGCGCCAGACCGTGAGGTGGGGCCGGTTCTCCGAACCGGCCTGGGTTTGAGTTTCCTTTTCGCTGGCACGATGGGTTCACGTTGCAACCTAGCCCCGATCGGAGAGCGGGCCCCACCGCCCGGAATGCTCGGACTATTTTTGGCGGCCCGGCGACGTCGTGGACTGGCGCGCATACCCCGATTCGCGGGGATTGAGGGAGATCGGATTCGCGAGCATACTGGGGGCCTTCCACCACCACCCCAGCACCCCTCAGCGGCGCGCCCGGCCAACGAAGCCGGGCGAGGGCCGAAACCCCCGCCAAGCGATTCCTCCTATGTTCACCCAATCCATCTGTTGCGCCGATGCGGTCGCGCTGCGCCGGCCGTTGTTGTCCCGCCTCTTCACCCACATCTGCGCTGGCGTGGTTGCGCTCGTGGCTCTCGCCACCGCGACTATCGCGACGGCGGCGGGCACCGGCCTGATCGAGGGCCGGGTCTTCAACCCCGGCACCGGCGAGTATCTGGAGTTCGTGCGCATCACGGTCGAGGGCACCGGGCTGGAGACGTTCACCGATTCGGCGGGCGAGTTCCGCCTCGGCAACGTCCCGGCGGGCGTGGCCAAGGTCACGGCGTTCCGCACGGGCGTGCTGCCCCAGACGCAGACGGTCACGGTCGCGGCCGGGCAGGCCGTGCGGCAGAATTTCGAACTCTCCTACCTCGGCACCCGCCCGGCGGGTGGTGCGACTGTGAAGCTGGATCAGTTTGTCGTCGCGACTTCGAAGGAGATGGATGGCGCCGCCATCGCGATCAACACGCAGCGTTTCGCGGCCAACGCGATGAATGTCGTCGCCGCGAATGAGTTTGGACCCGTGGCCGACGGCGGGGTGGGCGAAGTGCTGAAATCGGTCCCCGGCGTGAACATCACGCGCGGCGGCTTCGGCGATGCGTATCAGGTTTCCCTCAACGGCGTCCCGCCCCGCAACGTCCCGATCACCGTCGGCGGCATCGGGTTTGCCGAGGCGTCCTCCGGCGTCCAGCGCAACACCGGCCTGCAGCAATCCTCGATCAACAATTTCTCCCGCCTCGGGATCGCCTACACCCCGACGCCCGAGATCAGCGGCGCGGCGCTGGCCGGCGCGGTGAACATGGTTCCGCTCAGCGCGTTCGAGCGCTCGAAACCGGTCGTGAATTTCAACGTCTCGATGATGATGCGCGACAACGCGCGCGATTTCCATCGCACCCCGGGCGCGCTCCACGAGCCGGCGCGCAAGGTCCAGCCGGGTTCCGATTTCTCCGCCATCGTGCCCGTGAATGATCGCTTCGGGTTCACGTTCTCCGGCAGCGCCTCGACCCTTTAACGAGATGCGCGCTTTCTACGACGGACGCTTCCTCGGCAGTGTGCGCTCGCCGGGACTCGCGCACCCGACGAAGAGCAACTTCGGTTTCACCACCGGCAAGACCGCGATGCGCTTTGACGAAGTGAACGCCTGGACGCTGGAGTGATCCGCGCTCCTGGGAACCCCTCACGGCTTTACGCGGCCCCACTTTCAGAACGACGAATGGCGCGCGTGGTCATATGCGGTCGGCATTGCACGGGCCGGAAACTGGCTCAGTCCAGTTAGGTGAAATATTAGCAACCTCACCCTGTCTTCCGACCCGGCGCGGTTTTCCCCGGCAGCCATCGCCCTTCGATCAGCACGGTCTTGGCATTTTTCGGAATCCCAAAATCATTTCCCTGGAGCTGCTCCAACACCAAGTCCACGGCGGCCGCTCCAATGCGTTCGTCATTCTGATCCACGCCGCTCCAATCGGCCAGGTCTTTCGTGATGTGCAGGTGCACAAAGCCAACCTGCTGTTGAATGGCGCGGCCGATTCGGCGCAAGACCGGGAGCAACTCACGCTCGGTGGTGACGACCACCTCGGGTCGGTAGCGACGCAGCCACGTCGAAAGCGGACGACCACCTTGATCGAAAATCAGAAGCGGAAACCGTGTTTCCGTGCCTTCGTAATCGCGCTGCGCCAGTAATACCGAGGAAAGCCAGATGCGCTCGACGCGTTCGTTTTGCGGCCGGGGAATCGCGACTCCGATCGTGCGATAGCCGAGGTCCACCAAGGCCGCCAGCGCGAGCTGCATCGAGTGAGCCTGATGATTCATCGCGCGGTGGAGCACCGGTTTTCTGAGTGAATAACCGATCGACGCCAACGCATGATTTTCCCAGCTCTGATTGAGCGTGGCTCCGGGACTGGGAAAGGGTGAGAAGATGACACCCCGGATGCCGCGCGCGCGGAGAACCTGTTCCAACCGCGCTTCCTGCAGGCCGCTTTCACCGAGGTGAAAAATTTCAAGCCGGTAGCCGTGTTTTGCCGCCGCCGCCGCCGCGCCTTGCCGATAATCCCGGAGGGCGGCCGCCTCCTGGGGGGAACGTTTCAGCGGGAAGCTCTCGACGTAGGCGATCACGTGCACTGCTTTGTTTCGGGCGCGCCGGCCGCGTAATCCCGCCATGAGTGCGGCCACCATCGGATTTGGACGGTAACCGAGCTTGGCGGCCGCGGCGAGCACCCGCTCACGAGTTGCGGCGGGAATGCTCGGCGCGCGACGCAGCGCCAGCGATACGGTCATGATCGACACGCCGATCGCCTGCGCGACGTGCTTCATCGAAGGGGTGCCGGGCGCGTTCACTTTATGATTAAAGTCAAAAAGCCCTCGTGACTCCTGGCAAGCCCCGCCTGCTTTCAGCCGACGCGTCGCGACGACAAGCGTCCAGTTCCCTAACCCTCCAGTTCCCCGGCCCCATTCATGAAAAAACAAAAACTCGCTGTCGTATTGGCCTCATTGTGTCTCGGCACGCAGATCCGTGCGCAGGCCGCGCCTGGCCCAGCAAGTCCGCGCACAACTCCCCCCGCGGAAAACGCCCCGGTCCATCTAAACGTGTTTCAAGTGATCGCCGAGGCGGAGGACGAGTATCGCGCGGCCAACACCACGACGGGCACCCGCTACAGCACGCCAGTCAAAGATCTCCCGATGCAGATCGAGGTGCTGACCGAGGCGTTCATTCGCGACGTGGGCGCGACGGATGTGCGTCAGGCGCTTGAATACGTCAGCGGCGTGCAGCTCGAGACCGCGGTGGTCAACAGCTCACGCGACAATCCCGAGAACGCCGCAATGTTCGTTCGCGGTGTGACGGTGGCGACGACCATGAAGGACGGTTTCCAACACTACCTGCCCATCGATGCCGTGACCATCGGTCGCATCGACATCATCAAGGGCCCGGGCGGCGCACTCTACGGCCAGGGCAATCTCGGCGGCGTGATTCAAGCGGGCAGTATCCGCGCCAAAGATCGTCCCGCAGTCCGCTTCGGCGCAACGCACGGCAATTTTGGTTATGAGCGCACCGAGCTTGTTCTGAGTGGACCACTCGACGCGAAAAAACGCCTCAGCCTCGCGCTGCCGATCGCCTACCAGCGCAACGAAAGCACCGCCATGTATTTCAAAACCGATAATTTTGTCTTCAACCCCGCGCTCACGGTGCAACTAGGCCCCAAGACCACGCTGCTCTTGAGCAACGAGTCGCGCTTTAACACGCGCGCCAGTATCCGCGGCTTCTTTCTCACCGACAACAACCGTGCGCCTGACGGCAGCTTTTACGGCACGATCATTCCCGGCCGCGCCGGCACCAATCGCGTTCTCACCACGCCTAACCAGCGCGATTTCCGATTCGAGGGTCCCGACACTTATCGCCGCCAGCGCGATTACATTCCCACGATCCGCATCGACCATGTTTTCACGCGCGATCTCCAGGCTTGGATCGGCTATAACTACGAGCTCTCGCACGTGAAGTCGCGCGACTGGAACATCGCCCTGCGCAACGCCAACGATGCCTCCATCCCGCTTTCCATTCGGACGAATCCCCGCTTTCTCGCGCTGCTGCGGCCGACCTTCAATAACGCGCAGCCCCAGGTCCTCGATATCCGTCCCAACAATATCCAGAACGATTTCGTCACCACGCGTCCCACGTTCAAAGCGGAGCTCTACTACGGGTTTAGCACCGGCCCCGTGCAACATCGGCTCGTTTCCGGCGCGAGCTATGGCTGCACCACTCAAGGAACCTACGCGCCCAACACCAATTTCTACTTCGGCAACACCGGCGCGCCCACCAACGCCATCACCCGCGCCTGGGAGGAATTGCCCGTCGACGTGATCCTGTCGCGCTTTCGGAGCCCCACGGACTTCGCAACCGTCAAGCGCTGGGATAGTGCGCTTATAAACCAGTATCCCCAAGGCCAGCACGTAGTCTCCGGCGCACTGCCGACGCGCAGCATCAATTATTTCTACGACCGAAATATCTACCTCAATCTACAGAGCACCTTCTTTAAAGGGCGCTTTGAAACCATCCTGGGCGTGCTTGACGTCCGCAATGATCGCCAGGGGCGTGTATTCGGCGCGGATGACCGCCTCCTGTGGGCGGGACCGGCACCGGCCGGTAATCCCGCCGGCACGCCGGGCGGTGTCATGCGCCCCGAACCGGTGAAGGACCAGGCGCCCAGCGCGACCATCGTCTGGCGCCCGCACGATCATGTGCGCCTCTACGCCAACGCCATGAGCGCAGTCGATCCCAGTCCCGCATACTCGGCGTATGATGGTAACGGCGAGCCGCTCGAGGCGCCGGTAGTGACCAACCGCGAGGCGGGCGTGCGGTTCTACCTGTTCGACAGCAAAGTCGCTTTCAGCGCGGCGTTCTTCGATATGAAGCGGCTTCACAACCCACAGAATCTCCCCGGCGCGATCCAGAATCTCACCGTGGCTCGGTCCACTGGCGCCACGCCACCTCCGGATTCGGCGCGTTCGTGAACGCGGACTCCGCCTCGACCGGCTACGATCTCAAGCTCGACTACCTGCCGCTCAGAAATCTGCGGATCAACCTTGGCTTCACACAAAACCACGCGCGCATCACGGCCATCGCGCCATTCGCCGAACCGGCGAATCCCAACCCCACCTTCCTCGCCGCTCAGCAACGTTTCCTCGCCGCGGGCGGCAACGCGCGCTCCTACATCGGCACCAGTCCCGAGGATCTTTCCAAACTCACCGGCACCGGCTATGTCCGCTACGAATTCAGCGAAACCCGCCTCCGCGGCCTGTGGGCGCTCGCGGGCGTAAAATACGCCGGCGCACGCAACGGCCAGGCGGTGACAATCAACACGACGACCGGGGACGCCACGGTCACGAACACCCACGTCACTCCACACTTCGTCTACGATCTCAATATCGGCTATCGCCGGAAACTGGGTCGTTACTTATGCGACACGAAGCTGAGCATCGCGAACGTGATGAACGATCAGGATTTCTACGGCGCCTCCTGGCAGATGCCGCGAACGGTGCGCGCGTCTTTCAGCGTCAATTTCTGATTGGGTCGATGACGCCAGCAAACTCCTCGTCCCCATTTTCCCGGATTCCTAACGTTTGTCCCCTTGATTTCCCCTCTCCCCATGAAATCCAAACCCTCTCTTCTTCTCCTCGCGGCATCCGCGATGCTGGGGAACCTCTCGCTCGCTACTGCCAGCACCATCACCGATGGAAAATCCGGGTCAAAACGGGGTCAGGTTGCGAATTTTTCACTCAACTATTTCAGGCAAACCGCCGCCGGTGACAGTAGCGCCTCGTGACCGCCGGGCAGCCGGACAGAGTAAGCTATGGCCTTGGGTTCGTTCGCAAACGACGACGACAGCCCTTGCGTCGGCGTTCAAGCGACTGCCTCCAGCACGACTTCGGGATGTTTTTCCGCGACGCGGAGCAGAACGCGCGCTGCGCCGCTGGGCTGACGGCTGCCTTGCTCCCAGTTTTGGAGGGTGTCCACGCTGATGCCCATCATCCGTGCAAATTCCGACTGATACCAACGTCCCATAGCTTATAGACTATAGATTGGTGCGCCAGAGTTTACCTGATCGGCGAGCCAGCGGTGGATGAGACCCGCGACTTTGGCCGGTTGGGTCCATTCGCGTGAGGCGGCGAAGAGGTGATCTTCCAAGCGACGTAAGCTTGGGTAGAGCCGGTTGGTGACGCGGGCCTTCAGCAAGCCGCCGAAACGCTCCACCGGATTGAGTTCCGGACTGTAGGGTGGCAGGGGCAGCAGCCGGAGGTTTTTCGGCAGGCGCGGGTCGTTGACTGGCAGGTGAAAGCCGGCCTGGTCTTGGATGACCACGTGCAGCGCTTGAGGATCGGAGGCGGCGATTTGCGCGAGGAAGACGGCGTGGATGTCCCGGTCGATCGCCGGGGTGAAGAGCAACTCGGTGTGGTGCGCGCCGTCCACCTCCAACGCTTCATGGCGGTAGCCCCAGTGATATTTGGTGGCGTAGGGCGCATGCACCCGCACGCCGCGCCGGGCCCAGACCCGGCGGATCACCGGCAACAGTCCGTAGCGGTGCTCGTCGAGCACCCACAGTCGCACCGGCCGGTCGGGCGCGGAGCCCACCACGGCGGTCAGCCGCGCGGGCAACTCTGCCTTGAACTGGGCGGCCTTGGCCGGATCTTTTTTGGCGTGACTCTTGCGCGGCACTTTCAGCTTGCCGCCCAGCCGGCGCAAAACCTTGCGCACCCCGCTCTCGCTCAGACTCTGCCGGGTGCGCTTCTTGATCCACGCCTGCGCGTCCCGCGCCTGCCGGAACTGCCCGGCCTCCAAGCGCCGGATAAACTCGGTGGCCACGGCCCCCCGCACCGCCGGCTTGCGCGCCCCTTTCCACTTCCGCTGGAGCAAGCCCGGCACGCCTTCGGCCACCACCGTGTCCCGGTAAGTGAAGACCGTCTGCCGGCTCACATCGCACACCCGCATGATCTCGGCTGCCGTCAGCTCATGCTGCGCGATCAGCCTCACGACTCGCAGGCGCTGGCGCGCCCATTCCGGCTGCGGCTCGGCCCACGCCGTCTCGATCTGCTTCACCACCTCTTCTCCCAACGGCGGAAATTTACGGGCCATCACCCACTTCATCGGTTTGCGCCTGCCTAATAAAGTCTAAAAGCTAGAGGGCGTTGGTATGATACCAACGCCCCGTAATATTTAGACTTTGCCAAGGTGGGGCTGGCTCTCCGAGCCGGCCTGAATTGCAGGGCGATTCGCGACTGGAACCCAGGCCGCTTGCGGAGAAGCGGCCCCACCTTCCTAAAGTCCAAATTTCAAGGGCCCTTGGTATGACTCAGCTTGAGTTTGGTCCGCCCACCGCCACGGAGTCGGGTTCAATGCGATCAATGCGCGTGACGGCGCACTTGTCGCCACGGAGATAAGCGCCCGCGTCACGGACACCTTGCAGCAGTTCTTTGAATTCGGATCTTTTCATGGGAATTGGGTTTTTACGATGGCAGCAAGCTCACTCAGGAACGGATTGGGGAGGTCGCCATCAGGTCCTACTCCTTGGTTTTCGCCCAGGCCGATCACACCAGCGGTTTTGATCGTCGTCGCTAGGAAAATTCGTTCTACGTTCGATCTCATGGAGCGCGCCTCGTCACCAACCCGCGCCTCACGTGACGTGATCCCGGTGCTTTCCTTTCTCATGCCACCCGGCCAGTCCGTGCCGCTCGAGATCAAGCCGTTTGAGGAGATGGGAGCCGTGGCGCGGGCGTCCGCTCCCCATCGCCATAGCTTCTACGCCATCTTCCATGTCACCGGCGGCCGCGGCACGCACGTGGTGGATTTCAAATCGCATCCGATTCGCCCGCCGGCGCTTTGGTTCATCTCCCCGCGGCAGGTGCACTCCTGGGATACCACCGCGCCCCTCCGGGGCCAGGTGCTGCCGTTTACCGAAGAGTTTCTCCGCGTCACCGCCGGGGCCGACTCCGGCATGCGTGAGCTGGCGTTTTTTCACGACCTCGAGGGCGCCTCGGAACTGCGGCTGAGCGCCGCGGCGAACCAGGATATTTCCGCGGTGTTGCAGGCGCTCGCCGACGAATACGGCTCCGCCGCGTTGAATCGCGAGCCGGCGTTGCGGGCCTGGCTGCAGCTTCTCCTGATCAAGGCGCAACGGCTGTATGCGACACAAAAACCCCGGCCCGCCGCCACCGCCACCGCCGCCTTGGCGCGGAAGTTCATCCAACTCGTCACCGAGCAGTTCATCCAGGAGCGATCCGTCCCGGTCTATGCCCGGCAGATCGGAGTGAGCACCGGGCACCTGCACGACCTCGTCAAGCAAGGCACCGGGCTGACGCCGCAGCAGATTATTCGCCGCGAGCTGGTGCTCGAAGCGAAGCGCCTCCTCGCCCACACGGAGCTGACGATTGCGGAAATCAGCTACCGCCTCGCGATGGAAGACCCCGCGTATTTCGGACGCTTCTTCAAACGCGAGACCGGCCGCACTCCCGGCGCGTTTCGGAAGCGCATCCGAGAAAAACACCAGAGCGTCTGAGCCGCGTCCCTGTCGGCGCAGGGCCCGTTCGGGTAATCTGAGCGCATCACTTCGCTCGGATCGGCTCACTCGAGCCTAGGTCCGACGACACCCAACCAAATCCCAGCCCCTCCTCGCACCATGAAATTCCCATTTAAGAAACAACTGACCCTGACCGTCGCGTGCCTCGTCTTATCTTTCTCCGCGACCGCCCAGGAAAGTCCCGCCACGAAACTCCTCAAGGAGCGGAGTGCCGAGTTCCGCAAAGATGTCGTGAAGGTGACGGACGGCGTTTACAGCGCGATCGGCTATCGCGCCTCGACGATCAACATGATCGAGGGCACCGATGGCATCATCATCGTCGATGCCGGCCAGACGCCCGCCGCGGCCCGGGAAGCGCTCGCCGAATTTCGCAAGCTCACCGCCAAGCCGGTGAAGGCGATCATCTTCACGCACAGCCATGGCGACCACACCGGCGGCGCGATTTCCTTCCTCGAAGGCGGGAATCCCGAGATTTGGGCGCGCGCGAATTTCGGTTCGGAAAGCAATCCGTTCGCCGCTGCTGGACTGACGATTCAACGCCAGCGCGGTGCGCGCCAGGCGGGCGCGAATTTGCCCGCGGACAAGAAGATCAACAACGGCGTGGCTCCCGCCGTGCCGGACAACGAGCGTGTGACCTTCGAAGACGGCGCCGTGAAGCCCAACCGCACGTTCGCGGAAGGCCGTAAACGGATCGTCGTCGCCGGCGTGGAAATCGATCTCGTCGCCGTCAACGGCGAGACAGAGGACGCGCTCTACGTCTGGCTCCCCGCGACGAAAGTTCTCTTCAGCGGCGACAACTTCTACAAATCCTGGCCCAACGCCTATGCCATCCGCGGCACGCCCTATCGCGACATCCGCAGTTGGGCG
The DNA here is from genome assembly GCA_030693515.1 of Opitutaceae bacterium. GTDB lineage: Bacteria > Verrucomicrobiota > Verrucomicrobiia > Opitutales > Opitutaceae > ER46. Next base: position 18,100 of record JAUYAK010000041.1, read on the forward strand.
GACGCCAACGACACGATGCTCAAGGAAGGCGCCACGTTTCTCGTGCCGGGCCACACGCGGCCGATCCTCGGCCAGGCCGCCGTCACGGCCGCGCTCACCGACTATCGCGATGCCATCCGTTTCGTCTTCGACCAGACCATCAAGGGCATGAACCAAGGCATGACGCCCGACGAACTCGTAGGCTACGTGAAGCTGCCCGCCCGCCTCGCGGAGAAGGATTATCTCCGAGAGTATTACGGCAACGTCGAGTGGGCCGTGCGCGCGATCTTCCAAGGCTACCTCGGCTGGTTCGACGGCAATCCGTCCAACCTTTTCCCGCTCCCACCGAAAGCGGAAGCTGAGCGCATGGCGAAACTCGCCGGCGGCCCGGCCGCCCTCCTTGCCTTGGCGCGCGACGCCCTGAAACAAGGCGATGCCCAATGGGCTGCCCAGTTGTGCGATCACCTCGTCGCGCTCGATCCCTCCGCGCCGGAACCCAAGCTCCTCAAGGCCGACGCGCTCACCGCGCTGGCCGAAAAACTCCTCACCGCCACGGGGCGCAACTACTACCTCACCGTCGCCCAGGAACTTCGGGCCGCGGCAAAGGCGCGCGAGTGAGCTTGGTTGGATCGGGCCAGCCGGCGGATTCGGAGACGAGGGTGTTTCTAGTTGACCAGGAAATCGCCGCGAAGCTCAGCCTCAGCGTCCACCCGATCGACAGCTACAATCGTAGCCTCTACGAAAAACTCCACGTCAACACCCGCTCCGGCGCCGTGGCCAAGGCGCTCAAGGAACGGCTGGTGTGAGTCCCGGGAGTTCCGATTTTTTCCACGATTGTCTCAACTGCGCTGCGCCGTTCTGCTGGTTCTGTCTCTCTGCTAGTCCAACCACACCCACCTAACCCCATGAATTCTCGCCCGCCCCGCTGGCCGCTGTTTACTTTCTTCGTCGCCGCGTGTGCGACCGTGGCTTCCGCCCAAGTCGCCCCGAGTCCGGCTCCGGGCCCCCGGGCGGACGAGCCTGTCACGCTTTCGGCGTTTACCGTCAGCGACTCGAAAGATGTCGGCTACACCGCCACTAACACGCTCGCCGGCACACGGCTCAACACGGCGCTCAAAGATGTCGGCACCTCGATCACGGTCGTGACGAAGGAGTTTCTCACCGATATCGGGGCCAACGACAGCGGCACTCTGCTGCCCTACACCGTCGGCACTGAGGTGGGCGGCACGGATGGCAACTTCGCCGGCGGCTCCATTGCCGGTGGGCGGCCCGATCAGGCGGGCGCGCGCGCGGAGCCGGAGCGCAACCAGCGCGTGCGCGGCCTGGCCTCGGCCGAGCTCACGCGCGACTACTTCCTCTCCGATATTCCCTTCGACTCCTACAACACGGATCGCGTCACCATCAACCGCGGGCCCAACGCGCTGCTCTTCGGCATCGGCAGCCCCGGCGGCGTGGTCAACAACTCCACGCTGGCGCCGGTCTTCGGCCGCAACTTTTACGAAGCGAAGTTCCAAGTCGGCCAGCGCAGCTCCCACCGCGAGTCGTTCGACCTGAATCGCGAGATTGTGCCGGGCCGCGTGGCCGTGCGCATCGCCGGCCTCAACAAGCGCGCCGAGTATAAGCAGCGCCCGGCCTGGGAGCGGGATCAGCGCGTCTTCGGGAGCATCACCGCCATCCTCGCGGAGAACAGCCGCGGCGGCTTCCTCGGCCGCACCACGCTGCGCGCCAACGCCGAGTATGGCGACATCGCCGCCAACCCCCCGAGCGTCACGCCGCCCTCCGATGGCTTCAGCTCGTGGTGGAGCCTGCCCTCGCGCGACCTCCAACAATATACTGGCACGGTCTTTCCCGCCTATTACGACAACGGCACCTTCGTCCCGCGCGCCACCATCGATGGCCGCACGGCCCAATCGATCATCGGGCACACCAGCATCCCGAATTTTCTTCAATTCAACGCCATCTATCCCGAAGCCGGACGACCGACCCAAGGGCTGACCGGCGCCAACGCCAACCTCGCCGGCGGCCAGGGCCGCATCCTTTGGACGGGCGTCCCCGGCCGGATTCGCTTCGACATCTACGCCACGGCGAACGCCTACAGCACCGGCTTTTTTCCCGGCTTCGACACCCCGTCGCTCCAGGACCGGAATATGTTCGATTTCTACAACCGGCTTTTTTCCGGCGAGACCAACCGCGTGAACCGCGATTTCCAGGCGCAGACCATCACGCTGGAGCAGGCTCTCTGGGGCGGCCGCGCGGGCATCGAGCTGGCCTACGACTACCAGCGCTATCGCCTCGACCGCGCGCAGCCTTTCAACGGCGGCTCCGCCGAGGTCCGTATCGACATCAACCGCTACCTCGGCAACGACCAGCCCAACCCCAACCTCGGGCGGCCCTACTACGTCGTCGATACCGCCAACACCAACGACAGCCGCACCGATCGCGAAGCGGCCCGGGCCACTGCCTTTGTCACCCTCGAGGGCCAGGATCTGTTCGGAAAGGGCCGCGGCGCCTTCTGGTTCGGCAAACATACGATCACCGGCATGTATTTCGACAACTCGATCGAGACCCGCAGCCGCACTTTCGGCCTCACCACCGACGCCCAGGCCGTCGATCTGACGACCATGCTCGCGGGCAACAGCGACAATTTCCGCCGCCAGATCGGCGCGGCCGTCTATGTCGGACCCTCCCTGCTCAACACCTCCAGCGCCGCGGATGTCCGCCTCGGCGCCGTTTCCGATGTGGTCCTGCCCCGCCACGGTGATCGCTACGAGATGTTCTATTTCAATCCCACCACGGTCCCGGCCGCCAGCCGCACTGTGAACACCACCGCCATCGACATCCGCCGCTTCCTCCGCAACGGCAACATCGGCCGTCGCGAGATCAAGTCCTCCGTGGCCAGCCTGCAGAGTTTCCTGCTCGACAGTCACCTCATCACCATCGCCGGCCTCCGGCGCGACGAGCAGAAGACCTACGAGCGGATCGACCTCAACAACGACAGCGATCCGCTCACCAATGATCGGCTCCTGATCGGCGATTTCGATCCCTCGGCCATCCGGCTGCGGAGCGCGCCTTCCGACATCGCCAAGGGCGACACCCTGACCTGGAGTGTCGTGGGCCGCTATCCGGCGAAACTGCTCGGCCGGCTCCCGCTCGGCGCCGACCTGCGGGTCTTTGCCAATCGCTCGGAGAACTTCAGCCCGGTCGGCGCGCGGCGCGACGTTTACAACAACCTCCAGACAGCGCCCACGGGCACGACCAAGGAATACGGTTTCATGTTCGAGCTTTTCAACGGCAAGCTCTCCGCCCGGGTGAACCACTTCGAGACCGCCGGCACCGGCTTCACCAACCCGGCCTTGCAGGGCGCGGTGAACACCATTCTCAGCAGTCACGAGACCCTGTCGCTCCAGCGCCTGCTCGATGCCGAGACCTCGGGGTTCACGCTCGACCAGGTCGGCCTCACCCAAGCTGGCGTCGCCTCCTATGCCCAGGCCTACCAGGAGATCATCAAATTCCTGCCCGAGCCCACGCGCTCCATCCGCAATCTGCGCATCGAGACGCTCAACGGCGTCCGCCGCTTTGTGGGCAACCCGATTCAGGGGGCCGTCGGCACCTCGTCGTTCGTCGCCAAGGGCTGGGAGTTCGACCTCACGGGCAATCCCGCGCGCGGCCTTCGCGTGTCCCTCAACCTGGCGCAGCAGAACACCGTGAAATCCGACATCGCCCCGGAGCTGCGCAAGTTTGCCGCCGAGATGCGCGCCAACATCGACAAATCCCCGATGCGAAATGTCTTCGACAGTCCGACGCTCGGGGAGACGAACTCCCACTTCGGCCGTTTCGAGAACAACGTGACCCGGCCCATCGCCGCCGAAGTCGCCAAGGAGGGCACCAAGTCCCTCGAGCAGCGCGAATGGCGCGTCAATGCCGTCGTGAGCTACGATTTCTCCGGCCGCCTGCGCGGCTGGGGCATCGGTGCCGGCGCGCGCTGGCAATCTGAAGTCGCCACCGGCTACCCCAACTACATCGACGCCGCCGGGATCATCCAGCCCGACCTCACCAAGCCCTACTTCGGCGACCCGGAACTCAACGGCGACGGCTGGCTCAGCTACAAACGCCGGCTCTTCAAGGACCGCGTGGAATGGCGCGTCCAGCTCAACATCCGAAACCTCATCGGCTCCGACTCCCTGATCCCGGTGAGCACCAATCCCGACGGCCGCACCGCCATCGTCCGCATCCCGCCGGATCGCCAGTGGCTCCTCACAAATACCTTCCGCTTCTGAGGCGGCGCCAAAAAATCGCTGAACGGTGGGGGCGGCTCTCCGAGCCGCCCTGAGTTTGAACGGCGAATCACGCTTGAACCCAGGCCGGCTCGGAGAGCCGCCCCCACCGTTTGAGACACCTTTGAGGCGCGCCGCGTGGTCTGACGACTGCCAGGTTCGCGCCGGAGAAATGGCCCGACTCCATCCAGCTCATCCGTCATTACGGGCATTGCGCCTGCCGCTGGCGCGTGGCACGGTGGCGAGTCCATGAATACCCCGCGTTCGACGTGTTCAGCCCTGTTCATAGCCATCGCCTGCGCACTTTCGGCCGCTCAAGGCGCTGGCGCAGCCGCGCCGGCGAAACCCAACATTCTCCTCATCCTTTCCGACGACCACGGCTACGCCGATGTCGGGTTTCACGGCTGCAAGGACATCCCGACGCCGCACCTCGATCGGCTGGCCCGCGAGGGCGTGATGTTCTCGAACGGCTATGTCTCGCATCCCTTCTGCAGTCCGACGCGGGCCGGGCTCATGACCGGCCGTTACCAGCAGCGCTTTGGCCACGAGAATAATCCCTATTATGATCCCGCCGATCCCAAGGAGGGCCTGCCAATCAGCGAGCGGCTGCTGCCGGAATTTCTCGGCCAGGCCGGCTACACGACGGGGTGGGTGGGCAAGTGGCACCTGGGGGCCGCACCGCAGTTCCGCCCGGAGAACCGGGGGTTTGCGGAGACCTTCGGCTTCATCGGTGGCGGTCACCGATATATCAACTGGCAGGTGAACGCGAAAGTCGAATACACCGTGCCGATTGAGCGAAACGGCAAAGCTGAGGAAGTGACGGAGCATCTCACCACCGTCCTGGGCCGCGAAGCCGCGGCATTCGTGCAGCGCCACCCGAGCGACCCTTGGTTCCTCTACCTGGCCTTCAATGCCCCCCACACGCCGCATGAACCCACCGAGGAGCGTCTCGCGCGGTTTGCCGCCATCGAGAACATGACGCGGAGAAAATATGCCGCGCAGGTCAGCCTGATGGACGACGCGATCGGCGAGACCCTCGACGCGGTGCGCGGCACCGGGCAGGAGCGCCGCACGCTGGTGTTTTTCTTCAGCGACAACGGCGGCCCGATTTCCGTGAACGGTTCGAGCAACGCCCCGCTGCGCGGCGCAAAAGGCGATGTCTATGACGGCGGCGTGCGCGTGCCGTTTGTCGTCAAGTGGCCGGAGCGCCTGACCGCAGGCCGGACCTACGACCAGCCGGTCAGTTCGCTCGATGTGTTTGCGACTGCCCTGGGCGTGGCCGGCGCCGCGATGCCAGCCGACCGGAAATATGACAGCGTGAATTTGATCCCCTACCTGACCGGTGAAAAAACGGGCGCCCCGCACGATCAGCTTTTCTGGCGCACGACGCGCAAGCTCTGGGCGGCCCGGCTTGGCGACTCCAAGCTCGTGCGGCAGGCCGGAAAGTCCGACGAGCTCTACAACCTTCAATCCGACATCGGCGAGAAGACCGACCTTCGGGCCGCGCAGAGCCAGGAGGCCGCCCGTCTCGCCGCGACGCTGGAGGCGTGGGACAAGGAATTGGTGCCACCCGCGTTCGCCGGGCTGATCGGACGGGAGAATTCCCCGAAGGCGAAGAAGGCCAAAAACGAGTAATACCCGGCCTGACGGCCGGGATAATTACAGATGGGGCCGTTTCTCCGCAACGGCCTGGGTTCCAGCTCGCGCAGGGCGGCGCTCGTCGCCCGACCGCTCGTTTGAAAAGTTGCCGCTCCCCGGGTTTACGTGGATGGCTGCGCGCGTCATTCCATGGCATAGTAAGACGGATGCCCCGCTATTTTCCCCTTTCAGAGCTGGCCCTGCTGGCGGCCGTGTTGACGACGGGTCCGTTTGTCCTGCGGATTTCGGGGGCCGAACTTCCTCCGTCGGCCGCCATGACTGTCGATTACGAGCGCGACGTGCGACCGCTGCTGGCGGCGAGTTGTCTCGATTGTCACGGACCAAAAAAACAGCGGAGCGATTTCCGCGTCGACGTGAAAAAAATCGTCTTCGCCGGCGGGGCCGGTGGCCTGCCGGCCGTCGTCCCGGGCAAGAGCGCCGAGAGCCCGCTCATCCACTACGTCGCCGGTCTCGACGCGGAGATGCAGATGCCGCCCGCCGGCAAAGGCGACCCGCTCACCCCGGAACAGATCGGCATCCTTCGCGCGTGGATCGATCAAGGGGCCGCCTGGCCCGAGCACGCGACCACCGCGGGCGAGGAGAGCGCCCAATGGTGGTCGTTACTCCCTTTGGCCAAACCGGCTGTGCCGACGCTCGCTCAGCCCGTGGGCACGCCGGTCGATGCCTTTCTTGAGGCCAAGCGCGCGGAGAAGAAACTCACGGCCTCACCCGCGGCGGACCGCCGCACGCTCCTGCGCCGTGTGGCGATCACTCTCAACGGATTGCCGCCAACACCGGATGAGATCGAGGCCTTCGTGGGCGACCCGGATCCTCGCGCCTACGAAAAAATCGTGGACCGCCTGCTCGCCTCGCCGCGCTTTGGCGAGCGCTGGGCGCAGTTCTGGCTCGATATCGTGCGCTGGTCCGAGACCAACGGCTCCGAGTCCAACCTCTACCGCAAGAATACCTGGCCCTATCGCGACTACGTGATTCGCGCCTTCAACTCGGATTTGCCGTTCGACCGCTTCATCCGTGAACAAATCGCCGGCGATGCCCTCGGCGTGGATGAGGCGACTGCGTTTCTCGTCTCGGGCGGATTTGTCCACGCCGCGACCGTGGGCCGGGAGGAACCGGCGATCCGGCAGGCGCGCTCCGATCGGCTCGACGAGACGATTCAGTCCGTCAGCGCTTCGCTGCTCGGGATGACCATGGCCTGCGCGCGCTGCCACAACCACAAGTTCGATCCCATCCCGCAGAAGGACTACTACGCGCTCGCCGCCGTCTTCCAGGGCCTCGAATACGGCCACCGGCCGTGGCGCAACGCGCCCGATGCCACCGCGCGGGCCGCCCGGGCCGACTCGCTTCTGTCGCAGTTCAACGCCGTGCGCGACGAGTTGCGCGCCGCCACGCCTTCCTGGACAGAGGAGTGGCCGGATCACTTGGAAACGCGTTTCGCGCCCGTGCGCGCCCGCGCCGTGCGGATGACGTTCGTTCAACCAGCCGTCGCCGTCGTCGAGGAGTTCCAGATCTTCGGCGCCGCGACCGGCGAAACCAATCTCGCGCTCGCGGCGCACGGCGCCACGGCCCGCTCGTTCAAGCCCGCCGAGGCGCTGATGCGCGAAGTCGGCAACGTGATCGACGGCAAGTTTGGCCAGACCTTTGCGTGGCGGACTCGTGAAGCCTCCGAAAAAGCCGATCCGACCGCCCCGGCACCGCGGTTTGAAATCGAGCTGCCAGCGGAAGCAGCCATCGATCGCGTGGTCATCAGCTCCGACCGCGAAGCGCTCGCGCACACCGATTATCTGATCGAGCCGGGCAAGGCCACGGCGTCCGGCCCGAGAAAATATCGCGTCGAAGTGCGCGGCGACGATGGCGCGTGGCGTGAAGTCGCCCACGTCGATCTTCCGGTGAGGGTCGTCCCGGGCGGCCGCGCCGCCGCGAAGAACGCCGCGCCGGCCGCGCCGCCCAACGAGGCGACGCGCGCGCTGTTGAGCCGGCTGCACGCGCTGCTCCGCGACTATACCGATGCGTTGCCGCCGCCTGTCTTCGCCGGTTACTTCGTGCCGCCGGTCAAAACTCATCTCTTCGGCCGCGGTGATCCGATGGCGCCGCGCGAGGAGGTCGTGCCCAACGGTCTCACCGCGCTCCGCACCGATCTCAAGCTGACTTCGGAATCGGGCGACCAGGAACGCCGGCTCGCCTACGCCGCATGGCTGACCGATCCGCAGCGGAATCCGCTCACGCCGCGCGTGCTCGCCAACCGCCTCTGGCTGCACGTCTTTGGCCGGGGCCTCGTCGATACGCCCGGCGATTTCGGCCAGGCGGGCTCGTCGCCGAGCCATCCTGAACTGCTCGATTGGCTTGCCTCCGAATTCATCGCCAGCGGCTGGTCGGCCAAGCTGATGATCCGCCAGCTCGTCCTGTCCGCTGCGTTTTGCCAGTCCAGCGCGCCCAACGCCGAGGCCGAAACGATCGATGTCGATGCGCGGCTGCTCTGGCGGTTCCCGCCGCGCCGCGTCGAGGCCGAGGTGCTGCGCAACGCGACGCTCGCGGTCGCCGGCACGCTCGATCTCACGATGGGCGGCCCGGGTTTCCGCATCCATGCCGACAAAAGACGCTACGAAGGCTGGAAGGTCGTGGATAACTTCGGGCCCGGCACCTGGCGCCGCCTGATTTATCAGGAGAACATGCGTGGCATCGACGACCGGATGTTCACCGCGTTTGACCGGCCCGAGTGCGGGCAGGTCACGCCGAAGCGCACGGTCTCCACCACGCCGTTACAGGCGCTGAATCTCTTCAACGGCGACTTCATCGTGACCCAGGCCGAGAAACTCGCGGAGCGCGTGCAGCGCGAAGCGGGCCCCGACGTAGCCGCGCAGATCAAACGAATCTTCGCCCTCGTGCACGGTCGGGCGCCGACGGCCACGGAGGCGGCGGCCGCGCAGACCCTGGTCGCGCAGGATAGACTGCCGGCGCTGGGCCGCGTGCTGCTCAACACCAACGAATTTGCCTTCATCGAATGAAACCCCACGCCCACGGTCCCGCGCTTGCCCCCGCCCAGTTTGGTCCGCGCCTGCTGGATCGCCGTGATTTTCTCCGCACCGCCGGCGGTCTCGCCGGCAGCGTGGCGCTTCTGCGCCTGCTCGCGGGTGACAATCTGCTCGCCTCCACTGCCGGCTCGGTGCGCCCGCAAATCGATTCCGACCAGCCCTACGCGCTGCGCGCGCCGCATTTTGAGCCGAAGGCGAAGCAAGTTCTTGTGATCTTCTGCGTGGGGGCGGTGAGCCACGTCGATACCTTCGACTACAAGCCCGATCTCTTTAAATACGACGGCCAGAAGCCGCCGGGCATCCCCGCGGTGACGTTTGAGGGGCCGACCGGAAACATCGCCAAGCCGCGCTGGGAATTCAAACCGCGCGGCCAGAGCGGAAAAATGGTTTCCGAGCTGCTGCCCAACGTCGCCGCGCTCGCGGACGACATGTGTTTCATCCACTCGCTGACGAGTTCGACGAGTGCGCACCCGCAGGGGGAGAATTTCCTCAACACCGGGTTCACCCTCGAGGGCTTTCCCTCCCTCGGCGCGTGGGTGACCTACGCGCTCGGCACGGCGAACCAGCAGCTCCCCGCCTTCGTGGCCATCAACGATCCGCGGGGCAAGCCGCGCTCGGGTAAAAATAACTGGGGCTCTGGCTTTCTGCCCGCGGCGTATCAGGGCACCGACTTCAGCGCTGCGCGCCCTCTCGCCAATCTCGGCCGTCCGGCCCGCATCTCGGCGGAGGCCGACCGGCGCGCGAAGCATCTGCTCGAGGCGTTCAACGCGGAGCACGCGCGGAAATTCCCCGGGGACACGGACCTCGCCGGCCGCATCGCCAGCTACGAACTCGCCGGCCGCATGCAGATGTCGATTCCCGACGTGACCGACCTGAAGTCGGAGCCCGCGCATGTCCACCAGCTCTACGGCACCGACACCGGCACGGATCTCAAAAAAGACTACGCCAAGAACTGCATCCTCGCCCGCCGCCTGCTTGAGCAGGGCGTGCGTGTCGTGCAGCTCTTCAACGGCTCCGATGCGCAGGCCAACGGCATCAGCAATTGGGATTCGCACGCCAACATCGAGAGCACCCACGCGATGCAGGCGGAGATCTTCGACCAGCCCACGGCCGCGCTGCTCGCCGACATGAAGCAGCGCGGAATGCTCAAAGACACGCTCGTGGTGCGGTGCACGGAGTTTGGCCGCATGCCCTTCCTCCAGGCCAACGGCACGGGCCGCGACCACAACCCCGACTCCTTCACCTGCTGGCTGATGGGCGCCGGCGTGAAGGCCGGCACGAGCTTCGGCGCGAGCGACAACTTTGGTTTCAAGGCCGCGCAGGACGCGTCCACGCTCTACGATTTCAACGCCACGATCCTGCACCTGCTCGGCTTGGACCACGAGCGCCTCACCTACTACAACAACGGCATCGAGCGCCGGCTCACGAATGTCCACGGCCACGTCCTGAAACAAATGATCGCATGAAGCCCGCACTTCACCTCCTCGCGCTTGGCCTGATCACCTTTGCCGCCCTTGGTGCGGCCGACCGGCCCAATGTGCTCTTCATCGCGGTGGACGACCTGCGCCCCGAGCTCGGCACCTACGGGGCAAAGCACATCAAGAGCCCGCACATCGACCGGCTCGCGGCCACCGGCGTGCGCTTCGACCGGGCCTACGTCCAGTATGCCATCTGCGGCCCGGCGCGCGCCACGACGCTCACGGGCCTGCGGCCCGCCACGCTGAAGATCGAGCACATCGACACCTATTTCCGCGACACCGTGCCGGGCGTCGTCACGCTGCCGCAGCTCTTCAAGCAGCACGGCTACACCACCGCGTATGCCGGCAAGGTTTTCCACGGCACGCAGACGGACGACGAAAATTCCTGGAGCCGGCGGATTCCGCCGGCAGGTGGTCCTGGCGATGGCGGCTATCAGCTGCCGGAGAGCCGCGAGATCGTCCGGAAGCGGCGATCGCGAAATACGGCAAGGAGGCCAACCTCGGAGGCGTGACGAGCGGACCGGCCTGGGAAGCGGCCGATGCGCCCGACAACGCCTATCTCGATGGCCGGAACACGGACGCCGCGATCCGCGCGTTGCACGAGCTGAAGGGCGCGCCCTTTTTCCTCGGCGTCGGCTTCCTCAAGCCGCACCTGCCCTTCGTGGCGCCCAAGAAATATTTCGACCTCTACGATCCGGCGGCGCTGTCGCTCGCGGCCACGCCCGAGCCGCCCAAGGACGCGCCTGCGATCGCCCGCCACAGCTCCTTTGAACTGCGGACGCGCACGGGCGTGTCGACCGCCGGGCCGATCGATGCGGCGACCTCCCGCCAACTCGTTCACGCCTACGCGGCCTGCGTGAGCTTCATCGATGCACAGGTCGGCCGGATTCTCGCGCAGCTCGACGCTCTCGGCCTGAGCGACAACACGATCGTCGTCCTGTGGGGCGACCACGGCTGGCACCTCGGCGAATACGGCATCTGGGGCAAGGCGACGAACTACGAAATCGCGACGCGCATCCCGCTCATCATCCGCGCCCCCGGCCTGGCCGGCAACGGGCGGGCCGCCGCCGGCGTGGTCGAATCGATCGATCTTTATCCGACGCTCGCGGCGCTGGCCGGGCTGCCGGCGCCCAACGCGCTCGAAGGCGCGAGCCTGGTGCCGATGCTGCGCAACCCGGCCGTCGTCGGAAAGAACATCGCCTTCAGCGAATTTCCCGCGCCGGCCCTCCGCGAGTGGGCCGCGAAACCGCTCTCGCCTGCGATGCGGCAGACGTTTTTCGGCCCGTTGATCGAGGAGGTCGATGCGAAGCTTAAGGCCGAACATGGCGCGCGCTTCGACCGAAAAATCTTCGAGGATCACGTGAAGGGCTACAGCGTGCGCACCGACCGCCATCGCTGCACGGTGTGGATCGATCGACGCGCGCCCGACCGCGAACCCCTGGCCGTTGAACTCTACGATCACCGCACTGATCCGGGCGAGACGCGCAACATCGCGGCGCAGCCGGAGCAGCGCGAGGTGGTGGCGGGGCTTCGGGCGCTCCTGCGCTGCTTGTGAGACGGTCGCTCAGAAGCTCACGCTGTTCGTCCAGACATACATCCGAGGCTGGCCGTAGAAGGTGACGGGCAGATTCGCCGGCACGGTGAAGCCGCTGCCGTTGTTGGGGAGCGTGCCGAGGACGTAGTGGTTGAAGGCGTTGTCGATGTTCACCTGCGTCGTGAACAGGAAACGCTTCCCGAGCTTGTGGCGGTAGGAGGCGTTGAGGTTGACCTGCCAGGTGTCGGGTGAGCCGTAGCGTGAGCGGCCGCCGCCGGGGGTGTTGTAGTAGAACGTGCGGTTTTTCAGGCCGAGCGCGACGGTGCCGCCGATGCCGAAGCCCTTGAGGAAATGCTCTCCGGTGAAGGTGTAGTTGTTGGTGAGGACGAAGCGGTATTGCGCGTAGCCGACGGTGGACTCGCCTTTTTTCGCGACGACGGTCTCGCCCTTGGAGCCGTTGGGGTCGGACCAGAAATACGGGATGTCCGCGACGGGCAGGCCGGTCGTGCCGGTGAGCGCGGTGCCGTTGGAGCCGACGAAAAACTGGAGGACGCGGCGGACGTTGCTCGTCTGGAGGCGGCCGTTGTCGTCGGCGGGCTGGGCCCAATAGGGGCCGGTGCGGTCGTTCATCATCGCGAGGGTGAGCGGCTCCCAGGTGCCGCCGACTTGGGCCTGGAGGGCGGCGGGGTCGACCTGGCGGTTGAGCGTGGTGATCGTCGGCGTGATGACGGTGGGCGTGGTGGGGACGAGGACGGGCGTGCCGTTCTGGTAGGTGACGGTGCCGTTGCGGACGTGGAACTGGTCGTTCCAGAGCAGCGGATATTTTTTGTCGGTGAGATTGCGGCCGTCGGCGCTGGTGGCGGCGAGGCGCACGCGCCAGTTGGGCGTGGGGCTGGCGGTGAGGATGAGTTCGAGGCCGCGCGTGGTGCGGTCGAGGTTGGTCCACTGGTTCTTGGCGCCGGCGGGGCCGTTGTGCGCGCCGTTGAGGCCGGTGGGATTGACGAGATCGCGGACGCCGCCGCCGGCGTTGATCATCTCGTCCTTCGAATTGGTGGTGAAGGCCTGGACGGAGCCGGAGTAGCGCTGGTCGCGCGAGGTGAACTTCAGGCCGGCCTCGTGGCCGGTGCCGCTGGACGTGCGCGGGGCGTTGCCGAGCGGATCGTTGGCGTTGACGAGGGGAATATTGTAGGTGCTGGAAAAACTGTAGTAGGGCCGGAGCGTCTCGGTGAGGCGGGCGTTGAGGCCGAGGTTGTAGCTGCGGTTGCCGGCGTCGGACTCAGCCCAAGGCGTGGTGACGGTGGGGGTGATGTTGGGCGTGCGCTTGGAGTTTTCGTTGACGCGGATGCCGATGAGGGTGGCGAGGCGGTCGCCGAACCAGCTCGTGTAGTTGGAGGCGTAGAAGCCGGCGGTGCGGTTCTCCCAGTGGTGGCCGTCGTTGTTCTGCCCGCTCACGCCGGGGAGGCCGGCGAGACTGGCGAGTCCGAGGGGATTGTTGGGGCGGACCCAGGAAGGATCGCGCGGATTGTTGGGCACGCGCACGTAGTTCTGGCCGCCGGAGGTGACGCGAGGGGTGAGCCAGCCGCCGCGCGGGAGGGGTTTTTTCTGCGGGCCGTCGGCGACGGACCACCAGAGGCGGGGCATCGGCGTGCGGCCGAGGTTGGTGGGAATGCGCGGATCGTAGACGACGTTGAAATTCTGATCGGCGAGATAGTAACCGTAGTCGGTCGGGCCCGAGTCGGCCCACTCAATGTCGTAGCCGAGGAGCGTCTGCGACTGGGCGCGGCCGTGGAAATATTCGCCGGTGATCATCGCGGCGCCGCGCGCGGCCCAGCGGCGGGTGGGTTGTTCGACGTCGGCCAGCGTGGCGCCGTTGGCCCACTTGGTGAGGGGGTTGCCGTTGAGGAGCGGGGCGCTGAGGTTGGCGATGCCGCCGTTGGCGCGGTCGGACTGGTAGTCGTTGTAGAGCACGCTGACTTGGGTGGAGAGCCAGCGCGTCCAGACCGTCTCGGCGGCGGCGGAGACGATCTTGTTGGTGACATACTCGCTGGCGGTCCAGCCGGCCCAGGAGTTGAGGTTGTCCCACGTGAGCTTGCCATCGGCGATGGCGCCGCGCGGCCAGGGCTGGCCGGTGGCGGGATTGATCGGGCCGGCGAGGCCGTTGCGCATCATGTAGGCGAGGCCGAAGTTGTGGCGCGGATCGGTGGCGGCGTTGGTGAAGGCGATGTTCTCCTGGTTGGTGTTGAGGATGCGTTCGTTGATCGTCTGCTGGCCCTGCACGCGCACGACGGTGCGGAGCGGATCGAACTTGAGCGCGAGCTGGCCGTAGTAGCCGCGGGTGTCGTAGCCGACGAAGACGCGGCGGTAGCGCTGGGCGTCGTCGAGGAGCGCGAGGCGAAACGCGAGCCGGTCGTTGCCGACGTTGTAGTCGAGCTGGCCCTGCTTGGAGCCGGACTGGTCGATCCGCCACGAGACGGACGCGCGCTGCTGGTTGAAATTCGCGCGTTTCGAGACGGTATTGACCGTGCCCCCGGCGCCGCCCGCGCCGTAGAGGAGGCCCTGCGGGCCGCGCACGACGTCGGCGCGTTCAACGTCGAAGTTGCTCGTGACGCCCACGGCGGTGCTGCCGAAATTGTTCGCCGCGCCGGTGGCCGCGAAGCCATCGCGCCGAATCGCACCGCCGCCGGTGCCGCGGATCCCGATGGTCTGGTTGCCGACGCGATCACCGGGCTGCTGCGAGAGCGCGTCGCCGTCGGGGTTCGACATCACGGTGCCGGCGCCGGCGCCGTAGCCGTTGAGCATTTCCTCGATGGAGGTGGCGGCGATGTCCCGCATGAACTCGGCCGTGAAGATGTCGGCGGAGACCGGTGTCTTGTTGAGCGCGGTATTGAATTGCGTGAGCGAGTTGGAATTGAGGGCGCCGTAACTGTTGTCGGCCTCGGCTTTCACCTCGAAGGGATTGAGGGTCACGAGGGCCTCGTCGGATTTTTTTGCGGCGGGCGACCCGGGCGCGGGCGGGGTGACTTGGGCGGAGGCCAGGCCGGCGAGGATCAATGCGGCGGCAGACGACAGGCAACGGAAGCGATGGCTCATGGGGTGGGTGGGGTGGGGCTGCGTCGCATGCCATGCGGGCGTGTGGTGTGCGGCAATCGGAAAGCGGCTGTGGCGCAAAACAGGTTTGAAGTGGGTGGAGGGTCGGCCGGGAGCGCGCGCCGTGCTCTTGAATCTCGCGTAGTGGCGGCTCGTTTTCGCCGCCGGGCGGAAGAAACGGAAGCCTGTCGCGGCCGCCGGTGAGCCGCGGATAAAGTTTCGTTGGGGATGCCTGCCCTTGGTCGTCCCGCTGCCCCTGATCGTGGCGGGGAAATGTTCCGGCCGCGCCCCATGCTAGGGGCGCGATGACTCGAAGATCGTCTTCCCCGCGGTGTCGTGCAGGCGCAGGGTGAGGCTGGCGGCGCTACCGGGCGCCGCGGGCGTGACTTCGCCGGAGAGGAAGCCGCCGTGCTTGATGCGCAGGAAACGGTGCTCGGGGCGCGGGGCCTCTTCGTTCCAACCGCCGGCGTGTTTGTCGGTCGCGGCGCCCACGCTCCATTCCTCGAGGCCCGTGGCTTTGTCGGTGGAGACATACTGCCAGTGGCGATCGCCGGTGATGACGGTGAGGTTGCGGTGCGCGCCGAGCATCGCGCGGATCTGGGCACCCTCCTCGGCGAAGCCGGGGTTGGAGTAGTTGTCGTCCTTCTGCGGGCGATCGGGGCCGACGATGGGGGTCGAGGTGATGAGCACGCGGAAGGTCGCATCGGAGGCGGCGAGGCTCTGCTGGAGCCAGGTGATTTGCGGTGCGCCCCAGATGGTGGCGGCCTGGCGACCGTCCTTGCTGCGCGCGGTGCGGAAATCGCGGCCCTCGACGATCCAGACCTGGAGGTGCCGGCCCCAGCGCAGCGTGCGATAGGGCGGCATGGGCTGGGCGGTCTGCTCGTGGAAAACGCGCAACCCATCCTCGAAGGTGAAATCCCCGGTGCGCGAGCCGGGCTCGCAATCGTTGGCGAGGATGTCGTGGTCGTCCTTCATGAAGTAGCTGCCGACCTGCCGGTGGAAATCGCGCAGCGTGGGAAAACTGAACATCCGCGCCCAGTGGTAGCGGGCGAGGTCGTGGTTGAGGGCATGCACGGGGCCGTGGTCGTAGTAGAGCACATCGCCGGTGTTGACCATAAAGTCCGGCCGCAGCGCGAGCATCGACGGGTAAATGGCGAAGCCATCGGCGTGATCGCGCATCTCGTATTTCTGGCAGCTCATGACGCTGAACACGACGCGCGCCGCGGCGCCGGGGGCGGGCGCGGTGGTGAAGCCCCCGGCCACGGTGCTCGTGACCGCGGCGCCGGCGGCCGGCCGGGCTTCCACCTCGACCTCGTGCCGGGTCGCGGCGGCGAGGCCGCTGAGCGCAAAGACCGCCGTGAAATCCCGCGCGGGATCGACGTCGCGCCACGGGCTGGTGATCCAGTCGCGCGTCCCGGCGGCCCGATGCCGCACGCGGGTCTGCCCCCGCGCGCCGATCGCGGCGCCGCGGATCGTGGCAAGGCTCGCGCCGGGCGGGAACGAAACCTCGGGGCGGCCCTGCGGATAGGCGGCGTTGTCGCGGATGGGCTGCACCGCGCCGGTCTGCCGATGGACGACGCGCAGGATGGGGAGCGGGCCCTCGTCGGGAGCACGCTGGGCGTCGCGGGTGATACGCGTCCAGACCGTCACGCGGTCGGCGGTGGGCTCGACGAGCTTGATACCGGTGGCCTGGTGGGCGGCGATGGCGAGGCTAGGGGAAAGGAGGAGGGCGGCGAGGAGGCGCTTCATACGTTGCGGGGTGGGTCCGAGGCCGCCGCAGCCGGCCGTCGATGGCAAGCCTGCACGCGCGGGCTGCCGGCTTTGCGCTTGTCGCCGCGGTGGGGCTTCGCGAGGTTCCCGTCCCGTGGACGCTTCCATGTTTTCCCCTCCTTGGCGCCGCGGTTGCGCCCTGCTGCTCGCTTTGCTCGCCCTCGGCCTGTCCGCCCCCGGGGCGCGCGCGGCCGCGGCCCCGGCCCGGGATGATGAGCGGCTCACCCGGCTCACCGAGCAAATCAGGGCGCTGCAGAGCGTCGTCGACGGCGCGAAGAACGAAGTGGAGAAGCGCCGGCTCGAGGCGAACCTTGAGCAGCTGAAACGCGAACTCTCGATTCTCGCCGATCGCCAGGCGATCGAGGAGCGGCAGCGGGTGCTCGCCGAAAATCTCACCGCGAGCCCCCTCGACACGCTCCGCGAGAAACTGCGGACGGTCGATCGCACGGTCGAGGAGGGTGAGGCGCGGCTCCGCGAACTCGTGGTGCAGCGCAAGCGGGTCGGCGCCGAGCGCGAGGCGATCGAGTTGCAGCTCCGGGCTCTCATCCGCGAGAACCGCCCGAACACCACGGCGCGCGTGGCCGAGCTGGAGGAGGCGATGTTCACCAAGAACGAGGAGGTGCGGGCGCTCGCCCTCCAGCGCGAGGCCGCCGAGCAGGAGATCGAGCTGGCGCGGGAGGCGGATCGCCTGCGCACGGCGATCAAGACGGTGGAGTCCACCAGCAAGCCCACGCTGCGCGGCCTGTTCGAGGGCTACGCCAAGCTGCGCGACGACTCGAAGGCCGAGCATCAGGTCTCCACGCTGGCCAACAATCTCGAGCAGAACCTCAGGATCAGCCAGAGCTCGCTCGATCTTTCCCAGCTCAAGCTCGCGAAGTTCGACGAGGAACTCGCGCTGCTTGAAAAACAAAGCGGATTTTTCAGCACCAACCGGGAGGTGGAGCGCCTGCTGGCTGCGCAGCGCAGCCAGAAAAAGGCCCTGGTCGAACGGATGCCGCACATCGCGGCCCAGGTCGATGCGCTGCGGCGCGCGCAGCAGGCGGTCGCGATGCGGCGCGAACTCACCGCGCTCGAGGCCTCGGGGCGACGCGACACGCTCGAAGCGCAGAAGGAAACCTACCTGCTGCGCCTGCGCTGGCCGGGCTTCTGTCTCGCGGCGTTGCTGGTTGTCTACGTCTTCATCGCCTGGGTGTGGCTGCCTCGGCGACGCAAGAACGAGGGGCTCTTCCTGGCGCGCCGCCTCTCGCGCTACCTGCACGTGCTCGCGGCGACGGGCATCATCGCGGGATTCTTCTTCGACGATCTCTCGATGGTGGCGGCGGCGTTCGGGTTGGTGAGCGCGGCGCTCGTCATCGCGCTCAAGGACGTTTTCACCTCGATCGCCGCGTGGCTGGCGATGATGGTGGGCGGCCGCATGTCGATCGGCGACCGCGTCGAAATCGACGGCACCAAGGGCGACGTCCTCGATATCGACCTCTTGCGGACGACGATGCTCGAGGTCAACGGCTGGCTCGGCAGCGACCAGCCCACGGGCCGGGTGATCTCAATGCCCAATAATTTCATCTTCACGAAGAAGCTCTTCAACTATTCGCACGGGCACCCCTACGTCTGGAGCAAGGTCGAGTTTACGATGACGTTCTCGACCCCGGCGGGCGAGGCGATGGCGCTCTTCAAGCAGGTGCTGGAGGAGGAGACACGCACGCAGTTCGCCGAAGCGCGCGTGGCGGCCTCCAACATGCGCTTGCGCTACGGCGTGGAGGATGCGATCTACGAGCCCAAGGTGCGCATGCGCACGGCGGACCACGGCATCGTGTTCGGGCTCTTCTACGTCTCGCACTACAAGGACCTCTCGAGCTCCCGCACGCGCATGACGCGTCGCGTAATCACGGAGCTGGAAAGCCGCCCGCACATGCAGTTCGCCTATCCGACTATCCAATACATGGAGGACCCGAAGGCGCCGGGCCACGTCTCCGCGCCGACGGCGACATGGGGTTCGACGGCCTCCTAGAGGTCGGCGAAAGAGTCGCGGAAAGGTGGGGGCGGCTCTCCGAGCCGCCCTGAGTTTGAGCGTCGAATCACCGGTGAACCCAGGCTGGCTCGGAGAGCCGCCCCCACCTTTTTAGCCGCCCGCTTGGGCCGCCCGGCCGGGAAGCGTCAGGCCCCGTGGCACTGCTTGAACTTCTTGCCGCTGCCGCAGGGACAGGGGTCGTTGCGGCCGACCTTGGGCGCCTCGCGGCGGAGGGTGATCTTGGGCAGGACGATTTCCTGGTCGGCCGGGGCGGCGTCGCCGCTGCCGGTGCCGCTGGTCGCCACCGGGGCGGGGGCCGAACCCGCGGGCGCGGCTTCATCGGCGGGGCCCTCGGCGTGCGCGGTGCGGCTGAGGAGCGCGAGCATGTTCTCGAACGACTCGAGATTGGACGCGCTGCGAAAGAGGCCCGTGCAGATCTGCAGGCGCACATTGGCCATGAGCTCCTCGAAATACTTGTAGGCTTCGCCCTTGTATTCCACGAGCGGGTCCTTCTGGCCGTAGGAGCGCAGGCCGATCGATTTGCGCAGGTCCTCCATCTCGGTGAGGTGCTCCTGCCAGTGGTGGTCGATGGCGTTGATGACGACGTAGCGCTCGAGCGAGCCGAGCGCCTCGGGGATTTCGGCCGCCTCCTTGACCGCGTAGGCCGCGCGGATGCGCTCGAGCAGGAGCTGCACGATGGGCTCGGGATTGAAGCCCTTGAGTTCCTCCGCGCGCACGGTGATCGGGAAGTGGGAATTGAGCCAGCCGACGAGGCCCTCGGTGCCGGTCTGCGTGAGGCCGCCCTTTTCCGCGATGCCGGCGCTCTCAAGGCGTTGGTGCAGCTCCTCGCCGATTTGCTCGAAGATGATGTCCTTGGGGCGATCGGCGTGGATGGCGGCGTTGCGGATGCCGTAGATGACCTCGCGCTGCTGGTTGAGCACGTCGTCGTATTGGAGCAGGCGCTTGCGCTGGGAAAAGTTCTGCTGCTCGACCTTCTTCTGCGCGCTCTCGATCGAGCGGTTGAGCCATGGGTGCTCCAGTTCCTCGCCCTCCTTCATCGAGCCTTCCATGAGCTTCGAGGCGAGGTTGCCCTGCAGGAAGAGCCGCATGAGCTGATCCTCGAGGGAGAGGTAGAACTTGGTGAGGCCCGGATCGCCTTGGCGCGAGCAGCGGCCGCGGAGCTGGCGATCGATGCGGCGCGACTCGTGGCGCTCGGTGCCGATGACGTAGAGACCGCCCAGCTCGCGGACGCCTTCGCCGAGTTTGATGTCGGTGCCGCGGCCGGCCATGTTGGTGGCGATGGTGACGGCGGCGCGCTGGCCGGCGCGGGCGACGATATCGGCCTCCTGTTCGTGGAATTTCGCGTTGAGCACCGTGTGGACGACGCCGGTGCGGCGCAGCATGCGGGAGAGGAACTCCGAGGACTCGACGCTCACGGTGCCGACGAGCACGGGCTGGCCTCGCTTGTAGGCGTCCTCGATTTCCTTCACGACGGCGGTGTATTTGTCGCGGCGGGTCTTGAAGATGGAGTCGTTCCGGTCGATGCGGATGCAGGGCTTGTTGGTCGGGATGACCTGCACGCCGAGGCGGTAGATGTCGTTGAACTCGGTGGCTTCGGTCTCGGCGGTGCCGGTCATGCCGGCGAGTTTTTCGTAGAGGCGGAAATAATTCTGGATCGTGATCGTGGCGTAGGTGCGCGTCTCGCGTTCGATGGCGACGCCTTCCTTGGCCTCGACGGCTTGGTGGAGGCCGTCGGACCAGCGGCGGCCGGGCATCACGCGGCCGGTGTTTTCATCGACGATGAGGACCTTGCTGTCGGGCGAGACGACGTATTCCACATCGCGCTCGTAGAGGGAGTAGGCGCGGAGGAGCTGCGAGATGGCGTGAATCTCCTCGGAGATCTCGGCGTAGCGCTGCTGGGAGGCGTGTTTTTTCTCCTCGCGCTGCTCGGGCGTGAAGCGCGGGTCTTTCTCAAGGTCGCTGAACTCGGTCGCGAGATCGGGCAGCACGAACGCATCGGGATTGTCCGGGCGGAGCTGGCGGCGGCCGATCTCGGTGAGGTCGGCCTGGTGCTGGCGCTCGTCGATGACGAAGAGGAGCTCTTCCTTGATCCTGTAGAGCTCCTCCTTGTTCATGTCCGAGTTGAGGTCGGTCTCGGTCTTGTCGAGCAGCTTGCGCCACGCGCCGTTCTCCATGACGCGGAGGAGCTGCTTGTTCTTCGGGTGCCCCATCTTCACCTGCAGGAGCTTGTGGGCGGCGAGCCGGGTCTCGTCGGCGGTGGGCGCGGGCTTTTCGAGGAGTTCCTTGGCCTCGGTGACGATCTTGATGCAGAGGCGGACCTGGTCGTTGACGAGGCGATCGACGGAAGGCTTGAGCCGGGTGAAGGGCTGCTCGCGCTCGATGGGCGCCGGGCCGGAGATGATCAGGGGGGTGCGGGCCTCGTCCACGAGGATGGAGTCGATTTCATCGACGATGCAGAACCAGTGGTCGCGCTGGACCTGGTCCTCCTTGCGCGTGGCCATGCCGTTGTCCCGGAGGTAGTCGAAGCCGAACTCGCTCGCGGTGCCGTAGGTGATGTCGCAGCCATACATCTCGCGGCGGACATCGGGCGCCATCTGCTGCTGGATACAGCCGACGGAGATGCCGAGGAACTTGTAGAGGTGGCCCATCCACTCCGAGTCGCGGCGGGCGAGGTAGTCGTTGACGGTGACGAGCTGGGTGTTCCGGCCGGTGAGGGCGTTAAGGTAGAGCGGGAGGGTGGAGACGAGGGTCTTGCCCTCGCCGGTGGCCATCTCGGAGATCTTGCCCTGATGGATGGCCATGCCGCCGATGAGCTGCACGTCGAAGTGCACCATGTTCCACTCGAGTTCGTGGCCGCAGACAAGGGCCTGGGAGCCGACGAGGCGGCGGGCGGCGTTCTTGACGGTGGCGAAGGCTTCGGGGAGCACGGCCTCGAGCTCGGCGCGCTTATCCTTGGCGGCGGCGAGGCGGGCGCGGAACTCGTCGGTCTTGGCGCGGAGCTGATCGTCGGTCAGCGACTGGTAGGATTTTTCCAGCTCGTTGATGCGCGCGACGACGGGGCGCGCCTTTTCGAGGAATTTCTTGTAGTGTCGGCCGGAAAACCGCTTGAGCAGAAGCGAGAGCATGAAGAGGCGCGAACGTTAGGAGCGGTCCTCCGGTTGGCAAACGGCAAATCGGCAGTGGCGCGGTGTGGCGGCGGGCGACCCTGCCGCCAGTTCAGGAGATCCGCCCAACCACGGCGGGCCGGGACGCCCGCCGGCTACAGCGTGCGGATGCGCACGGAGCGGCCGTGGGCGTCGAGCTTCTCCATCGCGGCAAAGGCGGCGACGGTGGGCTCGGCCTTCTTCACGCTGGCCCGGTCGTAGCGGATGATGCTGGTCCGGCGCAGGAAGTCCGCCACCCGCAGGCCGCTGAAGAACCGGCCGGTGCGCCCGGTGGGCAGCACGTGGCTCGGGCCGGCGGTGAAGTCGCCCAGCGCCGTCGGCGAGTGGTTGCCGATCATGATGGCGCCGGCGGTGGTGATGGCGTCGGTGAGCTTCTTGGCGGTGGCCTCGGCGACGAGCAGTTCGAGGTGCTCGGGCGCGACGTAGTTGGCGATGTCGGCGGCCTGCTGGAGCGACTTGGCCTCGATGGCGAGGAAGCCCTGCTCGAGCACGCGCAGGGTTTTCTCGGCCCGACCGAGCAGTTGGATTTGCGTGCGCATTTCCGACATGATGGTGGAAATAATCTCCGCGGAGGTGGCCACGAGGTAGATTTTTTCCCGGCCGGTGCCGTGTTCGGCTTGGGCGAGCAGGTCGGCGGCGGCAAAGGATGCCTTGGCCGTTTCGTCGGCGATGACCATGACCTCGCTCGGGCCGGGCAGCGAATCGACCCCCACGGTGCCGAAGACCTGGCGCTTCGCCTCGCAGACGTAGGCATTGCCGGGGCCGTAGATCTTGTCCACGGGCGCGATCGTGGTGGTGCCATACGCCATCGCGCCGATCGCCTGGGCGCCGCCGAGACGGTAAACTTCCTCAATGCCGAGCAGGTGCAACGCGGCCAGGACGGCCGGCGCGACTTTGCCGTCAGCATTGGACGGGGTGAAGACCACGATCTCCGGGCAGCGGGCGATCTTGGCGAGCGTGGCGGTCATCAGCACCGTCGAGGCGAGCGGGGCCTCGCCGCCCGGCACGTAGAGGCCGACGCGCCGGATCGGGTCGAACTTCTCGCCGACCGTGGCGCCGTGCTTGTTCTTGCCGGTCCACGCCGCGGGCAGGCCCTTTTGGTGGAAGGCGGTGATGTTTTCCCGCGCGGCCTGGAGCGCGCGCAACTCTACGGGTGTGATGCGCTTGGCGGCGCCGGCGAGGTCGTTGGCGGGCACGCGGAAGTCGCGGGCGCGCAGCTTGGCGCCGTCGAACTTGGCCGCGTAGTAGGACAGCGCCTCGTCGCCGCGCCCCCGGACATCGGCGAGGATGGCGGTGACGGCGTCCACGACCTCCCGGGGGACCGCGGTGCCGCGGCAAAACGCGGCAAGATCATCGGCAAAGGTCTTCGAGGTGTGGAGGAGCGTGCGCATGGATGCTCAACGCGTTGTATTTGCCGGCGGCTCAGTCGCGAGGATTTTCTCGCCCGCCCGGCCCGGTGTAGTTGCCAATCTATGGCGCTCGCGGCCGCGGCACGGCAAAATAGTCGCGGGGCAGTGGCTCGTTGATGACGATTTTTTCAAAAGTGAGGGTGACGGTTTCGACCGCGCCCTTGTCGTTCTTGGCGAACGTCTCGACGCTGCGGGGGAAACGCAGGCCCTGCACGACCATCTCGCCTTCTTCACGGATGATGCGGCCATCCTCGGTCTCGGTGACGACGAGCCGGCCGGTCTGCGGGTCAAAGTAGCGGAAAAAGCTGATCGTGGGCGAATGGATGAAGGCGATCTTCCGCGTCAGCACGCCATCGACGTTGTGCTCGCCGCCGTCTTCGACCGTGCCGCCAGCCCGCTCCAGGCCGCGGAAATAGTAGAGATTCTCCCACGTCTCGGCGCGCAGGCGCCGAATCCGGGCGGGCGGCAGGATGGTGACACGCCGGCGCGGCGGGTCGGACTTGTCCTGCAACATGTGCCAGCCATCGAAGCCGTCGAGCCCGGTGATCTCCACGCGGTCGTCGAACGCGATTTGCATCAGCTGGCGGTCGGGCTTCTCGAACACGACGTCGAGCTTCACCGACTTCGGGTTCGCGGCGTCCGCAGGATTGGGCACGGTCATCGTGGCGACAAAACGCAGCGTGCGCAGCCCATCAAGGGTGCCTTCCTCGGCGACGAACTTGCGCGCCTTGGCGATGATCGGATGCTCCTCGGCGGCGGGGGCGAGCACCGGGGCGAGGCCGAGGCAGAGGGCGGCGAGCGGGCGACAAAGCGAAAACATCATGGCCGCAAAGGCTGCGTGCGGAAGGCGCGGCCTGCAATCGCGGAGTCGGGGCGCCCCGCCCGCCAAGCCAGCAAGGCGTGGCTTCAAAATGGCGTTTGGGTAGGCCAGCGCGCGTGCGCGCGCCCAAGCCGCGCTCGCAAGCGCGCTGACCTGCTCGAATCCCTCGCTCACTCCCACTCGATCGTCGCCGGCGGCTTGGAACTCACGTCGTAAACCACGCGGCCCACGCCGCGGACCTCGTTGGTGATGCGGCTGGAGATTTTTTGCAGGACTTCGTGCGGGAGCTTGGCCCAGTCGGCCGTCATCGCATCCGTGCTCTCGACGATGCGCAGCGCGATCACGTAATCGTAGGTGCGCTCGTCGCCGAAGACGCCGACGGTCTGCACCGGCAGGAAGACACAGAACGACTGCCAGACCTTCCAGTAGTGGCCGCTCGCCATCATCTCCTCCTGCAGCACGGCGTCGGCATTGCGGAGGATCTCGAGCTTGGGCTCGGTGATGTCGCCCATCACGCGCACGCCGAGGCCGGGGCCGGGGAACGGCTGGCGCCACACGACTTCCTTGGGTAAGCCGAGCGCCTCGCCGACACGGCGAACCTCGTCCTTGAACAACTCACGCAACGGCTCGACGAGCTTGAGCTTCATGCGCGCGGGCAGACCGCCGACGTTGTGGTGCGTCTTGATGAGCGAGGCCGGATTGCCCTGGATCGAGACGCTCTCGATCACGTCGGGATAGAGTGTGCCCTGCGCGAGGAACTCCGCGCTGCCCTTGATCGACTTGAGGGATTTCTCGAAGACCTCGACGAACGTGCGCCCGATGATCTTCCGCTTCTGCTCGGGCTCGGTCACGCCCTTGAGCCGGCGGAGAAACAGCTTCGACGCATCCGCGACGCGCAGATCGATTTTGAAGTGATCGCCGTAGAGCTTCTCGACGGCGGCACGCTCGCCCTTGCGGAGGAGGCCGTTGTCCACGAAGACGCACGTGAGCTGCTTGCCGATGGCTTTGTGCAGCAGCGCGGCGGCGACCGAGGAATCGACGCCGCCCGAGAGACCGAGGAGCACGCGACCCTTGCCCACTTGCGCGCGGATTTTTTCCACGGACTGCGCGATGAAATCCTTGGTCGTCCACTCCTGCTTCACGCCGCAGACACCGAGGAGGAAGTTGCGAATCATGTCCGCACCGCGCTCGGTGTGGAAGACCTCGGGGTGAAACTGGATGCCGTGGAAATGACGCTTGGTATCCTCGATGGCGGCGAAGGGCGAGTTCTCCGTGGTGCCGACGGCGCGGAAGCCGGGCGGGAGCTGCGTGAGCTTGTCGCCGTGGGAATTCCACACGCGCAGGCGCTTGGGCAGGCCGGTGAAGAGCGGGCTCTTTTTCGTGAGGGTCAGTTCGCCGTGGCCGTATTCGCGGGCCTTGCTGTGCGCGACCGTGCCGCCGAGGAAATGCCCCATGAGTTGCACGCCGTAGCAGATGCCGAGCACCGGCACACCGAGCTCGAAGATCGCTCGGTCGGGATGCGGGGCCTGCTTGGCATACACGCTCTGCGGCCCGCCGGACAGGATGATGCCGGCGACGCCATCGGCGCGGAGCTGGGCCGCGGTCGTCGAGAAATGGTAGATCTTCGAGTAAACCTGGGCCTCGCGGATCCGGCGCGCGATGACCTGTGTGAGCTGCGAACCGAAGTCCAGGACGGCGATGGTTTGTGGCATGAGCGGCGGGGGAAAAGGAAGAGCAGAGGCCGCCACGCCGGGCGCGGCAAGCGTGGAGTGGGGCGGGGGCTGCGCCCCGGAAATCCAGCATCGAATGGCCCTACCGGCTCTCCGGCCGGATCGTGCGCAGCTCAGCGGCAAAGGTGGCGTGCGCGGCGACGGCCACTGGGCGGTGCTTCACCGTCGTGCCCGCGGGATCGGCGCCGAGCCAGTTGTCGCCCTTCCAGTTTTTCGCCGGCCGGATGGGACGCGGGGTGAAGCCGCCGCCGCAGTTGGGGCACACGTTGAGGAGCACGCGCTCCACGCAGTCCGCGCAAAACGTGCACTCATACGAACAGATGCGTGCTTCGGTCGCGGAGGGCGGCAGCGGCTGGTTGCAGTTTTCGCAGGTGGGGCGGAGTTCGAGCATGACGGCAACGTCACCTGGCGGCGGTCGCGGTCGCCAGATCGAATACGGGCTAGTGGCGATCAGAAGCCCGCTGCGATTAGCGGTGCAGATCGTCTGTGGCCGGCCGGCGGCGGCACCTCGCCGCCGCGAGAAACGCGATCACGCCGAGCATCACACCGGCCCACGCGAGCGATGACGCCCACGATACCGGTGAGCCAGAGAGCGCGCCGCACATCTCCGGCCCACCGAGGCCGAGGGCGGCCCCGAGACCGGCGTAGGCCGCCGCGCACAAGAGACATTTGGGAGCGAGGGCGAGCAGCGCCGCCGGTAGCAGCCACCGGACGGCGCGACTCGCACGAGGGGCTTCAGCGCGCGGCGGCGACATCGGCGGGTTGGTCGTAGCGATCGTGATGGCGGAGCCACTCCATGCCATATTCCATCCCGGTTTCGTCGCGCCCCTTGGGCATGAGGTCGAGCAGGTCGTAGGTGGTCATGACGACTTCCACGCCGCGGCCAAAGGTGGAGTAGGTGTGATACACGTCGCCGGCGGCATCGCGGGTAAAGACACTGATGCCGGGCGCCTCGGTCTGCGGAAAATCCATCTTGCCGTAGTTGTAGGGCACGCCGCCGCGCTTGATTTCCTCCTCGGTGAACGACACGTGGAAATCCTGGTTGAAGCCGGTGCCGTGCGACGACACCCAGTTGACCGCCCAGCCCATGCGCTGCTTGAAAGGCAGGATTTCCTTCAGCGGGGCGTGGGAGATCGCGGCGAAGGCCACGTCGCGGGCCTTCAGGTGCGGCAAGGTCGGGTTGAAATGATCCATCATGAAGGAGCAGCTCTTGCAGCCCTGTTCCCAGCCGGGCCCGAGCATGAAGTGCTGCACCATGAGCTGGCTGCGGCCCTCAAAGAGATCGGCGAGGGTGACTTTACCGCGGGGTGAGTCGAAGGTGTAGGGCTTGGTCATCTTCACCCACGGCAGCGCGCGCCGACGCGCGGCGAGCCGGTCGCCCAAGCGGGTGAATTCTTTTTCTTCGCGGAGGAGTTCCTTGCGGGCGGCGAGCCATTTTTCAGGGGAGACGATGATCGGATTTTCGAACGGATTGGTTTTCATGGGAAACGATGGGTGAATTATTCGGATGGGTGAGTGGTTTCGGAACACGGTGGAAAAGGGGCAAGGCAGTGGCCTTGGGTGAGTCTGACGGGAAACGGCAAGTCTGCCTCGGCGAGCCGGCCTACCGGGAATCAATCAAGGAGCCTCTGAAAAACTCACTGTTTAATCCGGCCGATGGGTGCGAGGGGATTTTTTTGCGAATGGAAACGGGCGAGTGGCATGGGCAGGGAAGTTGCGGGGGTGGACTTGGGCCGGGTGGAACGACCGGCGGGGTGGTT